>DUOH01000065.1 GCA_012838955.1 Bacillota bacterium | reverse complement strand
TCAAGGCTCTGATGATCCTTGGCAAATTCAGCGAGTACCTTGGCTGGAGCCACCGGATCATCGTAGCCAAAGGCCAAAGCGATCGGTCCTTCCATAAGATCATCCAACCCCTCGATTGCCGCGTTCTTCGCTGCCAGTTTTGTTAAAGTATTCTTCACTACCTTGAACTCTACTCCTACTTCCCGGAGTTTTTTACGGAGTTCCGTTACTTCCTGCACATTAAGACCACGATAATCGGTAAGGATTACCGATTGGGAACTCGATAGTTTTTTCTGTATTTCCGCTACTGCAGCCTCTTTTTCCGGTCTTGCCATTTTCTCACCTCCCAATTTTTTCTACATCAGCACAATTACCGCACTTCTTCACTTGAGACAATTTTCTCCCGGAAAAGTTTTCTGCCAGAAAATCTTCTGCAAAAAAGTTTTCTTAACCCCATAGGAAGAAGCATCCGGACGTGCAGCGTAATAAAGAAAGAACGAACCCATAAACTTACAGAGGTTAGGGTCCGTTCCAGTTAACGGTTTAAGCGTAATATCTACGCCACACCCAGCCTCGGCAGGCGGTCGTTTTGACCATTATTCACTATATCTCTATAGTAAACCTGCTGTCTATGGCAAGAGTTAAGCACGCACCAACTGCGGGCTTCAAAGATCGATTCAGTTGTTATAAACACGTGTGAGATTCCACGGTCCGTTTACCGTTCAACACCTGTGCTTTGGGTAGCCGCTTGCGGTGAGATCTTAATCCCTGGGCTAAAAGTGGAGGAAATGGTGATGCTCTTGATATAGGTTCCCTTTGCTCCAGACGGCTTAGCCTTAACAATAGCGTTTATTAGAGTCTTAAAGTTCTCCACCAGGTTCTCAACGGAAAAAGAGATCTTCCCAACCGGCACATGAATAATACTGGTCTTATCTAATCTATACTCAACTTTACCGGCTTTAATCTCCCGTACGGCTTTACCTACGTCAAAGGTGACCGTACCTGTTTTAGGATTGGGCATCAAGCCTTTAGGACCGAGGATCTTTCCAAGTTTCCCAACTGTGCCCATCATGTCAGGGGTGGCCACGGCGACGTCAAAATCGAGCCAGCCTTTTTGAATTTCTTCAACCACTTCTTCAGCTCCTACCCGGTCAGCGCCGACCTCTTGAGCCTCTTTTGCTTTGTCGCCCTTGGCAAAGACCAATACGCGCACAGTTCGTCCGGTACCGTGCGGCAGAACCACTGCGCCCCGCACTTGTTGGTCGGCATGCCGGGGATCAACGCCCAAGCGCACAGCGACCTCTACGGTTTGGTCAAAATTTCCCTTCACAATCTCTTTGAGGAGCGCCAAGGCTTCTTGCGGGTTATACAATTTCTCTCGATCAATGGCTTTG
Source organism: Bacillota bacterium (assembly GCA_012838955.1). Lineage (GTDB taxonomy): Bacteria > Bacillota > UBA4882 > UBA10575 > UBA10575 > DUOH01. The sequence continues at coordinate 8,042 of DUOH01000065.1, read as the reverse complement.
GCCATCTCCAAATATTTCTTGCCATGTTTTGGCATGTTCCTTCCTCCTCACAAAATGTGGTTTTAACGGATGACAGCGCTCATAGGCGCTTCTCTTACTTTCCATGCATGCGTAATATTATTCCGCATATGCAATATGCGCCATATGCAATATGCGCCATATGCAATATGCACGCAACACATGGAGCCTATGCGCACTATGCGCATAAAACATCCTCCCACCGAAACAAAGCCGTCTCCTCTTTACTCAACCACAATACCCATACTGCGGGCGGTTCCTTCCACCATGAGCATAGCAGCTTCAATACTGGCAGCATTGAGGTCAGGCATTTTCAGTTCGGCAATCTCTCTGACTTTATCCTTACTAATCTTTCCAACCTTATCCCGATTCGGCACACCTGAACCTTTTTCCAAATTGATGGCTTTCTTCAGCAACACCGGAACAGGCGGAGTTTTGGTAATGAAAGAAAAAGAACGGTCTTCATAGACAGTAATAACAACCGGAATGATCATCCCGGCTTGACCGGAGGTTCTTTCATTGAAACTCTTACAAAACTCCATGATATTGACGCCATGTTGTCCGAGGGCGGGACCGACGGGCGGAGCAGGAGTTGCTTTACCTGCAGGAATTTGCAGTTTAATGTAGCCCGATACTTTTTTGGCCATTGCCCTGACACCTCCTTAGATATTATGTGGTGGTAGCGGGTTGACTAACCCTCCCACTGACCAGCTAAATGAGACCATGGAGTGGTATTTCGCCACTAACCACTATTATAATTAATAGACGTGCAATTCAGTACATTAGATCTTCTCTACTTGATTATACTCCAGTTCAACCGGTGTCTCGCGGCCAAACATGGAAACCAACACCTTAAGCTTTCCTTTCTCCGGGTTAATCTCTTCGATAATTCCGGAAAAGTTTTCAAAGGGACCACGAATTACCCGCACCGGTTCCCCGGCTTCAAAGTCAATCCGAGGCCGTGGTTCGTCCATCCCCATCTGTTGAAGAATAAGATTAATCTCCTTCTCCTGTAAAGCAAGGGGTTTAGCGCCCGAACCGACAAAACCTGTAACTCCGGGGGTATTCCGCACCACATACCAAGAATCATCAGACATAATCATTTCCACTATAACATAGCCCGGGTATATCTTCTTCTTGGTAAGTTTACGTTTACCATCTTTATACTCATATTCCTCTTCCATGGGCACCAAAACACGGAAGATCTTATCCTCCATAGCCATGGAAGCGACTCTTTTTTCCAAGTTCGCTTTTACCTTGTTTTCATAACCAGAATACGTATGAATAACGTACCAGGCTTTTTCCATGAATATCCCACCCGTCAATACACAAACGTTAGCGCCCGCTTTATTCTAAACATAGGCTATATCCATAAACGTACGCTTATGTACAAAACATACGTCTACGATAGATAACCCGCTGCAGTATATACCGTAAATTAAAGTTCTTTAATACAGGTTATTATAACACTGCATCAAAACGTTATACCATAATTTCAAAGGGCGCATCTTTAAACCACTCATAGTTTAGCAGATAAAAAACTAAGGATAAGATCGAATACCCCAACAAGCAACCCCAGCACTAAAACAGTAACAATCACCACAATGGTATAGGTTGTTGTTTCACGACGGTTGGGCCAAGATACTTTCTTTAGTTCAGCAATTACACTCCGAAAGTATTTACCGATATTCCCTCCGCTTTTTGCAGCCATTACTTTCCCACCTTTACCGGGTTTCCCGATGGACGGTTTCTTGACGACAGAACTTACAATACTTTCTTAATTCCAACCGATCGGGAGTATTCTTCTTGTTCTTATTGGTGCGATAATTCCTATTCTTACACTCTGTACAGGCTAAGGTTATTCCTTCGCGCACCTGCTCCACCTCCAGAAAAAAATAGACAGAAAAAAACAACCTATAGGCTGCGATAAAGTCTGAACAGACTTTATTCTTTTTCCTGTGCGTAACCGTTGAACTCCTCAATCGCCTCAATACCATGCGATCAGTTAGTTACTAATAAAATCTACCACAATTACAGATAGGTGTCAAGAGTTATATAGACTCTCTTTCTCCATTTTGTCTAGTGTTAATTAAAATCCATTGGTTAAAGATTCTTCTCTAAAATCTGACATGCTTATAAAAAATTGGAGAAATACGGATGGATCAGATTGCTAATTTACAAAAAGATACAATTTTAGTAAAATGTTTACATAATAGTAAAATATGTTAACAATCAGATCTCTATACCTGCTATCTGCAGTAATTCTTTCTCAACTCCTCCAACGAACAACAGCCACTGACAGGCTATTATCTTAAGTAGCGTACTATCAGCTTACTTCCACTAACACTACTATAAATTACCACACATCCTCAATTCCCTCCAATGATTATTGAAGATCAGTCCCAAAGCATTCAACGCCTATCTGCTTTCATTCATCCTTCTATCCAATCAACCGTTCAGGTTGGCCCGCCCGGGTTACGGACAAGCTCTCCTTCAGATACTACATGGATTTGAGTGAAGTCTTCGCCGCAGGATATACAGTAAACGATCTAGAATTGACCTTGAATTACAACAATGGCGCGACCATCTCAAGGGTCTTACCTTCTGATGCCGAAAAGAACATTTACTATGTGATTTTAGATTTTTCCGGAGTCAAAATCTTCCCTGGCGGACAATCGGACTACCGTAAGGAAGTTCAGTTCAGAATCGGTTTACCGACCAACACCAACGCTTGGGATCCCACTAATGACTGGTCTTATCAAGGACTTGGCAGTTCAGTGATTAAAACCCCGTATATCCCGGTTTACGACAATGGTGTCTACTTATGGGGTGAACCGCCGGTTATGGATGAGATACCGCCTGCTTCCCCCTTGGGTCTGGTCGCGCAGGCAGTCGGTAGGACCCGGATCGATCTGGACTGGGACGATAATAGTGAAGCTGATTTCGCTAAGTACAGAGTGTATGGAAGTACAAACAGCAATTTTACACCGGATGCTTCTACATTGCTCAAGGAAACCAGTGTCAGTAACTATTCCCATACCGGACTGACTCCCGGCGTTACTTACTACTATAGAGTAACTGCTGTTGACACCAGTGGTAACGAGTCGTATCCCTCCAGCATGGCCAGGGCTACAACTCACCTCCCGGATCAAAACCCGCCCGCGCCTCCTACCGGACTTACCGCCACCACGGTCAGTGCTGTCCAAATCAATTTGGACTGGGCGGACAATAATGAAGACGATTTAACCAAGTATAAGGTGTACGTCCATACCAGACCGGAATTCTCCATCAGTGCCGATACCTTCATTGGCGAGACCATAGACAGCAAGTATAGTGTTGGTAGCCTGACACCTGCCACTATCTATTACTTTAAAGTGACCGCTGTAGATACGGATGGAAATGAATCCAACCCTTCCGCTGAAGTCAGCGCCATAACCGAGGATCCGGATACGGTTCCTCCCTCCGCGCCCTCGGGCTTAACGGCAGTGAGCGGAGGTACAGACCGAATCATCTTGGACTGGGCCGACAACACAGAAAGCGACCTCGCCAAGTATCGGGTATATTCCGGATCAACAGCCGGTTTTGCCATAGGGACCGCATCTTTAGTGGCGGAGGTGGCGAATAGCGCCTATACCCACAGCGGTCTAGCTCCGGGGGTCAGGCGATACTACAAGGTGACCGCTGTTGATACCAGTAACAATGAGTCCCCGCCCTCAACCGAGGTTTCGGCAGCAACAGATGAAGCCGCTGCTTACCTGGTGCGTGTGGAGGCCCGGTACGACCAAGCAAGCGCACAGGCCACCCAAATCCGCATGTTCTTGCATAATGATGATACACAAACTATTTCCGGTTTATCCGCCCGCTACTTCCTTGATCTTAGCGAAGTCGTTTCTGCCGGATATCCCACTGGCAATGTAACCTTGGACCTCTATTACAGCAGCGCCCCGGCGACGATTTCCTTGGAACCTTACGATCAAGCCAATCACATTTACTACTTTGAACTGGATTGGGGTACCTTCTCCTTGGCCGCCGGGCGCCATATAGAAGCAAACTTCAGCATACATCTGAGCGGCTGGCAATCGGTGTGGAATGCCGAAAATGACTGGTCATTTACGGGTTTGACTTCGAATAATGCCAGAACCACATATATCCCGGTCTATCAAAACGGTAGCCTGATTTATGGAACGGAGCCTACACCGGGAAGTGGTCATCCTCCTTCCGTCACAGTCGTCAACCCGCTGGACGGGACGGTCTTTACTGCACCGGCAACTATTACCATTGAGGCTATTGCTGCCGATCAGGACGGCATAGTAACCAAAGTGGAGTTCTTCAATGGCAGCACAAAATTGGGTGAGGATACCACTGCTCCGTACTCTTTTACTTGGTCGCTAGTGGCGGCAGGCGACTATACCATCACTGCCAGGGCCGTTGACAACGAGGCATTAGCTACAGTCTCCGCGCCGGTTCGAGTCACCGTAACGACGGGCGATCCCGGCCTGTCTGCCCCCAGCGGCTTACGCGCTACTACGTTAGGGTCCAGCCAGATCAGTCTGGACTGGGCGGATAATAGCGAACCCAATTTGGCCGGTTACCGGATCTACGCGGCGACCACTGCCGGAGTCACGCCCAGTACCGGAAATCTAATAGCCCAGACCACTACAAGTAATTTTACACATACTAATCTGTCTGCCAATACTACTTACTATTATGTGGTTACCGCCGTGGACATTGGTGGAAAGGAATCCGCCCCTTCACTAGAGGTCTCAGCCAAAACAGCCTCCGGACAAGTAGTCGAAGGGGTGCGGGTAGAAGCCGTTGCCGAACAGAACAATAATATCATGACACAAGTACGAATGCATATTTATAATGACGGGAATACTGCCTTGAACAACCTCTCCGTCAAGTACTTTATTGACGTCAGCGAGATCCTGGCCTCCGATTATTCCCCGGACGATCTGCAACTGGAGATCTACCACTCCAGTGCGTCGGTGGCTTCTCCAGTGTTAACCGCCTTCAACTCCGGCCGACATCAATACTATTACGAGTTCGATTTCGGTAGCGTTACGTTAAATCCGGGATCCAGATTTGAGGTTAGTTTCTGTCTGCACCTGACCGGGTGGCGGCAAGGCTGGGATGGTGGAAACGATTGGTCAACACAAGGATTAACCTCTAGCTTCAAGACGACACCTTATATCCCTGTCTACCAAGGGGGCGTACTCATCTACGGTCAGGAGCCCAATAACTTACCCGCCGCAACGTTGACCAGTCCTAAAAATGGAGCGGTCTTTGAGACACCCTTGGATCTGTTACTTGAAGCCACCGCATCTGACCCCGACGGTACCATCACAAAGGTGGAATTCTACAACGGCCAAACCTTGATCGGTACGGTTCTTAATGCGCCATACGAGTTCCTGTGGAGTGATGTGCCCGTCGGAACACATACCCTAACCGTTAAAGCTTATGATGATCAGAATGCTATGGCTGAATCGGCGCCGGTGCGGATCACCGTTAATCTGCCGCCGACTGAACCGCCTTCAGTCACCATCATCTCTCCGGTAGACGGGTCAACCTATAATTCCCCGGCAGAGATCGTCTTATCCGCCATTGCAGAAGACCCGGACGGGTACATCGTAAAGGTGGAATTCTTCTCCGGCTCGTTGAAGATCGGAGAAGTAACTACACTGCCCTACGAAATTATTTGGTCCGGAGTTCAAATGGGGACATATACCATCACCGCAGTAGCCACTGATAATGTGGGCGCGAAAACCTCCTCTGCGCCGGTGGAAGTTACTGTCACCTCAGACAGTGCTTACTACGACCGCTTCCTGGCGCTCTGGAATGATCTGCATGACCCGGCCAATGGGTATTTTAGTCCGGACGGTATCCCTTACCACTCCATAGAAACCCTGATCGTGGAAGCTCCGGACTACGGCCATGAAACCACATCCGAAGCTTACAGCTATTGGATTTGGTTGGAAGCGGTCTATGGTAAATTAACCGGCAATTGGGAACCTCTGAAAACAGCATGGCAAAATATGGAGAAATACATGATCCCGCAGCATGAAGACCAACCCACCAACAATTTCTATGATCCATCCAGTCCGGCTACGTACGCCCCTGAATGGAACTTACCGGATTACTACCCTTCTGAACTGGATTCTTCAGTCTCCGTAGGCACCGACCCCTTATACGCTGAGTTGAGATCTACCTACGGCACTTCGGATATCTACGGTATGCACTGGCTCCTTGACGTAGATAACTGGTACGGCTATGGCTCGCGGGGTGACGGGGTCAGTACACCGTCTTACATCAATACTTTCCAACGGGGACCCCAGGAATCCTGTTGGGAAACGGTGCCGCATCCCTCTTGGGAAGAGTTTAATTGGGGCGGACCCAATGGGTTCCTGGATCTCTTTACCGGAGACGCCTCCTATGCCAAACAGTGGCGTTACACCAACGCTCCTGATGCCGACGCCCGGGCTATTCAAGCCTTATACTGGGCTAAAGTCTGGGCCGACCAGCAAGGCGGTTCCACCATTGTCGATTCCTTGCTCGCTAAAGGCGCAATGATGGGCGATTACCTAAGATACTCCTTCTTTGACAAATACTTCAAACCGTTAGGAACCACCAGTCCCAGTACGCCAGGGGCGACCGGTTATGACAGCGCACATTACTTGCTGTCCTGGTACTATGCTTGGGGCGGCGCAACCGATACCAGTAGTGGTTGGGCTTGGAGAATCGGCTGCAGCTTCAACCACTTTGGCTACCAAAACCCCCTCGCCGCTTGGGTATTGAGTAATGTACCGGAATTCGCGCCCCGCTCTCCGAATGCCGTCCGTGATTGGTCCATCAGTCTACAACGGCAATTAGAGTTCTATCGCTGGCTCCAATCGGCGGAAGGCGCGATCGCCGGTGGCGCCACTAATAGTTGGGACGGGCAATATGGGACGCCTCTGGCCGGAACCAGTACCTTCTATGGAATGGCCTACGATGAGGATCCGGTCTATCACGACCCGCCCAGTAATAGATGGTTCGGGATGCAGGCTTGGTCTATGGAACGGGTTGCTGAATACTATTATTTGACTGAAGATCCCAAAGCCAAGCTCATCTTGGATAAATGGATATCCTGGGCCAAGTCAGTGGTGGTGCTGAATGATGACGGTACCTTTGCCATCCCAGCTGATCTGGATTGGCAAGGCCAACCGGGCATAAATTGGAATGCCAATACCCAAAACTGGGATCCTGATGACCATAGCTACAACAGTGGTCTCCATGTGTCTGTCCTTACTTACGGACAAGATCTGGGAGTCACCGCCGCGTTGGCCAAAGCATTAATGTACTATAGCGCGGCCACCGGAGATGATGACGCCAGGGTCATTGCCAAAGAATTACTGGATCGGATGTGGAACTTATACCGTGACGAGAAGGGAGTGGCTGTTCCCGAGACCCGTGCTGATTACCGCCGCTTCTTCGAACAGACCGTCTACATTCCTTCCGGTTGGCGAGGCGTGATGGCCAACGGTGATGTTATTGAACCGGGAGTGACTTTCCTTGATATTCGATCTAAATATCGTAATGACCCCGACTTCTCCAAATTGCTTCAAGCTTATAACAGTAATACTGATCCGGTCTTTACATATCACCGGTTCTGGGCGCAAAGCGATATCGCCATCGCCAATGCGGTCTACGGAATGCTTTTCCAGTAGATATTCGCCCTGTAATACTTAGGACACCGTGCTTATAGACGCTGCACAATAAGGATTGACTTTTGTCAATCATTGATCGGGATCCGTTCGAAAAAAAAAAGAAAAGAGTGTCGGAACTAAAGTCCCGATACTCTTTTCTTCTACATAAGATTATATGGAAATATATTGTTCTTTATGCGTTAAGTCTGGATTACTCAATAATCTTGGTAACCACACCGGCGCCGACAGTTCTGCCGCCTTCCCGGATGGCCAAACGTAAACCTTCTTCCATGGCGATCGGAGTGATCAGTTCAATGCTCATCTTGATGTTGTCTCCAG
>DUOH01000006.1 GCA_012838955.1 Bacillota bacterium | reverse complement strand
GAAAATAGTTTATAGTTTGGGGAAATACCTTTCTGAGCAGAGAAAGGTATTTTTTTTCCCGCACCCATAGTCTTGACGAAGGCGCCTTATCCTGTTCGGTGAGGGAGAGCGTTTCGCCAACGAGCAGACCGGTAAGGAAGCTGATTCCACAACTGATCTCCGGCGGGCCACTGGAAGGAGCAAAGCCGAACCTCCCGTTTTCTTCGGGATATAGTTCAAAGACTCCGCAGTTCTGCGGGAGTAAGGGATCGTGTACTTCTAAACGCAGTTGAAAGGGGAGGCCCGGATGGGGTAGTTGCCTGATAAAGCCGGCCAGATCCGTGATTCTTCCTAACATGTACGGGCTTTTTTCCATACTAAGTCCGGTGAAGATTTTTGGCCCGTCTTTACCGGTTATAGCATCCACCAAAGGATCATCACCGGGCGCCGTCCAAATGAAGGAGGAAGGTTCCGCGCGGGTAAAACGCCGGCAGGTATCTGGGTACTGTCCGGCGGAAAGGTACCGGAGGATCTCTTCTCCTGCTTCCAGAGTAGTATAAGCAATTTCTCTAATGGTGGTTGCTTCCGGGGTAGGAAGTACCAAAGCGTAGCCGGTGGGTTCTGCCTGACCGTTGCTGCTTGTTCCGGAGAGCAAGACTTCCCCGCCATCGAGGTAGTGGTCGAAGAGCAGACCGGACCAATCCCGCGGTTGGCGAAGGAGGAGACCGGCAAAGCGGTCTGCCCATTTTTCATAGACCGTCTGCAGCTGTGGAATCTCCGGAGCGACATTGGTAAAACTGTCAAAACGTCTGATCTCCGCACCCTGGTGCCTTTGTGCGGGGGTGGATGAAGCCCTGGCGCCGTCGCCTTGGTGGTCAGGAGGTGATGACTTCAACTTGACGGTTTGGCGTCTGGAGATGATTCCCCAGCCTAATCTGGTATAGAACTTGAGATCAAAGGGCAGGAGTATGGTAAAGTAGATTCCTTTCCCCGCCAGGTGAGTCAAGGTATAGCTTAGAAGTTCTTTGGCGATTCCTCTTCGTCGATATTCGGGCCTGGTGGCTAAGGCAATGATGTAAGCGGAAGAAAAAACCGTATTACGCAGGCGGAGTTGATAAGGGGCCATATGCAGATTAGCCAGTAAAGACTCTTCCGTGGCGTCTTGAAAATAGCCCATCACTTCGTGGGGCTTAACCCGGTGGGCAAAGTACCAGTCCACAAAGGCCGGTTGATCATCAAAACAGCTTAACCAGATTTCTTTGGCTGTATCCAGTTCCCAAGCGTGCAAAGTCCTAATGGCCATCTTCATTCACCGCTCTTCAGTAATAACGTATTTTTCAATCATCCGGGCAGGATGATATCTCTTCTTCGCCTCGCGCAAGCCTGGTACACCCATGTCATCCTCACGATTGATATATTTCGTCATAAACCAGGCTTTCTCCACAAAGTGTTGATTGATTACAGAGTAGATTCCGGATAAGTTGTGGTTCGCCTTTTCAAAATGGATGAGCGCGGTTTCTCGGTTGAGGAGGCTGCCCAGGGCGAAAGCCTCCACCCGGCCGTTTACTATGAGGACGCCGCCCTTCAGCTGTAAAGCCTCCATGTTTTGTAGGGCCCTCGTCAAGGCCAGCCGCTCCTCGTGAATGGTTGGGCTGTCTCCCTTATCCTTCGCCCAATCTTCAAACGTTCTAAAACAATCATCTATGTATTTCCGGGTTAAAGGTTCATAGGAGTAGTCATAGGTTTGTTTAAATTTGTTGAGGTGGTTCCTTTTTTGCTGGTATTTTCGGCCTTTCAACTCAATCAAGTCTTTGGTCAGATAGATATAATCCCAAATTTTTCGGTCCGGGACCAGACTATAGCAGCCGGGTAGATTAGCCTGGAGGAACTCGGCGGTTCCGGGGGGGACGGCTTTCATTTTGAAAGGCATTCCTTGCCGGTGAAAATAGGAGACCGCCTCCTTTAGCAAGGGAAGGAATGCTTCACTCTTGCCTAGCGGAGGGAGGAGATAGGTTTCTTTCTGGTAGACACAGAGAAATAAGAGAGCCTCCTTATATTCAGCTAATTTGACTTGATAGGAATCTCTCCAGATATAAAGAGAGACAAAAGAAAGATCAGAGACTTCAATCCCGTGGTGAACATGTTTTTTGTATAATGACAAATCGTTTAAGGTTATTGGTCTGAACAAAAGGGGAATCCTCCTACTGCAGTTCATGCCGGTTCTATCCCAGTTTGCAATAATACTATTATCATTTGCCTAAGTACAGAACGTTGAAACCAAGAACTCACCAAAATAGTCTTTTGTTTAGATGTTAAGAAGCGATTGGCTATGGGTAAGCCCATCAAGCACGAGCAATTTTCTTTTCTATCTTCGCTTCATTAAAATATATACATGTTGTGATATATTATAAGTCTTTCTTGCCATAATGGCAAGCTGGCAAATTCACAAGCCTTCGTCATATTTCAACTTTCCGGATAAATTTATGAGCTCTGTTTCGACCAGGCCTTTTGTAGGACGGCCCGGAGTTCGTCTCTGGTCGCTCGACGTTTCGGAACACCAAAGGAGGCGCCCAAGGCATGCTCTTGCGCGGTAATCCAGTCAAGGTCGGCGGCGCTCAGACCGGCTTTTTGCAGGGAAGTCGCCAAACCAACCCGGGCAAATAATTTGCTAATGGACCCCTCCAACCAACTCAGAAGTTTGCTAAAATCAAGATCAGCAGAAGTGGTTGTCTCTTGGTCAAAGCTGAGGTTCAGGGAATTTTCCTCAGCTGAGTTAATAAAGGCCTGCTCCACACTGGTCAGGCGGAGAGCGGACTCCCCATCAGATAAGGCTTGAACCGCCAATCCGGGAACCAGCAGGATTCCTACCATCTGCCCGTGAGCCAAACCGAATTTCATACAGAAATGGACCAGCGCATGGGGGAGGCCAAGCCCGGCGTGGGCAAAGGCAATCCCCATCAAAAGACTACCCCAGCTTAAGGTAGTACGGATCTCCGGACTGATGGTAAGTTTGGAGGCGGCCGGTGCAGAAGTTATTCTCGCGGAGGAGCCTTCCTTATCCGAAGGAACCCATTCTCCGGACGGATCTTTTTCATCTTGGATGAGCACCTGCATCCCTTGGACCAGATTGAGGAAGGCAGCGAGGGAGAGGGCTTGGACCGCCGGAGTAGCCGCAGCATGGGTGATGACCTCAAGGGACTGTGCTACAGCGTCTACTAGCGAAATAACGGTGGAGGAGAGTGGTAGGGAATCGGTCAGGCATGGGTCGGCGATGATCATTGATGGGGGAGGGATCCTTCGAATACTGCGTTTTTCTTCCCCCAGTTCCACCACGGCATTATTGGTGCTTTCCGAGCCAGTACCGGAGGTGGTCGGTACGGCAATCCATGGCAAAACCTTATCCGGATTGAGCTCTCTTTCTCCTGTTTGGAAAGGGGTGATCCCTTCCCCACCTTCTTGGTGGGCTAAACCGGCGATGGCTTTGCCCACATCAAGAGTGGTGCCACCGCCGATGACGATCAAATGATCGGGGTCGGTTCTATGCACAGCTTCTATACCGTTGCGGATCGTTTGATGGTCGGCGTGGCCTTGAACCTCAAAGATCTGGACTTTCCTAACCAATGAAAAGACCCTTTGTAAACTCTCTTGAATAGATTGGGTTTTAGAGCTTGACGCTCCGACGACAACGAGAACGGCGGAGGATTTCTTTTCGATTGCTTTCGTCAGTTGCTGTGCGGCAGAACCGCGCCTAAAAAAAATCTCCTTGGCAGCCTCGGGGAAGGCAGTCCGATTGAGAACCACTTGACCGAGAGTAGGGTCAAGTTCGCAAAGGCCGGGCACACTCCATAATCCATGTTGTTCTTGGGATATTGTGATCATCTTATTCACCTACTAAAATCGCTGAACAGCGAAGATATTCAAACCCGGTAATAGTGGAAAACGTAGTGTGATTTTAGTTATGTTCCGGGTGACTTTTTAAGTGTCAGCCGTAATTCGAATCATCATATAATTGAATACAACCGAGCGGACTTTTTCTGCTACTAAACGACTTAAATTCGTGAGGAACCTTGGCCTCCTTCCGGAGGATTCTTTCTTACAGAGTATGTGGTTCCTCTTCTCTTTTATAAAGATATCTCCTTCATCAAATCTACAATAATTTTACACTAGCGTTTACAGCTTACGAGGGCATTGTTTTATATTGCCGGGGAACAATGGTAATTTTGCGGCTAAAAGTGGGAGATGGAGTTTGGAATCAATCTTACATGGGTTTGATTCGATAATTCGTGTTATACTGGTGTTGTACACACTTTTGTAGTATATACTTTTATAGTATACACTAGTGTAGTATATATTCTTGTAGTATACACCCGTGTAGTCTTCACGGGTGCGTAAAATATACATGTCTGGAATATACACGCCTTATCCTTTTGGCTTAAAAATTACAGCCGCCAAAAAGCCGAAGACGATGGCGGAAGTAATCCCGGTACTGGTCAGCTCGAACATTCCCGTGAGAATCCCGATGATTCCGGTTCTTTCCGCCTCGGTAATGGCGCCTTTGGCCAGAGAGTTGCCGAAACTGATGATGGGCATGGCGGCGCCTCCCCCCGCAAATTCAATCAATGGATCATAGAGGCCAAAGCCGCCCAGGATTCCCCCGAGTACGGTCAGGCCGGTGAGGATCTGTCCCATATTCAATGTGGTGGTGTCAAAGAGTAATTGCGAGAGCATGCAGATGAGCCCACCGACCCAAAAGGCGTTGACGTATAGCATCCAATTCATTCTAACCACTCCTTGTCTAGTCAGAAGTGAGAATTAGGCATTCAGAATTTAGCCTCCGGTTTCCAGTATTTTTTCCGGGCGAGGTTCCAAAGATAAGGCCAGCAAAGGCAGTCTTTCAATACGAGCCACGAGATCATCCCCTCTCAATTCGTACGGCATGGGCGATACATGGGATATTTTCCCCCTGCATATAACTGGTGGGACTATGGAGGGACCCGGTGCCGATCAGTAGTACTCTGTTCATCTCTTTTTTTTGAAGGCCCTTATAGACGTGGCCTAAAAAAACTAAAGCCGAGGCAGCGCAGCCGCTGCCTCCGGCGTGCACATCCTGTTTTGTCCGGTCATAAATCATCAGTCCGCAATCATGTAATTTATCTCCAAGCTCAATCCCTGCCTCCGCCAATTCTTCCCTGCACAGGTTCAGCCCGACTTCTCCCAAGTCACCGGTGAAAATTAGGTCCAAGGAACTTGGATCCGATTTTGTATCCGAGAAGTATGCGGCGATGGTATCGGCGGCCGCCGGCGCCATGGCTGCCCCCATATTGAGCGGGTCTTTACAGCCCATATCGATCACTTTGCCGACAGTGACCGCTGTTATTCGCGGGCCGGAACCGGTATAACCAAGGAGTGCCGCGCCTGCTCCGGTTACTGTCCACTGTTGGTAAGGGCGGCGTTGTCCCCCGTATTCCGTGGGGTATCTGTATTGACGCTCGGTGGCGGAATTATGGCTTGAGGTCGCGACCAGCACGGAGCCGACAAAACCTCCGTCTAAAATCATCGCTCCGAGGCCTAGCCCCTCGGCCATAGCGGAGCAGGCCCCATATAGTCCCAAGTAAGGGAGGCCGAGAGTGGCTGCGGTGAAGCTGGAAGAGATGATCTGATTTAAAAGATCACCTGCTAAAAACAGATCAACCTCTGAGATGGAGTGGCTGGCGTGGTCCAGAGCCAAGCGGCAGGCTTTGGTCAACATGGAGCGTTCCCCTTGTTCGTAGGTGGTCTGCCCGTCTCTGATGTCGCTGACGATCACATCCAGATCAGAGGCGAGCGGGCCTTGACCTTCAAAAGGGCCGGCCACTGTACCGGTGCTGATGATCGTAGGGGGATTGGAGATTTCAAAAGTCTGCTTGCCTGCTTTTTTACCCAAATTTTTTACCTCCTCTTTCCGCGCGGGGCTTTAGATCAGACAGATGAGCCTTTGCCTCTCTTGGACCACTTACTGTGAATTAAGGTCAAATTCATTTGTGACCGACCGGACCGGGATTTACCTGATCAAGGCATGAATCAATCCGACAAAAAAGGCGGTCACCACCCCAAAAGTAATTACCGGGCCAGCCAGAGAGAAGATTTTTGCTCCCACTCCTTGAACCAGTCCCTCTTCCTTAAACTCCAGGCCGGCTGAGACTACGGAATTTGCGAACCCGGTGACTGGAACGGATAAACCTGCCCCGGCGTAAGCCGCTAATTTGTCGAAGACACCAAAGGCTGTCAGTAGGGCGCCGATGAGGATCATGGTCGCCACTGCAGGATTACTCGCTTCTTTCTTCGGTAGATTCATCACTGCGGCATAAAAGTCGATGAAACCTTGGCCGATCAGGCAAACCAAGCCTCCGCTGACGAAGGCTTGGAAGGCGTTTTTGAAAAGAGCGGGTTTGGACTCGTATTTCTTGACTTTTTGCTGGTACTTTTCTTGCTTGGGGTTGAGTTTCTTCTTGGCCATCACATCCACCTCGCTTCTCAGGTTTTCCAAGATGGCAGCGAATAATTCCACTTTTCAAGGGTGAGAAGAATTTTCTTACCTATCGGGAATCCCGCTTCAAAGCCTGAAGCGCATTCTTGCTTCTTTAGACCAAGAACCTGCTCAGAGTCATATCCTGCTGGAATCCTTTGCTTCTAGGGCAGGGATCCATCAATCAGTAACAAAGGCAAAATTTTTCCGTTACACTTCCTTAAATACCTTTTTTAACCTTTTTAATCATTCCTTACTTTATTTTTTACCATGATGCGGTAGTATAATAGTGAAATAAGAAATAAGGAGGAAATGATGATGAAAAAATGTCCTGATTGCTTGCAAGTTCTGAAAGGGTGGGAGGTATACTGCCCCAAGTGCAGCAAGGAACTGAGCAAACATGGTGAATACAAAAACACCACTCAGACAAAGAAATGGAACTTCTTCTTCACTTTCTAAATCCGGCAAACACGGCCAAATAGAAAGATTTAACGAGAAAGCGCAAAAAGAGAAGTTCCGGCCCGCAAGGGCGCTTTGCGCCAAAATGCGCGCTGAACCCCGAGGTCGGGTTCTTTTTTTTTTGTCTTCATTTTCTTTTTTCGGTTATCCTAAAAACTGATCTTTCAATTTCGGCAGAGAAAAAATGCTAAAGAGGGTTTCACCTTGTCCAGCAGACGAAGACGCCCGCCCATTGCACGCGTAATACAGGCGCCTGGGAGAAGAATCCGGCGCCGGAAAAAGAATAACCGTCAGCAACAACGCCCGTTGTATTCCTTTTTTCGCTGGGTGGTTACTTTTCTCATCATTATTGTCCTGGCTTTAACTGTCTTAGTCTTATTCAACCCCTTTATTGCTGACTTCGATCTGGAAGAGCTTTTGGCGGAAAGCAGGCGCGCTTCCGTCATTCTTGACCGGAATGGAGAGACGGTGCTCACCTTGAATCCGTCCCGGGTGATCTGGGTTTCTTTGGAGCGTATCCCTTTCTTGCTGCGCCAGGCTATAGTAGTCTTGGAGGATCGGCAATTCTATGAGCACCAGGGGGTGAATTTTCGCGGGATACTCCGGGCTTTTCTGCAGAATATTCGCTCCGGCTGTGCTGCTCAGGGGGGAAGCACAATCACTCAACAGCTGGCCAAAAACATCTTTTTGACTAATGAAAAGACCATCTCCAGAAAACTGGTGGAAGCGGGGTATGCTGTCCGTATAGACCAAAAGTATACGAAAGACCAGATCCTCGAGTATTATCTGAATCAAATCTATTTTGGTCATGGGATCTATGGAGTGGAGGCGGCTTCCCGTTTCTATTTTGACCGCCATGTTTGGGAACTGCAACTGGGGGAGCTGGCCATGCTGGCCGGTTTGATTCGCGGACCCGAACACTATTCGCCCTTTCGTAACCTGGAGATCGCTACGGAGCGCCGGAATCTAGTCATGGGGAAACTCCGGCAGGAGCAGGTGATTACGGAAGAAGAGTACCGGCGAGGAATAAGTGAGCGATTGCGGGTGAAGGTTAAACCGGAGAATATTGTCAGCGGCAGTTATTTTGCCGACTATGTCCAGGAGTTTCTGGAGGAAGAGTATAACTGGCCGGTGGAGTTTATCCGGGCCGGCGGTCTACGGATCCATACCACTTTAGATCTGTATATACAGAAAGTAGCCGAGGAGATCATTGCTTCCTTGCCGGCGAATGAAGAAGGAAGCCCTCAAGCCGCCTTGGTCGCCCTTGACCCACATACCGGGGAGATCAGGGCGCTGGTTGGAGGAAGAAACTACCGGTTTTCTCCCATCAACAGAGTCTCCAAGGTGTACCGTCAAATTGGGTCGGCCATCAAGCCGTTGGTCTTCGCCGCAGCCGTGGAATCCGGATTCACCCCGGAAACTCCGGTCCTGGACGAGCTGGCGGTTTATATGATTAACGGGCGTCCATGGCGACCCCGGAATTTTGACGATCAGTATCGCGGTTATATCCCTCTGCGCCAGGCTTTGGAGGAATCTGTCAATACCGTCTCTGTGCGTCTGGTGCATGAGCTAGGAATTAAACAGGTATTTTCCTTTATCGAACGGATGGGATTACCGCTGGTCGCTTCCGGGGTCCGTAATGATCAGGCCCTTGCCCCTTTGGCTTTGGGCGGATTGACTAAAGGGGTGAATCTGTTGGAATTGGCCCGTTCTTTCACGCCCTTAGCCAACCAGGGGGTTAAATCCATGCCCCTGGCTGTGTTGCGAGTAGAGGACAGTGTCGGCCGGGTGCTACGCAGAGGCAGAATCATCCAGGAGCAGGTGATTCAGCCCATCACCGCCCTTATGGTTACCGATATGATGAAAGGGGTAATCACCAGGGGGACAGGCCGACGTGCCAATCCGGGCCGACCGGCGGCGGGGAAGACCGGAACCTCGGATAAGAATACGGATGCCTGGTTTATCGGTTATACCCCGGAGTTATTGGCTGTCTTGTGGATTGGAAATGATGACCGTTCTCCGTTACATGTCAACGGGCAAGTAATCAGTAGCGGAACTGCCGCCCAATATTGGGGAGAATTTATCAAAAGGGCTTTGATTAGAAATCCGGTAACGGAGTTCAACACTGCCACCCGGTAAAGATGGTGGTCAGTGCAGGATTTTTCGTTTGTGATCCAGAATATACTTAGGCGCCTTTGGTATAATCTGCAGTTAAGTCCATGATTAGTCGGGGTCGGCTGCTCATCAAGTTCGTAGATACCTTACGCGAAATAGGGAATACAATGACTGCGACTCCACGGATCTTTTACCGTTTGGAATACCGGACTCCCCCGGGAGCGGTAATTTATACGATACCGGGAGCAGCGGCCAGCAAGAAAGGAAGTGAACGCCAGTGTTGATCATCGGCGAAAGGATTAATACCAGCCGTAAACAGATTGAACCGGCCGTAGTCAAGAGGGACGCCGCTTTCATCCAAGAAGAGGCGCGAAAGCAAAAAGAGGCCGGCGCTGATTTTATCGATGTTAACTGTGGCACTTTGGTAGAGGAGGAACCAGCGGGACTGGCCTGGTTGGTGCAGACGGTGCAAGCGGAAGTTGATACCCCTCTATCTCTGGATTCTCCCAACCCGGCGGCCTTGCAAAAGGCCTTGGCGGTTCATAAAGGAAAGCCCATAGTGAACTCCATATCTATGGAAAAACAACGCTACAGTCAGTTGCTTCCACTTTTACAAGAGTACAAACCGGCAGTGGTGGCGCTGTCCATGGGGGACGAAGGCCTCCCCAATACAGTGGAAGAACGGTACGAGCTCGGGAGTAGATTGGTTGACGGGCTTGTCTCCGCCGGAATTTCCCTGTCCGATATCTATCTTGATCCTTTGGTTAGGCCGGTAGGCACCGATCCCCAAGCCGGCGTGACTCTGCTGAAGACGATTAAGCGTTTTCGGGAAACATGGCCGGAGATTCATATCATCTGCGGACTCTCCAATATCTCTTATGGAATGCCGGTCAGAAGGTTGATTAACCAGTCTTTCCTGGTCTTGGCCATCCAAGCCGGACTTGATGCGGCCATTCTTGATCCTTTGGATCAACAGTTGATGGGTCTCTTATATGCCACTCGGTTTCTAGTGGGAGAGGATGAGTACGGTGTCGATTATCTCCAGGCTTTTCGTAGCGGGCGCTTGGAGTAAGAAGTAAAAGAATCTTAACCCCTTGTTTACTAAAGGTTGTCTTGAGGCTAATACCCTTAATATCTGCTGATTTTCGGATTTGGTCAGCCGGAAAGCTTAAATTCTGCTGTTTCCCATAAAATAGCGGCGTAACACTCGGACGAAGCAGGACAGCGTGGAATAAATACCGGAAACATCAAATAACTCTTTATCTAACCGGAAAACTCATCTTGATTCCATAATATGGCCCACCTATAATATTATGGACATGAATGTTTTATATCCTATCAAGGAAAGGAGTATCCGGTTGATACAAAGGATTTGTTTGTTTATCCTGCTGCCGCTCTTATTATTATTTACGAGCGCGGAAGCGGTCATCGCTCCCTTATGGTCCGATTATTACTTGAACCATTTGGAAATAAGTAAGAATTACCACGACTATTATGAACTCATTGATTCGTTGGTGGGTTTCATCAAAAATCATTATCCCGGGATTCCGGAAGAGGATCTGAAGTTAACTATCGCCTCGATTATGGAGGCTTCTGAAAAGCACAAAGTGGATCCACGCCTTATTGCTTCTTTGATCGCGGCGGAGAGCGGATTTCGAAAAACAGCCGTCTCCCACAAGGGAGCCCGGGGATTAACCCAGCTCATGCCGGATAAATGTCAGGATTTTGATTGGCGGGATATCAGGGGTAATGTGGACAGGGGAACACGGTACTTAAGGATGATGCTGGATCGATTTGACTCCGTCTCCCTGGCTTTGGCCGCTTATAATGCCGGGCCGACCAGGATTGCCAGGAACATCAGGGAGAACACCAGTTGGCCTCGGGAGACCAGATATTATGTGAGCAGGGTGCAAGTATACTATCGGGAACTTTCAAAGTAACTTCGGGCCTATATACATATCATATGCGCGGCGCCTCTGTATGTGTCACGCATCTATACGCCATACATGAACGCCGCAGATAAAAACGTGTATTTGAAATCGTCAAGTAATAATTGGCCTACATGCAAAGCAACCACCCAGTCGGGTGGTTGCTTTGCATTAGACCACCATGGTCTTAAGATTCACAGCCATGGAAGAAGGGGAGGAGATTTTGGCAGAGAATTATAGAAAGGTGGGCGCAGCCGTGCGCGTAATCATATAGATAAGGGTAAAAGGATTAATACCATGTTATACTTTATTTTCGCCCTCATCATCGGCAGCTTTCTGAATGTGTTGATTCATCGAATTCCCAGGGGGGAATCGATCGTCTTTCCTCCGTCACATTGCCCTCTTTGCGCTCATCGTTTGGGTGTTGGGGATCTGATTCCTGTCCTCAGTTATATTTTTTTACGTGGACGCTGCCGGTACTGCCACCACCGGATTAACCCGAGGTATGTTGTGGTGGAGGTGTTAACCGCCTTGCTCACCTTGGGGTGGGCGGCAAAATTTCAGCCTGATCTGTCAGGAGTTGTACACTTAGTCTTCCTCTATCTACTGCTGGTCATCGGATTCATCGATCTTGAACATCAGATCATTCCCAATTCACTTGTCTTGCCTGCGGCCGTGCTTTTCCTTTTATACCGTCTTTACCAAGGGCAATTGCTGGAAGCCTTTCTCGGCAGTCTGCTACCTGGGGGTTTTCTCTTTGCGATCGCCCTCTTCTATCCGCAGGGAATGGGTATGGGCGACGCTAAATTGATGGCCGTGGCCGGAGCCTTGTTGGGCTGGGAAAAGACTGTAGCCGCTATCTTCATAGGCAGTTGTAGCGGAACCGTTCTGCTCTTGCCGCTGCTCTGTTTAAAAAAGATCAATAGGAAGACCCCTGTTCCTTTCGGTCCATTTCTGGCCTCTGCCTTAATTCTCGTAGTTTTAGAGAGTAAGGTCATGGCCTTCTTATTCAGATGGTGTGAATATACTTTTTTAAGTTTCTGAGCCGGGCTGACTCGGTACAGCGCAACACTGGGAGTTATTAGTTTATTAGTTTAAATGATTATATTACAGAAGGAACCGGGCGGGGTAGAAGCGAACAATAATGAACAGGGAAAAATAGGAAGGGGTAATGGGTTTGGCTGCCTTGAAACCGAAGTATATTGGAGAAATCCTGCTCGATAAGGGACTGGTCTCGTTGGAACAACTAAATTATGCCCTCTCCAAACAGAGGGAGAATGGGAAGTTCTTAGGGGAGATCCTGATTGAGCTGGGCGTACTCAGCGACGAAGACTTCAAAAGAATCCTGGCCGAACAGATGGGTTTACCTTTTGTCCTTCCGTCCACCGAAGAGATCCCCGAGGAGATCTTGGCTAGTTTAACTCCTCAGCAAGCTGAGAAGTATCAAGTGATTCCGGTGGAAAAGAGCGCTTCTTCACTTACTGTGGCTTGTACCAATCCTTTGAAGATTACGCTTTTGGACCAACTCCGGAGAGAGCTGGGGGTAGATGTGAAACTTGCTTTGACCACGGAGGAACAGATTACCAGCGCTCTGGAGAAGTATTACCATGATAAATTGCATAACGTTTCAGCGCTGTTGAAAGAGATCAAAGCTGACGATTTAAAGTCACTATCCATCAACATCGATGATACCGACGATACCGGTCTGGAGTCATTAGCCAACGAGGCGCCCATCGTCCGGATGGTGAATCTGATCATCACCGAGGGGGTACGGTTGGGCGCCAGTGATATTCATTTCGAGCCCTTTGCGAAAGAAGTCAAGCTTCGGTATAGAATTGACGGGATTCTGTATGAGAGACCGGCGCCTCCCCGGAACTTGTATGCCGCCGTGATCTCCCGGCTCAAACTAATGGCTGGCATGGATATTACTCAACGGCGACTGCCCCAGGACGGTAGAATCAAATTCCGCCTCGCTGACCGGGACTTGGATCTGCGGTTGGCTGTAGTCCCTACTTTGTATGGAGAAGCCGCGGTCGCCCGGATTCTGAACCGGCAGAGTCTCTTGTTGAACTTGTCTGATCTGGGCATGGAAAGATTGGAGCAACAATTTACCCGTCTGATTAATTTGCCGCATGGGATGATCCTGGTGACCGGCCCGACGGGCAGCGGCAAGACCACGACTTTATATGCGGTTTTATCCTTGTTGAATAAAACGGAAAGAAAGATCATAACAATAGAAGATCCCGTCGAGTATGAGCTGTCCGGAGTAAATCAGATCCCGGTCAATCACGGGCTTAATTTCGGTTTTGCCCAAGGAATCAGAACAATTGTCCGTCATGATCCCGATATTATTTTGGTGGGTGAGATTCGGGATCGAGAGACGGCAGAGGTGGCGATCCAAGCGGCCCTTACCGGGCATTTGGTCTTTTCCACTCTGCACACCAACGATGCGGCTGGCGCTTATACGCGGTTGCTGGATATGGGGATCGAAGAGTATCTGGTGGCCTCCACTGTACGGGGGGTTTTAGCGCAAAGACTGGTCAGAAAGGCCTGCCCCTATTGTCTGGAGGAGTATGCCCCGTCCGCCATGGAGAAGGACTACTTGTCCAGGGTGGAAGCTCCTCCTAACCTTTTGTATCAAGGAGTGGGATGCGACAAGTGTAATCACTTGGGATATAAAGGGCAGATCGGCCTCTTTGAACTCCTCGTTAATTCGGAGATGATTGAAAAATTAGTGATGGAACGGGCTAATGCCTCCCGCCTGCGTAACCAGGCTATTCGCGAAGGGATGCAGACCTTGAGGGACGATGGCTTAAAGAAAGTGCAGGCCGGGATTACCACTTTGTCCGAAGTGTTGAGGGTTACTCAAGAATAGGCGCGCC
Source organism: Bacillota bacterium (assembly GCA_012838955.1). Classification (GTDB taxonomy): domain Bacteria; phylum Bacillota; class UBA4882; order UBA10575; family UBA10575; genus DUOH01. Next base: position 19,914 of record DUOH01000006.1, on the reverse strand, counting down.
GGTCCGGCACCGGAGCGGGAGGATTAATCCGGGGGAAGATTAATCCGGGGATGATCTAGGGAATGTAATACTATTTTAAGCAGGATATTTCCATGAAAAACCGAATAAGTAGAGAGCAGATCGGAGCTTTCATCCGAATCGCTTTTCTAGGTTGAGTAAGGGAAAGAGTGGCACCCCGGACCCCATAGATAAAACCGGTGAGCATTTCTCCCGGGAGCGTAGGTAATTAGAGAAAAAACGGCAAAGGTCGTGGTGGGTGGAGAGGAAGCGAGCACGCCGGATCTGCGGCAAGCGCCGCTCCAGGCGACCGGCGCCGAGGATTAAGGGGCTGTACATGAGTGGAATTTAGAAAAAGAGCGTTGGTATTTTTACTGTTATTACTGATTTTATGGCCTGGATCGCTACAGACCGGAGCAGCGGACAGCGGGTTTATGCCGGTCTCCGCCATCCGGCCCGGCATGAAAGGAACCGGATATACCGTAGTCTCCGGAGATAAGATTGAATCTTTCTCTGTAAGAGTCATTGGGTTACTCAAAGGAAGCGGGTCGGTGCAGAATTTTATCTTGATTAAGGTATCAGGCAATATCTTTGGCGCGGAGGGCGGGATTGCCGCCGGAATGAGCGGAAGTCCGGTCTTTATTGATAACAAATTAATCGGCGCCATCGGCTATGGTCTTCAAAATGCCGATCCTAAGTATGGTTTGGTGACCCCGATTGAGGATATGTTACGGATCTGGTCTTATCCCTCACTCGCTTCGGAACCAAAGAAACCTGCGGTCTTTTACCGGGGCGGGCTGGAAGCTTATAAAGGAGTGGCCTTTAGTGACGCAGACCTTCCACCCGTTTTGCCCGCGGGCGAAGAAAAATGGTTACAGGCCAGGTCGGTGACGACCCCCTTATTCATCTCCGGTTTGGGTAAACGTGCTTTCAACCGGCTTTGCCCTACCTTGACCAGGGAGCATCTGTTACCGGTGTACACCGGATTGGCGGCCACCGGTTCAACAAGAGAAAAAGGGCGTTTGTCATTAAAACCGGGAAGCGCCATCTCCGTCACCTTGGTGGACGGCGACTATGAAGTGAAATCCATCGGCACCCTGACTTGGATTGAAGACAACCGGATTCTTGCCTTTGGGCATCCCTTCTTTAACAGGGGTTCGGTCGATTACGGCTTCGGAGGGGCGGAGATCCTCGATACTGTTACCAGCAGGGTCTTTCCTTTTAAGATCGGAGTCGGGTATTCGCCTGTAGGCCGGATCACCGAGGACCGGGGGGCCGGAATTGCTGGAGTCTTAGACTCCGCCCCTGAATTTATCGAAGTATCCGTTCTGGTTCGGGGCGAGCGAGAGACAGAAGAGGACCATTATTCATTCCGTGTGATTCAGGACGAACAGTTGGCTCCGGGGTTGATCTTAGCGGGAATCATGGACGCGGTGGACCGGAGGTTGGACCGGATCGGAGCGGGCAGCGCCAAGGTTAATTTTGAGATCAAAGGAGAGAACATCTCCGACCTCAAACGAGAGAATTTTTACTATGGATCGGATATAGCCGCGGCCTCCCTTTATGAAATAAGCAGACTATTGCAGTTGTTATCCGCTAACGAATATAAACCGGTCAAGCTCACCTCCGTATCGGTGGAGATGGAAATCAATTCGAAGCGCCTATCCGCCAAATTACTTAAGTCCGACTTACCTAAGGAGGAATTTATGCCGGGCGAAGAGTTCATTATCTACCAGAGACTTCTGCCGTACAGAGGCCAAGAGGTGAAGGCGCCCATCAGGATTACGTTACCGGAAGACATGGCTCCGGGTAAATGGATCTTGTCTGCACATGGCGCTGTGTATGACACCTCAATTCAAGAGGATAATGAAGAAAAAAAAGCGGAGATGGCTACCTGGGAGAAGATTACCTCTTTGGAGGACCTAATCTCCGAGTTTTTATCCATACCAGCCAATAATCAACTAGTGGTGGAGGCCATTCCCTTGGGTGAAAGCTCCGGGCCGGAGGAGTCGGCGGCAGCGGAGACAGATTCCGATCCGGAGACGCCGGTCGAGGAGTTTCTCTGGCCTGGTGAGGATGGGGAAATGTCTGAAAATCTCGTGTGGACCGAGTCGACCAGGTATTTTTTGCTCGGCGAGCATCAGACGGTCATTACCATCATCGACCCTAACGCCAAAGAAGACCAGGCCGCACAAGACTCCGCTTCCATGAAAGAAGCAGACTCCAGTCTGGAAAAAGCCGCGCTCTCCGGTGAGTAGCTTGGGGGATGACAATTTTTCCAAGGAACATATTAAACCTTGATACGTTCTATTTTATAGCATAATATTGTCTCTATTAAACTCTATCCTATCCCCATGCCTTTCTTTTTTTCAGGTTTCTCAAAATAAATGAACACGAGAGTATCGCGGGTTGGGCGTGGGGATCTTTTGACTGAACTATGAAGGGGGGAACTGGATTGAAGTTATTTTCTTCAAAAATCTATGTTCCCCTTATTATTTTGTGTTTCCTGATTATTTCAATGCTGATAATTCCTGGAGTTATCTTGCGAAACAACCAGGTTGCCGCTGTGGTGAAGTCTAAAATTGAGGAAAGTGTTTTCAAGACTTTTGGGATTAAGGTCAGCATTGAACAAGTGGGTTTTTATGGATGGTCGCCGGAATTATCCGGGATCAAGATTAGCGAGGCGGATGGGCGGCGGCTATTAGAGGCGGAGAAACTCAGAATCAGTTTTAACTGGTTTAAGCTGATTTTCACCGGTTTCTCCGGCGCTTTACAGAAGGTGGATATTTTTACTCCTACTGTCTGGATGACCAGAGGAGAAGACGGAAGATGGGTTGTTCCCGAGACTTTCCGGGAGAAGAGTAAAACCTCAGGAAAGCAGAGAAAACTCGGGATGGTTGTGGCGATCCATAACGGGAATCTTCAGATCACAGCTTCGGAAGAGAAGTGGCCGTGGGGAGATTTCTTCGCCATAGATGGTGAGGTGAATCTGCGGGGTTATTCCAGAATCAAAGGTTCATTATCCTTCCGAAGCTCTCTTGATGCGGAAGCGGAGGGCAGAATAATCATTAACTTCGTGAACGGCGGGAAAAGATCTGTAGAGATTGAAGCGGAGAATGGCGAGGCCCGGCTGTGGGGAGAAAAGGTCTTTGGCTATTTTAAGCTCACTGATGATTACAGGTTTACTGCAGGTAAAGCTGACGCTGTATTACGTTTCTCCTGGGGTGAAAGGTTCCGCTTTACTTCGGCTAAGGTTCGTCTGGTTGATACAGATTTCAAATGGCATAAACTCCCCGCTCCCTTAGAAGCGGTGGATGCGGAGTTTGATTTTGACGCTGAAGGCATTGATTTTCACCGGTTCAAAGGTTACTACAACCAAAGTCAGTTTGATATTAAGGGCGGGATCAGTACTGAAACCCCCACCCAGCCGGCGACGGTGGATCTAAAGGTATACGCCAAGGAACTACAGGCCGTTGAGTGGAGTGGTCTTGTTCCCGCCTTGCACAAGGTGGGCGCCTCCGGTCTGGTCGATCTGAACCTGCGGATACAGGGAGCCCTCAATAAACCGCAGCTTCAGGGAGAGGTCCGGCTGAAGGACGGCAGTTTTTCTCTTCCGGGAGGAGACTTCAACTTGGAACACTTACGTCTCTTTGCCGAACTTGATGGAGAAGAAATCAGACTGACTTATGCGGAGGGATATTTAAATAAGGCGCTTTTCTTTTTAAGAGGCACACTGAACGGATGGGACGATCCCGACTTGGATCTGGCCTTCAAAATTAAAGGTTTCCAAGGCGGGAAGCTCCTGTCCGCTTTGGACCTAAGCCAGCACGTGTCCTTGGACTCCGGTCCGGTAGATCTTGATGTGCAGATCAGCAAGAGGTTATCTGCTCCGTTGATCAAAGGGGAGATGCATACTTCTTTTCTTTGCTGGCGCGGTTTCTCCGGGAAGAATCTTCATCTCTCCGGAGAATACGACTGGGAAGAAGATTTGTTAAAGATCCAATCCTTAACTTTGCGGTCGTTTGCAGGGGAGGGAAGGATCAAAGGCGCCGTCGGCTCCTTACGGGATCGAATGGTCTTGGACTTAAAAACCGACTGGAAGCAGGTTGATCTGGCCAAGATCCCTTGGCGAGAGGTAGCGGAAGAGGTTCCTGCCCTGACCGGCCGAGCCGACTTCCAACTGACGTTAAACGGCTCTCTCCCGTCTCTGCAGGCTGTTTGTGATTTGAATGTACGGAAGGCAAGTGTCGGCGGGTTCGAGTTTGATCTGTTAGACACCAAAATCTTTTGGGATCAAGAAGAAGTCACCGCCAGGTTAGCCTTGACGAAAGCAGATGGCGCCATGCGCGGGGATGTGGTGTGGAAACCCGGGACCAGTAATTTCTCTGCCGATCTTCTCCTGCGCAATTTGGAAGTGGATTCCCGATGGCTGCCGGGAGAAGTCTGGTCCGAGCAAGGCGCGCTTCAAGGAAAGCTCAATGGCTCCATTAATGTGCAAAATGAGCAGAAAGGTCCGGTGGGTGAGGGCTGGCTGGAAGTGCATAACTTGACATATGCGGAAAAACGCCTTGGTGATCTTAAACTCCGCGGAATTCTTGCCGGGCGGCGGATCGAGCTTCAAGACTCAAGTTTGCTGGTGGAAGGCAATCAACTGAGGATTACGGGAGAAGTCTGTTGGGAGCAGCAACCTTATTATGATTTGCGCCTGTACGGTACAGATATCACTGCTGATCCCATCCTCTCGCTTTTGTGGTCTCCTGAGTGTCCGGTACAAGTGGATGGTTTGGGCGCTGTGCGGGTTTCGCTTCAAGGATGGAAAAATCCGGAGCTCAGCGGGGAATTCTCCCTAAATCAATTATCCCTCTATGGTATGGCAGTGGAGCGGGTTAAAGCCGGTTTTGTCTGGAATAATCGTATTCTAAGCCTGGAGGAACTCCGTTTTTATCAAGACGGTGGCGAATTGAGCATAACCGGAAAGATGACCGGAGCTGAACTGGATTTAAACGTCCTGACCACGGGTCTTCCCTTAACGGCTCTACAGCGCAACGGGGAGTATCTTCTGGCTTTAGCAGGGAAAGAAATCACCGGACAATTGAAGATGGACGGCAGAATTTCCGGAAAGATAACTGCGCCGGTTTTTAACGGAGAGGTAAAGGTAGACGAATTAAGCCTGGCTGGTTTAGATTTGGATCAGATCACCGGTAAATTAATCTGGAGGGATAAGATCCTGTTCCTCGATGAATTACGGGTGAACCGTGCGGATCAGCAACTGATGGCCTATGGGCAAGTGGATTTTAACCGCACTCTTCACCAAGAAAAACCTGCTCTTGACTTAGGTATTAAAATGGAGGAGGCGAGGATCTCCGATCTATTGTTGGTGCTCGGCGCCTCCAGCAAGGCTACTGTCGACGGGAAAGTTGACGGATATCTTCGGGTATTGGGTCCGTTAAATCAGCCGCTCGTTCGGGTCATCTCCCAATTTCGGGAGGGACGGGTGAACGGTTTCAGCGATATTTCAGGAGAACTGGATCTACAGATGGAAGGGAAGACCGTTGCGATCAACAGGTTGTTACTGGATGACCGGGAGGGACAATTCTCGGCTTCCGGCGTCTACACTCCTGGTAAATATCTGCAAGCATCAGTCAGGATGAGTAACTTTCCCCTGGAAACCATAGTGGCTTTGACCGATTATGATCAGGGTTTCACCGGCCGTGTCAATTTACAGGCGGATTTTGATACTTTGCCACAGGGAATGACCGGAGTATTTTCCGGGGGGATCTCCGACGCCTTCTTCGGCAAGACCAGAATTCCCTCCTTTCATCTTACCGGAGAACTTGATGATGATTTACTCTTCATAAATTATGAAGGAGTTGAGGATAAACTCAAGATTTGGGGTAATATACCGTTAAGCCCTCAATGGTTTGGCCCCCTGGATCTGCCGAGCCGGTGGCCCCATCAAAACCAGGAATGGAACGTAAGGCTGGTGGCCGATGATTTGGAAGCCGTTTTGCTTAATCCGTTTTTTGCCGACTCACCGGAAGCCGGTTCATCATTGGACGTTCCGCTGTCCAGCGGGAATCGCCTGCAATCCGGAACTATCAACAGTGACTTGTCGTTAAAAGGGATATGGAATAACCTATATTTACAGGGTAGATTGGAGGTAAATGATCTGGGCGCCACTTTTCGCGGATTGCCCGAAGAGTTTCGCAATGTCCAAGGCAAGCTGAACTTTTCCAAGGATCGTTTGGAGATTACGGAGTTAAAAGGCAGGTATGGAGATGGACGTTTTCATGCCGGGGGCGGTATTGCGCTCCGTGGCTTAAAACCGGTTGACTTTGACCTTAGCTTCAGCGGAGACAATCTGCATTATGAAAATCCACTTTTTAAAGGGTTGATCGACGCCCGGTTGCAATTATCCGGACCTTTCACCGAGCCTCTACTGAGCGGAGGTGTTACTGTAGAAAAGACCCGGATCTCTATAGGCTCGTTAAATTCTTCGGGTTCCCCGAGTGATTTGACTCTCCGTTTTGACCTGGATATTAGAGCCGGTCGTGACGTTTACTTCCGTCAATACGGATTAGCCAATATTCCAATCAGTGGAGGAGTTCATGTGGGGGGGACGCTTAAGCAACCGGTGTTGAACGGAGAGTTCACCGCCGATCGAGGTTCGGTTACGGTCTATGGAGACACCTTCCGGATTAATACGGCCAGGGCGGAGTTTAAACCGGAGTATCTGACCCTGCCTTATCTTGAGTTGGAGGCGGACCTTCATCTCTCCGGTACAGAGATTACCTTAAGCACCCAGGGTTGGTTAGGTGATGAATTGGCTCTGCATCTGACTTCGAATCCGGCGATGACCAGAGAAGAGATCTTCGCACTGCTTAATTGGGCGGAAGGTTTTGCAAACTCCTCTGATCAGATTTTCGTGGCCAATCTGGTGCAAGGCAACATTAATACTGTGACAGATACCTTGTTCGGACCGGTGATGGATGAGTTTCGGGATCTGATGAATATAGATTATTTAAGTGTAGAACAGGATCGTGATTTAGGAAGCTTCAAAATGAATTTGGGAAAATCTTTAGATGACGATGTTTACCTCTCTTACAGCAGAAGCTTGACTGATATTACAGAGGAAGTTTGGACACTGGAATGGCAATTATCGCCGTCATTCTCCTTAATCGGGGACTATTCCAATAATTCCGGATATGAATGGCAACTGTTGTACAGACTAATGTTTTAATCATGCCTGCTTGCTCGCGCCTGCTAATATTTGCCATAGTTTCCGTAAAATCTTTCCCCAACGGTGGCAGGAAACTCAGGTTGTATAACGAATTTCCTTTAAGGCGGCGCCAGAAACGCTTGCAACGGCAATACGCACATGAAAATTGAAACCTTTTTGTATCACCCAGTTCCAAAGAAGGAGGCTGACTTGGTGAAGTTAGTTTTTAAGATCTTACTCTGCCCATTGCTCTTTTTTACAGTTGCGTTTACCGCTCCCGCTCAGGCCATCGAAGAAACTGTGACCACGCCATTGGTTCTCTCGGTGGAGGTCACTGGTAATCAGCATATTAACGAAGATACGATTCTCAGGGTAGTAACAAATATTCGTTTGGGCGAACCTCTTGATCAGGAAGCAGTCAAGAAGGATTTGAACGCTATTAATCAATTGGGTTATTTCAGCGCAGTGGATGCCCATACCGAGCCGTTTATCGGTGGGGTGAAGCTCGTTTTTGAGGTTCATGAAAACCCTGTTTTTCAGAAGTTTGAAATTATCGGCTTAAAAAAGGCCGACCCTGAGGAGATCATCAAACATTTCACACAGAAACAGGGAGAGATCATAAATTACGCGCAGATTCGGGAAGATTTAAGCACAGCCATCACAAAATATCAGCAAGAAAAGGGTTTGGTCTTAACCGTCCTAGAAAAACAGACTGCCATCTCCGCAGATGGCGTGGTTACTCTGCACATGACCGAGGTGAAGCTGGGCAAGATCAAAATCGAAGGTTTGGAGAAGACCAAGGAAACGGTGGTCACCAGGGAATTAACCATGCAGGAAAACGAGTTGTTCGATATGAATAAGCTACGCTACGATTATCAACGCCTAACCAGACTGCAACTTTTTAAAGAGATCAGACCGCTTCCTCAACCCACTTCCGATCCTGAAGTCATGGATTTGCTTTTGGAGTTTGAGGAAGGGCAAACCGCTCAGTTTAACTTTGGTATAACTTACACGCCCAAATCCAGCCAGTTGGCGGGCTTCGTTTCAGTGATGGAACCGAATTTGATCGGTTTGGGACAAAGGATCTCGTTTAACGTGGAAATGAATCCGGAAGACTTTTATCATTTGAGTTTTGAGTTTTATGAACCATGGCTTGACGATAAGCAAACTTCTTTTGGTCTGACTATGTACGCCAATTACGATTTCGATCTGGATGGCGATGATTATGGATTTGGCAATTTTAATTACGACGAGAAGGGTACAGGCTTGGAGCTAAGCCTGGGACGCCCCTTAGCCCATGATCTGCGAGTCGACACTTCGCTGCAATTTGAAAAAGTTGAAATTGATCCGCAAGGCAATTTGCTTGCTTCCGTAGCGCTACCTGTTGATAATGAGTACTGGGACAATAGTTTCGGGATTGGTCTCGTGCAGGATAAGAGGGAATTGGCTAATATATTCTATAGTGTCGATGGATACTGGGCTAAGTTAAGTACCAGCTTACACGGGCGTTATCTGGGGGGCGAATATGATTACCAACAATATCTCGCGGAATATAAACAATTCATTTCTCCTTGGCAGTATACCACTTTTGCCTATCGGGTAAAGGGCGGAACTATGGTTGGCGAGGTGCCGGTTACCGGCAAGTTTGAAATCGGCGGTCCCATGTCGCTAAGAGGTTATAGTACTGGTGTTTTTGAAGGAACTGATTTATTCTTAGCCAATCTCGAGTTAAGGCAGAGGTTTTCCGCCAATGAAAACGTCGAGCTGGTAGCCTTTTATGACGTGGGGTCCGTAGATCGTGAGGAGTTCAACTATGGTTACGGGATCGGTGTTAGGTATATAGTGCCTTTCTTAGGGCAGCTCCGTCTTGATTTTGCCTGGGATCAAGAAGGAGAGCAAAAAACACACTTCTTCATCTCCGAGATGTTTTAATACCATAATGTTATTATAGTATTGGGAAAAAACGGATTATCTTGGCAGAGACCAAATATCCTTTACGTAAATCAAAGGTATGAACCTTATGATTAATATTTAAGAAATAATAAGAAGAAGGATGAGAGATATTATGAAAAAGAACCCTATAATCAGTATACTTGCGGTAGTCTTGGTTTTTTCCGTGGCTTTTGTCTTCGTCAATAGCACAGTTCGGGCGGCCGCTCCGAAGCAGACTGTAGGATATATTGACATGGAAAAGATCCAAAGTAGTTTACAGGAGTTACAGGACTTTCAAAAATTGGCGCAAAGCAAAGATGCGGAATTAAACTCCTATGCACAGTATATTCAGACCCAGTTTAATAATGACCGCGTCCGCTTGGAAAAAGAACGGGACGAAAAGAAACAAGGGAAGAATACAGAAGAGAAGAACGCCATTGATAAAGAGTATAACGAAAAATTGCAGAAAATTATGGTAGAAAGTCAGAGCAAAATCCAGAATGAAAGAGCGAGATTGTCCGCAGAGCTACAACGGGAATATGAGAAGGTGATGGAGAAGATCAATGGCATAGTGGAAAAAGTAGCCACAGAGGCCGGAGTCACAGTTGTTCTCGAGAAAAAACTGGTCTTTTATGGCGGATTGGATTTAACGGACAAGGTGATCGCAGAGGCGCAAAAAGCCACTAAATAAGGTGGAGAATTGCCATATAGTGCGGAGCATGGAGCAGATCACGCTTTGAATGCGTGATCCGCTTCATACCCAAGATATTCTTGGGTGTTCATAAAGAAAAGTCCGGAATCACTGCCTGGCATGGAAAACCTGTAAAATGAAAGAAGCGAAATCCATTATCCATGAAACGAATAAGCCGATAAAAATCTACGGATTAGATAAAAAATCTATGAATAAATAAGTTTACGTAATAATTTACGAAGTAATTTGCGAAGCAAATTAATGATCACCAAATAAGGGGATTGGTAGAGATTAAACGCTTTAGGCTTTTTACTAGATTTTTGCATAGTCTCTATAGAAATGAGCCTACTCGTGGTCGCCCGCGCGTGCTTACGGGTGTACAGAGAAGAAGAACCGACGTAATTTCCATCTTAACCATCCTTCTTCTGATCATTAGTCTTTTCACCATCGGTAAAAGAGGCTTATTTAGTGATCGCAAAGAAGCACGGATTTCCATTGCGGAGAGTACGGAGACGACCGCAGGATCGACCGGTAATTTGTCCCAGGAAACAAAGGGTTCCTGGTCGGCTTATGGAAGTTTACGCAAAGAAGTAAACGCTTTTTTTCAGCAGATTACCAACTGGGGCCCGAAAAATTCGGCCGTCACTTCCAGACATTCAGCAGAGGAGAAACGGCGGAATAACCAAGGGGATGCTTTATCAGAGCTCCTCTCCTACCGGCTTGAAATAAGGGAACGCGCTCAACTTAACGCGGAAACCTTAAAACGCTTTGCCGCTGATCTTGAGCGGGAATTTCAATCCAGATTGCAAAAGAAAAAAGAGCAGATCAGCAAAGAAATTGAGGAAGCCACTGAAGATAAGAGATTGAGTATGGAGAGGAAGATTACTGAATACAATAAGCAGATCGAGGCCGAATATTTTCTGCAGTTGACAAATATCCAATTTAAACTGCAATTGCCGGGGTTGCCTGAAGAGGATCAGGTGAGACTAAAAGAAGAAATGGCAAAGATTAAAGACGAGATGCAAGTTAAAACGGTGACCAGGACGGCTGAATTTGAAGAGGAACTTGCCGCGTTTATCCAAAGGCGGGTTGCCGCCGGCGAAGCGGAACTGGTCAACTTTGAGCGAGAATTGTTAATGGAAATGAGAATTCGTTATCAAGAAGAAAAATCCAGATTGGAAGAGGATTTCGTCGCTTGGCAACGAAGAAAAGAAGAAGAACTGAAGCGGGAAGGCGCGGATATACCCAGATCATGATGGTTTATTCGAAAAAGTGACATTCTTCCCAAAATGTGTAAAATTTGTTGATGGTTTTCTATAAAGGAGGAAGTGGTTTTTATGGCTACCTTGGGCACACTGGCAGAACTGGTGCAAGGAGAAGTTGTGGGTGACAAAAATTTGGAGATTACCGGGGTTGCCGGCTTAGAGGATGCGCAACCGGGAATGATTTCGTTGGTGGCTACCGTCAAAGTGGCTGATCTGGCCAGGGAGAGTAAGGCTTCGGCTTTTATTATCCCAAGTAACCTTCCTGAACTCGGTTTGGCCTGTATTAAGGTGGACAACCCTAGATTGGCCTTTGCGAAAATTCTTTGGTATTTTCATCCAAAACCGGAAACAGTGGAAGGAATCCATCCTTCAGCGGTAATTGAAGAAGGTTTCAAATACGGTCCTGGTTGTAGTATCGGTCCCCTGGTTTATATAGGAAAAAATGTCACTTTCGGAGAAAGAGTGCGAATTCACCCGGGAGTGGTCATAGAAGATGATACTGTCATCGGTAATGATACGGAAATCTATTCCAACGCGGTGATTCGAAATCAGACAGAGATCGGGGAAAGAGTAATCATTCATCCGGGAACAGTGATTGGTGCCGATGGTTTCGGCTTTGTGACGGTGAAGGGAGAGCATTTCAAGGTTCCGCAAGTCGGCAGAGTCCGAATCGAAGATGATGTGGAGATTGGCGCAAATGTTACCATCGACCGGGCTACAACCGGTGAAACTTTGATCAAAAAAGGGACTAAAATTGATAACTTGGTGCAAATCGGCCATAATGTGCAGGTCGGCGAGGACAATATCATCGTTTCCATGTCTGGAGTAGCAGGCAGCACTAGACTGGGCGACCGGGTTACCTTGGCCGGACAGTCGGGCATCGTCGGCCATATTAGTATCGGTTCAGACTCGGTGGTTGCGGCCAGGGGAATGGTCATCGGAAATCTGCCCCCCAACTCTTTCGTCTCCGGTCAACCGGCCCGTCCTCATGCTGAAGACATGAGAATACAGGCCGCTGCCGGTAAGTTACCGGATTTACTTAAGATCGTCAGGAATCTGGAGAAGCGACTGGCCAAATTGGAAGAAGAAGGTCAAGAAAAAGGGAATAACTAAAGCGCTCGGCTTCAAGAAAAATGAAGATGAATAAAGTTCATAACCGGAAAGATATTTTCCGGTTTTTTTTACTCTTCCATCGGGGTCTTCCTCTTCTACCGGTGGGATGAGACGCTGGTGGCGGAGACAAAGAAGGGAAGACTGCGCGGTCCGGAGTGTATAATATTCTCTTCCTTTTTAGGAGGAGAAGTTTAGTAGTTATGTAGAATAACCTTTTAGATGTCGCGGAATTAAGAGGGGAGTTCTCATGAAAAAAATCCACCGCTACTTACTGAAAGAATTCCTTGTCCAGTTCATCTTCTGTACAGTGGGATTTTTAGTGATCTACATAGGAGAATTGATTTTTGAATTAAACAACTTCTTAGTGGGCCGGAGGGTCCCGCTCTCCGTTGTGATGCTCTTAATTTACTACCGGATCCCCTACCTGTTGATGGATATAATTCCCGCGGCAGTATTGTTCGGGATCTTCTTCGGCATGGGCCGGCTCTCCAAAGACCGGGAACTTGATGTGATGCGCACTTGCGGTATTAGCTTTCCCAGACTGGTCTCTCCGATCTTGATCTTTACTTTGCTCTTGTCCACAGGGGTTTTTTTCTTCAATGACCGGGTGGTCCCTGCGGCTAATCACCGATATCACCAGGAAATGAGGAGGTTGAGCCTTCAAGAGATAGCGCCCCAAGTGGAGGAGAATGTCTATTTCAAAGGACCGGATGACAGGTATTTTTATGTGCGACGAATTAACGGACTGGAGAAACGGCTGGAAGGGGTGATGATTTATGAAGCAACCACCACCGCAGAGTTTCCCCGTCTGATAACTGCCAGGTATGGCTGGATCGACCAGACTAGTTGGCAGTTGAAGGAAGGCGTCATTCACGAACTGGATGATCGAGGATTTGTAAAAGTGGAAGCGGGATTTGCCGAGATGAATGTAAACGTGGGGGAAGATTTAAGCGCCTATTTAGGTGATACCCGGAGCACTGAAGAGATGACCCGGGCGGAATTGAAGAAGCATATGGAACTTTTTGGCCAGAGTGGTTTTGATGTTTCAGTTTTTAGAGTGGATTACCATCTAAAACTGGCGGTTCCTTATGCTTCATTGGTACTAGCTATTCTCGGTCTGCCTTTTTCGTGTTTGATGCCAAGAAGCGGCCGGGTACTGGGCATGGGGATCAGTTTGGCTTTCATCTTTACTTACTATTTTTCACAAGTGATCTTTCGGACTTTCGGAGTGAATAGTATAATTGACCCGTTTTGGGCGGCCTGGATTCCTAATTTAATCTATTTGACGCTCGGGGTTGTTCTATTGAATAGAGTCATCAGATAGTCTTTCTTCCCCTGCGGTCAGGTAATGAAGCAGTTTTCACCGCTGCCCGGCCCAGTAATCAGTCGGTCCATGGTCCCCGCTCAACCGTGGTAAACTACGGCGCGCGAAGGAGGCCCCGTAGATAATGAAGTTCATACTCAAGCTAACCGCAGCGTTTCTCGGGGTGCTACTGATGCAGTGCTCTTGGCCCCTGAACGTAGTGGAAGCGGCTGGAGGAACCCAGGATGGACAAAAAGCGGTACTCACTGCCGAGGAGATCACCTATGATTATGATGGAGAGGTGATCGTCGCCCGGGGAAATGCGGAATTGAAATATCAGGATACGGTGATCCGCTGTTCTGAACTGAAAATTTTGGTCAAGAAAGATCAGATCGAAACTTCTGGTTTGACCGAGTTGGAGCAGGACGCAGAGGTCATCTTCGGAGAGAACCTTTCCTATAATCTTCGCCAAGAACAAGGAAGCTTCTTGGACTGCCATGCGGAGTGGGTCTCGGAGACCGGTGAACCCATGCTCATGTCCGGAGAGCAGATGGAGATCGAGGGGGAGACGCTGAAATTTCAGAGCGCTTACTTTACCTCTTGTGATTTGGAAAATCCCCACTACCATCTCACTGCCAAGCAGGTAGAGTATTACCCGGGTGATCGGATTGTCTTTTACCGGATTACATATTACGAAGGTAAATATCCCGTCTTTTACTGGCCGAAACTGACGTACTCTTTGAAAGAGCGGGCAAATAATTTCAATGAAACAGTTCTTGGCTATAATGAAACAGACGGTTGGTTCCTCAAAGTGGTATATAGATACTATTTAAACTCCGGAGGTGACGGCCGGTTACTTCTGGACCTATACCAGCGGAGAGGAGTCGGTGAAGGAATTCTCCATAATTTCCAATTAGAGGAAGACAAAGAGCTCTCGGTGAGTCTCTATCATTTTGCCGATCAACTGTACTTCAGCGATGATTATCAATTGGGATTCGACTGGAAACACCGGATCAATTCTATATATGATTATTCATTAGCCTATGAGTACTGGTTGAGGACTTCGCCCTACGACTGGTGGGATGAGGAGTATAGTCTATATGGTCAGCTTCATGGGAGGGATAGAATCTGGCCGTTCACATTAACTTTGGATACGGGAGTAGACAGTAATTATTATGATCCGATTTTTTATGCCGAACCTAAGCTGAATTTGGAATGGAGGCCTACCAGCCAAACGAGGTTAGCCTACTCCGGGCTTTATGATTATCAGAGTCCCGTTTATGCAGATAGTTATCAACGCATCACCGAAAAGTACCGGTATGCGCTTAACTTCTATCATAATTGGGCGGTTTACGGCGGTGACCCTTTCAAGTTCCGGGTTGAAATCACCGAGTCCAGGGATCTTTCATCCGAACCCAACCCTTATTGGCGGGACTGGAATCGCTATCCTTATCTTTCTATGGAGACTCCCCGGTTTAATATGGATTTTCTCGGCGATTACCAGGTGAACCTGGATTATCTGCGTTTACGGGAAGTTCCCACCATGGTAGAAGGGGAACGGAGCGAATTTGTATTGAATCGTCAGCCCCAACCACTGCTGGAGGTGGGTAACTTCAGTTTAAACCTGATCGGGTCGTTACGTAAGCAAAACTACTGGGTTGATCAGGGGGAGTACATGCGCAGAGCTTTAACTTTCGGTTTGGAGGGGGTACAGAAGATTACGCCCAGACTGACGTGGCGTAATCAATTGACCTGGACCGAGGCGGACGGCGCCGCACCCACCAGGTTTTATCAGTTGGTGAATAATAGTTCATACTACATGCCATATGGAAACTTCCGGAGCGGCCTTTCTTATCGGAGCGCGTATCTCCAAGCCAACCTGGCAGGGGGCTATAATTTGAGCGGTCAGAAAAATCCTTGGCATCTGATGACCACCTCCGTAGTGTGGAATGTCAACGAGAACAACCGGGTTGATTTTAATACCTCATACAACCCTAACGACAGAGAATTCGGCCTTGTCACTCTGGTTGCCCGTTATAATCCTGATGAATATAATCACCTCCGTTTGGATCTGATCTATAACCCCCGGGAGGAGGTCTGGTCCACCCTGGATTTGGACGCCAAGCTGAAAGTGAGACTTTTTGAGGCGCTCTCCGCCAATGTAGACGTTTTATACTCTTTCTTCGGTGACGGATTTGAAAGATCCCGTTTCGGTTTGATCTACGATTGGCATTGCCGGGAGCTCTATGTGGGATACGATACTATCCGTGAAGAGTATTCCCTGCAATTCCAGTATAAAGTATTTCCCAATGCCGGATTCGGCTTTGGCAATAGTGATCAGGGATTTAGTTATGGCGGAAATTAACGACGCCTGTCGGCGTGTGGAGGTTGTCCGGAGACTCATGTCTATCATAGTTAAGGTTTTTCAGTCCAAACTTTTTTGGGGAATAGTCCTGGTCGGCTTGGCGGTCCTGACCTGGCGTCCGCGGAAAGAGCTCCCACCGCAGATTCCCGTGGGGAAGCAGGGGATGACCCTCCTGGGATCGAATCTGATCGGTTGGAAGAAGCAAGAGCCTAAGTGGGAGGTTAAAGCCGAGACCATTTGGCGTTCGAAGGACGAAAAAACCATCATCTTTCAGAACCTCTCCGAAGCCGTCATCTACAAAACAACAACAGACAACGGCAGAAGTGAGCATCTTTCTTTCAGCGCCCCGTGGGCTGAGATGAATATGCGCACTAATATCTTGCGGTTGGGCGGTGGGATCAAGGGCCGTATTAACCAGGGTGGGTTTGAAACAGAGGAAGCCCAGGTGAATACGGAGACCAACGAGATTGAGGCTCCTGGAAAGATTATATTTTTTCATGATGATCTACGGATCGAGGCTCAGCAAATGACGGGAAACTTGGATACGGAGGCTCTCGTCTTTACCGGGGAGGTCCTGCTGGAGGAGGGGGATTATACAGCCCGCGGTAAATCCCTGAAGTATTATGGCAAAGAGGAACGTTACGTTTTGGAAGAAGAGATCGAGGTGGAGTTGGAGCTATGAACCATAAACAAAGGAGCTTTTTATCGCCGTGCACTCCAACGCGGTCTTACCAATCTTGTTTTTTTTCGTTCATACTTACTCTTGCTGCTCTCTGTTTTATACTGTTTTACCATTCCGGCCCGGCCCGGGCCGGCGGAAAGGTCAAAGTCACAGGGGTCGACCGGATCTGGGGAGAGACCGATGGCGACCAGACTTTTCTCGAGGGTAGGCTCGTGGCCACTCAGGAACGGACCGTTATTTACGCGCCTCGCGCTCGGATGGACAAAGCGAAGAAGCTAGCGGTCTTCAGCGGCGGGGTAAAGCTGGTACAGGAAGAGGTAACCATCACCGGAGATGAATTGGAGATTAGTTTTGAGGAAGACCGGGGAGTTTTTACCGGGAATGTCCGGCTGGAGCGGGCAGAAACCAGGGATGCAGAAGGCAAGGTCGACAAGGAGCAGATTGTTTTGTCCTGTCACATTCTGGAGCTTAATACGGAGACGAAGGACTTTACGGCCGTTACCGATGTGCTGATGGAACATAAAGACTTTACGGTAAGCGCCCAAAGGCTAGTCTATCTTGACCGGGAAGAAATGATGACTTTCTCCGGGAACGTCTATCTACAGCGGGATCAGGAGGAAGTCTGGGGAGAGGAGATCACCATCAATCTACAGAAAAAGATCTTTGAGGCCATAAGAGGAGTGGAGATCCATATGGAAGTAGATGAGGATGACCAGGAAGAGACCGGGGAAGAGGAGAATAGCGGTTCTCAATAGATGAGAGCGAGGAAGGTCTGGTGAGTACAGTAGCTTTAGAAAGATTGGGGTTGAAGGCTTGCTGTCGAGTACAGGGTGTAACTTTGAAGAAGAGTAGCTAAGCATTGAATTGAAGTTAGATAAGGAGTGAGTAGGATGCAGAGCAACGCTGAAGAAAGAAAGTGGTTTCTACGAAAAATGGCAGAAGAAGCGGCCGAGGCTTTACGGAAAAACGGTTTCGACGCCGTCTGTCTGGTTGACCGTTCCGAATTGTTACCCAGAATCAGTGAACTGCTCCCGGCAGGTAGTTCAGTTGGATTTGGGGGTTCCAGAACTCTGGTGGAATGCGGGGTGATTGACTGGTTACGCGCAGAAAAGGCAGGCCGGGGCATAGAGCTCATCGACAGGGATGAACCCGGTATCAGCCTTGAAGAAAGAGGACGCCGCATGAAAAGGGCGCTTACTGCTGATTACTTTTTTTCCGGTGTCAACGGGATCGGATTGGACGGCTCCTTGGTCTTGATCGACGGCTACGGTAACCGGGTGGCGCCCGTCCTGTATGGGCCCGACCATGTGATTCTGGTGAGTGGCGCGAATAAGATTACCCACGATCAAGACGGGGCCTTGTTACGGGCTAAAGAGTATGCGGCGCCCCTGAATTCTTACAGGCTAAAGAGGAATACGCCCTGCACCCGGACAGGGCATTGCCATAACTGCCGCTCCGAGGAGCGGATCTGCAATTATACAGTGGTTTTAAACCGTGATCCCTATCGTGGCCGGATCAAAGTATTCTTGTTGGGCGAGGAGTTAGGCTTGTAAGGGGGTGGATCGGTGACGGGTTGTTCCGAAGAAAAAACGGGTACAAGCTGGGAAGAGCAAGAGAACAAGTATGGCAGGTACTACCGGATTCAGGAAGAGTGTTCCACCGGAATCGTCCTGGAATATCCGGGACCCGACTTGATCCAACAGCATCTTTCCTTGATTTACGGGATTGGGCCAAAGACCGCCGCGTCTTTACGGGAGAACGGGTTTGAGACCTTGGAACAGTTGTGCGTGCATCCGAAGTGGGGACGGGCGGCTCAGGAAATATGCGACCTGATCAGGAGGAAAAAATTGGATCGCTTGCTCCGGTATGGCGCCAAAGAGGAAGAGTTGGTTGGATTCTTTCCCCGGTCCGATCTGGTCTTTCTTGATTTGGAAACCTTGGGACTCTCCGCCGTGCACCCTATTTTTCTGATTGGTGTCTTTTACTTCGACGGTCCCACCCCCCTGATTCAACAGTTATTAGCCGGAGATTACGAAGGGGAGAAGGCTATACTGCACGCGGCAAGAACCCTTTTCAGCCGGTTTCAGGTGGTAGTCAGCTATAACGGGCGAAGTTTTGACTTGCCATACCTGAAAAGGAGAATGCAGTACCATGGTTTGGAGTGGAGCGGTTTTCCTCATCAACTTGATCTGTTTCGCCAAACCCGCCGTTACTTCAAGGGACAACTCCCTAATTACCGTTTGACTACAGCCGGAAGTCACCTCTTGGCGAAAGTAAGGGAGGATACCATCTCCGGCCGGGAGGCGCCGGAGAAATATCATTCTTTTGTACAGACCGGCGACGCCCGTTTGCTCCAGGAGATACTTCTCCATAATAAAGAGGACCTATTGACCATGGCCGGTTTGGTCAAGGTAATCAGTAGACGCGCCCAGGAGAAAGGGAAGGAGTTGGGGTTGGATGTTGGTTAAAGAGATCCAAGCGGAAGGACGAGTCTCCGGATTTTATCTGATTATGGACAGTCAGTTGCGGACCGCCAAAAACGGAACTCTCTATGCTACTTTACGCTTGGCGGATAAAACCGGAGAAATTGCCATGAAAGTCTGGGAACTAAGTACAGAAGTATTTAATGAACTAAAAATAGGAAGAGTAATTAAGGTGGAGGCGACAGCCAAAATCTTCAACGGCGTCTTGCAGTTGGAGGCCAGCGGCAAGGATGATTTTTTCCGGGTCTGTCAAGAAAACCAGTATGATCCGGCGCTCTTCTTGCGCGCCACCGATCTGGAACTGGACGCGCTCTGGTCCGAGCTGGAACAAGCCCGCGCAGAGGTGCGTATCTCTTGTTATCAAGCCCTGCTACAGCACTTCTTTTCCAATGAAGAATTCAGAAAAAAATTTGAAACCTCCCCAGCCGCTCTTCGCCACCACCATGTGTACCTTGGCGGGCTTCTGGAACATACGGTAGGAGTGACTAAGATCTGTCTGACTGTGGCCGCCAACTATCCCGGCGTGAATAAAGACTTATTAGTCACCGGCGCTCTCCTTCATGATGTGGGAAAGCTTCAAAGCTACCAAGTGGGTCCGGGCTTTTCCGGGACTGATCAAGGCAGATTGGTCGGGCATTTAGTCCTGGGTATTCAGATGGTGACGGAGGCCGTTGCTGATCTGCGCTCGACTTCAGGAGCTGAATTCTTCCCTCCGGAATATGAATGGCCTTTGCAGCATTTATTAGCCAGCCATCATGGGCTTAAAGAATGGGGCTCCCCGGTGGAACCCGCTTCCTTAGAGGCTTGTATCTTGCATCACGCCGACTATCTGGATGCCGAGGTCTCCAAATATCTGGAGGCGCT
>DUOH01000058.1 GCA_012838955.1 Bacillota bacterium | reverse complement strand
GATTCAGGTCATTCAGGTAACCAACGGCTTCCACCAACCTGTCCGTACCGGTTTGATGATGGGGAGAGGTCATAATGGCCTTCCCTCCAAAAGCTTCTACTTTTTCTTTAATCCGCTGATCATCCGTTGCCACAAAAACCTCCGACAGGTACCTGGCCTTTTGGGCGCGGGTGAACACATGTTCAATCATGGGTTTACCCGCGATTAGTCTCAGTGGTTTACCCGGAAGCCTTGTCGAAGCATATCTGGCAGGAATCAGGCCTATTACTTTCAACCAAAGTCACCTCTTACGCGCTAAAAAGGTCATAAAATCCATTTACAGTAATTCATCCCGGTTTATATGGGTAATTATAATATATTTATTACCAAACTTCCAGAGCGGCAATAGAAGCACGGATGTACGCAACTAATAACCGGCAACCACCAGCACCCATCGAGAGATACTTTCCACTGTGGGTGATGTGCCAGGCGTAGCCCACTCATGTAAAAGGCGCCGGTCATCAGTGATGACCGGCGCCTTTTTGACTACAGATAGGCCTGAATCTGCTCGGTATTTATCCGGCAAGCTGCTCTCCGGAGGATACTTGCCCATTTTTCCTGGTAAAGTTAAGGAAGATTCCTAATAACACCAAGGCCGCAGCTATCCCGATAGGATAAGAGATGGACACCGGTAATTTAAACCCTTCCGGCGCTTGGAGGATATACGTAACTGAAACAGCGCTCATAAAAGTAGCTGGTACAGTCACAATCCAATGGGTCAATTTGGATTTTACGAGATAAACCGCTGCCGCCCACAGGGCGATCATAGCCAGAGTCTGATTGGACCAGGCAAAATACCGCCAAATAATATTGAAATCAATCTGTGAAAGAATAGCGCCTACTGCAAATAAAGGCACGGCCATATATAATCTGGTAGCAACCGGCTTTTGGTTGATGTTGAACCAATCGGCAATAGTCAGTCTGGCGCTTCTGAAAGCCGTATCCCCTGAGGTAATCGGGCAAGCAATAACCCCGAGAATAGCCAATACACCACCGATTCCGCCCAAGAGTGTAACAGCGATCTCATGCACTACTCCGCCGGGTCCGCCATTTGCTAAAGCCGCGGACAACCCGGCTGTTCCGTTATAAAAAGCCAGCCCGGCCGCTGCCCAGATCAGCGCGATCACACCTTCAGCGATCATCGCCCCATAAAATACCCGCCGTCCGTATTTTTCGTTCTGGATACACCTGGCCATCATCGGTGATTGAGTGGCGTGGAAGCCGCTGATGGCGCCGCAGGCAATAGTAACAAACATCAGTGGCCAGATCGGTAGCTCTTTCGGATGAAGGTTGGCCAGGGTCAACTCGGGGATTTCATATCCTTGCACCAAGATCCCACCAGTAATACCTACTGCCATAATAATCAGGACAATGCCAAAGATCGGATAAAGTCGGCCGATGATCTTGTCGATCGGTAAGATAGTGGCTAAAAAGTAATATGCTAGAACCACAACCAGCCAAAAATTCATCGACAGGGATTTGGGGGTAAGCTTGGCCAGTAATTGAGCGGGACCGGTCATAAACACTGTTCCGACCAAAACCAGAAGAATCACAGAAAAGACCCGCATTACATTTTTCATGGTCGGCCCCAGATATTTTCCGGTGATCTCGGAGATACTGGCCCCGTTGTTTCTCACCGAAAGCATACCCGAGAAATAATCGTGAACAGCACCAGCGAAGATACAACCAAAGACAATCCAGAGAAACGCCACAGGACCCCATAACGCTCCGGAAATAGCGCCGAAGATCGGCCCCAAGCCCGCAATATTAAGCAGTTGAATCAGGAAAATCTTTTTCCAATCAAGCGGGACATAATCAACTCCGTCATTATTGGCCAACGCCGGAGTAGTTCTGTCCGGATCAGGCTTAAATACCTTTTCTACTATAGCCCCATAGACAAAGTAACCTGCAATCAATAGAACTAAAGATAACAAGAAAGTCAGCATCTAACCCCTCCTAAACTATTGAAATCTTCTAGTACAAGCATAAACCGGAAATTTAAAAAAGTGAGGGGTTTTTGGCTAAAATGTTAAAAATTATGTCCGATCTGTATAAAATAATAGTTAACATTATATTAAAAATCGAATAACAGCCGGAAATCTTTGATCTTTTTCCTACTAATCACAATCTCTTCTTGCTCATAACCGCGCATCTTCAACAGGTAGGAATGGTTAAACCACGGTAAGATCTCCACAATCTGTTCGAGATTAACAAGATAACTCCGATTCACCCTCATAAAACTATGATCTGTAAACTTCTGCTCAAAATAGGTCAAAGGCTGATTAGTGTAGTAAACTCCCTGTAGAGTACAGATCCGGCAGTTCCGGTCGGCAGTAGTAATAAAGACGATCTGATCGATCTCAATCAGCAGCACCCGATCCCCGTTCCAGACAGATAACTTTCGTATCTCTCCGGCGATCCGAGAGATTTTATCACGTGTCTCCTCCGGATTCGCGCACGAACTCTCGATCCGTGTTAAGGCCAGTCGCACCCGTTCAGGCTCGAAGGGTTTTAAGATGTAATCCAAAGCGTTAAGCTCAAAGGCTTCGACCGCGTATTTATCATAAGCAGTAGCAAAAACGATCTTTAGATTTTTCCGGAACTGCACGAGTTCTTGCGCTAAATTTGTTCCTTTCACATCGCCTAGATTAATATCGATAAAAGCGGCGTCAATGTCGTACTCGGCAACTATCTCCAGAGCCTCTCGTCCATTCTTCGCCTCCCAAATCTGCAGCCTCTCTACAGAAGATGACGCTTCCTCGATTAAGTACCGCAACTCCTTCCTGGCCGACGCCTCATCCTCAACGATCAACAGCTTCAGCATTGAGAAAATCCCCCTCCACCCAGTCCGGAATCTTTAACATGACCAGAGTTCCATGGTTTTTTTGACGAATTCTTAATCCATAACCCTCACCATATAACTTTTTCAAACGTTTCTGCACATTAATCAAGCCCACACATTGCTCAGGCATCTGATCTGTATTCAGTCTGCGAATGGTTTCCGCTCTAATACCGACCCCAGAGTCTTCAATGCAGATTTGAATATCCCCCTCACCCTTCCTGGCAATGATTGATACCACGCCCCCATCTTCCATGGGCAGAACTCCATGTTTGACTGCATTCTCCACCAAAGGCTGTAAGATAAAGGGCGGCACCAAAAAACTTCTAACCTCGTCAGGCACTTCTATAATCACTTTCAGCTTCTCTTCGAATCTGGCCTTTTCTAAATCCAAATAAGCCTCGATCATCTTCAATTCCTCGTCCAGACGGATAAAACTGTCCGTATGCGCCAGTGTGTTTCGAAAATAGGTACTGAGGCTGAGCAATAATTCTCTGGCCCGTTGAGGTTTATCCCGGCACGCGGCGATAATGGTGTTCAAGGCGTTAAATAGGAAATGCGGGTTAATCTGGGATTGTAAAGCCTTTAATTCAGCTTTTTGCCGCAGCTTTTTATGGTATTCGATCTCAGCAAGTTCCAATTGGGTAGAAAAGAGCCTGGCCAAGCCCTGTGCCAGTGTAATATGCACATCCGAGATGGCATGTTCCCGATCCAGGTACATTTTGAGTACACCGATTACTTCCTCTCGTCTCCATAAAGGGACAAGTACCGCCGACTTTAGCCTACATTCAGAGTCCAAACACCCAATCTCCGCTTTGGTGTTGGCGACAACCATCGTCCCGGTCCGAATAGCCCTCTTCGTCAAGTCAGTCAAAATAGGGGTCTGCGCATGATGATGATCCTCTCCAGTACCGGCATGGGCCAAGATCTGCTTACGGTCGGTAATTGCCACTGCGGAAGCACCGGACATGTCAAGGATAATCTTTACCACCTCATCAATCTCCGGGTTGGCAAGTCCTTTACGTAAGTAACCAAGACACCGGTCGGCAATGTCCAAGGCCAATTTCATTTGCAGAGCGGCCTCTTCCTCCTTTTCCTTGTAAATCCCGTTAATGAATCCTACAAACAAGGAGATCCCCACCGGATTAAAGACTACCATAGGTACCCACAGAATCTTCACTAACTCCCAGGCTTCAGTAGTTGGCTTGGCCAAAACCAGAATGATGCCCATCTGCAAAATTTCCGCGAACATCCCGGCAAAATAAGCATAAGCCCAGTTATTTTGGGCTTTTTTAAAGCGTTGCGAAACTATCCCGCCGACCATACCCTCAACTACCGTGGCGACACCGCAAGCCACTGCAGTAAACCCACCGATATTAATGGCCCAGCGGTGAAACCCGGCGATACAGCCTGCAACCAAGCCCACTACCGGCCCGCCGAAGAGTCCGCCTACTAAAACACCGATAATTCTGGAGTTGGCTAAGGCGCCCTTAACGGAAACACCCGTATAAGTTGCTAAAATGCCAATCATCCCAAATACTATAGCCATCTTCAATTTATTGGCCAAGGTGTCTTTCTGCCCGGTAACCAAATTCTTAAAGTTCTCTGTCTTTGACAAAAAATAGGCGATCAGTAAAAGTAGACTCATATTGCTAAGGAGATTTTTTAAAACATAAACGCTGGTCACGTCAGATTCCCACCCTCCGCTGCTAGCACGGTTTTCATTCATTTCTCAAAGCTTATCTGCCTCGCCAAACTGAGCCGCACCTAATCTCCTATCGACCAAGCAATCAAAGGGGCGCCTTTTAAAAACTTTACTACTCCACTACCACCGCAGTGCCGGAGGCGGTGACCATCAGCATATTCCCGCCCTGGCCCAGCACCTCATAGTCAATATCCACCCCGACAATGGCGTTTCCTCCTATAGCAGCAGCTCTCTTCTCCATCTCCCGCAAGGCATCTTCACGGGCTTTAATTAATTCCCCTTCATAGGACCCGGAGCGTCCCCCGAAGAAATTGGAAAGACCAGCGGCAAAATCTTTGATAAAATTTACCCCGGCAACTACTTCCCCAAAGACTATCCCTTT
The DNA here is from genome assembly GCA_012838955.1 of Bacillota bacterium. Classification (GTDB taxonomy): domain Bacteria; phylum Bacillota; class UBA4882; order UBA10575; family UBA10575; genus DUOH01. Next base: position 30,675 of record DUOH01000058.1, on the reverse strand, counting down.
GTACTCAAGGATCTTTTTACCTTCAATCGCATTTGTAGTTGTGATAATCATCATAACCCTCCATTACCATTAATTCTTCTAATACCACTTCTGCCAGAACCGGACCTTCTTCCCATAAATCCTGGCCGCCAATTCCCTGGCCAGGTCCGTACTGTTTAGATTTTTGCAACCCAAGCCGGAATATCTCTGCAGTTTATTAGAGACCACGATAATAGTAGTCCGGTCGTCCACGTACCTTTCCAGGTGGGCTGAATGACCCGCCGGATGAAAGCCGTTATGGGCGACAACGCTTCTCTGCCCGAAGAGGCGCTTAATGAACCATCCGTAACCATATTCAATAAATCTGCCTTTATAAAAAGGCTTCAACATTTCTTCGATCAGTCTCCTCTCCGCCAGCTTGTCTCCATATAAAGCCTGATCATACCGGTATAAATCCCTTACAGTAGAAATTAAAGCCCCAGAAGCGTATAGCAGGCCCGGCTGACAAGCATACAGAGGCCTGGCTGGTTTGGCCAAATTCTCGACGGTCTCCCCGACAAAAAAAGAGTCCCGCATCTTTAGAGGGGTAAAGATCGTGGCCCGGATGTAGTCTTGCAGATTCCTTCCTGTAACTTTTTCTATGATCGTTCCTAACAAGGCATAACCGGTATTACTATATAAAAACCGCTCTCCCGGGCTGAACTCTAAAGGACGCTCCGCCATTTTTTTGATGACTTCGGAGATGACATGGTTCTTGCCGTCTTTGAATTCCCTAAGGGAAAGGTGGTTTCTAATGCCTGAAGTATGAGTTAATAGGTGATGAACGGTGATCTGCCGACCCGAGTAGAGATGGTTGAAAAACCAGTCGATATGATCAGTCAACCTTAGCTTCTCCTCTTGCACCAGTTTCATAATGCACAAGGCCGTCATGGACTGCTGAATGTCGCCTACGCAAAAGCGGGTCTCAATTGTATTGGGGATCTTCTTGCCTTCATCGGCATAACCATAAGATTCTTGCAGAATCACCTTTCCCTTCCGGGCAATCAGGATATTGCCGCTGAATTTTTCCGCCTGAATAAAGTGGCGTAAAGTGTTGTCCACCGGGAATCGCCCCCTGGAAGAACTTCGTTCACTGCTAATTCTGCATATTTCTCGTAAACCATCAAGCAATACTTTGTTCTCCGGTGATTTGATAAATGGTTTTCTCACCAGATCACATGGGTATTCCGTACAGTAGGCGCAGTTCCCCCTGACTTAATACATCTTCACACGGTTCGTTCCAACCATCATAGCCGGTGATTTCATCCGCCAAGGCCTGTTTTAATCCCTGGGTAATTAGGGTGAATTTCCCCGGCATCCGTCTCCAATCTTGTCTCCAGTCAAAGATGGTCAAAGCGTTCTCTGTGCGTGCGCATGCGGATCCAATTTAATTATATGTCATTTCTGATAACTTTTAAAGATATTATAAATAACGGTAAATTGTAAAAATGTGAGGAGGTAATACAATGCTCCTTAGATAATGATTTACCCGCTATCGTTTTTCTGAAATATAATTCATAATCCTGCATATTAATACCAGTGCCTGGTCTTGCGTTAACTGTAAACACCTAAACTTTTTCGAAGAACGGGGGCCTGCTCATCATCTCCCTATCTTAATTAAGAAAAATATAATATAATAATAAATAGGGGGATGCTTTTTTAAGTGTAACAGAATTTGATTCAACATAAGGAGTGACAGTGGCAATGGATCTGAAATCATTAATCAGAAATGTCCAAGACTTCCCTAAACCAGGGATTGGTTTTAAGGATATCACTACCCTGCTAAAGAACGGTGAAGCCTTACGCGCAGCGATCGACGGAATTGCAGAACATTTCTCCCCATTGAAACCGGATCTGATCGTTGGCGCCGAATCCAGAGGGTTTATTCTAGGCGCTCCTCTCGCCTATAAAATGGGGTGTGGATTCGTGCTCATACGTAAGCCGGGTAAGCTGCCGGCCGAAACCGAACGCGTCACTTATCAACTGGAATACGGAGAGGATGCTTTAGAGATTCACAAAGACGCTATACAGCCCGGTCAGCGGGTGTTGATTATCGACGATTTGTTGGCGACCGGCGGTACAACAAAAGCTGTTATTAAGTTAGTCCACCGCTTGGGTGGAGAGATTATCGGCGCCGGTTTTCTAATCGAACTTGATTTTCTGAAAGGCCGGGAGCAACTTAAAGCTTATGATGTATACAGTCTTATTCATTATGAGCGGGAGTGAAAGACCTGAACGAAGCCTTTGTTTTAAAATTGAAAACAATCATCAAGTGGAAGCAATCATCGATCAATGATTGCTTCCATTTTTCTTATACCTCACCACGAGAAACACTAGTCAGACTTACTTTTTCAGAGATTAAAAGGAAATTTTTTGAAAAATAGTAGGAAATAATAATCGGACGGGGAAGAATATTACCAACCAGATAAAGAAAAGGAGTTAGATTATGAAAGATCTGATTATCTACTATTCATGGACCGGGCACACAAGGGCGGTGGCTTCAGTCATCGCTGCGGCTGTCAATGGGGAATTAATGGAAATTCAGGAGACAACAGCGCGGAAAAAAGGAGTGGGGTTTGTAATCGCCGCTTTTCAAGCACTCTGTGGCGTAAAAAGCAGGATTAAGGAGATGGAGTTTACTCCCGACCGTTATAACCGGATCTTTCTCGGAACCCCAATCTGGGCGGGAAAGGCCACTCCGGCAATGAATTCTTTTCTTACCCGCTATAACCTGGTCAATAAAAAAGTCTATCTGTTTTTTACTCTTCAAGACAGTAAACCCCCACTCAAAACTATAAAGACCCTTAGCAAGAAAGTCAAAGAACAGGGCGGCCAAGTATATAACCTGATCAGCATCAAAACAAAGATGGGAGAAGCACTAAACAGGAAAAAAGTGGAAACTAAGATCAAAGAATGGCTCGCTAAGATTCTTTAGGTCTCCGCTGTTGACGCTCTTCTTTAATTCCGGGTGGGCTCTTTTTTACATTAAAAACGCTGTGCAGTATTTATACATCACAGGGTTTTCACTCCTTACTGTCTTTGTCTCCTTATCCTAATCGGCTATTCCACAGTCACACTCTTCGCCAGATTCCTGGGTTTATCCACATCGCAGCCCCTGGCTTTGGCTGTATGGTAGGCGAAGAGTTGCAAGGGAACAACAGACAAAATAGGAGTAAAGAATGGATGCGTCTTTGGAATATACAATACGTAGTCTACGGATTTTTCTCTTTCATAATCTCCGTTGTTGACCAAAGCCACCACAGTAGCGTCTCTGGCCTTCACTTCTTTAATATTGCTCAACATCTTATCATACAAGGTCGGCTGGGTAGCTAAAGCAAAGACCGGCACTCCTTCCACCACCAAGGCCAGTGTTCCGTGCTTCAGCTCACCGGCAGCGTAAGCCTCGGCATGGATATAAGATATCTCCTTCAGTTTCAAAGCGCCCTCTTGCGCGACTGCATAATCCAGTCCGCGCCCGATGAAGAAGATATTCTCCTTATTCCTGAAATCCTCCGCCAACTCCTTAATCTTGGCCTCTGTGGTAAGAACCTTCTCCACCAGTCTTGGAACTTCCAGCAACTCTGAGACCAGCGCTTTGCGCCTATCTTCACTTAGAACCTGCAATTCCTGAGCAAAAAAGATACCCAACAGATTTAAACATAAAAGTTGTGTAGTGTAGGCTTTGGTGGAAGCCACCGCAATCTCCGGCCCAGCCATAGTCAGCAGTAGATCGTGGGATTCCCGTGCTGCCGAACTGCCAATCACATTGGTAATAGACAGGATTCTGGATCCTTCCGCCTTCGCCAGCCGCAAGCCGCCTAAAGTATCTGCTGTCTCCCCGGACTGGGAGATCACAACAGTTAAGACCTCAGGTCCAACCATAGGACCCCTGTATCGGTACTCGGAAGCCACCTCTACCTCTACTGGTATGCGCAAGAGTCTTTCAAAGATATGTTTTCCGACTAGCCCGGCGTGGTAAGCCGTACCGCAGGCCACTATACTGATCTTTTTCAAGCTACGAAGATCGTCTTTGGTTACTCCTACTTCAGGAAGGGTTACTCGTAAATGGTCGCGATCAACCTTCCCGGTCAGAGTATCTCGGAGTGCTTGCGGTTGCTCAAAAATCTCCTTGATCATAAAATCTTCATAACCATTCTTCTCTGCCGCCACCGCATCCCAAGTCACATGGAAAACATCTTTTTTTATCTCCGTTCCATCAAACTCCATTACCTTAACGCTTTCTCTGGTAATCTCCGCCATTTCCCCATCCTCAAGAATATAAACATCTCTGGTACGGTGCAAAATTGCGGGAATATCAGAGGCCACCAAGTTTTCCCCCTTACCCAATCCCACAATCAAAGGACTAGATTGGCGGACCGCAATAATCTTTCCCGGCTCTTTGGCGGCGATCACCGCCAGGGCAAAGGCGCCGTCCAACTTGGATATGGCTTTTTGCACAGCCAAGACTAGATCCCCTTCATAATACTCTTCAATCAAATGCGGTATTACTTCAGTATCTGTTTCAGACACAAAGATGTGCCCTTTTTCCCGAAGTTCTTCCTGCAATTCCAGGTAGTTTTCGATTATCCCGTTATGCGCCACGGATATCTCTTGCTCGCAGTCGTATTGCGGATGAGCATTGCGCTCTAAGGGCCGTCCATGGGTCGCCCAGCGAGTGTGGCCAACTCCGGTAGATCCGTAAATCGGTTCTTTCTCCAGTTTCTCCCGAAGGATACTTAATTGTCCCATAGCCTTTTGACCGATTATCCGTTCTTTTGATAATATACTAATCCCGGTCGAATCGTACCCCCGATATTCCAGCTTTTCAAGACCTTCCAGGATCACCGGGGCTGCCTCCTCCGATCCCACACAGCCAACAAGTCCACACATATATTTTTAAACCTCCGTAAGCTTTATTCCCGTCAGATTTATACTTTGCCGTCCAGCCAACTCCTACTACAGTTAGTTATTACCATACAAAGTTTATTAGTCTATACGGATCTCATATATTTATTTAAAAACAAATACCCGTAGTCTGTGGCAGTCAGTCTTTTATTACTGGCTGCCACAGATTACGGGTATGAAATTCGCTCAATTATAATATAAGTTAATAAAAATTTATAACTTTCGAAAACGGCCCGGCAAAACCTAGCTGTTCAAGACAGCTCTATTCTAATCACCTCGGCGATGTCATTAATCAGACGAGCCAACATATGCCGATCCGGCCCTTCCGCCATAATGCGGATTAAAGGCTCCGTACCGGAAGCCCGTACAAATATGCGGCCATTATCACCAAGGTTCTCCCGGGCTGCTTCGATCACCTTCTTGATTTCTCGATTCTCTTCCCAACCCGTTCTCCTGGCCACCCTCACATTTTCTAATAGTTGTGGAAACTTCCTCATCCCTTTCTTTAAAACAGAAAGAGGTTGACCGGAATGAACCATTGTGGAAAGAAGTTGCAAAGCAGAGAGAATCCCGTCACCGGTGGTATTGTGTTCTAAAAAGATAATATGGCCGGATTGTTCCCCTCCGAGAGCCAACCCTCTTTCTCGCATTGCCTCCAAAACTTTACGGTCACCATTTTCCGTGACTACTACCTCGCCTCCGGACTTCTGAAAAGCCTCTCGCAAGCCGAGATTACTGTATACTGTGGCCGCAACCGCCTTTCCCGGTAATCTGCCTTCCGCCAACATCCGCAAGCCGCAGATGGCTATGATTTCATCTCCGTCAATCAATTCGCCCCTTTCATCAACGGCGATTACCCGGTCACCATCACCGTCATGAGCCAAGCCAACCTGAGCACCTTCTGCCATAACCACGCGCTGTAGTTCTTGGGGATTGGTAGATCCACAATCCACATTTATCCTGGATCCATCATTCAGGTTATTGATAGGGATTACTTTCGCTCCCAGAGATTCCAGCACTTGCGGAGCCACTTGATAGGTAGCGCCAAAACCACAATCTACGGCTACGGTCAACCCGTTCAGCCGTTCCCCGATTGTTTGCGCTAAATATACGCTATAATCGGCAACCGCCTCTGCTCGCCTGGTTACCCTTCCCACTTGTAACCCGATCGGCCGACTGATCTGCGAGGCTTTCTCCCCCTCCAAAAAACTTTCAATTTCCTCTTCTAACTCGTCAGTAAGTTTAAAACCATTATGATCAAAAAATTTAATACCATTGTCTGCCACGGGGTTATGGGACGCTGAGATCATTATTCCGGCGTCCGCCTGATATTTTCTGGTCAAATAGGCTACGCCCGGGGTAGGAATCACCTCCAACAACTCCACATTTACCCCTGCGGAAGTCACCCCGGCCACCAGGGCCGCTTCCAGCATTTCACCGGAGACTCTGGTATCACGGCCAACCAGTATCCGGCCGACCTCAGACCGGCCGGACCGGGAATCCGCCACCAAAACCTTGGCCGCCGCTCTACCCAACCTAAAGGCCAACTCCGGTAGTAAATCCTTGTTCGCCACTCCTCTTACCCCGTCTGTGCCAAATAATCGTCCCATGATGATACATCCCCCATTCGAATAACTCAAATCATCAAATTGTAGTGTTATGTATTAAATAAGCTGTAACTGTTTAACGAGTTCTTCTCCAAATAACCGGGCAGCCTCCGGGCCATTGGCGGTAATGATCTTTCCATCAACTTCAATCTGGTTTCCCGTGTAGATTGCGCCGTTTTCCCTTAACTCATCAGCGCCGTCAATGAAGACAGTAGCCTTCTTCCCCTTGAGCAGTCCGGCTCGGGCTAAGATGACTGGGGCAATACAAATAGCGCCTAACAACTTCCCGGATTCCACCATTTTCCTTGCACCGGCATGGGCTACGGGATCGTCAAAATACTGCTGTGCGCCTCCACCTCCCACAAAGACCAAGAGATCAATCTCCTCCAAATCCAACTCGGAGATTAATAGATCCGGTTTTACTCTGGCCCCCAGTTTTCCAAGGACTTCATCGGTGGTAGTGGAGGCGGTCAGCACCTTAACACCCGCCCCTTCTAGCACTTCTTTTGGCTCGAAGTATTCTTCATCACGAAAAACCTGTTCAGCAAGGACTAACACTGCTTTCTTCGACATTTTACCCCTCCTTAGTTATTGTGGTTTATCCAAAACTTCATTAACCGCGTGCCTATCGACTCAGGCACTAGCCAAACCCCAACGGCTCTCTATCTCACAAACGATGAGCTGCTAGCGACCAGCCTCGAGAAGATCCCTGTTCCATTATGATATTCACCTCTGATCAGGCAGGTTTCTTGACCCAGCCAAATTCCACCTCTACAAATAGATTATCCCCTCATCTTACGATTGATAAAATTCGGTGGATAAAAGGCTGTTTCCCGCTCTTCACCAAACTTGGTCTTTAGATACTTCAGTAACTGGCCTGACCGATTCAGTCTCGTTAATTGCCCTTCTTTAGCAACAGAAATACTCCCCTTTTCTTCAGAGATAATAATGACTATAGCATCTGACTGCTCACTCAGGCCTAACCCCGCCCGGTGTCTGGTTCCCAAATTATTGGCTAAGTGATGCTCCTCAGTGAGTGGGAGGATGCACCCGGCAGCCGCTATTCTAGCCCCCCGCACCAAAACAGCCCCGTCATGCAAAGGGGTGTTCTTATAAAATATCTGCTTGATCAATATATCCGAGACTAAGGCGTCAAGGAGGAAACCTGTCTCTTCCACTTCATAAAGCTTTGTGCTACCTTCCATCACGATTAAGGCGCCGATCTTCAGATCCGCCATTTCTTCCGCTGCCCGGGATATGTCTTCCAAGGCGTTTATATTAGTTTGTAGATTGACAAAAGGCAACCACTGGGCAAAGAAGTTCCTCTGCCCCAATTGTTCCAGCGCTCTTCTCAGCTCAGGTTGGAAGAGGATCGGTAAAGCCACCATTAATGCGCCCAGCAAGTACTGGAGTAAACCGCCGAAGAATTTCAGGTTTACTTTTTGACTAAGGACCGTAAAGATAAAAAGCACACCCAAGCCTTTCAACAATGGAATGGCTTTCGTCCCCCGTAACATCTTAAAGATCACGTAGAAAAGTAGGGAAGTGAGGATGAGGTCCAATAGTAAAAGCGGAACCCCTTGAGATAGAATATCGTGGAAATTCAAGTTTAAAGCCGGCATCTTCTCACGCTCTAATCTTAAGTTCTACTTTTTTAACACTTTAATCGCTTGCTCAATCCGGGCTAAGACCCGCTCTTTACCGATGGCGGCCAAAAGTTCAAACAGACCCGGAGTAGCCGTGCTTCCGGTTACCGCCACCCGAATTGGCATAAAGACTTGTCCAGCCTTCATCCCTAATGCAGTAGCCACTCCACGAAGGGTTTCTTCCAAGATCCCCTCGGTGAACTCTTCTACCTCTTTCAGAGCCGCCAAGGCGCTCTGTAAAGCAGTGACAACCTCCTCCGGGGTGCTTTTTTTAGGGACTAAAAGATCAGCGGCAGGCGGGCTGATCTCGTCTTCCAAGAAATACTGCAGGGCCGGACCGGCCTCGGTCAACAAGTTAATTCTCTCCTGGATCAAAGGGATTAAGCTAACAAGGTACTCAAAGCGCTCCGGAGGGCAGGGTGTAGGAAGCAACCCTTCCTTCTGTAAAAACGGCAAACATCTGATGGCCAGTTCCCGGGGGTCCAACTTCCTGAGGTACATCCCATTAAACCAGTCCAACTTCTCCAGGGACAAGGCCACTGGTGACGTGTTGAGCCGTTCAATAGAAAAGGCCTCAACCGCCTCTTCCAAAGTGAAGAACTCACGGTCATCTCCGGGATGCCATCCTAAAAGGAGTAAAAAATTGACTAAAGCTTCCGGCAAATACCCTTTGTCTTTATAATCCCTAACACTGGTGGCTCCATGTCTCTTACTTAGCTTACCCTTTCCATCAGGGGCTAAAAAGACTGGTAGATGGATGAAAACCGGAGGCTTCCAACCAAACGATTGATATAGCATAATGTGTTTTGGGGTACTGACAATCCATTCATCACCCCGCATGACATGGGATATCTCCATAAAATGATCATCAATGACATTCGCCAAATGATAGGTGGGATATCCATCGGATTTCAACAACACAAAATCATCCAGGGTGCTCAGGTCAAAACGCATCTCACCACGTAATGCGTCAACCACCTTAATTTCTCCTTGCTCCGGCATTTTAAACCTGATCACCGGCATCTTTCCTGCGGCGAAAGCCTCTCTGATCTGATCTGGCGTGAGCGTACGACAACAACGGTCATAACCTGGCGCCGCCTTGCCCTGTTCTTGCGCTTTTCTGAGTTCCTGCAGCCTTTCCGTAGTACAAAAACAGTAATAAGCCTTGCCTTCCTCCACTAATTGCTGGGCCAGTTTCTTATATAATTCCAAGCGTTCGGATTGGAAATAGGGGCCGACAGGCCCGCCTACCAGCGGTCCTTCATCCCACTCCAAGCCTAACCATTTTAGACTCGCCGTAATATCATCCAGAGCCTCCGGTACAAACCTGGTCCGATCGGTGTCTTCAATCCGCAACAAAAAAGAACCACCGTTCTTCTTTGCCTGTAACCAGTTATAAAGGGCGGTTCGTGCTCCCCCGATATGTAAGAACCCGGTCGGGCTGGGGGCAAACCTAACTCTGACTTTTTCTTTCTTCACAATTATGCACCTCTTCACTTTCTATCAGATTTTAATTTCTCCAGCTTTGGAACAATTCCTTCCAGAGAGAACGATCTACGCCTTAATTATTGGGGCCTTCTTTATTCTTCTTGAAAAACCGGCAACAAAAAAACCGCATTGCGCGGCGGTTAATCAAGCGGAAGTAAATCTATACTAATTCCCAGGGCTTTGTTAATTCTGGACATGGTGTCACTGTCAAGCTGACCAATTTTTTCACTCAAACGCTTTTTATCAATAGTTCTTAGTTGCTCACAGAGAATGACGGAATCACGATCCAAATTACTCTTATTCTTTTTTATCTCTACATGAGTAGGGAGCTTCGCTCTTTTAATCTGTGAAGTTATAGCCGCCACAATCGTAGTTGGACTATAGGTATTCCCAATATCATTTTGGATGATCACCACCGGTCTGAGCCCACCCTGTTCAGAACCGATTACTGGATTCAAGTTTGCAAAAAACAGATCCCCTCTTTTGACGATCAATGACTCTCGCCCACCAATAGTGTTTTTAAATATTCTTCCATTTCACTGGCATCATCCGCAATACCCTCTTCAGCGAGTTCCAGGTTGATTTGGCCCATCTTTTCATATCCCCGCGCCATCTTCTCTTTTTTCTCTTTCAACAGGCACTCCTCCAAATAACGTTGTGTAGCTAAACGGATGAAAGCACTTCTGCTCGCATACTCCTGATTGACAACTTTATCTACGGCTGCCAATAGGCTCTCGGGCAAGATAACTACAACTCTACGGCCAGTCAAGTCACCACCTCCAGTAAAACCTGTATATATTATATACTTTTGGTTAATTTTCAGTCAAATGGTAATGATTCCTAAATCTTCTTTACCAAACAAAATCAGGTTTTTTGGGCTGCCTTTAGCTCTTACCGGTGTGGATAATAACAAAAGCATAACCTCGCTTAATGGAGATTGTGACCGGCCTGGTTATAAATTCGTTATGAATCCCTCTAGTGCTGCCAAAAGGGATAGAGGCATTATCTAAAGGATATTTTGCCTCCCGTTCAGTTACTCCTTCCACTCCCGGAAAAAGGGGAAGCAGAGAAAAAAAAGTATTAGCGGCAGGAGATAGAGTAAGGGTTTCATCCGGACCAAGCAAGAGAACCCTTTCCCTTAATCCAACTATTACGGCTTTCACTCCGCTCACCATCGCCTGATAAAGCAAGCTTAGATTTCCTAGAGTATGATCCAGTCGGTCGCCGATGGCCCCATAAATTATTATCTCCTGGACATTCAGATTAATAACTGTCTGTACAGCTAATTCCAGATCTGTCCAGTCTTTCTCGGGAGGAAATTCCGTGATTTTAACACCCTTTGCTCTAAAAAGAGCCAAGAGATTCCTATCGAGCGAATCAAAGTCTCCAATTAATACGTCAGGCAGATACCCGAGTTCATAGAGGACTATACCGCCACTGTCAGCAGCCAGCAAGAGATCGTATCCCCGTTGAACCTCTTTCAACAGGTCTTCGCTATGTACGTCGCCCCCTGCCACAATTATGGCTTTCCCAGCCATCCTTATCCCTCCAGATCAGAAAAGCACGACCAGTAGGCCGTGCCTTTATACTTAGCAATTTTAACGTTTTGAGAATTGCGGAGCTTTTCTTGCCTTCTTCAATCCGTACTTCCGGCGTTCCTTTACACGAGGGTCTCTGGTTAGGAAACCAGCCCGCTTTAACGGCAGCCGAAATTCATCGTCCACTCGTAAAAGCGCTCTGGCGATTCCGTGACGGACTGCTCCGGCCTGTCCGCTGGTTCCTCCCCCATGCACTTTGGCGATGACATCATACTTTCCGGTTGTTCCGGTTTTTTCTAGAGGCTGTTTCACCAAAACCTCCAAAACCTTACGGCCGAAATAATCATCGATGGTCCGCTCATTAATGTTAATCTGTCCATTACCAGGCACCAACCATACTCTAGCCACAGCGGTCTTTCTACGACCTGTGCCATAATATCTTGCTTTTTCAGCCTTTTTTGCTCTTGGCAAAGACCTAACCTCCCTTCAGTCCAACCTTTAAAAATTTTCATAGGGTTTGGGTTGCTGTGCAGCATGTGGATGCTCCGCTCCCCGGTAAACCTTGAGTTTTTTCAATTGCGCCCGTCCCAAACGGGTCCGAGGCAGCATTCCCTTAACCGCTTCTTCAATGACCAATTCGGGTTTTTTCTGCATCAAATGACGATAAAGGGTTTCCTTGAGACCACCGGGATACATGGAGTGGGTAATATACTTCTTCTGATCGAGCTTTTTACCGGTCAACACTACTTTTTCCGCGTTGATCACAATCACATGATCCCCACAGTCAACATGTGGGGTGAATTCCGGTTTGTGCTTCCCGCGGAGAATATTCGCTATCGTAGTGGCCAGCCTGCCTAATGTCTTGCCATTGGCGTCAATCACATACCAATTACTATTAACTTCTCCGGTTTTTGCCAGATAAGTCTTCACTGCTGAAACCTCCCTTTGTTGAGGTAATTTCTTGTAGACTCCATCTACATGAGGCAAAAGTATGTCTACATGCTTAAAATACTTTTACAGATGGAAGAAGTTACACGAATCGCACCGGCATAGAATGATGCTTCACGGATGCGTGCGTGCCAATACGCGCTTGCCGACTCGGGGCTCGGGAGTCACAAGGGCGTTTTATAATTACAGAACTTCTTAATTATACCAAACGAATAGTTACTGGTCAAGGGCATTCTCGTGGTTCGTGGCTCGTCGCTCGTTACTCGGGTGTGAAAGAAGAGCTTTACTGTTTTATGCTCAGCGCTGGTAATTTTGGGCCTAGTAAAATTACCCATACGCAATTATTTGTGCGCCTCGACTATTTTTCTCTTCCTAAAGAAAGGCACTACTCAGTAGACACTACCCCGTCACGCGAGCTTCTCATCCTAATACTCCACTCGTAACAGAAACAAGCCATGAGGGGGGGCGGTCGGCCCGGCCCCTCTTCTGTCCTCACTACGTAATATCCTTTCTACATCCTGGGGAGCGAGGCGCCCTTCTCCTACCAACAGTATGGTCCCGACGAGATTACGCGCCATTTTATAGAGAAAGCCATTGGCTTCCATAGTAATTCGTAATTCAGCGCCGTGTTCCTCCAGATTCAGTCTGGTCAAATTACGGACAAATGTCTGTACAGAAGATCCGCTAGCCGCAAAGGCTTTGAAACTGTGCTCACCCAAGAGATACCGGGCGCTTTTTCGCATTTCTTCAACGTTTAAGCTATATGGATAATAATAGGTATAATTACGCAAAAATATATCTTTATCTTTGCCCCGGTAAATTCGATACTGATAAGTCTTTTTCTTCGCTGCATACCGGGCGTGGAAGTCCTCCCCCACTTCTTGAGCGCTTGTCACCGCTACATCAACCGGAAGATTTGCATTCAATGCCGCCGGCCATTTTTCTACCGGGAGGCGGCTCTTTGTAAAAAAATTGACCACTTGTCCCACGGCATGGACTCGGGCATCCGTCCGCCCGGCTGCTGTTAACCTGAGAGTCTTATCTTCCCCAGTGATCCGGTACAAGGCTCTTTCCAACACACCTTGAACGGTTCTTTCTCCCTTGGCCTGACGCTGAAACCCGGAAAAATCGGTTCCATCATACGCAATGGTCAATTTGATATTCCTAAAATCCATTATCTCCAAACCTTTCTCCACAATACCCATCCCGCCAACAAACACAGGAGGAGAGCCAATACCAAAGTATCCTCCGGTTTCCACGAGATCTCTTCATACGAACCTCGTTTCTCCCCTGGAATGAATCCTCTAGCCTCCATGGCTTGAGCCAATTCAGAAGAGCGACGAAGGGTGGAAAGAAAAAGAGGTGTCACAATGGAGAGCACACCCTTGATTTTGCACCGAAAATTTCCGCGAAAGGAAAGTCCCCTCGCCCGTTGCGCCATAGTAATCTCCTGCGCCTCCTCGACCAGGGTTGGGAAAAATTGTAAAGCTAGACCCAGCACCAGAGCTATGTCACCTACGGGCAAAAAACGTTTTCCCGGCGCTAAAGTCCCTTCCACCCCCTTGATCAAAGTAAGCGGATCAGTCACCCTCTTCAACCAAACTCCGCTTAAGATCAGGTTAATCAACTTACTCATGCGTACAATGGATATATTCAGCGCTGTATCGGTGATGGGTAACCCCGGTATTCTCCGCCCTGCTGTGATAAACAAAAGATTTATGAAAAAAGTCAAACTCAATAACCACCGAAAAGAGTGTACTGCCCTCAATGGCACGGAAAACGGCACTCGCGCCGAATAATACAAGAAACCATAGAGGAGAAGGATCATGACCTGACCTTGCCACCGCTTTTCCAGCAGAGTCAGGATGATTAGGGTAAATAGGACCAGTATCTTAATTCTAGGATCGCGTCGGCGCCAAAAGGAATTGTGGGAAGAGGCTCTTCCCTGATTCATTCCTTCCTCACCTCCGTACCAGCATTCCCACTTTGGCCGGGACATCATGAATTCCCTCTGAATTGAACAGCCGTAAGTTTTACCGGACCGTGAAAAATCTTTGCAGACTCCTGTATTAACAAAACTGCTGGTTCAGGCCGGGAAAAGACGTATCTGCGATCCGTCGAATTTTTTACGGTTTTCTATTTCCTATAGAAGCAGGCTATGCATTATAACCACTCCACATCAGGACGGTAGTAAAGCAGAACACCAACGAGCAGGAGTTGACTCTCCTGACCCGTTGGTCCCTAAAATACCAAAACCTGTTTTCCGGAGTTCAATAGAAACCAGATCAACCCCGGTTCGCGAAAGGCCGGGGTATCTAGAGGGAAACTTTATTTTGTAAGACCTGCACTGGTTACACACTGCGCCTACCGGCCTCTTAGACTAATTCTAAGATAACCATGGAAGCCGCATCGCCACGACGGGGCCCGATCTTAAGAATTCTGGTGTACCCACCGTTCCGGTCCGAATATTTCCCAGCAATCTCGTTAAAGAGTTTCTTCACTACTTCATTATTATTAATGATCGCGGCCGCTTGCCGACGGGCGCTTAAATCACCCTTTTTCGCCAAAGTAATTAAGTTTTCGGCTAAAATCCGAACTTCTTCCGCCTTAACCTCTGTGGTTTTAATACGTTCGTATCTAAAAAGGTCGGTTACTAAATTGCGAAAGAGCGCTTTACGATGCCCGGCGTTGCGCCCTAATCTTCTTAGGATCATCTTAACTCCCTCCTTACAGGCGATTTATTCCTCGGATTTACGAAGGGAAAAACCGAGAGCTTGCAGTTTACTTTGAACTTCTTCTAATGATTTTCGTCCTAAGTTTCTGACTTTCATCATATCTTCTTCAGTCTTCTTGGTCAGTTCCTCTACTGTATTGATACCCGCCCGTTTCAAACAGTTATAAGAACGTACTGATAGATCAAGCTCCTCAATATTCATCTCCAGAATCTTATCTTTAGACTCTTCTTCTTTTTCCACCATGATCTCTGCTTCACTCATGGTTTCACTTAGATTGACAAAGAGCATCAAATGCTCGGTTAAGATCTTCGCAGATAAGCTAAGAGCTTCTACAGGATTAATACTACCGTCCGTCCATAACTCCAATTCTAATTTGTCGTAGTCAGTGATCTGCCCAACCCTGGTCCGGCCAACAATATAATTTACTTTTCGAACGGGAGTAAAGATGGAATCTACAGGAATAACACCGATGATATTCTCCGGACTCTTATTCTTCTCTGCCAGCACATAACCGCGTCCTTTATCAAGGGTTAACTCCATCACTAGACTTCCACCCTCGCCGACAGTGGCGATGTGTAGCTCGGGATTGAGGATCTCCACTTCACTGGAGACCTGGATATCCGCGGCAGTCACTTCTTTTGGTTCCCTAACCTCAATCCGGGCGACCTGTGGTCCGTCACCATGAAGCTTGACCAGGAGTTCCTTTATATTCAAAATAATCTCGGAAACATCCTCTACCACCCCGGGCACAGTGGAAAACTCATGCAGAACCCCTTCGATCTTCACAGAAGTCACAGCATAACCGGGCAGTGAAGACAGGAGGACCCGGCGTAAGGAATTCCCCAAGGTCGTCCCGTAACCTCTTTCCAAAGGCTCAACCACAAATTTTCCATAATTTTCGGTAGTTTCTTCGATCGTAATCTTTGGTTTCTCGATTTCAATCATACATACATCCTCCCCCTCAAAGCCTTAACAGGTCAACCCAGTAAAGGCGCTTATTAACGGGAGTAATACTCGACAATAAGTTGTTCCTGAATGGGAACGTCGATCTGATCCCGTGACGGCAAGGCTTTTACTCGGGCAGTCCAGGAATTAGTATCCAATTCCAACCATTCAGGGATATTTTGACCATTATGGGCTTCAATAATACTCTTTACTAACGGAGAATCCGTAGCTCCTTCTTTCAGTTGAATAACATCGCCGACTTTCACTAAATAAGAAGGAATATTAACTTTCTTTCCATTCACTTTAAAGAAGCCATGCCTCACCATTTGTCTGGCCTCACTGCGTGAAGCTGCCAAGTTCAAACGATAGACAATATTATCCAAACGGCTCTCCAAGATCTGCAGGAGATTCTCACCTGTAATCCCCTTCTTCTGCTCAGCCTGGGTATAATACCGGGCAAACTGAGCCTCTAAGATCCCATATATTCTACGTAATTTCTGCTTTTCCCTAAGCTGTAACCCATATTCAGAGACTTTTTTCCGTCCTTGTCCGTGTTGGCCGGGAGCATAAGACCTCCGTCCGACACTACACTTTTCCGACATACAACGTTGACCTTTGAGGAAGAGTTTTTCTCCTTCCCGGCGACACAAACGGCAAACCGGTCCAGTATATCTAGCCATTTACTCTGATTACACCTCCTATATAAAGTTATACTCTACGCCGTTTTGGCGGACGGCAACCATTATGCGGAATCGGAGTCACGTCCTTAATCATGCTTACCTCCAGCCCGGCGGCTTGTAATGAACGAATAGCCGCTTCCCGGCCGGCACCCGGTCCCTTCACATAAACCTCAACCTGACGCATACCATGGTCCATGGCTGCTTTGGCAGCCGTCTCCGCAGCCATCCCCGCAGCATAAGGTGTGCTTTTCCTGGAACCCTTCATCCCCATAGCCCCGGAGGTGGACCAGGATACAACATTCCCCTGAGGATCGCTTATGGTGACAATGGTATTGTTAAAAGTGGATCTTATATGTGCCACTCCGCTTTCAATAAACTTCTTCTCTTTTTTACGGCTTCTGGTTCCTCTCTTGGCGTTTGCCATCTAGTTACCCTCCCTTACGACTTCTTGCGACGGGCACCTACAGTTTTAATAGGTCCTTTTCTCGTCCGCGCGTTGGTTTTTGTACGTTGGCCACGAACAGGCAGGCCTCTACGATGCCTAAGACCGCGATAGCTTCCGATCTCAATCAGCCTTTTTATATTCATGCTCTCTTCGCGGCGCAAGTCACCCTCGACCTTATATTCATGATCAATAATCTCTCTTAATTTTGTGATCTCGTCTTCGGTTAAATCCCGAACGCGAGTATCAGGGTTAATCCCGGCTTTCGCCAAAATCTCCTGGGCGGTAGTCAAACCTATACCGTATATATAGGTTAGTGAAATCTCGATCCGTTTGTCCCTCGGTAAATCAACACCGGATATACGTGCCATTCAATTCCCTCCTTTAGCCCTGTTTTTGTTTGTGCTTAGGATTAATACAGATTACCATGACCCGGCCTTTACGGCGGATAATCTTACAGTGTTCGCAAATTGGTTTGACTGACGGTCTAACCTTCATGGTGTACCTCCTTATGCGGTATGCGTTTACGCGCATGCTCATTCGCTGGCGCCAACGCAATACGATTTTTGTGGCGTCGCCCGAAACTGCATGTACAGCCTAGGCTCGGAACGCCTGACGCAATACTGGGCAGAATGAATCAAAAATCATAAACACATTCTACACGTGCTTGGCTCAGAAGACAAGACATTAGGGAGATTATTTATTTGTAACGATACACAATTCTGCCTCTGGTCAAGTCATAAGGGGATAATTCCACCATTACTCGGTCCCCGGCAAGAATCTTAATAAAATTCATCCTCATTTTTCCGGAGATATGAGCCAGGACCTTATGCCCGTTGGCCAGCTCCACTCGGAACATGGCGTTGGGTAATGGTTCCAGAACAGTCCCCTCGACTTCAATCACATCATCTTTACTCAATACTTTACCTCCCCTTCCTCCGGTCTTTTCTCAAGGTTTTGAAGCGCGCAATGTATTTCTTCGTCTGTGACCCTTTGGCCGGCAGTTAGCTTTGCTTCGATTGTCCTATCCACCTGAAGCGAGACCTTAACGTGTTTCAGATTCTTCTTCTTCGCTTTGTCAAGCTTGTGTCGGACACCGTCAGCCACCAACAGATAATAATCACCGATAAAACCAATGATTATATAGTTTTGCCCACAATCACGACCTTGAATCGAGGTAACCAGCTGCCCCAAACGAAGTCCGGCTACGGTCATCTTCACCATAAGACCAATCCCTCCGGATTATCCGTTTCAGGCGCCCTGGTCAAGATCTCCGGAGCGTCTACAGTAACCAAGATTGTATGCTCAAAATGAGCAGAGAAGGATCCGTCTTTCGTAGTCACCGTCCAATGGTCGTTCCGGTCAACCTTCACTTGATAGCGCCCGGCATTAACCATAGGTTCAATCGCCAATGTCATCCCGGATTTTAAGATCGGATCAAATTCATTGCTATAGATGGAAACATAATTCGGGATTTGTGGCTCTTCATGCATCTCATGGCCGATGCCATGCCCAACATAGTCTCTCACTACTGAAAAACCGTTACCTTCCACATAGCGCTGGATGGCTTGAGAGACTTGAGATAAGCGATTCCCTGCCCGGGCTTGTTTAATTCCTTCCCACAAAGCCTCTTTAGTTACTTGGAGCAATTTGGCGTTTTCTGGGGTGATCTGCCCGACACCTACCGTTAAAGCGGCATCACCATAATATCCTTCATAGATTACGCCGAAGTCCAAACCGATAATATCGCCTTCTTTGAGGCGCCGTGGACCGGGAATCCCATGAATCACTTCTTCATTAACAGAAGTACAAAGACTGGCTGGAAAACCTTGATATCCTTTGAAAGCAGGAATGACCCCAAATTCCCGGCATCCTTCCTCTGCTAACTCATTAAGCTCGGCGGTAGTGACTCCGGGGCGAACCGATAAGGCCAGCCGACCCAAGATCCTGGCCACAATCTCACCGGCCTTTCGCATTCGCTCTATCTCAGAATTGGATTTACGGTTAATCATTAGCCAAGGCCTCCAAGGCGTGTACAATATCCTGATAGACCCGGTTAATATCTTGATCGCCATTGATCTGCCGTAATAAACCAGCTTCTTGATAATATCGGATCAGCGGCTCTGTTTGCGCAGCATAGACCTGGAGGCGTTTACGCACCGTCTCCTCCTGGTCATCCACCCTTTGTCGCAGCTGCCCGTCGCAATGATCGCAAACCCCGTCCTGTACCGGTTTTTTGGTGGCAACATGATAAACGGCGCCGCATTGCTTACAGATCCGCCGACCGGAAAGCCGGGTCACCAAGATTTCCGGATCAACCTCGATATTAATGACAGCGGATAACGGTCTACCCGCCGGCCGGAGAAAATCGTCCAAGGCATCCGCTTGGGGAACAGTCCGTGGAAACCCGTCTAAGAGGAAACCAGCCTTGGTGTCACTCTCCTTGAGCCTCTCTTGAACAATCCCGATTACAACTTTATCCGGAACAAGCTCTCCGGCATCTATATATTTTTGCGCTTCGCGCCCCAGTGCAGTCCCAGCCTTAATTGAAGCCCTAAATATATCACCCGTCGATACATGAGGGATTTGATAATCCTTAACCAGCCTCTCCGCCTGCGTGCCTTTACCGGCGCCCGGCGGTCCCAAGAGCACTAAATTATACTGATTAGCTTCTGGATTAATCGTTCTCACCTCTATTTCAAGAATCCTTCATACTGCCTCATCAATAAGTGGGCCTCAATTTGCTTCATAGTATCAATGGCCACCCCGACGGCAATCAGCAAACTGGTTCCGGTCAATCCCACTTGCACTTTTGTAAATGGCGTAATCAAATAGGGAAGCAAAGAGATGAATACTAAGAATAAGGCGCCGGCCAAAGTAACTCTGGTCAAGACCTTATCCAGATATTCAGCTGTTGGTTTACCCGGTCTGATCCCAGGAATAAATCCGCCATACTTCTTCATATTATTAGCGACTTCTACTGGGTTAAAGCTGATGGCGGTATAAAAATAGGTGAAAATGAAGATGAATAAGGCATACAACACCAAATATAACCATCTTCCTGGGACAAAAAGATCCAAAAATTTGGCGAAGCCGCTCTCCGATGCGAGAAATCCCCTAATCGTTAAAGGAAAGGCTAACACCGAAGAGGCGAAGATGATCGGAATTACTCCGGCTTGATTCACCCGGAGAGGAAGGTGGGTTGCCTGCCCCCCGTACATTTTTCGTCCAACCACCCGCTTAGCATACTGAACTGGGATCTTTCTTTCGCCTTGCGTCACTATGACAACGAAAACTACTACGATTACTGAGATGACCAGGGAAGCAATTAGTCCGGCGACTGTAAAACCACCAGGGCCTATATTACGTAGAGTATTAATGGCGTCAGGCAATAATCTGGCTACGATTCCCCCAAAGATAATCATAGAAATCCCATTACCAATCCCCTTTTCGGACAGGACTTCACCCAACCACATCAAGAGGACGGTACCCGCGGTCATGGTCACGACGATAGAAATGTATGACCAGACGCTATCAGGATCAACCATGGCGCCACGAAAAGCCACGGTCAAAGCGGAGGCTTGGATTAGCCCCAACAGTACCGTACCATAACGGGTATACTTAGAAATCACTCTTCTGCCTTCAGGTCCCTCTTTGGAAAGCTCCTCCAGTCGTGGGATGACCATGGTCAGCAAAGTCATAATAATAGAGGCGGTAATATACGGGTTTACGCCCAACGCGAACAGGGACATATTACTCAACGCGCCTCCAGAAAAAATATCCAGCAGACTAAAGAGGTTATTCTCACCGAAATCAAACGGTCTCATCCCCGGGACTACGATATGAGATCCAATCCGGAAGATGGCCAATAAGAACAGAGTCCAGAAGAATTTTTTTCTGAGGTCCGGGAGCTTAAAAGCGGTCTTCAAGGCCTCCCACATCTTATATCACCTCAGCTTTTCCGCCCGCTGCCTCGATCTTGGCTACAGCGGATTTACTGAAAGCATTTACCTTAATAACGAGTTTTTTGTCGAGTTCGCCCCGGCCTAAAACCTTGACGCCGGCAGCGCTTTTTTTGATGATTCCTTTCTCCTTGAGGAAAGCGGGAGTGATTTCCGTCCCATGATCAAATTGATTTAAGGTATCAAGATTAATGGCGATCATTTCCCTACGGAAAATGTTGGTGAAACCTCTTTTCGGAAGCCGTCTTTGTAACGGAGTCTGTCCGCCTTCAAAGGCCGGACCTTTCCCCCCGCCGGAGCGTGCCTTCTGCCCTTTGTGCCCTTTACCGGAAGTCTTCCCTAACCCGGAACCGATTCCTCGACCTACACGTTTCAGTGTGGATCGGGAACCGGGAGCGGGTTGCAATTCATGAAGCTTCATTCCTTGGCGCCTCCTATCTATCCTTCAGTTACTTCCACCAAGTGCTCCACTTTTTTGATCATTCCGCGGACCACTGGAGTATCGGGTTTTATAACTGTTTGATTCAAGCGGCGAAGTCCTAAAGCGGTAATCGTCGCTTTCTGGTCTTCCTTCCGCCCAATCGCACTTTTTTTCCAAGTAATCGTTAACTCTTTTTCACTAGCTTTTTTCCTAGGCATTAATATACCCCCTTATCCGAGAAGCCGCTCTACGGGGATTCCTCGTAAGCGAGCCACTTCCTCAATACGTTTCAGAGACTGAAGCCCTTGGACTGTGGCGTTGACCATATTAAGGGGATTAGAAGAACCAAGTGATTTGGTGAGAATATCCCGTACACCTGCCAATTCCAGGACGGCACGCACTGGACCTCCAGCGATCACTCCGGTACCGGGCGCCGCCGGTTTCAGCAACACTTTTCCGGCGCCAAAGATCCCCGTGATTTCATGAGGGATGGTCGTATTCACGATCGGTACCTCGAATAGCTTCTTTTTGGCGTCTTCCACACCTTTCCGGATGGCTTCCGGAACTTCTCCGGCTTTACCTAGTCCAACTCCAACGTGCCCCTGGCCGTCTCCGACCACAACCAGAGCGCTAAAGCTAAAACGCCGGCCGCCTTTTACTACTTTCGCTACACGATTGATAAAGACGACGCGTTCCGTGAGTTCCATTTCGTTCGGGTTCAGCTTCTTCATGATTTCCCTCCTTTGTTTTAAAACTCAAGGCCGCCTTCGCGAGCCGCCTCGGCCAGAGCGGCAATTCGTCCGTGGTAAACATGACCACCGCGATCAAATACCACTTCTTTGACTCCTTTGGCTAAAGCACGCTCAGCGAGTAATTTTCCAATGAGTTTCGCACTCGCAATATTCCCGCTGAAACCTTTAATCTTCTTCTTAACCTCCGGATCAACAGTAGAAGCGCTGATCAGGGTCTTTCCGGCGGTATCGTCTATAATTTGAGCGTAAATATGGTGCAAACTTTTATAAACAGCAAGTCTTGGCCGCTCGGTTGTACCGGTCAATTTTCTCCTAATCCGTTGGTGGCGTTTGATCCGAGCTTCCTTACGATCTGGTCTAGTATACACCTGTTTCCACTCCCTTCTCCCTTGATATTCCCAACCACCTTATTGTTCAGGCAGTCTATTCAGCATCTTAACATTCATTCTTTCCTGGGCTAAAGACCTGTCAAACAAATGCTATTTACCGGCTTTACCTGTCTTACCGGCTTTTTTCCGGACATATTCGTTTTCATAGCGAATACCCTTGCCCTTATAAGGTTCAGGTTTCCGTACACCTCTGACCTCAGCAGCCATCTGTCCGACTTTTTGTTTGTCGATACCCTTAACGATGATCTTGTTAGGCGCGGGTACTTCGAATTCGATTCCGGGAAAAGGTTCAATCTCAACCGGATGTGAGTAACCAACAGTTAACACCAGTTTATTTCCTTGTTTAGCCGCCCGGTAACCAACACCGTTAACCTCCAAAGTTTTGGAATAACCTGTAGACACTCCTTCGACCATGTTGGCTAATAAAGATCTGGTTAGCCCGTGCAATGCTCGAAACTTTTTTTCATCATTCGGTCGTTTTACCACAATAGCCCCGTCTTCTAACACCACTTCGATCCCGGCCGGGATCTCCTGGGAAAGCTTTCCCTTAGGGCCACTGACTAAGGCGGTATTACCTTCTACTTTGAGCTCCACACCTGCCGGTACAGGAATGGGTTTTTTTCCGATCCGCGACATGTAGTTTACACCCCCAATTCAGAAAGAATTACCACTTGCCGGTAGGGATTCTACCAGACATAACAAAGAACCTCGCCACCGATCCCTTCCTGCCTGGCGCTTTTATCGGTCATAATCCCTTTTGAGGTCGAGATGACGGCTATTCCCATTCCGCCAAGGACTTTTGGAATCTGATCTTTAGCGGCATAGACACGCAGTCCGGGTTTACTGATCCGCTTCAATCCGGTGATCACACGTTCCTTGCCGTTATATTTTAATTTAATCCGAATCATGCCTTGTTTATCGTCATTCACAAACTCATAATCATCCACGTATCCTTCGGCCT
The DNA here is from genome assembly GCA_012838955.1 of Bacillota bacterium. Classification (GTDB taxonomy): domain Bacteria; phylum Bacillota; class UBA4882; order UBA10575; family UBA10575; genus DUOH01. Next base: position 7,238 of record DUOH01000058.1, on the reverse strand, counting down.
TTAAGATCCTGGCCAGCTCCTTCTTGATATTGGAGGCCGGAATCTCAACACTTTTGGCCCGGGCGATATTAGCGTTACGAATTCGAGTCAACATATCGGCAATCGGGTCTGACATTGCCATATTGCCAATCCTCCTTCCTCACCAGCTGGCTTTGGTTACACCGGGGATCTCGCCTTTATGGGCTAACTGCCGGAAACAAACACGACACATTTGGAACTTCCGAAGATACCCGCGCGGACGCCCGCAAATTTTACAGCGATTAACGGCACGTACAGGAAACTTGGGTTTTCTGTTTGCCTTCACAATCATTGAAGTCTTTGCCATTTTTTACCCCTCCTTAAGATGCCTGGAACGGCATACCCATGAGTTTTAATAGCTCAAAGGCCTCTTCATCGGTTTTGGCCGATGTCACGATCACCACGTCCATTCCCCGAACTTTGTCAACTTTATCAAAATTAATTTCCGGGAAGATTAATTGTTCTCGTAAGCCTAAGCTATAATTACCTCTTCCGTCAAAAGACTTGCTGGATACTCCATGAAAGTCACGAATCCGAGGAAGAGCAATATTGAATAGCTTATCCAAGAACTCATACATGCGTTCACCACGAAGCGTGACCTTACAGCCTACGGGCATCCCGGTTCTGACTTTAAAGGCGGCAATAGACTTTTTGGCCCGGGTGACCACGGGTTTTTGCCCTGAAATCGCAGTTAGATCATTTACTGCCGCGTCAATCGCCTTTGCCTCCTGGGTGGCCTCCCCCACACCCATATTGATAATGACCTTTTCCAGGCGAGGCACTTCCATGACGTTTTTATATCCAAAGCGGTTCTGTAAACCGGAAATAACTTCCTTTACATACTTATCCTTTAATCGAGACACGAATCAGCACCTCCTCTCAACAGCCTTAGTCCAAAGTACGCCCGCAGTTTCTGCAGGCCCTCACGAGAGAACCGTCAGCAGCCTTCTCCCTCTTGATTCTGATCGGTTGTTCGCATCCCGGACAAACTAGCATTACTTTCCCAGCAGGAAGAGGCATTGCCTTATCAATAACCCCGCCTTGGGGATTTGTCTTGGTGGGCTTGGCGTGTTTCTTCACTAAATTAAGGCCTTCCACAAGCACCATACCTTTTGTTCTGATCACACGTTGCACTTTTCCCCGTTTACCTTTATCTTTTCCAGAGAGAATAACAACTTCATCACCCTTACGAAGGTGCGTTTTAACGCCCACGGTCATACCTCCCCTCTTTATAACACTTCAGGCGCAAGAGAGACAATCTTCATGAAATTTTTCTCCCGAAGTTCCCGGGCCACTGGTCCGAAAATACGGGTGCCTCTCGGATTCATTTGTTCATTAATGATCACCGCGGCGTTATCGTCAAACCGGATATACGAACCGTCCGGCCTTCTCGATTCCTTTTTTGTCCTTACTACTACCGCTTTTACCACATCGCCTTTTTTTACCGCAACCACGCCCGCGCCTTTCCGGGCGGCAGAGGGCGGTAGAGCATCTTTCACCACAGCCACGATCAGATCGCCCAAACCAGCATAGCGTTTCTTGGATCCCCCGAGCACACGTATGCATAAGAGCTTTTTTGCTCCGGAATTATCGGCAACATTGAGATAGGTTTCAGACTGAATCACAGCTATATCCCCCTTTCTGTCAAAAAACTACCAGGGTTGCTTAGAGCTTAATTTTTTACGCGTATCTCTATGTGGAGTAGACTGAGTTGAACTGCTCAGCCCGACTTTTAATTAAAGAGAAAATTATTTGGCCTTTTCAATGATGGAGACTATACGCCACCGTTTTTCTCTACTCAACGGCCTGGTCTCCATAATCCTGACTTTATCTCCAATCCGGCACTCATTCTGAGCATCATGAGCCTTATACTTAGTAGTCCGTCTTAAGGTCTTCCCAATCAGGGGGTGCTTTACGAGTCTTTGCACGGCCACCACGACTGTTTTATCCATCTTATCGCTTACAACCATCCCTACTCTGGTTTTTCGGCGAGGACGTTCAGACATTATAATTAACCTCCTTCCCCATCAACCTGCTTACAGAGATTTGGATTCCAAATCGCGTTCACGGATAATCGTTTTGACTCTGGCTAAACTCTTTTTCACATCACGTACCCGCATGGGGTTATCCAATTGGCCAATGGCCAGCTGAAAACGGAGGTTGAAGAGTTCTACCTTTAGATCAGCCAATTTCTTCTGTAATTCTTCAGTGGTCAGATCGCGAATCTCCTTAACCTTCATGGGTCTCACCACCCGCTTCCTCACGTTTAATGAATTTTGTTTTAATCGGTAACTTACTGCCGCCCAGACGCAAGGCTTCCCTGGCTAACTCTTCAGAGACTCCGGCAATTTCAAAAAGGATTCTGCCCGGTTTGACCACAGCCACCCACTGCTCGGGGGAGCCTTTTCCGCTACCCATTCGGGTTTCAGCAGGTTTAGCCGTTACCGGTTTGGCCGGAAAAATCTTGATCCAAACTTTACCGCCTCTTTTGATATGGCGGGTCATGGCAATACGCGCCGCTTCGATCTGAACATTTGTAATCCAGCCAGGTTCCGTCGCCTGCAGCCCGAAATCGCCGAGGGATAACTGGGAGCCGCGGTAAGCCCGGCCTCTCATCCGTCCACGTTGTTCTTTCCGATGTTTAACTCTCTTGGGAACCAGCATTACGACTCGCCTCCCTCAGCTTTTGCTTCCTTCTTCGCCGGAAGGACTTCCCCTTTATAGATCCACACCTTTACACCGATCTTTCCATAGGTGGTATTGGCTTCGGCAAAACCATAGTCAATATCTGCCCTTAAGGTGTGCAAGGGAACCTTGCCTTCACTGTATCCTTCGGTTCTGGCGATCTCGGCGCCCATCAGCCGTCCACTACAAGAGATTTTAATTCCTTGTGCGCCCAATCTCATAGACCGGTTTATAGCCTGCTTCATCGCCCTCCGGAACGATGTCCTTCTTTCAAGCTGAAAGGCGATGTTTTCCGCAACCAACTGTGCATTTAACTCAGGCACCTTCACCTCGGCAATATTCAAAGATACCTGTTTCGCAGAGATCTTTTCCAGCTCTTTACGGAGATTATCCACCTCTGTTCCTGCCCGGCCGATTACCATTCCGGGACGGGCAGTATGGATGGTCACCTTTATCCTGTTTGCAGCCCGTTCAATTTCGGTCTTGGCGATCCCGGCGCCATACAATTTTTCTTTAATAAACCGCCGAATCTTCAGGTCTTCATGCAGGAGGGTGGCATAGTCTTTCTCCGCGAACCAGCGGCCTTCCCAATCTCTGATAATACCAACCCGAAGACCAATCGGATTTACTTTTTGACCCATTCCATCAGCCCTCCTTCTCTCTGACAATTATCGTAATATGACTGGTTTTCTTCCTGATTAAACCGGCCCTACCCTGCGCCCGGGGTCGAATCCGTTTTAAGGTCGGGCCTTGATCTACATAGGCTTTGTCCACTATTAGATTGGCTCTATTCATTTCGTGATTATTCTCAGCATTGGCCACAGCCGACTTTAAGACCTTCAAGAGTACCTCAGCTGCGGAACGCGGAGTATACTTCAGCATCACCATTGCCTCATCCACTTGTTTCCCACGGATCTCATCAACAACTTGCCGAACTTTCCGTGGAGCGATCCGGATATATCGGGCTACCGCTTTTGATTCCAACTTGACTCGCCTCCCCTCGTTGCTTAGGACGAATCCTACTAAATAATACCTTCACTTATCGATCCTCTTTACGCAGTCTTCTTTACTTTAATTTAAAGAAGTAATTACCTTAATGAAGTGGACCGTTCAGAAGAGCCGCTATGTCCACGAAAAGTACGGGTGGGAGCAAACTCTCCAAGTTTATGACCGACCATGTCTTCAGTAATATAGATGGGCACATGCTTTCGACCGTCATGAATGGCGATTGTATGCCCGACCATCTCCGGAAAGATTGTTGAACTACGCGCCCAGGTTTTAATGACTTTCTTCTGACCGCTTTTATTCATTTCAGCAATCTTCTTTGCTATGCTCGGATCAATATAGGGTCCTTTTTTCAAAGAGCGTGACATATAATATCCTCCCTTCCTGCACTATGCCCGCCGTTTAACAATTAAACGATCGGAAGGCTTTTTCTTCCGGGTCCGCCGACCAAGCGCAGGCTTGCCCCAAGGGGTGACAGGAGCCCTACCAATCGGAGAGCGTCCTTCTCCACCACCGTGTGGGTGGTCAACTGGGTTCATTACTACACCACGAACAGACGGCCTTCTGCCCAACCAACGCGAACGCCCGGCTTTACCAATGATTATATTCTCATGGTCAATATTTCCGGTTTGACCGATCGTAGCCATACATTCCAGCCTTACTAACCGTACTTCGCCCGATGGTAACCTGATATGGGCATAATTGCCTTCTTTTGCCATTAATTGCGCCCCGGCTCCGGCGCTCCTTACCAGCTGACCGCCAGTACCCTTCCGTAGTTCAATATTGTGAATTATGGTACCAACAGGGATATTGGCCAGAGGTAAAGCATTTCCCGTTTTGATATCCGCTTGCGGCCCAGATTCAACGGTTTCTCCCACACTCAACCCGTCCGGTGCGATAATATATCTCTTTTCGCCGTCCGCATAATGCAGCAAGGCAATCCGAGCAGTACGGTTAGGATCATATTCAATCGAAGCGACCTTCGCCGGTACCCCAAACTTATCACGTTTAAAATCAATTACCCGGTACATTCTTTTATGACCGCCACCACGGTGACGAACGGTAATTCTGCCGTCGTCATTACGACCGCCACTCTTGGTCAGTGGTTTGAGCAATGATTTTTCCGGTTTGGTCTTGGTGATCTCCTCAAACGTGGAAACCGAAGCGAACCGGCGTCCCGGCGAGGTCGGCTTAAACTTCTTAACAGCCATTTTATGACCTCCTCTTTGCGAGCTTAGACTCCTTCAAAAAACTCAATCCTGTTTCCAGGCTCCAGGGTAACCACAGCCTTCTTCCAACTAGGTCTCCGGCCGGCATGCTTACCCATTCTCTTCAATTTTCCCAGAACGTTACTGGTATTAACGCCCCGGACCCGGACATTGAAGATTTCTTCTACCGCTTGCTTAATCTGGTTTTTATTCGCTCTGCGGTCTACCATGAAAGAATATTTGTTCTCCTCCATTAATCTGGAAGATTTCTCGGTGATTAACGGTTTCTTAATGATATCTCGGGCTTCCATTATGCCAACGCCTCCTCGATTCGACCAACAGCCTCTTTAGTAAGGACTAGTTGATCATGGAAAAGTATGTCATAAACATTTAGCCCGTCGCTTTTCATGGCCGAAATTCCCGGAATATTGCGCGCGGATTTCACCACATTCTCATCTGCTTCCGCCTGCACAAACAAGGCCTTTTGGTCACCGATCTTCAAATTGTCTAAGACTTTTACCATTGCTTTAGTTTTGGGCTCCGCAAATTCCAATTTCTCCAGGATAATTAATTCACCGGACTTAACTTTGGCCGATAATGCGGATTTTAAAGCCAAACGCATGGCTTTCTTCGGCATCTTAAACTTATAATCTCTGGGAGTCGGGGGAAATACAATCCCTCCACCCGTCCAGAGCGGTGACCGACGACTTCCGTGACGGGCGCGTCCCGTACCCTTCTGCCTCCAGGGTTTTCTGCCTCCTCCTCGGACCTCGCTCCGGGTTTTTGCCTTAGCCGTACCAAGACGTTTTGATGCCTGTTGCATCAGCACAGCCTGGTGCAGGAGGGGCTCATTTACTTTAACGCTAAAAACGGAATCATTCAGACTGATCTCACCTGTCTGCTCTCCGTCCATATTATAAACCGGCAGTGTCGGCATTCTTATCCTCCTCTCCGTTTGCCTGAAGGATTAATCCTTGGCAGCTTTCACAGTCTCTCTGACCAGAAGCAAAGCGCCGTTTCTACCCGGAACCGCTCCTTTAATCAGTAGAACGTTCTTTTCAGGATCAACTTTCACGATCTCCAGACCTTGCACAGTTACTCTCTCTCCGCCCATTCGTCCGGGTAACCGACGACCTTTAAAGACTCTGGCCGGATCTGTAGCTCCCAGAGAGCCGGGTCTGCGGTGATACATAGAGCCATGAGCCATGGGCCCGCGGTGGAAATTATAACGCTTGATCACACCGGCAAATCCTTTCCCTTTGGAAGTCCCGATGACGTCAACCTTTTCTCCTTCTTTAAAGAGGTCGGCCTTGATCTCTTGACCTACTTGATAGTTCTCGCTCTCCTCCGCAGTGAGTCTGATTTCCCTTAAATAACGCATGGGTTTGACCCCGGCCTTGGCAAAATGTCCTTTCAACGGTTTATTTACGATGTTTTCCCGTTTTTCCATAAATCCCAATTGTATGGAAGTATATCCGTCTTTTTCCTCATTCTTCTTCTGTACCACCATACAAGGGCCGGTCTCCACTACAGTAACCGGGACTAAACGGCCTTGCGCGTTGAATACCTGTGTCATCCCGATCTTTTTTCCAAGAATTCCCTTTGCCAACGTAGACACCTCCCAACCTTAAAAACATAGAAGACTAAAGTTTAATCTCAATATCCACCCCTGCCGGGAGATCCAGACGCATTAAGGCGTCTACCGTCTTGGAACTGGGTTCCAGTATATCGATTAAACGTTTATGAGTTCTCATTTCAAACTGTTCACGCGCGTCTTTATACTTGTGAACCGAGCGTAAAACAGTGTAAATGCTCTTTTCAGTAGGCAACGGAATCGGTCCGGATACGACCGCTCCCGTCCTTTTGGCGGTTTCCACAATCTTCTCCGCCGATTGATCCAATAATCTATGGTCAAAAGCTTTTAAGCGAATTCGAATCTTTTGATTGGCCATCGTGCGTCCCTCCTTAAACTGGGAACATTGTGTTCGGCGCAAACACGCCTTCCTTTAATCGCAATTTCGCGCGGTTTAATACTTCGTGTTTTGGTGTCACTCGTGGTATTTCCCATATTAGAACCGCTCGAGAAACATGTTCCAATAGCAAACATGATGTTTGCTAACGTGCACGCGCCAGCGTGCACGAGTACACGTGTACGAGGCAACCCCTCCCGGGAGGGGTTGCCCCTCAATAAACCCTACTCAATAATCTTGGTAACCACACCGGCGCCGACAGTTCTGCCGCCTTCCCGGATGGCCAAACGTAAACCTTCTTCCATGGCGATCGGAGTGATCAGTTCAATGCTCATCTTGATGTTGTCTCCAG
>DUOH01000057.1 GCA_012838955.1 Bacillota bacterium | reverse complement strand
GGAATAATTACCCTTCTATCTGCCGAAAACGCCACAAACCATGGCAAGAGCAGGAAAATCTGTAAAGAAGACAGAATATTATTATAGTTACACGCATTGATCCAAAATATTACCAAACGTTACAGAGGAGATGTAGCAGATGATCACCGGCGAGATCAAGAATAAAGTCGATAAAATATGGACCGACATCTGGGCGGGGGGGATCACCCAGCCGCTCACGGTGATTGAACAATTGACCTACTTAATGTTTATCCGTGCTTTGGATGAAAAAGAGATTGAGAATGAGAGTATGGAAGCACTGGGTATGGATGTGCCAAAGATCTTCCCGCAAACTCCGGAAGGACAAGCCATGCGCTGGTCCAAGTTTAAAGACAAGGATGCGCGGGAGATTTTTGAGCTCGTCAGGGATAAAGTCTTTCCTTTTATTAAATCTTTGAACGGGAATGCGGAGTCCGCCTTCTCCAGGTACATGGAGGATGCGCTTTTTCTTTTGCCCACTCCACAGGTGCTGCAGAAAGTCATTACCGGCTTGGAAGAACTCTATGCACATGACATCAAGGATCGCGACACGTTGGGAGATTTGTACGAGTATATGCTCAGCAAGTTGAATACAGCCGGCCAGAACGGGCAATTCCGGACCCCAAAGCACATCCGGGACATGATGGTGCGGCTGGTAGAGCCGACCCCCGACGACCTGATCTGTGACCCGGCCTGCGGCACCGCCGGTTTTCTGGTTTCTGCCGCCGAGTATATCAGGGAAAAATATGAGAAAGCCATGACGCCGGAACAATGGGAACGGTTTACCGGGGAGATGTTTACCGGGTTTGACACCGACCGGACCATGCTTCGCCTGTCCGCCATGAACTTGATGCTCCATTCCATTACGAACCCTCAGATTAAGTACACCGATAGCGTCTCCAAAGAAAACAATATTGAGGATACCTTTGATGTCATCTTGGCGAATCCGCCCTTCACCGGGACGATCGATACGGAGAGTATCCATGACAACCTGAAGAAAGTCTGCAACACCAAAAAGACGGAACTTCTCTTTGTCGCCCTCTTCCTCCGGATGTTAAGAAGAGGCGGCCGGGGCGCCTGCATTGTGCCGGACGGGGTCTTATTCGGGACGACCAAAGCCCATCAAGCCCTGCGCAAGGAGTTGGTGGAAAACCAACACCTCCGGGCGGTCATCTCCATGCCCAGCGGGGTGTTTAAACCGTACGCCGGTGTTTCTACAGCTGTCTTGGTTTTTACCAAAACTGACGCCGGAGGTACTGATAAAGTCTGGTTCTATGATATGCAGTCCGACGGCTATTCTTTGGACGATAAACGGACCGACTTAGGCCACGAAGGGGATATCCCCGATATTATCGCCAGATTCCACAACCTCGAGGGGGAAGCCGAACGGAAACGCACGGAACAAAGCTTTCTGGTGGACAAGGAAGAGATCAAGGAGAACGGTTACGACCTCTCCATCAACCGCTACAAAGAGATTGAATACGAGAAAGTGGAGTACGACAAACCGGAAGTCATCATGGCCCGCCTGGACCAACTGGCCCTGGATATTAGCAACAAAATGGAAGAGTTGAGGGGGCTGTTGGGCAATGGGTAAGTGGCCATTGGTGAGGTTGGGGGATGTGGCTACCGTTGTTAGTGGTTCAACCCCTAAGACATCAGTTGAAGAATATTGGAACGGTAATAACTGTTGGGTAACACCAGCGGAATTATCTGATGAAGTATTTGTAATTAATGATACGAACAGAAAAATTACTGATTTGGCGGTAAAAGATACTGGCTTGAAACCGTTGCCAAAAGGAACTGTATTATTGTCGTCCAGGGCACCAATAGGAAAAGTGGCAATAACAGGACATGTCATGTATTGTAATCAAGGATTTAAAAATTTAATATGCGGAGAAAGCATATATAATAAATACTTATTCTGGTTTTTAAAAGGGAAAACAGAGTATTTAAACTCGTTAGGTAGAGGAGCAACGTTTAAAGAGATTTCTAAAAAAATCGTAGAAGATATTAAAATACCGTTGCCTTGTATTGATATCCAAAAACACATCGCCAACACCCTAGATAAAACCCAAGAAATAATCGACGGCCATAAAAAACAACTTGCAGAACTCGATGATTTGATTAAGGCAGTTTTTTATGAGATGTTTGGTGATCCGGTAGCAAATGAGAAAGGTTGGGAAATAAAAACATTAAAAGATGTTTGCAACAAGATTACAGACGGTACTCATCATTCACCTCTCAATTATGAAAAGGGAGATTATAAATATATCACTGCCAAAAACATAAAAAAGGATGGTTTTGATCTTAGCCAATTAACATATGTTACTAAGGCAGACCACAAGGAGATATATAGCAGATGCAATCCACAATTTGGAGATATCTTATATATTAAGGATGGCGTAACAACCGGGATTGCACAAATTAACACCCTTCATGAAGAGTTTAGCATGTTATCAAGTATTGCGCTCCTTAAACAAAAACGTGAAATTGTTAATAACTACTATTTAAGAGAAGTGTTAAATAACGACATAATGTATGCTCATGTTAGAAGAAACATGGGCGGGGCAGCAATAACAAGATTAACGATAAAAAAGATTGAGCTGATACAGATACCTTTACCTCCGTTGACGCTCCAAACCAAATTCGCTAACATCGTCACCAAGATCGAAGAAGAAAAAGCCCTTGTCAAGCAGGCCATCACCGAGAGTGAGCACCTTTTCAACAGCCTGATGAATGAGTATTTCGATTAGGCAGGTGATCCCATGGCCGGTAATTTTGAGTTTCTAGAGAATATACCCGCTTATCGTCTCTTTGCCACGGCTTGTATCGAGGCGGAGAAGGTGTTGCCTGTTTCACCGGCCATGTCGGCGGTGGGGAGCAGGAAAGCCCTTGAGCTGGCGGTGAAATGGGTCTATTCGGCAGATAACACCATGCAGAAGCCGTACCGGGATAACCTGCAGGCGCTGATTCACGAAGAGTGTTTCCGCTATGCAGTTGATCCGGCGACCTGGCCGAAACTGCAGTATATTATCAAAGTGGGGAACCTGGCGGTCCATACGGGGAGGGTGATCACCCGGAATGACGCTGTGCTTTCTCTGACCGTTTTATTCGAGTTCGTGCAATGGATTGACTATTGCTACGGTGAAGATTATCAGGAACGAACCTTTGACGAACGGCTGATCCCGGAAGCCGCCGGTGATCAGGAAGCGGCCCGTGAGCTTGAGGCGCGGTTGACTGCGGATTTTCAGCGTTTCAAAGCGCAAACAGAGCAACTCATTGATGAGAAGGATAAGGAGATCGCCCGGCTCCTGGCCGAACTCCGAGCGAAGAGCGCGGAGCTTACCGCCCAAAAAGAAGCGCATAAAGCGGAAAGGACATTTACCCCGGAGGATCTGTCGGAGTTTGCCACGCGGAAGAAGTACATTGACGTGGATCTGAAGCTGCTGGGCTGGCGTTTCTCCCAGACCGACCGGAGGGACTGCGTCGAAGAAGAGATGCGGGTGGTGGGGATGCCGCGGGAGTCCGGTTCCGGGGAGGGCTTTGTCGACTATGTGCTCTGGGGGAAAGACGGGCTGCCGCTGGCGATCATCGAGGCCAAGCGGACCTTCAAGGATGCCCGGCAGGGGACCCACCAAGCCCGGTTATACGCGGATTGCCTGGAGAAGATGACCGGGCGCCGACCGATTATCTTCAACACCAACGGTTACGATTATTTTATCTGGGACGATCTGACCGGGCCGCAGCACCGGGTAAGCAGCGTTTTTTCCCGGGGTGACCTGCAACGGCTGATTAACCGGCGGACCTCCCGGAAAAAGTTGAGCACCATCCCGATTGAAGACCGGATCACCGACCGCTATTACCAAAAACAAGCGGTGCGGGCGGTCTGCGCCCATTTTGAAAAAGGCCACCGGAAGGCGCTTTTGGTGATGGCGACGGGCACCGGGAAGACCAGGACGGTGGTAAGCCTGACTGATGTCCTCTCCCGGGGCGGTTATGTCACGAACACCCTCTTCCTGGCCGACCGGACCGCCTTGGTGCACCAGGCGAAGGATGTTTTTAAGAACCTCCTGCCCGATATGTCCCTCTGCAACCTTTTATCCAACAAAGACGACCGCAACGCCCGGGTGGTCTTCTCCACCTACCCTACCATGCTGAATATTATTAACAACATGCGGAATGAGGATGGCGGTTGCATCTTTAGTCCCGCCCATTTTGACTTGATCATCGTGGACGAGAGCCACCGCAGCATCTTCCGGAAGTACAAGGCGATCTTTGACTACTTCGACGCCTACCTGGTGGGGCTGACCGCCACGCCCCGGGAGGATGTGCATAAAAGCACCTATGACTTTTTTGAGGCGGAGAAAGGTGTACCGACCTTTGCCTATGATTATGAGACCGCCGTCCATGAAGACCGGGTCCTGGTCCCCTACTACAATATCGAGGTCAAGATGAAATTCCTGACCCACGGGATTACTTATGATGAGCTTTCGCCGGAAGACAAGGAAAGATACGAGGAGGACTTCACCGACGAGGACGGGGAGATGCCGGAGGAGATTCCGCCGCCGGAGATTAATAGATTCATCTTCAACCAGGATACAGTGGATCAAGTGATCAATGACTTGATGACCAACGGCTTGCGGGACGGTAGCGGCAACCGGGTGGGGAAGACGATCATCTTTGCGCAGAACAAGAACCATGCCCAATTTATTGTGGACCGGTTCAACGCCCTCTACCCGGAGTACAAAGGGACCTTCTGCCGCCGGGTGGTCTGTGACGACGATTATGTGCAGGATCTAATCCTGCAGTTCAAGGACCCGGAGAAAGAACCGTATATCGCGGTCTCCGTTGATATGCTCGATACCGGGATTGATGTCCCGGAAATCGTCAACCTGGTCTTCTTCAAACGGGTCCGCTCGAAGATTAAGTTCTGGCAGATGATCGGGCGGGGGACCAGGATCCGGCCGGATCTGTTCGGTCCGGGCCGGCATAAAGAGTGCTTTTATATCTTTGACTACTTGGGTAACTTTGAGTTTTTCCGCGAGCATCAGCAAGGGATTGAAGCGTCGGTGAGCCTCTCGACCACAGCCCGGGTCTTCGCCAAGCGGATTCAACTCCTCTTCCACCTGCAAGAGGCGGACTTTATGAGTGAAGAATACCAGGCCTGGCGCCGCGCGCTGGTGGCTGAAGTGACCGGGCAGATCGCCGGGTTGTCCCTGGAAAGAGTTGATGTGCGGCTGAAACGGAAGTATGTGGATAAATACAACCGGGAAGCGGCTTTTGCCTGCCTCTCCGAGCAGGATAAGAGCGAACTCACTACCAACCTGGCCGACCTGGTCACCACCGTGGACCATGACGACCGGGCGCTGGAGTTCGATAATTTAATATACAGCCTGATGCTGGCGGAGTTGGAGGGGGCCGACAGTTTCCAACGCCTGAAGCGGAATATTATGGACCGGGCTGCTCTGTTGTTGAAGAAGACCCGTATCCCGCAGGTTGAAGCGAAAATCTCCCTGCTCAAGGAGGTAATTGCGGAGGAGTTCTGGGCGGAGCCCGATCTTCTCCGGTGGGAAGCGATCCGGGTGGAACTCCGGGATTTGATGAAGTTTATTGACCGGGAGTTTCCGCCTCTGATCTACACCGACCTACAAGATGAGGAACTTGAACGGACAGTAGGCAAGGATTTCCGGGCCGACTATGACCTGCAGGAATACAAACGAAAAGTAAACAAATATATTGAAGAGAACAAGGAGAACATCGCCATCCATAAATTAAGGAATAACATTCCTTTGACCGAAACCGACTACAAGATGTTGGAGCGGATTTTCACGGGCGAACTGGGGACCAAAGAGGATTATGAGCGGAGTTTCAAGGATACCCCCTTCGGGCTTCTGGTGCGGAGGGTTGCCAAGTTGGAGCGGTCCGCCGCCTATGCAGCCTTCTCTTCCTTCATCAACGAGCAAAACTTATCTGCCGACCAGATCGCCTTCGTCCATAAAGTCATTGATTACATTGTGCAGAACGGCTATTTGGAGAGCCCGGCCGAGCTTACCAAACCGCCCTTTGATAAACCGCGGAGTTTTGTCCATCTATTCGACCACAAACTGCAAAAGGAGTTCGTCCAGATCGTCAATGAACTGAAGGAGAATGCCACAAAGACTATCAGCTAACAGCGTGCTGGGGGTAGATATTATGATGACAAAGAAAATGAGACTGGAAGAGAAGATCGCCCTGTGCGAAGGAAAAAATTTCTGGGAGACCAAGGCCTTTCCCCAATACGGGATCCCGTCCATGTTCATGTGCGACGGACCCCATGGCTTGCGTAAACAGGAGAACCACTACGCTCAGATGGACATCAACGAGTCGCGCCCGGCCACCTGCTTTCCGACGGCGGTGACAACCGCCTGCAGCTGGGATGTGGAGCTGCTTGGCAAGATCGGGGCGGCGATTGCCGCAGAAGCGGCGGACCAGGGTGTAGGCGTAGTCCTGGGCCCCGGGGTGAATATTAAACGCAACCCTTTATGCGGCCGGAACTTTGAGTATTTCTCCGAAGACCCCTATCTGACCGGGAAACTGGCGGCAAGCTTCGTTAAGCATGCGCAAAAAAATGGCATCGGTACTTGTCTCAAGCATTTTGCCTGTAACAACCAGGAGTTTAGACGTCTGGCCTCTGATTCCGTCCTGGACGAGCGGACGTTCAGGGAAATTTATCTGACTCCTTTTGAAATTGCCGTGCGCGAGGGAGAACCGAAGACCGTCATGTGCGCATACAACAAAATTAACGGTGTTTACTGCAGTGACAACGAGGAGTTGCTCACCGGAATTCTGCGGGACGAATGGGGTTTTGAGGGCCTGGTGATGACCGACTGGGGCGCCATGAACGACCGGATCGCGGCTTTCCGGGCCGGCTGCGACCTGAGCATGCCCGGCGGAAGCAACTACATGGCAGGGGATGTCCTGGCCGCTGTTGCCCGTGGCGAGCTGGACGAAGCCGCCATTGACCGGAGCGCTCGGCGTGTTATAAGGCTGGCGCAGGGGGCGGAGGAAGCGTTGAAAAACCAGACCCCCTGTGACTACCAAGCCCACCATGAACTGGCGCGGATCGCCGCCGAAGAAAGCGCGGTCCTACTCAAGAACGAGGATCATATTCTGCCTCTGAAGGCGGAACAGAAGATCGCCGTTGTTGGAGAACTGGCGCAGACCATGCGGTACCAGGGAGTGGGGTCGAGTCATGTCAATCCGACTAAGCTGCTCCACCCCGCTGCTGTTTTAAAGAACAGAGTCAGTGTGGAAGAAGCAGATGTGGCGGTGGTCTTCACCGGACTGCCCCCGGAATACGAGAGTGAGGGCTTCGACAGAGACCATATGGAAATGCCGCCGGACCAGGTGAAACTGATCGAGGAGACAGCGGCGAAGAACCCCAACACCGTAGTGGTGCTCTTCTGCGGTGCTCCGGTAGAAACGCCGTGGGCGGATAAAGTGAAGGCCATTTTGTATATGGGTCTGCCGGGCCAGGCAGGGGGTGAGGCAGTCAAGAACCTGCTGTACGGTTTGGCAAACCCCTGTGGCAAGCTGGCTGAAACCTGGCCGGTAAAATATGAAGATTGCCCGTCAGCGGCTTATTATCCCCAGCGGGACGGCCAGTACCGGGAGGGGATCTACGTTGGCTACCGCTATTACGATAAAGCCAACGTCCAGGTGCGCTGGAAGTTCGGTTTTGGCTTAAGCTATACGGAGTTTGCTTATGCCAACGGGCGCATCGAAAAGCAGGCGGACGGGGAGATAGTCTGTATCACGGTGACAAACACCAGCAGCCGCGCGGGCGCGGAAGTGGTGCAGCTCTATATCGCCCCACCGCAAGACGGGATTTATCGTCCAGTCCGGGAATTGAAACGCTTTGCAAAAGTCCACCTCCAGCCGGGAGAGAGCAGAGAGGTCCGCTTCGACCTGGACGAACGCTGCTTTGCTGTGTGGGACAATGGCTGGAAGGTACCAGAAGGCACGTACAGGGTTCTGGTGGGCGGTAATCCCGATCAACTGACAGAAGTCGGAACCATTGAAAAATCCGGCGAGAATTTGCCGGTCCCGGATTGGCAGCCGGGTTCCTGGTATGAAAAGCCGGGCGGACCCCCGTCCTTGCAGGAATGGGAGAGAATGCTCGGCCGCAAGTATGTGCCGTATACCCCGGAGAAAGGGAAGTTCACCAAGAACGACACGCTCATGGAGTTGAAAGACCATTCACTGGTTATGCGGGTCATGTACTGGAACGTGAAAAAAAGAATCTCCAAGCAGGCGAAGCCCGGTACACCGGAGCACCGTATGCATTTGGAGTCCAGTGTAGGAGCGCCAATACGCAATATGCAGATTTCCGGCGGGGTGAAAGAGGGTTTCATCAAAGGCCTGCTGGCAGTAGCGAACGGCAAACTATTTCATGGATTGAGGGTTTTGCTGAAGCGGGAATAGAAGTAGGCAAAAGTTTTGCGAGAATAAATTTTGAGAAACACAACCCCTTTATCTAGGGGTTGTGTTCATAAAAGGAGTTAGATTGTGTCTAGTGGATTATGATCCCAGTGACCTGAGCTATTCGCGTGAGCAGATTGGGCAAAGAGGAATTAGATCTTCCCCTCGTCTCTTAACCAGTTCAAGGTGTCGACGATGGTCTCGGTGAAGGGGCGGGTGGTGAACCCCAGTTCCCGCCGGGCCTTTTCACTGGAGAACCTGGAGTTGCTGGTCAGTGTATATAGGGAGTATCTGGTGAACAAGGGCCGTTTTCTTCTTACCATATAGTAGAGATGGAAGAAAGGGAGGAACGCCTGGGCCACCCAGACCGGTAGGGTGCACTTAACCGGCCGGGCGCTGGTATACTCCTGCACGGAGCGGATCATCTCCGTGGCCGACACATAACGGTTAGTCAGAATATATCCTTCACCATCAGCGCCTTTTTCACAGGCCAGGACCACACCTTCGGCCACATCCCGCACATCGACGAAGTCGTACCCGCCTTCTATTCCCGCAGGCAGTCTATTTTTTGCGCAATCAAGAAGGAGTTGTGTCACATATCCGGTGGCATAGTCAAAAGGGCCGTATAAACCGGAGGGAAAGACTAAGGTGGCGCGGAGCTTTCCACTGCGGGCCGCGTTCATGACAATTTGCGAAGCCATTGCTTTGGTCTTGCCATAAAAACCGGTAATCAGATGGGGATTAAACTCGCTGCTCTCAGTGATGGTCTGGCCTGTGGGCAGTTCTGGGAGGGCGTGTACAGAACTGACATAAACCAACTTTTTCACTTGGGCCCAGATGCATTGTTCCACAACATTTCGGGCGCCTAGGACGTTTACGGCAAAAATCCGCTGATCATAATGCCAAGAGGTTGACACAATGCCGGCTGAGTGGATGACTATGATGCGCGTGCCCTTAGGGACGGTAAAAAACCGCTCCAGATCTTCAGGGTTCAGCACATTGCCCTCGTAGATCTGAACGTTGGCCGGTATTCGCCGCGCGCCTTCATCACCGGGCAAGACAAGAACACGCACACGCTTTCCTTCCATGACAAGCCGGCGAACGATATTATTCCCCAGATAGCCGGTGGCGCCTGTAACCAAATAAATCACCTTCATCTTCAACCCTCCTTCTTCTCAAGAGATTAACTGTGATACAGTCTATAACATTGGTAGAGATTAGATTTTCCAACATTTAACTTTTAATAGTCATAATGTTGAATAACTTTCTCAATTATAGTATATTAACATTATGATAAATAAACAACCAACAGTTTACTAAATTCTGACACATCTTAAACATACGGGTGTAAATTGTATAGAAACCAACAGATTCAAGGGATCTGAAAGGGGAGGATCAGATGGCCACTGACAGACGGGTAAAATACACTAAGATGGTTTTGCGGGAAAGCCTGATTAAGTTGTTGCATGATAAACCAATATCCCGGATTACGGTTAAAGAATTATGTGAAGAGGCCGACATCAACCGGGCCACCTTTTATACGCATTATACCGACCAGTTTGACTTGTTAAAACAGATCGCGTCCCAGTTCATAGCGGACGTCAATTCTTATCTGGACAGTTTCGCGCTGGAACAGGGCGAGACAGGCTTGTTGCAGTTGATCTTGAAGATACTTGAGTATGTTGCGGAAAATAGGAAATTATGCCGGGTGTTACTTGGCAGAAACGGGGATATGGATTTTCAGACGAAAATTATGCAAATTGTTAAAGAACGGGTAGTTTTTGAGTGGAGAAAAAAGAAACGGGTGGACGAAGCCACCGCTGAATATATCTATACTTATGTAGCGACCGGGAGCATTGGGATCATTCGTAAATGGTTGTTTGAGGCGGATCCGGAACCACCGCAGAAGATGGCGGTGCTGGTCGCCAGATTGGCGAATAAGGGGATTGAAGCCTTTATTTAACCGGCGGCGCCTAAGAGCCGACCGGTTTCTTCTTTGTCTAGTTCAAGGGCGACGGCCAGCGCAATTACGGTTTTTTTCCCAGGATGGCAGCGGGGATTGGATCTGATCTTGAAGGAAGGTCGGTGGTCAAGACCGGTCTCTTCATAAAGCTCGGTATCTTGAAGCCCTTTTTTAACGACTAATCACTATAGCCAACGTGTAAAGAATAATCTATAATCAACTTAACAGCGGGTCTGGACTGAAGAATGGGTTTCAGAAAAAGAGTAAAAACGGTCAGGTAAACTTCTTCCCGTGAAACCAAAAGAAGTGAGGTTAAAGATAGAGAGGTATTTATCTATGCGCTTACACAAATTGGTTATTCTTTTTTTGCTCTCCGTTATTTTGATCTTTTCCGCTGGCGCTCAGGCCACGGATAATTACCTATTACGGGTCTTATTCTGGGGGGAGTCTGATCCCGATGACTACTTGCGCTTTCCTTCCCGTGCTATTGAAACGGGTCCAATCACTTACGAGTTTAAAAAGGATATTCGGCTGGAAGTTGCTGATCGGTTGAGAAAGGCCAGGTTCTCATCTAAAGGCGACCACAAGGAAGTCGGCGATCTTCATGAATTCTTGGTTGCCAACCAGACTACTGCCTTCATCGTTATTAAGGATGATACAATTATTTATGAGGAGTATTTTAACGGCAGTAACCGGGGTTCCATCCACACCTCCTTTTCTGTTGCCAAAACCTTCGCTTCTACTCTAATCGGACTAGCCATTAACGACGGCCTGATCAAGAGTGTCGAGGAACCGATTGTCAACTATCTACCCGAGCTGGAAAAGGCGGATCCCCGCTTTGCGGCGATTACAATTAAGCATCTACTCAATATGGCTTCTGGCATTCGGTACCGGGGAAGAGATGACACACCCACTTACTATCATCCTGATCTCAGAAGAATCGCGTTAAAGGTCAAAGTCTCCGAAAGACCGGAGCAGCATTTTCTTTATAACAATTATAACCCAATATTGATCGGAATGATCTTGGAGAGAGCCACCGGAATGCCGGTCGCCAAATATCTGGAGGAAAAGCTTTGGAAACCTTTAGGCATGGAGTATCCTGCTTCTTGGAGTATAGACAGTCAAAAGAGTGGTCTTGAGAAGATGGAGAGCGGAATAAACGCCAGATCCATTGATTATGCAAAATTGGGCCGTCTCTTCTTGAATCAAGGAAGCTGGGATGGGCGGCAGATCTTGCCTGAAAGCTGGGTTGCTGAAGCTACTGACTTTTCCAAGCCAAAGCTGCCGTCCTTCGA
Source organism: Bacillota bacterium (assembly GCA_012838955.1). GTDB lineage: Bacteria > Bacillota > UBA4882 > UBA10575 > UBA10575 > DUOH01. Next base: position 10,501 of record DUOH01000057.1, on the reverse strand, counting down.
CAAAAAGTCCTGGTACGCCCATAAAAACGTAAGCTACAACTACTTTTGGTGGGGGTTCTATGATCATCAGGAAAACTGGCATTACTCGGCTATCGGTAAATATGGACAGTATATCTTTGTCAGCCCGGCTACAAATATGATCATTGTTCGGAACGGCTTCGGTGAAGGTCAGGTCGATTTCTGGCCGGAGTTATTGATCAATATGGCACAGCAGATTGCTGAAGGAGGGTCTCCACTGTAAGCTGGGAATACATCCAGGCGCATTTTTATTATTGCTCAAGGGCTACTCATCCCTTTCCTTTGCTGGTTGCCTTTTAATCAACCATCTTAGCATTATGGTCATGATCAAACCATAGAGGGAAGAGGCCAGGAGATTAGTGACTGCTGTTTTTAAGGGAATATCCTCAAGATCAGGCACTTTAAAGAGGAGCGTTATAGCGTAGGAGATGAACCAAACCCCAATGCCGAAATGGAGACCTTTGAAGAGTAAATATTTGCTGGACAGAACAGGCACTAAGTAGGAGAATATTACTCCCAACGTTCCGGCAAAACCGGCATAGGCTATGTATGCGATGACGCTTTCCCAGAAGCCTCTGGGAAAGTGTCCGAAGACTAGCACTCCGGCGAAGTCCCCGAACATCAGTTCTCCGTAGTTAAAACCGAGGATTAATAATAGGTTTGTTGCTGCTGCGGCAATACCTCCGCATAATCCGGAGACGAAGCCATTGGCGTATTTATCGCCCAAGTCTCACACCTCCTTATAGTATTCTTCATAACTCATAAACAATTCATAAACAGAAGACTACTAATCTAATTAATCATTAGATTTAGTAGTCTTCTTCGTATAGCCAGCTCGTTTCTTTTAACTTTTAATATGCCCGGCCATAGCACGAACCATACTACGCCAAGGGCTTCATCATACTTTACTTTGTTCATGTCCGCCAGTGCTGGCCTGGTTTCTTTAACAAATCTTTAATTAAAAGGAAAAGCAGTCAATTTGTTGAATAAACTCTATGTTATTCTACAAGAAAGAAGGCTTGTCTGATTATGTTTATGTATGTATTCTCAATTGTGCTAATCGTAGCCTCCAATATTATGTATAACATTTGCCAGAAATCAACGCCGCAGAAGGCCAATCCTTTCGCTGCCCTGTTTGTTACATATTTGGTAGCGATCGTCCTGTCTCTAGTGGCTTTATACGCCAATAAGGCGGGGAAGACTTTTGTCCAATCGTGCAAGGATTTGAATTGGACCAGTATAGTACTGGGCTTTGCCATCGTGGGGCTGGAGTTTGGCTACATCATGGCCTACCGGGCCGGGTGGAACATCAGTGTAGGATCTTTAGTGGCCAACATCATTCTGGCGGTGACGCTGATTCCCATCGGGATAATCTTTTATAAAGAAGGATTCGGTCCGAACCAGGTGTTTGGCTCAATCCTCTGCATTGTCGGGTTGATCCTGATTAATAAATAAAAAGGCGATGGGACCAGGCGGTATGTTTAGCTTGATTCGTAGTAGATAACATGGTAAAATAAATTATAATATATAATATAAAACAAATGAATATCCGTGGGGGAGTAGTTTGCGCGTTACCTCGCGTGGCAAGTCAACATCCTGACCCTTCGTGGTCTGGCTTGTCTTAAAGAACGAGACTCAGGTATAACTTATTAAGCCATACATGGTCTTTATACACAGCATAAAGATCAGGTATTGCTGAATAAGTCAGCCTGAGCTTTTTTATTTTACTTTCACCCATAAAAGAGGAGAGGGTTTTCGCTGTTGCTTAGGATCACAATGGGGAGTGGTTTCGCGGAGACCAGGGATCTGCCGTTCTAATACGGAGAGGCGGGCGCTTGAGATCAAGGAGGAATTGTTGTTGAGTCTGTTTGAGTTGTTCTTGACTGCGATCGGTTTATCCATGGATGCATTTGCCGTGGCTGTCTGTCTAGGGTTTGCTTTACAAAAAGTCCGTCTGCAACAGGGCCTGATCGTCGGTTTGTATTTCGGGCTTTTTCAGGCCGCCATGCCCCTGCTCGGTTATGTGCTAGGTTCGCAATTGGCTGGAGGGATTATCGCCTTTAGCCATTGGATCGCTTTTTTCCTGCTTTCCTTTGTTGGCGGACAAATGATTAAAGAGAGCTTATCCAATAAAGAAGAATGCATCGAAGAGGAGGTATCCCTAAGGTTTCCCTTCATGCTTCCCCTAGCCTTGGCTACCAGTATTGACGCTCTGGCGGCCGGTGTTTCTTTTGCCTTTCTCCAGGTGCAGGTGGCGCCTGCCGTAGCATTCATCGGGATTGTAACTTTACTGCTCTCCACAGCTGCCGTGAAGATCGGCAGTGCCTTTGGGACGAGATGCAAGACCCGGGCTCAACTGGCCGGAGGGATCATCTTAATTCTGATCGGTTTGAAGATATTACTTGCGCATATGGCAACAACTATTTTTTAGTGAGACACTCTCCTCCGTCTTTAACTGTATTGGTTGAATAATGGTGTTCCATTATAGACTAAGCTTGTGGTGACAAAGGCAGTTTTATTTCCTTGGTTTTATTCTTCTTTTAATTCCCGCCATACAGTCAGGATCATCGTGACAAAGCAGGCGGTTCCGCCGATAACTTCGGAGATGGGTTCCGCGAGAAACACGCCTGTGCTTCCAAGACCACAGAGTCTGGGCAAGAGGAGGGTCAGAGGCAGCACCAGCATCACCTTTCTGAAGGTGGAGAAGAAGATGGCGTGCTTTGATCGGCCTAGGGCGACAAAGGTGGACTGGCCGGCATGTTGGAAAGCCATAAAAATAAAACCGGCATAGAAGAGGCGTAGCATGGGGATGCCAGCCTGTAATACCTGAGGGTCGTTGTTGAAGACAGCTATAAAGAACCCGGGAAAGCTTTCCAAGAGTAACCAGGGGATGATCGTGATAAGCAAAGAGGCGAGGGTGGTAAACTTGATACAACTTTTTACCCTTGCATATTCACGGGCCCCATAATTAAATCCCATTACCGGTTGGGCGCCGTTTCCCAGTCCCATAACAGGTAAGGCCAGAAACTCCCGGATTGAATTCAACACAATCATGATCCCTACATACAAGTCGCCTCCGAACTGCTGAAGCGTGGCGTTGAAGGCGATCGCCACTAAGGAGTTGGTAAACTGCATGACAAAGCCGGATACTCCCAGTCCCAAAATCAGCCGGACCCTGTGGAGTTCCAAATGAAAACAGCGTCTCTTCAAGGTCAAAATGGCCTTTTTCCCGGTTAAAAACTGTATAACCCATAAGGCGGACAGGAATTGGGAGATGATGGTGGCCAAGGCTGCGCCCCGTACACCCAGGTCTAGAAGGAAGATGAAGATTGGGTCCAGAATAATGTTGGTCACTGCGCCCAAGGCTACAGTGAGCATGCCAATCTTTCCGAATCCTTGGGCATTGATGAAATGGTTCATGCCCAAACTAATCAGGACAAAGATGGTCCCCAGCAAATAGATGGTGACATACTCATCGGCATATGGGAAGGTCTGGTCACTAGCGCCAAACATATACAGCATGGGTTTTTTCAGTAATAACCCCACTATGGTCAGGATGATACCGCTGATTAGAAGCATAATAAAAGAATTTCCCATGATCTTTTCCGCTTCATCATAGTTGCCGCGGCCGCGTTCGATGGAACACAAGGGGGCGCCACCCATGCCGAACAGATTGGCAAAAGCCATCACCATAGCGATGATCGGGAGACAAATTCCTACTCCGGTTAACGCCCAAAAGGCGTCTCCCGGCATCCGGCTGATATATATCCGATCCACGATACTGTACAAAACATTTACGAACTGGGCTAAGATCATTGGTATAGCCATGCCCAGAATATTCCGGACTACACTGCCTTGGGAAAAATCATTTTTTACCGCCACGGTTGCGCCTCATTTCTCTTAAGGTAATTATCAGTAACCGGCCTGTCTCTAAAGGTGTATAATCTGAGCGGAAAGAACAGCAATCAACAGCACTATACTGCTAATTACGAATAATGTCAAGCTCTGAGCTTGTTGGTCCTGTCGGCCAGTAATGAACTCGGCTACAGCGATGGTCTTGTCTGAAATAAATATAGTTCAGGGAGAGCGGACTGAAGAAGAAAAGATGCGGCGGATGGTATACCATTCTGCAATCAGCAGGGAGAATAATTGTCAGTCGAGATGGTCAGGGAAGGAAAGCCTGAGTGCGCTTTACGCCGGATTCAGCTGTGAGGTTAATTTTTCAGGGGGATGAGACATTAATAGAACAACCTTGTGCTGATACTATAGGTAGAAATCAGGCGGGGGAGAGGAGGTATAGATGAAAAATGTAGAAAGCCCTTTTGGTAGTCTCAAATTATTGTCAATCAACCATATTTCTTTGGGGGAAGGAAAGGAGAATACGTTTGATACCGCACCAAGAAGATTTAGCAAAAATCCTTCAAGAACTGCGCGTTGATCCGGAACATGGTCTTTCAAAAGCCGAGGTGGAAAGGCGTTTAGTTGAATACGGAGAAAACAGGCTGCAGGAGAAGAAGAAGAAAACCATTGTCCAGCGTTTCTTCGAACAATTTAAGGATGTCATGATCCTGATTTTGATCGCCGCCGCGGTCATCTCTTTTGTGGTGGCCTGTTACGAAGGAGAAGGTTTCTTTGAGCCGGTGCTGATCCTCTTGATCGTCATCCTTAACGCCGTCATGGGTGTGATTCAGGAGAGTAAGGCGGAGAAGGCCTTGGAAGCTTTGAAAAACCTGTCTGTTCCCCACGCGCGTGTGCTCCGGGACGGACAGGAACAGGTAGTGGAAGCTACAAAACTGGCGCCGGGCGATATTATCTTAGTAGAAGCGGGAGATTTTGTTCCGGCGGACGCTAGAATCATCACTTCTTCCAGTTTGAAGGCTGAAGAATCGGCGCTCACCGGGGAATCGGTCCCCGTGGAAAAGAATGCCGATGCTGTGGTAGCTGCCGAGGCGCCGCTGGGCGATAGATTTAATATGCTGTATTCCGGGTGTGGAATCACTTATGGGCGCGCCAAGGCAGTAGTCACCGGCACCGGGATGAATACTGAGATGGGCAAGATCGCCAGTCTGTTGGCGAGTGAGGCGGAAGCGCAAACGCCGTTGCAGGAAAAATTGGCCGCCATGGGGAAATATTTAGGTATCGGCGCTTTGGCGGCTTGCGCCGTCATCTTTGCGATTGGACTAATCGACGGCATGCACATTATGGAGATCTTTATGATCTCCGTTTCGCTGGCGGTCTCAGCCATTCCAGAAGGTTTACCGGCCATAGTCACCATTGTGTTGGCAATTGGCGTGCAGCAGATGGTGAAGAGAAACGCCATCATCCGCAGGCTCCCTGCTGTGGAGACACTGGGTAGCGCCTCGGTCATCTGTTCTGATAAGACCGGTACTTTGACACAGAACAAAATGACGCTGACCCGTGCTTTTGTAGCGGAAGGCGCTATTTTGGAGGAGATCAAGGAAGATAATTCGCCCGCCGTTAAAGACTTACTTCGTTATGCTGCGCTGTGCTGCGACGGTAAAGTAGTGACGAAAGACGGCGAAGAGCAGCAGCTTGGTGATCCCACGGAGATCGCGATCATTCTTGCTGCTATGAAAAACGGGATGCGCCAGGAAGAATTGGAGGCGAAATACCCCCGCCTGGCTGAAGTGCCCTTTGATTCCGAACGTAAGCTGATGACCACGGTCAACCGGATTGATGGGAAGCTTATCGTCATTGTCAAAGGCGCCTTTGACATGCTGGCGCAGAAATGTATAGCCGGCGATGTGAAGGCCGGACGGGAATACACAGAGATTCTGGGCGCACAAGCTTTACGCGTGCTGGCGGTGGCCTATAAAGAGATTGATCAAGTGCCCTCCGACCCAAGCCCGGAGGTGTTGGAGAACGGTCTTACCTTCATAGGCTTGGTGGGGATGATTGACCCTCCGCGTCCGGAGGCCAAGGAAGCAGTGGCGGTCTGCAGACGGGCAGGGATTAAACCGGTGATGATTACCGGCGACCATGTGCTCACCGCCTCGGCGATTGCCAAGGAATTAGGAATTATGCAGGAGGGGGATACGGCGGTCACCGGTAGTGAACTGGCGCAGATGACCGAGGAAGAATTGGAGAAGCGTGTCCGTAATATCTCGGTGTATGCGCGGGTTTCACCTACGGATAAGATCCGCATTGTCCGGGCTTGGCAAAACCAAGGTCAGGTTGTATCCATGACCGGTGACGGGGTGAATGACGCTCCGGCTTTAAAAGCGGCGGATATCGGCTGCGCGATGGGAATAACCGGTACCGATGTGGCCAAAGGCGCCTCCGATATGATCCTGACTGATGATAATTTTGCTACGATTGTCGAGGCTGTGCGGGAAGGTAGAGGAATCTACGACAACATTAAAAAAGTTGTCGGTTTCTTGCTTGGCACCAATATCGGCGAGGTATTCACCGTCTTCTTCGCGATGTTGCTTTGGCGGGAAGCGCCGCTTCTATCCATGCAACTTTTATGGATTAATCTGGTCACTGATAGCCTGCCTGCGATCGCTCTGGGGATGGAACCGGTGGAAGGCGATGTGATGGACCGCAAACCAAAACCCAAAGAGGAAGGGATCTTTGCCGGTAGATTAGGCTGGCAGGTGTTGCTACAGGGAGTGATGTTTTCCGCTCTGACGCTGATCGGCTTCATACTTGGCTGGAAGAGCACGGGAAACCTCACTGCCGGTCGTACCATGGCCTTCTTTATCCTTGCTTTAACACAGGTGATTCATTCTTTCAATATGCGCTCCAACCATTCGCTCTTTGAGATCGGCGCTTTTACCAATAAAGCTTTGAATCGCGCCGCGATCATATCAACAGCGCTGATTGCCGTGGTCACCTTTGTTCCTCCGGTCGCATCGGTTTTTGGCTTGACCCAGTTAAGCATGGGGATGTATCTCACGGCCGTGTTCTTGGCAGCAGTACCAGTTCCTGTCTTAGAGCTTACTAAGAGGTTAGGTCTGATCAAGCACCAGCATGATCCAGTTTCGTAGCTGCGTTACAGTTACGGAATGGTTTGATCGGATTAAAAACAAGTGAGGTCTGATGGAAATGATCAAAATAACTGCAGACAGTACTTGTGATCTCTCCCCGGAGATTCTGAAGGTAATGGACATTACTCTGGTACCTCTCTATATTCTGGTGGGGGATCAAACATTCCGGGACGGGGTGGATATCACCCCGCCGGACATCTTTCACTATGTGGAGCGGGAAGGGATAGTGTGCCGGACCGCGGCGATCAACATCTTTGATTACGAGTCTTTCTTCCGCGAACTCTCCCCACAATACGAGGGGATAATCCACATTTGTCTCGGTGCGGAGTTTTCCTCTTGCTATCAAAATGCCAGTTTGGCTGCACAGAGTTTCTCCAATGTCTATGTCATCGATTCCCAGAACCTTTCTACAGGCAGCGGACATCTGGTGTACGAGGCGGCCTTAATGGCCAGGGAAGGGATGGGGGCGGAGGAAATCTGCAGGCGGCTGGCGGAGTTGATTCCCAGGGTGGACGCGAGTTTTGTGATCGAGCGTGTGAATTATCTGTATAAAGGAGGGCGTTGTTCCGGGCTGGAAGCCTTTGGCGCGAGATTGATCAAGATCAAACCTAGTATTGAAGTTATAAACGGCAAAATGACGGTGGGCAAGAAGTATCGGGGCAGTTTTGAACGCTGCCTGGAACAGTATGTCCAAAACAAACTCGAATCACAAGAGGATATAGATTATAGCAGGGTGTTTATCACCCATACTACTTCTGAGCAGATTGTCGGCAAGGTGCAGGAGGTCGTTCGGTCTTACGCTAACTTTGAAGAGATTATTCTGACCAAGGCGGGATGTACCATCTCTAGCCACTGCGGACCGAATACGCTTGGTATTTTATTTAAGAGAAAGAATAATAAGAAGTAGAGAGCTGTTCATTATCCTCATAAAGAGCAGAGATTTGAAACAGACCGCCTTTACTGTTCGCCTCTTAGTTTTTTGCAGACCCGGTCCTCGTGGCCGGGTCTCTCTTTAAATTGCAGGCCTCTTCTGGGTTCCCGATGTAAGTAAAATAATACAGGAGGGGAGGGAGGCCGGAAGGAAAGATATATAATAAGATGGTTTTCTATGGTAAACTAAGAACAGTGAAATTAGAGAAAGCAACGGTTAATTAAGGCAAGACCAAACTAAAACATAAGATACAGAGGGATAAATATGGGGAAAGGCAAGCACGTTATAGTGGTGGGGGGAGGAGCCGCGGGAATGATGGCTGCGATCTCTGCCCGCAGGCTGGGGGCGAAAGTTACCATCTTGGAGAGGAATTCCCGAGTAGGTAAGAAACTGTTGGCTACGGGAAACGGTCGCTGTAACTTTACCAATATAAACACGGATCTTACTTATTATCATGGCGCCAATCCGGAGTTCGCCCAAAGCGCGCTCAGGAGTTTTACGGCGGATGATACCATCAGGTTCTTTGAGAAGCTGGGGATCGCCCATAAAGTTGAAGAGCGGGGAAAGGTCTTTCCCATGTCGAATCAGGCCTCAAGTGTGCTCGATGTTTTAAGATATGAATTAACTGAGCTCGGAGTTGAGGTGGTCACTGAGGCCTGGGTGAGTGAGATTGTGCCGAAGGCAGCAGGGTTTCTCCTTTTTTTAAAAAACGGCGAGGTGTATCAAGGAGACCGGGTAATCATCGCCACCGGGGGTAGGGCCATGCCGGCCAGTGGCTCGGACGGTTCTGGATATGACCTGGTGAAGAGGATGGGACATACGATCACGGATGTTTTTCCCGCCTTGGTCCAATTAAAGTTGGAGGGGCCTTATTTCAAACGGATGGCCGGAGTTAAGTTTGTAGGGACTGCAGAGATTATACATAAGCATCGATCCCTGGCCAAAGACAGAGGAGACATCCTCTTTGCCGATTATGGGGTCTCAGGCCCTCCGATCTTCCAGATCAGCAGGAGAGCTGGAGAATTGCTCACCGCCGGGAAAGAAGGGTATTTGAAGCTCACCATCATAGATACGTTTTCTAAAGAAGAGTTAAGTAAGGTAATGGCGAAGCGTTTCCAGATTGGTTCCACGAAGCCCGTTGATTTCAGTCTGGTCGGGTTGATTAATAAACGTCTCATTCCTGTAGTGTTGATGGAGGCCGGTCTTCATAATCTAAAGCGTCCGGTCGCCGAGTTGACCCGGGAAGAGCGGGCGAGGATTGTAGGGATCTTGACCGACTGGCGGTTTAAGATCAGAGGAACGAAGAGTTGGCCCAGTGCGCAGGTGACAGCCGGTGGTGTCGACACCAGGGAGATCGAGGAGGAGACGATGGAGTCGAAACTGGTGAAGGGCTTGTTCTTCGCTGGTGAGATTATGGATATAGACGGGCAGTGCGGTGGGTTCAATCTGCAGTGGGCCTGGTCGTCCGGGTTTATTGCGGGACGGAGCGCAGCGCTGGAAGGAGCTTTGGTCTAACAGGAGGTTTTTTATGGAATCTGAACAAAAGTTAAGACTCTCCCATCTTAAGCTGGAGATCAGTAAAGCCACGGACTTAAAAGCGGAGAAGCAGGCGCTTCGGGATCTGATCCTTTCCAGGCTGCGTATAGAAGAAGAAGAACTGGTCGATTTTGAGATCTGCAAAAAATCAATTGACGCTAGAAAAAAACCGCAAATCACCTACGTGTATGCTGTGGATGTCAGTCTTCGGCAGGCCGGACGGTTTTTACAGCAAAACAAGGACAAGGGGATAACGGCTACTCCGGATCTGTCTTACCAAAGAGTGCCCTTGGGAAACAAGCGCCTAACGGAACGGCCGGTCATCATCGGGCTGGGACCCGCCGGGCTGTTTGCCGGGTTGATACTCTCCAGGAACGGATACTGCCCGCTCATCCTCGAACGGGGAGAGGATGTAGACGCCCGCGTCAGAAAGATAGAGCAATTTTGGCGCGGCGGACCGCTTGATCCAGAGAGTAATGTGCAGTTTGGCGAAGGCGGGGCAGGCACGTTTTCCGACGGTAAACTCACTACTCTGATCAATGACAGAAGATGCCGGTTGATTCTGGAGGAATTTGTGCGGGCGGGTGCCCCCGCAGAGATCTTGTACAAGAGCAAACCCCACATCGGAACTGATTTGCTTAGAACGATTGTGAAAGAGATCAGGCGGGAGATTATTGCCCGGGGGGGAGAAGTGAGATTTCAGGCCAAGGTCAGTGACTTTATAATTAAGGACAGTAAGCTTACAGGGGTGGTCATCAATGACCGGGAGAGGCTCGGCTGTAACCTCGCCTTGTTGGGGATAGGACACAGCGCCCGGGATACTTTTGCCGTACTGCACAGCAAAGGTGTGGCCATGATACAAAAACCTTTTTCCATTGGGGTTCGCATTGAACATCCGCAGGAGGTAATTGATCGGGCGCAATATGGCAGGGCCGCCGGGACTCCGGGTTTGGGGGCGGCCGATTACAAACTGGTCTATCATTCCAAAACCGGCCGTTCCGCCTAT
>DUOH01000056.1 GCA_012838955.1 Bacillota bacterium | reverse complement strand
TGGTCTTGACTGCAGCGCGCTGTAGTTTTATATATTACCGGATTTTGACCGTTCTTCGGCGCTGGTTACTTCAAGTCAAAGCAGGAGGGGATAAAATGCAGAAAGCTATTGAATTAGTAGTAAAAGGCAAGACATTACGGGGAATGTATCATCGCCCGGAGCAGGAAGGGAAATACCCCACAGTCATCCTGTTTCACGGCTTTACCGGAAACAAGCTCGAGCCACACCGGATTTTTGTGAAGTTCTCCCGGATCCTGGCCGGGCAGGGCTTGGCGGTGATTAGATTTGATTTTTCCGGTTCCGGGGAAAGCGATGGAGATTTTGCAGAGATGACTTTTAGCACGGAGGTGCGGGAGGCGGAAGAGATTTTAGCATATGCGCGGGCTTTACCCACCACGGATCAGGAGAGAATCGGCGTCATCGGACTGAGCATGGGAGGCGCCGTAGCTTCCGTCTTGGCCGGAAAGAATCCGGAAGCGATCAAGGCTTTGGTGCTCTGGTCGGCGGCGGGGATCGATACTATGCTCAAGATCTACCGCAGCAAAGAGGCGCAACAGGATATCTTTCCGCGTAATCAGCGCGGAGAGGTGGACATCGGCGGGCTCTGGCTGAATCACGGGTTTTATGAGGATTTGCAGAAATGGAATACATATGAGGCGCTTCGAAATTACCAGGGACCGGCCTTGATTCTGCACGGCACAGAGGATCAAACCGTGCCTCCGGCTACCGCCGAAAAATACCAGGCCGCCCTGGCCGGACGGGTAAAAGTGGTCTACGTGGCCGGTGCGGATCATACGTATAACCGTATTCACTGGGAGGAGAAGGTTTTAACGGAGACCACGGCCTTTCTGAAGAAAGAATTGGTTTAGAAGACGCACCTTTTATTTAAAACCCGATGATTATCGTTAGAACCTGTAAGGCCACTTTTTACTTGCATTTTCCATGTGCTTTTGAAAGAGGAATAGTTGGCTTAATATAGAAGGTTTAAGATAAAATGAGAGATTAATCCTTCTTTTCATAAGAACAACCCATGAAAAGGAAGACAAATAAATGAAAATCCATCGTGCGCAGCGCTTCTTAATTATCTTCGCTTTAATTATCTATGGGGTTCTTGACTACTATTATACTGTAAACAGACCGGTGGAGCTCCCCCTTGCTTGGGATCGACAGTTTCACGGACTGATCATTGCTTCCGCGCTCCTCACGGTCGGTAGTTATCTCATCCCGGTTTGGTGGGTTCCGTTAGTAGGCTTCTTCATGCGTTCTTTGTTTGCGCTGATAATTCTGGAAGCCATGCCTGGGTTACTCAACGTCTTTTCTTTACTTGTCTTTTTATTAATTATAGAGATATTTATGGTGTCTTCAGTGAAGAGCGGGGTTTTTGGGAGCCTTTTTTTTATCTATCTGTTGATCCAACAGCGCTATAAGAATAATGCCGTTTGGGGTATTGTATATCCGGCTCCGCGGCTCTCGGATGTACTTATTCCTTGCCTCCTATGTTTTAATGCTTTGATGTTGGGGTTGCTAATCAGGACATTATTAAATCGTTATCAGCAGCTGATGCGCCTGGTCAATCATTATCAGGAATCTAATACCCGTTTGGTGGAGGCCAATATCCGTTTGCAGGAATATGCAGTGCGGTCGCAAACCGAGAGCATTGTCAGTGAGAGAAACAGGATTTCCCGGGAAATCCATGATTCAGTCGGGTATATTATCACTAATTTAATAGCCATCCTTGACTATACCCGTGAATTGATTACCGCCGGTAGAGTGGAGGCCTTGGAGAATTTTGATAAGAGCAGGGATTTGGCCAGAGAAGCCTTGGCGGATGTACGGCGGGCAGTGAGAGCGCTGCGTCCGCCGGTAAAAATGTATCTTTCCCAGTCTATTCCTAAATTGGCGCATGCTTTTTCCCAAGCGACGGGGATAAATGTTTCTTTAGAAATTCCGGAATGGCCACTGGATTTAGAGGAAGAGAATGAATGGTTGATTTACCGGGTAATCCAAGAAGCCTTGACTAATACTTTTCGACATGGACGTGCCAACACCGTATATATCAAGCTGAGGGTCGCAGAAGGGAAAGTATATTTAACAATTAAAGATGATGGTTTGGGCTCCGCAAATATAATCCCCGGATGCGGCTTGACAGGGATAAAAGAAAGAATCCATGCCAAAAATGGCGAATTGTCTATTGATTCATCCCCGGGATTCGGTTTTACCCTACACTTTTGGATACCATTTGAAGGGAGTGGCGTGAATGAAGCAAATCAGAATCTTATTGGTGGATGATCAAACATTATTTAGAGAGAGTATAAAGTCTGTTTTGGAGATGCGTAACCCGTGTATTCAAGTGGTAGCTCAAGCGGCAGATGGGAAAGAAGGTTTGGAGTTGGCGGAAACGCTACAACCGGACATAATTCTGATGGATGTCAGGATGCCGCTCATGGATGGCGTGGAGAGCGCCCGGTTAATTCGGAGTAGTTGCCCGGAGGCCAAGATCATTATGCTCACTACTTTTGATGATGACGAGTATGTTTTTGAAGCATTGAAGGCTGGGGCAGCCGGATATTTACTGAAAGATATCCCCCCTGCCGTGCTTGAATCAGCAATTATCAGTGTTTACAATGGTGGAATATTAATGTCTCCGGAAGTTGCCGCTAAAGTTGTGAATAGACTCTCAACTGCGCCGCAGAAAAAAGTAAGCAATAATGATGACTCCATACGGGAGATGATTACGGAAAGAGAAATGGAGATCCTGCAGGCGATCGCCCAGGGAAAAGATAATCGGGAGATTGCCAAAGAACTATATCTAAGTGAAGGAACTGTTCGAAACTACGTAAGCAGTATTTACGCCAAACTTAATGTAAAGGATCGGGCGGAAGCCATTTTGTACGCAATAGAAAAAAAAATCGTGTGACCTATGACAAATGTCATAGGTTTTTTTATGATAATAATGATGATTAGCGTCAGTCGCTAATTTTATTTTAACAATGTATACTTAAATTAACATTACGTTAAATAACGCTTACAATCTAATCTATACCTGCCCGGAACATGAAAAGGCGATGTAGTCACTTACCTTTATTAGCAATTTTGTTGACGAGAGGAAAGTAAGTAAAGGAGATGAACACGGAGATGAGCATCGTAGCCAAAACATTAGGAGTAGAGCGGATTATCGACTCTCATTGTCATATCGGACAATCTCCTTATGTGGATCAACCTGTCGAAACTTTGCTGGCAGAGATGGATGAGGCGGGAGTGGAAAAAGCAATTATTTGCGCAATAGGTTCCCACCTGGTCATTGATAATGAAGAAGGCAACGACTTCATTAGCGGAGTGGTAAAAAAATATCCGGAGAGGTTTTTGGGGTTAGCCAGCGTTAATCCGTGGTATGGGGAAAAAGCCGTCCGGGAACTAAATAGAAGTATCACCAAGTTACAGTTGAGCGGATTGAAATTACATCCTGTGCTTCAAGGATTTCAGGCTAATGAGAAATTAGTCTTTCCAGTAATCGAAGAAGCCATTCGTTTAGGGGTTTGGATCTATATCCATTCCGGAACGCCGGAGTGCTCACTGCCTTTACAGATTGTGGAGTTGGCCCTAAAGTATCCGGAAGGCAAATTCATCATGGGACATATGGGAGGCGCGGACTTCTTCTTAGATGTACCTGATCCCTGCGCCAAGGTGCCCAACATTTATCTGGAGACCTCTTTAACCTGTCACCCGGTTTTTGTGAAAGAGGCTATTGAGAAGGTAGGCTCGGACCGGGTGATGTTCGGATCGGACTCTCCAACCTCCAATATGAAAACGGAACTTGAAAAGATCAAGGTACTTAACCTTAGCAAGGATGATCTAAATAATGTCTTGTGGCGGAACGTCCATCGAATTTTTGGGATATGACTCTAGAGAAATTAAGCTGTTACAAGATTCTTGAAGTATGAATGGAAGGTGAAGAAGTTGATTATTGACGCCCATTGCCATCTGTTTACAAACGACGCCGCCCTTGGCTTTGTCAGCGGTTCCACATTTGACGAATTTGTACAGGAGTTGGATGGCTGCGGAGTGGAAAAGTTTATTCTGTTTACGATTGGAGGGCTATTCCGCGATTTTCAGAAATCCAATGATGAAATAAGAAATATGTATCAAAAATTCCCGGAAAGAATTATCCCTTTTGGCACCACTAATCCTTGGTACGGGGAAGAGGCCTTGGCAGAGATCGACCGTTGCGTCAATGTCCTGGGCATGAAAGGGTTTAAGCTGCACCCGTGGATGATGGGTTTTGCTATTAACTCCGTGCAAATGTTGCCGGTGATGGAGAGAATTTCCGATTACGGGATGCCAGTGCTTGTCCATTCGGGAACTGTTCCCTGGTCGGAACCGTTGCAGATTGCTTATTTGGCGAGTCAATTCCCTAAGGTCCAGTTTATCCTGGCTCATATGGGAATTACGGACTTATGGAAAGAAGCTATAGACGCCGCCCGGCGGTATAGCAATATTTGGCTGGAGACAGCGGGCACGCCTACGGTGGCAATCAAAACCGCGCTTCAAGAGATTGGACCGGAACGGATTATCTTCGGTTCGGATTCTCCCTATGGCGGAGTGGGTGGCTGCCAATTTCAGATGAATAAATTAAAATACCTCAAACTCGGAAAACATGCCGAAGCATTACTTCTGGGTGAAAACTTACGACGGATTTTGAATATATAAGACATCCCATCAAACACTGGATTTGAATGGAGTGAATAACCATTGTCCGATCTTAGAAGGTTAAAAAATAAATACTTATCTAATCCCCGCTCTCCAGTGGTCGGCTTTCTGTTTTTATTGCCGGTTCTGATTTATATCGCCATCTATTTTGTTTATCCGTTCTTCTATAATATCTCCCTTAGTTATCACGATACTGACGTTGTTTCATTTGTTTCTGGAAAGAGCAGTTTTAACGGATTGGATAATTATATCGAACTTTTTACTGATTCCACTTTCCAGACAGCTCTGAAGAACACAGCCATCTTTACCGTATTTTCTCTGGTTTTCCAATTCAGTATCGGTTTTATCTTAGCCTTGGTTTTTAATAGGGATTTTCCGGGAGAGAAGGTTTTAAGAGGATTGGTAATGATCCCGTGGTTCCTGCCTTTAATAGTCTCAGCTAGTGCTTACCGGTTTTTCTTTTCTGAGCAAGGCATCGTCAATGGGCTTCTGCTGAGCCTGAAGTTAATCTCCGCACCGATAAACTGGCTGACGGACCCTTCACTAGTTATCTGGACTGTTACTTTTATTAATATCTGGATTGGGATTCCCTTTAACTTTGTACTGCTGCATACAGGCCTCAAAGATGTGCCCAAAGACTTGTACGAAGCAGCCGAAGTGGACGGCGCCAAAGGATGGCAAAGGTTATTGTACATTGTGATTCCTATCCTCAAGCCGGTAATTCTCACGGTCTTGATGATGGGCACGGTCTATACGATCAAGCATTTTGATATAGTTTGGATCGCTACTCAGGGCGGGCCGGCTAATTCGTCGCATTTGTTAAGCACGCTTTCTTATAAATTAGCCTTTAGAGACTATGAATTTGGCTTGGGAGCGGCAACCGCCAATGTGATGGTGGTCATCATTCTCTTGTTGGTATTAGGTTTTGGATTAATCAGTAATGAAAGGAGGGCAAATAGATGAAACTGACCAGGGAAAAAAGATCGGAACTGTTATGGGGGACAATAGGGTTTTTGCTAACCGCAATCTTGCTGATTCCTGTATACTTGATCATCACCTATAGCTTCGAAACTCTACAGGATATGTATCATATGCCGCCGTATCTATTTCCTCCCCAAATTACTTTTGAACCTATTGTCCAAGTGTTTACCGATTTACGCCCATATCTAATGAATAGCTTTATCAATGCCGTAGGGTGTCTCTTGATTACTTTACTGACCGCGCCCTTTGCCGCCTATGCGCTGGCCATTTTTGAGTTGAAGTACGAAAAAGAGATTATTTTCTCATTAACTTTGAGTCAAATGTTTCCCGTGGTGATGTTGGCTATTCCGATTTTCCTCATGTATAGCAATGTGGGTTTTACCAATACTTATCTGGGTCTGATCTTGGCTAACGCCACCTATACCATTCCGTTTTGTACCATAGTCTTAACTTCTTATATGCGGTCAGTGCCTTTTGAATTAATTGAAGCGGCTTATATGGACGGCGCCTCTCCCTTGGTGACCTTTTTCCGGGTGGTCGCACCGGTAGCCAAATCCGGTATTGCTACCATTTCCATTTTTGGTTTCTTGTTTCCCTGGGCGGACTTTATCTATGCGCTGGTTATTACCACGCAAAACTCGATTCAGCCAATGAGTGTCGGCCTTTATAAGTATATTGAACGTTATGGACTACAATGGAACAACCTAATGGCCGGAGGATTAATCTTTTCCCTGCCTGCGTTGATTATTGTCATCCTCACCGGCCGGTTTATCATCGGAGGTTTGACGGCGGGCGCTGTCAAACAATAGAAACATGTAAGTAGTCACTAGGAGTCAGAATTAAAGGAGGTATGGAAAGTTGAAAATTACTCTAACCAAGGTGCACGGTTTGCCGGAGGTGAAATTAACCAATCAGGTTCCTGTGTACACCAAAGAAGATTATGAACGTAGATTTCAAGGCTTGGCTACTTTAATGCAGATGCGGGGCTTTGACCATCTGGTAATTTACGGTGACCGGGAACACTTTTCCAACATTTGCTTCCTAACCGGTTTTGAACCTCGTTTTGAAGAGGCCTTGCTGGTATTCTCGAAAGATAAATGGCCGCCATTATTAATAGTGGGTAATGAGGGCCTAAGTTTCTCCAATATAATTCCCTTCGCTGTTAATAAAGAAGTATATCCTGCTTTTAGTTTAATTGGCCAACCCCATCATAACGACAAAAGTTTGAAAGATATTTTTACTGCCAGTGGTATTGAGAGTCATAGTAAAGTGGGCGTAGTAGGGTGGAAATATTATCCAAAAGCCGCGGCTCCTGCGACAATGATTGATGTGCCTTATTATATTGTTAAAACCCTACTCGATTTGGTCGGTGCTCATCAGATAGAAAATGCCGCAGATTTAATGCTTCACCCTGAATACGGCCTACGCTCAAAGGCGGACGTTAAGGAAATGGTATTACATGAAATCGCCGGCACCAAGACTTCCCAACAAGTACTACATCTGTTACGGAATCTACGTCCCGGCCTGACCGAGATGGAAGCCTCCCAGTACCTGCAGATCGATGGAGAGCCTTTAGTGGCGCATCCCAATGTGAATTTTGGGGTTGAAAATACTTTGTTGGGATTGGCTAGTCCCACTTATACCAAGACCTTGGAAAAAGGGGACGTCGTTAATATTGCTTTAGGTTACAGGAGAGGGATGATCGCCCGGACCGGACTTTTTGTTAACGATCAAAAAGAGATTCCTCCGGTCAGGGCAGGGGTGGTTGAGAATTTATATATTCCGTACTTCAAAGCCTTGGCTAACTGGTATGAAACTATCGGGATCGGAGTAACCGGCGGGGAAGTCTATAATACAGTACGTGATACGCTCGGAGACTTTCAAAAGTATGGAGTCGGCCTGAATCCCGGGCACCTGATTCATATTGAGGAGTGGACTAGCAGCATTTTTTATGAGAATTCCCGGTTCAAAATTACTTCGGGAATGATCATTCAATGTGATATGATTGCGTTTCCCGGCGCTCCATACGGAGGCGTGCATGTAGAGGATGGATTGCTGATTGCTGATGAGACTTTGCGGGATGAGATAAAAAGCCTTTTCCCCGATTCTTGGCAGCGAATCATGGAAAGAAAAAGGTTCATCCGGGAGGAATTAGGTATTACCTTACAAGAGGAGATTTTGCCTACTTCCAATATACAATTGGCTTTGTTTCCTTTCATGGGAGACACCAGCATAGTTCTGCGCAAGAACTGATTACGCGGTGTCAGATTGTTGGCAAATATATATTGATCTCGGGTTACGAAAGGAGGATGTTGTTTCGGAAGAGTAAATATTTCACCTTTAAGAATTTTATAAGGGAGGATAAATGATGAGAAGAAGAAGTATACTCATGGCAATGCTGTTGGTGCTGGTCCTAGTAATGACCAATACTGTCGCCTTAAGCAAAAATGTGATTGAGATTTCTATTCAAGATGTGTGGGCGGACAATCTGTCGTGGGGCCGGGCTTGGTTGCAAACTTTGAAAACTTTCGAACAGTTACATCCGCATATTAAAATCAACCGGATTTACTGCCCCATTGGTCAAAATGTCGAAAGAATCCTTTTGGAAACTAGAACGAAAAGTCTCCCTGATATAATTACCTGTGACACTCCGGACGTCCCCCATTTAGCTGAAGCAGGTTCCCTGCTCGATCTGACTCAGTTCTTTAAAGAATGGGGCAAATGGGATGATCTCTTCCCCGGCTCGCAGGATGCTATCAGTTGGAAAGGAAAACCCTACGCCGTTCAGTTTACTACCAATACTCTAGCCTTGCATTACAATAAAGATCTCTTTAAGAAAGCCGGTTTGACCAGACCACCGGAGACATGGGATGAATTATTAGAATGGGCGAAACGGTTGACCACAGGTGATACTTATGGATTTGCCTTCTCCGCCATTGACACGGAAGAAGCAACTTGGCACTTTGCGCCCTTCCTCTGGAGTAACGGCGGTGACTTGCTGGATTTGAGCAAGCCCGAATCCGTTCAAGCGTTGGAGTTTTTGACCACTTTTGTGAAGAAAGGCTACACCTCAAGAGACGTTGTGAACTGGAACCAAGGTGATGTCGGGGTTCAATTCCGTCTTGGTCGGGTTGCCATGATGATTCATGGCTGTTGGGATATTCCCCTTTCTGAAGAAGCAGGAATTAATCTCGGGGTAGCCAAGATTCCGGTGCCCAAAAGAGGCATGAATCCCAAGGTTCCCATCGGCGGAGAGACCTTTGCCATCAGTCCGTTTAGTTCTCCAGAGAAACAAATGGCTGCCTGGCAGTTCCTTACTTGGATGTTGGAAGAGGGCATGGTGGAATTTAATCAACTTGTGAACAATATCCCAACCAGAAGGTCGATTGCCCCCGGCATTATTCAGACAAAGCCCTTATTGCAACCTTATGTTGAAGAGTTGGAATATGGTGTTAACCGCTTCACAGTTGGTGGCGGAGAAAATTACACCAAAGTATCCACCATCACCCGGATAGCGATTCAAAAAGCTTTAATCGGGCAAACAACTCCGGAAAAAGCTTTTAAAGAAGCGGCTAAGCAAATTAAAAGATTGGTCAAATAACCTTTGACGCTCTACTATATGCTGGAATATATAGCGCAAGGTATAGTGCGTAGTATAAGGCAACAAGATACACAGCCGGACATAATACAGGTTATCGTTTGATTCATAGCGCCAATTGAAGCACAAAAAAGAAGGATGGATATTATCCATCCTTCTTTAGGCTGTAGACAAACGGCGGTTTTAGCTTTTTACTAAAACCGCCGTTTGCCTACAACCTGTATCCTCATCACAGATGGGTCTTCTTGCTTATTTTTATTTTCAAAGGATGTTTCATATATTAACCGGATTTACAGTAGTGGAGTATGTCAGAAACAGAAGGTTGACTTTGGCCGCCCAAGAGTTGGCCATGGGTAACGCTAGAGTATTCGATGTGGCGCTGAAATACGGCTATGATACACCGGAGTCTTTCTCTAAAGCCTTTCGCAGACTGCACGGGGTGAATCCTTCGACTGCGCGCGGGTCCGGGGTGAACCTCAAGGCTTTTCCGCGAATCTCCTTCCATCTTTCGATTAAGGGGGATAAAGATATGGATTATAAGATTGTAGAGAAAGAGGCCTTCACCATAGTCGGCAAGAAGATCAGGATGACCACTAAAGACAAGCAGAATCTGAGATTGATTCCGGAGTTTTGGACGGAATGTCACCAAAAAGGGATCTGCTGCGAGTTGGCTGCTCATGCTGGAAAGTTGGGATTACTCGGGGTATGTATGGACTTTAATCCCGATACTGAAGAGCTTACCTACATGATTGGCATTGAAAAACCCCAAAGCAAGGCGCTGACTGGGTTCGAAGAAAAAGAAATCCCCGCTTCCACTTGGGCTGTTTTTGAGTCGATAGGTCCCATGCCTCACGCCATTCAGCGTGTGTGGGATCGGATCTTCTCCGAATGGTTCCCGGCTACAGGCTACGAACATAGCGGAGCTTGAGTCCTATCCGTCAGGCCATAATTCAGCTGCGGATTACAGGTGTGAGGTTTGGATTCCGGTTGTGAAGAAATAAGACTAGACAACAAGTATACAGCCTTGAACTGTTCCCAGCCGGGCAGGCAGGTGAAAAAGTAGAAATCTGGTAAGAGGTCTGATTCCAATATTGAGCACGTTGCGCGCTCAACCGGAGTCGGGCCTCTTTTATTTTCTAGTCTATCTGAGATTGTTTTGAAAACTGTAAAGCAATAGCGAAAGGGAATAACGTTTTTACATAGAACGTTTATAATATTGATTGTTACGCC
>DUOH01000055.1 GCA_012838955.1 Bacillota bacterium | reverse complement strand
TGCTCCTCGCTCGATGCGAAGTTTGGCGAAACCGTTATTAAATCTTATTCTGTTTTACATAGACATTTACCTTCTCTCGGTAGTATTTTTACTTTACTTCACAACTGATCCGGACCGCCCCGAAGAAACGCTCCTACCCTGGTCCACGACTTTCTCGTCGAAATTGATCCGGAACCTAGATCTGTTCCTGGATTTCATCAAAGGTCGTCAACAGCATTTACTATAATATCAGCATCAGGAAGACGATTTTTAGCAGCCACAAAAGTAGCGCCGAACCTGTGCCGCAGCATGAAATCTTTGTTATAATTAAAAGGATTTATTCTCCACATGAAACAGGAGGTCTGATTATGAAAATAACGGAACTATTCCAACGTCATCTGTTCTTCCTCGTTCTCCTCTGGGCTTTTGCCTGTATACTGATGAAACCCGGCTGGTTGATTTTTGTCGCCGGAATCTTAATCCTGGCGGCTGTAACCCTCCTCTTCGCCCCTGAAGTATTGTGGTATGGCGCCGGGCTCTTAACATTAAACCCGGAAAAAAGTAAATTCTACTTGGAAAAGGCGGTAGCTCGGCAGCCCTCGATCCCGGGTCCCTACCGGACTCTAGGCTTGATCTACGCCAAAGCGCGACAATGGACTGAGGCCATCCCACTGCTGGAGAAAGCATTGACTCTGACCAAGGGAGTCAATCTCAACCTGAATTTGGCCTTGGCTATTGCTTATCGGGAAAGTGGCGCCTATGAGGATACTCTCTCGCTGCTCCACAAGTTAATCGACCGGGGATACATAAATGTCCAAGTTTATTATAATCTGGCCCATACTTATTTGAAACAAGAAAATCTGACAGACGCGCTAAAGGCGGCAAAGAAAGCCCGCGCCCTAAATGCAACCTTGGTTGAACCGGTGCTCCTCTTAGGCCGGGTTCATTTCGCCCTGCAAGATTATGCAGCAGCCAAAGACGATTTTACCTGGGCAATTAACCGTCTGTCTTGGCCGGTGGAAAGCTACTACTGGTTGGGAAGATGCGCATTTGCCCAAGGCGAATGGGTAGAGGCGGTGAAAAACCTGGAAATTGCCGTGGAGAGGATTAAAGCTGACCCCCTACTCTCTGATGTCCCCGTGGAAGAAGCTGAAGAATGGCTGAGGCGGGCAAAAGCCAAAACAGACGCGCTGTAAAACAAAAAATCCGTACCCAAAATAGGACTGCCGGATTGATCATTTATAATGATGACATTTTCCTATCTCAAGGCTGCCGTATTTTTTATATACTATAATGTAATACTTGACCGCACGTTGAAGCAAAAAGGTTGTCTGTTGTTTAAGGAGAGCAAGACAGCGCGGAAAAGAGAGGGCTAATCATTGACTACTCAACAGATTATGCAGACTGTACGCAGTCTGGTGGGAATCCCTTACAAACATGGGGGGCGAACTATGGAAGGCCTGGATTGTCTGGGTTTAATCCATGTCTTCTATAGACAACTGGGAATAATGATTCCGGATCATGATGGCCGGGAATATTCGCCAAACTGGTATAAAGAAGATCCTGAACGTTTTTACCGTGGGCTGCAGAAAATAGGAAGCGAGATTTCACCGGCCCAGATGAAGCCTTTAGATCTGGTCTACTTCAAGATTGGCGGCGCTGTAACCCACGCCGGGGTGCTGATTGATGAAGGCCATTTTTTACATGTGTTAAAGGGAAAGCCCGTTCACGTCAGCCCATTAAACCTGGCCTGGCGGAAACGGTTAGCCGGCGCCCGGCGGCTGCCTTCCTGCTACTAATCTTAAAGGCCGTCACACCTCATTTATCCGAAAGGAATGTGTATGGCGGCCATTAGGGCAATCCTAAAAACAATTATTCTTTCACCACAAATACATCCGTGGTCTCGACTAAATCCTCGGCCATCGTGTGCAGTCTTTCAGCCATCTGCTTGACTTCATCGTTAAAGACAATTTGTTCTTCGGAGATGGCCAATACTTCCTGGCTGGAAGAAGCCGATTCTTCCGAGATCGTTCCGATATTCATGATGGCGCGCACGGTTTCTTCTTTAAACTCATTAACACTCTTGACCAAATTTAACATCTGCAGGTTGTTCTCGATTATTCTGTCTACTGCTGAATTAATCTCATTATAGGAAATATTGACGGTATTCACCGCCGCCATCTGGTCATCCACAATCCGCTCCGCGTCACTCGAAGTTTTTGCCGTAATTGCGCTCAAAGTCTTTATCTCGTTTAAAATAGCAGTGATGGTATTGGTGGCTTCTTTGGATTGATTCGCCAGTTTATTAATTTCAGAGGCGACTACAGCAAATCCGCGTCCGGCTTCTCCGGCCCTTGCCGCTTCAATTGAGGCGTTTAAGGCGAGTAAATTGGTTTGCTCGTTGATCCCGTTAATCACATCGATGATTCCGCGGATCTTTGCCATACTAATATCTAAATCTCTAGCGTTTTTGGTAAACTCTTTGGTAACCTGATCAGTCTCTGTCGCCCTTTCCAATAAGATTTCCAAAGCGTCCTTTGAGTTTATGCTCAAGTCTTTAATCGCTTTGGTAATCGTTTCAACATCCTTGAACTTATCCGCCATGATATCAATTTGCTTTGCTAAACTATTGGCTAAATTAGAGGTTTTCTCGTTTTCACCGGCTTGTTCAACAGCGCCCTGACTGATCTGCTGGATCGCCACCACCACCGCAGACATATTTTCCGCCGATTGAGTGGAGCTTTCTTCCAAGGCTCTACTATACTCCAAGATCATGCGCACCGCCTTTTTAGTCTTGGCGATCAGCGGATTAATCTGTTTGACCATCCAGTCAAAGTTCTCAGCTAAATCACCGACTTCATTCCGGGCCCGGCTCTTAATACTTATGTCAAAATTGCCCTTGCTGATCTGAGTGGTGGCATCCCGCAAATCAATGATGGGTTTGGTGATTCTCCTGGCTAATTCGCTACCGATAAAGACAGATAAAGTAACACAAGTCAGATTAATAATTATGGTAAAGACCAACGCCGCAATGAACGAACCGTACGCTTCAATAAAGGGTAGTTCAATGATGACCGCCCAGTCAGGTTCGATTAACGGGAGATAAGTTGAGACCACCTTGGTCCCGGTGATGCCTTTGACTGTATTAGTAGTAACCCCCTTGGAAAAATCAGGATCGCTTTGGAATTCCGCTACCTTACTCAGGTTACTGAGGTTTTCTCCTTTCAGAACCCGGCCGATATCCTGAAAAACCAATAAAACTCCGGTCCGATCCACTACATATGCTGTACCATTTCGCCCAATCTTCACCGAACTTACTAAATCCCACATAAATTTGAGGTTAACTTCAGCCAACAGAGTTCCTCTGACGTCTCCAAAGACGTTTTTGATTGGTACGGCCATTAACACCATGGGCTCAAAGGTAAAGTCGTCTATATAAACGGATCCAATGAAGTTTTTTCCCGATTTAACCTTGGCCAGCATCTCCCTTTTTATCTCCGCAGTCAACTGAGGCAGTTTTAGATCCGAGGCCCGCGTAATCTTCGCGACTTCTCTCCCGTTGGCGTTAAAGATAGCCAATTGGCGGAAAGAGGCTTCATAACCCATTAGCTTTTCCAGAACAGTTTTTTGTCGCGTATACACATCCAGGTCTAGTGCGCCGATTCCGGAAGCAACATTCAAAAACGTATATTTCTCTTGCAAAAAATCGTTTACTACATTAGCTGCCTCCTTTGCGATGAGTTGTTGCTGATCAGCAACTATTCTTTGAGAATTTCTATAGTTGTTAAGCATACTTATGCAACTGGTGACCACAAGAAATGTTGAACCAAGTAGTATAAATGTGAGAGTCAGTGTGGCTTGTAAACTTCGAAATCCTATTTTCTGCCGGATCTTAGTAATGAAGGTTTTTTTTTGTTCCGACATTGTGAAACCCCCCTCCCCTATATTTCTTCTCTGCACCGGTAGTGTGGAGGTTAAGTGTAACTCGTACCCGATGCGACCGTTACTTTGTCTCTAGCGAATAATCTCGTGGGCCTGACTCAACAAGCCTTCGTTAATATTCAACCCCAATTCTTGGATCATTCTGTAGTTTATTTGGATAAATATCTCCGCCGAGAGGACGGGAAGGGTGCCCGGATCGGCCCCTTTTAATACTTTATCCGCTAAAAAAGCCGCCTGCCCTCCTGAAGCCATGAGTTCAGTGTTCACCCCAAAGACCGAACCGTAATTTCCATGGGTCATGATGGCGCCGCCAATCGGAATCCTTCGCTTCGCTGCAAAATTGCTGATTACCGCAAAAGCTTCCGGAAGGACCGTCAAAGGTTCCGCTAAGAATAAAATAGCATCAAAATCATCATCTCCCGCTCTGACCAAAGCCTGTAAGAACTCATCTAATTCCCGGGCATCAGTGGCCGGCGCTTCAATCAAGACCACTCCCGCTTCCTTAGCAGCCGGATATAAGAGTTCCATCTGCGCCGGAACCGTCGGCGCCCCTTTTTGATAGGGAATTAACATTCTCTTGGTATCAGGCGCCAACTCCATCATCACCTCAAACCGTTTAATGGCTATCCCCGGTCCCGGATAACGAACCCCGGTGACATTACCGCCTGGTTTCCGAATGCTATCAACTATGTCATTACCCTCAATATTAGCAGAGTCAAAGATAACAGGGATCTTACTATCTACAGTAGCCTTCTTGGCGGCGATCGCCGCTTCCGTTGGATAGCAGAAGATTAGATCAACCCGCTCAGAATTGAAGTCCTGAAGAATATCTTCATATTCGTCAAGATTAACATTGGAGCGGCGCAGATCGTAGAAGATATTTTCACCCTCTATATACCCTAACTTCTCCATCTGAGCCTTGAACCCGTCGGAAATCGCCAGCACATAATCGAGACCTGACAAAATACCTACATGATACACTTTTTCTTTAACACATCCGCTGCCTAAAGTAATCATCAGAAAAAAAGCAACTAAAATCCATAGCGTCCTTTGCCGCCCCTTGCCTTTGGTTACCACTTCATTACACAAAACTCTCCCTCCTTTTTTATTTAAAAAAGAGACTTATATTAGTT
>DUOH01000054.1 GCA_012838955.1 Bacillota bacterium | reverse complement strand
TCCAAAGCGGCCAGATAGACAAAGGGCTTAAAAGCCGAACCCGGTTGCCTGTGCGCATGCAGCGCCCTGTTGAAGGGGGCTTTACTATAATTCGTCCCTCCGACCAGCGCTTTGACCTCACCAGTCCGGGAGTCAGCGGCGATTAGAGCTCCTTGCGGTTGAATCCCTTTTTGGTAGGGATGCAAGCCCGTAGCTAAGACCTCTTCCGCTGCCTGTTGGACGGGGAGGGAGAGCGTAGTTTCAATCCGCAGCCCCATAGTGGAAATCTCTGCTTTAGGGATTTGTAACTTCTCGGCCGCCTCCTCCAAGACAAAGTCTAAAAAGTACGGCGCCTTGCGCTGCTTTTGGGACCTACCGGATAAACGCAGAGGTTCCTCCATAATTTGTCGGGCTTCCGCTTCACTGAGGTAACCTACTTTTTCCATGCGCTTCAGGACGACGCGAATTCTTTCTCTGGCGGCATCCGGATGCAGGTAGGGAGAGTAGAAAGCAGGTCCTTTGGGGATCCCGGCCAGCAGGGCCATTTCAATCCGGTTCAGTTGGTTGAGGGGTCTGCCGAAGTAGGTCTGCGCGGCGGTTTTAATCCCATGGGCGCCATGACCGAAGTAGATCTGATTCAAATACATCTCCAGGATCGCTTCCTTACTGTAATGCAACTCCAATTTCCAAGCAAGAAACATCTCCTTAATCTTGCGTAGGATTGAGCGCTCCGGAGTTAAAAAACCGTTTTTAACCAATTGTTGGGTGATGGTGCTTCCGCCTTGAATGCCTTGATCGGTGAAGAAGTTATTATAAGCGGCCCGTAACAGACTGACCGGGCTGATCCCACTGTGTTTATAAAAGCGGTGGTCTTCCACGGAAAGAAAGGCCTGTTGGACAAAGAGCGGCACTTCGGAGAGGCTGACCGGTTCTCTATTTTCTTCAAATAACAAGCTGATTAGGGTCTGGTCATCGCTCACCACTTGCGTGGTCAGAGGTTGAACCGGCTTACCGGGAGGCAGGCATAGAAAGACCAGGAGAAAAAAGGCTCCGCCCAACAGCAGATACCATATAACCAGGGTGAGCTTGTCTTTTATGCCCTTTTCCATTCCAGACCTCCGAACAACTATAGTATTCATCACCTACTGCCCTTATTCTCTTGAAAGATTTATGAGAGTTCTTCTGCAAAGATGACTAACGCGTGCTTCGCACGCGTTCTTGTTTTTCCGGCGCCTGTTGTCTGCGGCTAGTGGCGAATTGCTGACACAGGGGATCCTGTTACAGTCAAGGTTTGTGTTCCTTTTTCCTCGTACCCATTGCCTACGGTTGGTGGCGGGTTGCTGACGTAGTGGGATCCCTTGCAGTCAGAGTTTGTGTTCTCTTTTCCGTGCGCCTGTTGTCTGCGGCTAGTGGCGAATTGCTGATGTAGAGAGATCCTTTTGCAGTCAGGCGAGTTTGAGTTCTCTTTTCCACCGCTTATACCCGGCGTTCGAGGAGTATGCCCGGTAATCCAAACCGGGGAAGATATTGTCCTTGTACTCCAAATCACTCAACCAGTCGTGGTCTATTCGGTCTCCGGTAATCTGCTCATACAAGCGGAGAAAGCGGCTGATGTGACTCTTCGTTCTCTTTACTGCATAATCAACCATCGTGCCTGTCTTCATAATAAACGCCCAATCGCTGCTTTGCGCCAGCAAAACTTCACGGGCCGCTTGATTCAGCGCCCTTTCTTGAATTCCCGTGGCATTGGGATACTGGTTGGCCAGTTCAATCATTTTTTGGCTAATCTGGTGTAGATGCCGGTAGATCCAGTCATTACTCCCTTCCAACCATACTTCGTTATAACCTTTATAACCCCAGGAAGAGAGGGAGGGAACACTGACCTGGTTCCGTGGGTACATCTCCAAGTAATCACTGGGAGTAATCAGCTTGATGGTGTGCTGGTCGTAATGGATTTTGCGGATTAGGTAATCAAGCCATTGCGGCCCTTCAAACCACCAGTGTCCATAGAGTTCCGCATCGTAAGGAGAAACAATCAATGGTTTTCTGTCCAGGATCGAGGCTAGGTACTCAATTTGTTTCTCCCGGTTAAACATGAAGTTGCCCGCATGGATGGCCGCCTTTTCCTTGGCCCGCCATGGATTATAAGGCTCTTTATGGTGAGTCGGACCAGTAATCCGGTAGTACTTGATGCCGGTATTGATCCGGACGCCGCTGGGATGAATGTAGGGACGGATATATTCATATTCCAAGTCAAAACCGATATCCCGATAGAACTCCCTGTATTCGTAGTCACCGGGGTAGCCCTCTTGCGCGCTCCAGACCTGTTTGGAGGATTCCAAATCCCGGCCGAAGGCAGCTACCCCGGAAGGACAATAGACCGGGGCAAAGTTACCGTATTTCGGCCGGGGAGAAGCATGTAAGATACCGTGGGCATCCGTAAAGAAAAAACGCAGTCCGTATTCTCTGAGTATCTCATCGTCACCGGGGTTATAACCGCACTCCGGAAGCCAGATCCCTTGCGGCGGGCGGCCAAGCATCTGCGTATGATATTCTGTAGCATAATGGATCTGTGCACGCACCGCTTCTTTTTGAAGCATCAGCGGGAGATAACCGTGGGTCATCCCGCAGGTGATAATCTCCAAAAAACCTTCATCTTGCAGTTTACGGAAGGCCGTCACAATATTCTTCTTGTATTTTTCCACAAAGAACCACCGGGAAAAGGTGAACATCTCTTTGTACATCACGGCCAATTCTTGAAATTGCGGTAGCCATCTGGTACGCTCAATTTCTTTCTCCGCCAACTCAATTAATCTTTCTATGTGTCTGATATAACGGTCTTGCAATAACGGATCCGATAACATGGCCAAGAGCGGCGGGGTCAAGCTTAGGGTTAACCGAAATTTAACGCCATCTTCCACCAACCGTTCAAATACGCGTAACAAAGGAATATACGTCTCAGTAATCGCCTCAAAAAGCCAGTCTTCTTCTAGAAATCGATCATGCTCGGGATGGCGTACATAGGGCAGGTGAGAGTGTAAAACCAGGCTTAAGTAACCCAACTCTTCCATGTTGAAACTTCCTTTCTCCCGCTAGCGGGTTTCCTTGCTGACCAGGGGAGTTATGGTAATCTGGTCTTTCCCATCTCTGGAAGTGGCGGTCACCGGAATAATCTGTGTGCCTTCCGGGAGAGCCATTCTCAGGGTGAAACTACCGTCCGGACGCAGTTTCACCGGTTGCCCCTGGATGGTTAGGGTGGCATCAGGTTCTGTGGCCCCATAGATGATGAGCTCCGTATCTAAAACCAGCCAGAAGTGGCGTTTCTCTTCCAGCAGCCGGACCGGGCTGCTGATACTGCTGACTGCCCCCGAACCAACCTCTCGTTCCAACCGTTTAAGCAAAGACTCCGTCATCTCCAGTGAGCTTTGACCGATCCCGGCGCCCACCGCCAGCCGATACAGACGGCGATAGTCTTCTTCCACCACCATCCACTCCTCGTCCACCACGTCGGAGATGGTGTCTCGCGGTGTGGTCACAATATTTGACCGCGCCAAGGTTTGAAAATGGCCGGAGGGGGTGAAGTACCCCAGATCCACTTGGAAATTGCAGTTCGGTTGGTTGACATTTATATACCAGTTCTTAACCTGATGGTTGAGGGAGATATCAAAGTAACTGCTCCTCTTTTCTCCGTCCGCGCTCAGATTATAAACACGCAAGCAGAGCGGAACACGTTCCCAGCCGCCGAATACTTGAGATAACTCATTAACCGTTTTACCGCTAAAATCCCAGTAGGAGTAGAGCCAGTACGGATCCCTGACCATCAGTGTTACCAATGTTTGATTGTATGAAAAGGGAATTTCCAAGACTTCTTCGTCAGTCTCTTTTTTCTCGGTGGTGAGCACCGTGGTCGGACCGTAATAAGGCGCAGGACGCTCTTTACTGGTTGGTTCAGTCATTTTCTTTTCTTCTTCTTCCAACATCAGAAGGTGAATCTTCTCGATCAGGCCGGCTTTGGTCATCCTGGACCGGTTAGGAATATTCTTCTTTCTGGCCAGTTTCAAGAGTTCTTCTTTAGTCATCTTCAACAGGTCCTCTGGTGTCATGCCAATCCTCCTTGTAAACAAAAAAATTCCAATCGAAGCTGGTTTTCTCCACGTAATAAAATAAAGACGAGCCGCTGCAGCCGGTAATGCTTGGTCATGATGAAGGATAAACAAGCCGGGAAGATTTAGAGTCTTTACTAATTATGGCTCTTGTTTTCTCGTAATATACTGTTGAAAAAAAGAATAAGAGGAAGGGAAAATCGATTATCTACCGAAAGTGATGATGGAATGGGAATAGCCCTCCTATTTGGCGTATAAACGAAATTCAAGAACAGTTTTGGGAGTGGAAGAAATTGCAATCATCCAAAAACACCTGCTTATTTTGGCTCAATTTTTTGATTTCCCTCTTGTTAATGGTTTCTCTTCTCACCCTCTTTGAGACGTTGCTGCTTTCCGAACCAGCGCTGGCCTTTGCTCTAAAACCGATCCGGATCGAAGAAGATATGGGATTTGATAGTATTTTTCGCCTTGTCGCTGCCGATTATTGCTCCAGCGGTCGTGATCAATTGGTGGTCTTGGGGCGGAATTACATAGAAAATACGGCTTTGTGTCGAGTCTATTCCTGGTCCGGCGGCGCTTGGGAACAGATCTGGGAGAGCGGAAACTTAATTGAAGAGAAGAGCCCGATTTTTTTGGCGACGGGACGACCCTTTGCCTCCGGCGAAGAGACGGTTATGATCATAACCAATCACCGGCTGGATATTTTCACCTGTTCGACTGAGGGCTTTGCATTAACTTCCCAACTTGATCATACCCTTCTGCCACAGGAAATAACCGTAGCTGATATTGACGGTGACGGAATTGATGAACTCATCGTGGCGCGGGTGGGAGTAGTTCACAAGACCTATTTAGATATGACAGTAGAGGTTTACACCTTGACGGAGAGCACCGCGGGCGCTGTCTCCCTTCATAAACTTGGAGGCGGTCCTCTATGCGGAAACATCCGGGCCATGACCGGAGGAGACCTGGACGGGGACGGACAGGTGGAGGTGCTGATCGAGACGGGGCTGGGGAGTAAGGCTGGCGCCTTCTCCTTGCTGAAGTGGACAGGCCGGGAATTGGTGGCGGAAAGTTTGACCAGTCCGCTCAATACAGCGGCTTACGCCTTGGTCAACTGCCGTCTGCCTGGAGCGAACAGGGGAAGGGTAGTGACCGTGGACGGCTGGGGAAGAGTTCATTCCTTCTCTTATGAGGACGGGCAATTCATCCTTCATAACGAAAAGACCAGTCTGAACTCGGCTTTGGTCGATGCGGCCTGGGGAGACTTTGATGGAGACGGCCTTTCCGAGCTGGCGGTCGCCGGCTATCCGGCCAAACTCTTCCTCTTGACCGGTGTTCAAGGCTCCTCCGTAGTCGAGTGTGGGAAAGAGAAAGTAGAATGAGAACGAAGAACTCTGTGTTGGCGGCTGATCGCGCCTAACCGTCCGGGTACCATAAGGCAATCCACTGGTTACAAGTAGCGGGCGCAACAAGTAACGGGTGCTATAAGTAGCGGGCTGTATATTACCTCCGTCCTGTGGAAATCATAGATCCGGAGGTGTGGATGATGAATGATTTGATTTCCTGGGAACCCTTTAGCAACTTGTCTCCTTTTGCTGAAGTGATCAACAGGAGCTTCACCGGTTTCTGGCAACCATCCATTGACGTCTCCGAACGGCCGGAGTCCTTTATTGTCCGGGCTAATCTTCCCGGAATGAACAAAAACAACGTCCAATTGACAGTGGATGACAATTCGCTCACCATTCAAGGGGAAGCAAGGGAAGACGCCACGGATCAAGGAGAGCATTATTATAGAAGAGAGCGTAGGTTTGGCTCGTTTATGCGGAGGATTCCTTTTCATGGCCGGATCAGAGAGGACCAGGTAAGAGCAACTTTTAAAGACGGGGTTTTAGAGGTGATGCTCCCCAAGGCGGAAGGAGATACGGCCAAAGGACGACGGATTGAGATCCAATAGTCTTCCAAGGTTTTTGCCAGAACGAAGCTTTGTGGGAAAGAGAGTGAAGCAACCGGTCTCCGGTTGCTTTATCTTTCACTGGCTTTACGGACACGCGCCTGTGCGTCTGGAAAGGTAACTTCACAACCTATCTTCCCTCGTTGCGGATGCGCGCCCGTGCGTGACCGGAAAGATTCATACTTAATTTAAGCGAGATTAGGCTTAAGTAAGATTAAGCTTAAGTAAGATTGAGCCGATTAATTATGGACATGACGATCATTTAATATATTTGTAACGAGGTATTCCCGGAATAAAGATAAATTAATAAAGGGGGTTATATTAAACGGGTGTAGTTATAAGGAGGCTTACTAATGAAAAAGTTCATCGTTGGCGTCATGGGAGGCGGCGAAGGAGCTTCTAAAGAAGTATGTGAGTTAGCCTATGAACTGGGGAAGCTGATCGCCAAAGAAGGGTGGGTCCTTTTGAACGGTGGACGGCAGGTCGGAGTGATGGAGGCTTCGGCGCGGGGCGCTAAAGAGCATGGTGGGATTACCGTTGGGATCCTGCCGGATCGCAATACTGAATTGGCCTCTTCTTATATTGATATACCCATCATTACCGGGATGGGAGACGGCCGTAATTTTCTGAACGTGATGTCCAGTGATGTGGTGGTGGCTTTGCCCGGTCGGGCGGGAACCATCTCCGAAATTGCTTTAGCTTTGAAGAACGGGAAGATAGTGATCCTGCTGAACTTCCCCATCGGTGACATTTTTATAGAACATAAACAAGCGAAGATGTTGATTCCAGTAGCCGAACCAAAGGATGTCATCGAGGAGATTAAGAACATATTCGGTTTTCGGGCTGAATAGAAAAGAGGTTTGTCGGGAATGGGGAGTCCTTGGATAAGGAGGATCTTGAAAGGAATTGTTGTACTACTCTTATCGGTAGTCCTTATTCATATTTTCCTCCCGGATTTACCGGAGAAGATCACCGGTTTTTATAGGAAGTTTGTTCAGATCTATTCTTCAGCCGATTCGTTTCAGGAGTTTACCTTGGGTTTTGGGAGCTGGGCGCCTTTGGTCTTTTTTGGGGCGCACCTTCTTCAGATCATCATCGCGCCGTTGCCCGGGAATATCGTGGCCTTGGTGGGCGGGGCGCTCTTTGGGGTGATAAAGGGTTTTATCTTGAGCGCCGCGGGTCAGATCTGCGGTTCGCTTCTAGCCTTTTATCTTGCCCGTAAATTCGGGAAGCCCTTAGTTTTGAAAGTAATCGGGCTCGATCTGTATGAAAAATATAATACAGTATTCTCTGGTAGATTTCTCCTGTCCCTTTTCTTACTCTTTCTGCTGCCGTTCTTCCCTGATGATGCCCTGTGTTTTTTGGCCGGGCTTTCCACCTTACCTTTATTCTTATTCCTTCTTTTAGTAATCTGCGGCCGATTGCCCGGGATTGTCGTAGCTACCTTGGCCGGAGCCGGAGTCTTTCACCTATCGACTGGGCAATGGGTACTAATCTGTGTTTTGTCTTTGGTCTCCATCTATTTCATCTTCAAATATAGAAGACAGTTTGAAGTTTGGCTTTTGAAGAGATTCGGGATCACCAGTGAGGTCAAGGAGGAATAATACCCACCTTTGCAGGTGGGTATTGTTTTATCCACAATTTACCATGTGCTTACAGCCAGCGCTTCAAGAGCGCCTTTCTGCTTTTTGTCTCCAGGGGAGAAGAGATCCGGTTATGATCTGTTTTCTGTCTCGATCCGGTGTTTCTAAACGGGGCCCACCAGGAATAATCTTTATTTCAACTTCTTCAATAACTCCTTGATCTCCTGTAACTCTCCTTCTTGTCTTCGTATCTTCTCTTCAATTTCGGCGATGATCTTCTTATCTTCCGCGCTTAATCCCGGCTTGACTTCTCCCTCTGCAGAATTCGGTCCCGGGGAATCCTCATCTGTTGTGAGCTGTTCTTTTTGCGCGGGCGTTTCCTTCGTGCCCGCCGGGGGACCGGCGGATCCGCCCTCCGTTCCATCTTTCAAGGCAGCCAAGGCTTCTTCTAAAGTATCGCCCATGACAATCCTTTCTCCGTAGGCCAGGATGATCTTCTTCACTTCCGGGATCTGTCCCTGCTCCGAAACGATATAGAAGGGCTCGGCGTATAAGAAGGCGTTGCCTAACGGAATGGTGATTAGATTACCCCGGATTAAGCGGGATTGATTCTGATTCCACCAGGCAATCAACTGGGTAATCTCCGGGTGCTGGCCGATCCTGGCCTCTATTTGCATGGGACCGTAGATGTTCGTATCTTTTGGCAGATTATACAGGATCAACTCTCCGTAATGCTCTCCGTCGCACCTGGCGGCCAGCCAAGAGACCATATTTCTCTTCCCGCGCGGGGTGAAGGGTTGCATTAAAACAAATTCGCTCTTCTCTTCTCCAGGCAGATTCAATGTAATATAATAGGGCTCCAGCAGTTCTTCCTGATCGTCATAGATCTGGGTCGGAACCGCCCAGTAGTCTTCCTTTTTATAGAAAGCCTGCGGGTCGGCAAGGTGATAGGTGAGGAGCATATCCCGTTGGATCGTGAACAGCCTCTCCGAATAGCGAATGTGTTTCTTGAGGGAAGTCGGCATCTTGTCAAAGTCTTTGATCAGACGGGGATAGATCTTTTGCCAGGTTTGGGCGATGGCGTCCTCCCGATCCACCAAGTAAAAATCGACTGTGCCGTTATAGGCGTCTATCACGACCTTTATGGAATTGCGAATGTAGTTGAAACCGTGCTTATGCTTTTTTGCATAGGGTAAATAAGATGATGAAGTATAAGCGTCGAGTAGCCAGTATACCTGTCCGTCGGCCACCACCGGATAAGGATCTTCATCATAACCGAGGAAGGGCGCGAGTTTCTTCACCCGGTCCTGGATCCGCCGGTGGAGCAGGAGACGGCTGTCTTTACTGATATATCCGGACAGGAGCAGATTCCGCTCTCGGAGCTTCAAAGCCAGGAAAGTCCGGATGCTTAGACGACGTAGGGGGATCCCGTCTTTTCCCTGGTAGGTATTGGTTTTATTTCCGTCACCCAGGGGGTAGTCGAACTCTGCTTGTTTCGTCTTCACTACTAGGTAATCTTGGTTTACCTCACCAAAATAAACCTCCGGACGGGTCAGGACGACCTCTGGAAAAGCCGGATCAACCTTGGGTGGCAGGTCTTTTACGACAAAGCGGGGTTGCCCCTCCGGGGTGATTTCATTCACCGCATTCATGACCAGGCCATAGCCGTGAGTATAGGTAAGATGCAGGTTCAACCAGTTGTTGGCGCCCGGGGGCAAGCCGGCGGGATCAATCTCTCTGACGGCCAGCATTACTTGGCGCTGGCCGTCCGCAGTCTTGTACCGGTCAATGTCAATATCATGGAAGGTATAGTAAGGCCTGATGGTTTGGAGTTGGTTATAGACAGGTAGAAGCGGACGATAATCCCAGATCCTGAGGTTGAGCAGGCTCGGGTGATCGGACGTAATGTCCGCCGGAAAGCCGTTGGTCTGCGGAGTAAAGGTTTTTTCCTTGATCCGGTCTAAACCATAACCAAAGCGGGTCATCTTGAGATGATTGGCGATGTATCTTTCTTCCACAAGATACTGGTTTGGTTTGACGTAAAAATTCTCCACCAACCCGGGAACGGCTCCGACCAGGAAGGAGACGGTCAGCCAGAGACCGCCGGCGGCGATTAACAGCTTCATATACCGCTTGCCAAAGATCGACCAGACCAGTAAGGCCGCGGCTGATAAAGCGATGCCGATCAATAGATTGGAACCGAAGATGCGGACGTGATGGGCGGTGAAATCCACACCGGTAATCAAAGAATTCTCTGTAAAAAGCAGAGTAAAGCGGTTAAGCCAATACCCTCCGGCTTTGGCTACTAGGAAACAAACGCCCAGTATGGTCAGGTGAATCCGCGCTCTAGGCCAGAGTTGAAAGTGATTCTCCTGGTACCAATAGGCCCGCGCCAGCAAATAAGAGACCGCTACGGCGAAAAAGCATAGGACAATTAGAGATGTGGTTAACAGGTACAACTTGTGCAGAAGCGGGTAGATAAAAAGGTAAAAGCTTAAATCCAGGCCGAAGATGGGGTCTGTTGTTCCCACCGGAGTTCTATGGACGGCCTGCTGAATCATGGTCCAATCATATGAGACGCCGGACAATAAGAAGACAGTGAGCGTCAAGGATAACAGGGTTGAGATGATCCGGTGCCGCCGGCCGGTCATATTCAAATCGGAGTTTAATTCCATAAATGCTCTTCCGGTGCTCTTCAGATTGAAGAAGAGAAAGAGGAAGAAGATTAAACCCAAGATCAGTTTAGTGAAGAACCCAGTGAGCAAAGGAGTCCAGAAGACCTCTGTCAAATCCAGACTGTTAAACCATAACCAATCTAAAAATCTATTTGCCGAGTAGTCCATTAGGAATAAAAAGGCCAGTAAAATCAAGAAAATCAGGAAAATGAGTTTGCGGGTCAAGATCCAATCACTCCCGTTTATCAAATTGTTGATCTGTCGTGAACTAACGCTGGAATATTAGTAAATTTCGTGTCCGATCCGGATTGTCCTGCACGGAAGCACGGGTTTTCCTTTGTCAGAAAGGATTTACTATTTTGTTGTCAAATTAGTTAATATTCCATGTGGCGCCATGACTCCCCGCGCTCTCCAGATTGTAACGGAAGGAATAGGCCGGGCGTTACAGAATAGTATGACGATATGGAAGAAGAGGTTTTTAGAGCAAAAGAAACCGGCTGTGGCCAAGGAATTGCTAATTCCCGTAGGTAACGGGTGATGATTTTGGAGGTGAGGCCAATGGTGCCTAAAGAAAATACAGATCAAAGAAGAGAGTCTGCCGAAACGGCGACCACCGTTTCGGAGGAATTTCCTCTCCTGCCCTTACGGGGAGTAATCGTCTTCCCTTATATGGTGATCCCTTTGGACGTCGGTAGGGAACGGTCGGTCAGCGCCATGGAAGAGGCGATGGTCAATAATAGAATGATCGTTTTGGCTGCTCAACAACAGGCTAAAGTCAACGAACCGGAGCCTCAGGATATCTATACCATGGGAACAATGGCCGAGGTGAAACAGTTATTAAAGATGCCCGACGGCACTATGCGGGTACTGGTGGAAGGCATGTACCGGGTACGGATTGAAGAGTATACGCAGAATGATCCCCATTTTCGGGTACGCGTGCATAAAGTAGAGGAGTCGGCCGATAAAGGCATGGAACTTGAGGCTTTGATGCGTACGACTTTCTTCCATTTTGACCAGTTTATCAAGAAGAACAAGAAGATAC
The DNA here is from genome assembly GCA_012838955.1 of Bacillota bacterium. Taxonomy (GTDB): domain Bacteria; phylum Bacillota; class UBA4882; order UBA10575; family UBA10575; genus DUOH01. Next base: position 34,135 of record DUOH01000054.1, on the reverse strand, counting down.
CCCCGGAGGTGCTGGCCTCGGTCTCCAATATTGATGATCCCGGAAGACTGGCGGATATTATCGCTTCCCATTTATATTTAAAAGTCGAAGATAAACAGAGGATCTTGGAAGCGGTCTCTCCGAAAGACCGTTTGGAGAAGTTATGCGCTATCCTAATCAATGAAATTGAAATTTTAGAGATGGAACGCAAGATTCACCTGCGCGTCAGAAAACAGATGGAAAAGACGCAAAAGGAATATTACCTTCGTGAGCAGATGAAAGCTATCCAAAAGGAACTGGGAGAGAAGGATGACCGCGCCGCCGAAGTGGAAGAGTTGCGGGAAAAGATAGAAAAATTAAAACTTCCGGCCGAGGTAGAAAAGAAAGCTCTGCATGAGGTAGAGCGGTTGGCCAAGATGCCTCCGATGGTGGCAGAAGCGGTAGTGGTCCGGAACTACCTGGACTGGCTCCTGGCCTTGCCTTGGAATACTTTCACCGAGGATCACTTGGATCTGAAAGAAGCCGAGCGCATTCTCGATGAGGACCACTACGGTTTGGAAAAAGTAAAAGAAAGAATCCTGGAATACTTGGCGGTCTGCAAATTGGCCAAGGAACTGAAGGGCCCAATTTTATGCCTGCTCGGCCCGCCGGGAGTGGGAAAAACCTCACTGGCCCGTTCGATTGCTCGGGCGATGAATAGAAATTTTGTCCGTTTCTCCTTGGGCGGAGTGCGGGATGAGGCTGAGATCCGCGGCCACAGACGGACCTATGTCGGGGCTATGCCCGGGAAGATCATTCAAAGCATCCGGCAGGCCGGTTCCAAGAACCCGGTGGTCTTGTTGGATGAGATCGACAAGATGAGTATGGACTTCCGCGGGGACCCGTCCTCAGCCTTGCTCGAGGTGTTGGACCCGGAGCAGAACTCCGCGTTCGGCGATCACTATCTGGAAGTCACCTTTGATCTTTCCAAAGTGCTCTTCATTACTACCGCCAATACCTTCCATAATATTCCCCGGCCGTTATTGGACAGGATGGAGATTATTCAACTATCTGGATATACGGAAGAGGAGAAGGTAAAGATCGCCCAGCGGCACCTCTTGCCGAAACAGATCAAGCAGCACGGTTTGGGCGAGGATGACTTGCTGTTAGCGGAGACAGCCTTACGGGAGGTAATCCGCTCTTATACCAGAGAATCCGGTGTACGCAACTTGGAGCGGGAATTGGCGACGATCATCCGGAAGTCTGTCCGGCAGATCGTGGAAGGCCACGCCACTCCGGTCCGGATCGGCAAACAAAACCTGGCGAAATTCTTGGGCACTTCCAAGTACAGATACGGCGTAATTGAAGAGGAGGAACGGGTGGGTGTAGTAACCGGTCTGGCCTGGACGGAAGTAGGGGGAGATCTACTGAATATCGAGGTTTCAGCGGTAAAAGGCAAAGGACAACTCTTACTCACCGGAAAGTTAGGCGAGGTAATGCGTGAATCCGCCCAAGCTGCGGTCAGTTATATCCGTTCGCGCGCCGCTCAGTTCGAGATCGCCGAGAACTTTTATGAAGAAACAGACCTGCATATTCATGTGCCGGAAGGCGCCATCCCTAAAGACGGTCCTTCCGCTGGCATTACCATAGCTACCGCAGTAGTCTCCGCTCTTTCCAATATCCCGGTGCGCAGCGATATCGCAATGACCGGCGAGATCACTCTCAGGGGGCGGGTGCTACCCATCGGTGGACTGAAGGAGAAGGTCTTGGCTGCGCATAGAGGCGGGATCAAAAAGGTGATTATTCCCAAAGAAAATAAGAAGGATTTAGAGGAGATCCCGGCGAACATCGCGCGGAAACTCCAGTTTGTCCTGGTTGATGAGATGGACGAGGTGCTCAAGGAGGCCTTGTCTGCAAAAGAGACCACGATCAATGCTGGATAAGTGACGACCATGAACCTGTCGACTTAAATCCGCTCTATACGAATCCCGTTGACCCGGAATCATAACATTCACGCGTTTGTTCTTTTAAGCGAAACGCGTAGGTTCCGGGTAACCGGGCTACATAAATTCATCACAATCGTACCGTGTACTGAAAGGGTACGAACGTAGACGAGACGAACTACACAAACGCGCACGCCTGCGCTTGCGCCCGGTCTGGCGCGACTTTACAGGGGGTTTATCTTATATTGCAGGAAAAAGTGTTACGTATATTAGAATTTGACAAGGTACGTCGACGCTTGGCTGAATATGCCGGCAGCGCGCTCGGCAAAGAGCTGGCCATGGCGATAAGACCTTCCGTCCGTCCGGAAGAGGTTAACATCTGGCAGGCGGAGACCACGGAAGCGAAAGCCCTCTGCCAACAAGCAGCCCAAGCGCCTTTGGGCGGGATTTTTGATCTGCGGGAAACGATCAAAGCGGCCAAAATCGGAAGGGTTTTGCCGGCCGAGGATTTCCTTTCCATCGGCTCCACCCTACGCACGGCCAGACTTTTAAATAAGTTCTTCTTCGCCCGGGAGGAGTCCGTGGTCTTGAAGTCCTTAGCCGGACGGCTTGTGCTCTTCCCGGAGTTGGAGGAGGAGATTGAACGGACTATTGGGCCGGAGGGCACGGTTAATGACGATGCCACTCCCACTCTACGCGTGTTGCGTGCCCAGATAAAAACCATGCAAAATCGGATCAAGGATAAACTGGAGTCCATCACACGTTCGGGAGAGCACCAGAAATATCTGCAAGACGCGCTTGTCACCATTAGAAACAACCGTTATGTCATCCCGGTTAAGCAGGAATACAAGTCGCTTTTTCCGGGGATCGTCCATGACCAGTCGGCCAGTGGCGCCACACTCTTTATTGAGCCCATGGCTGTGGTGGAAATGAATAACCAGTTGCGAAAGGCGGAAGCCGAGGCGGAGGAGGAAGTCTTCCGGATCTTAACCAGACTCAGCGCGCTGGTTGGCGCGGTGGCTACGGAGATTGAAGAAGATCTGGAGATTCTGGCCCGTTTGGATCTGGCCTTTGCCAAAGCCAAGCTAAGCTTGGCATGTAGAGGAACCGAACCGGTCATTAATGACCGGGGATCTATACGTTTAATCGAAGCCCGCCACCCGTTGTTGGAAGGAGAGGTCGTCCCGATTGACCTGACTATTGGGGAGGATTTCCACATCCTGGTGATTACCGGGCCGAATACTGGCGGAAAGACAGTGGCCTTAAAGACCGTGGGGCTTTTTGTCTTGCTGGCCCAGGCAGGTCTGCATCTTCCGGCCCGTTCCGGTTCGGAGATCTCCATCTTTCATGGGGTCTATGCGGATATCGGTGATGAGCAAAGCATTGAACAGAGCCTCAGTACCTTCTCCTCGCACATGACGAATATCGTCTCCATCTTGAAAGAGGCCGAGGATGAAAAGTGTCTGGTTCTTCTGGATGAATTGGGAGCGGGTACTGATCCCACCGAGGGAGCGACTTTGGCCATTGCGATCTTGAAGTCCCTGCACCAAAAGGGAGTCAGGACGGTGGCCACCACTCATTACAATGACTTAAAAATCTTTGCCTATAATACCCCGGGGGTCCAGAACGCCTCCGTGGAGTTTGACCCTCAAACCCTCAAACCCACTTATCGGCTGATGATTGGTGTTCCCGGGCAGAGTAACGCCTTGGCCATCGTCGGCCGCTTGGGCCTGGATCCGGAGATCATCGCTGAGGCCAAACGGTTAATTGAACCGGGAACCAGAAGAGTGGAGGAGATGATTGAGCGGATCGTCACGGAAAAACGGGTCTTGGAGGAGGAGAGAAGAGACGCCACGTCTCTCCGGGTCCGTCTACAAAAGGAAGAAGCGGAGTACCGGGCGGAATTGGCCCGTCTGAAGGCGGAACGCTCTCGTATGCTGGCTGAAGCCAAGCGGGAGGCCGAGGATTTGGTGCGGGAAACCAGGCGGGAGATGGAAAATCTCCTACGAGAACTGCGGGAAGCCGCCCCCGAAAAACAGACGGCAGTATTGAACACAGCTCGGCGGAAAACTGCGGAGCTCTTGGATAAACTGGTAGAACCACAGACGGCGCCTGCCGGGGAGTGGCATGGGCCGCTGAGTCCGGGCATGAAGGTCTTCCTTAGCCACTTGGATCAGGATGGAGAAGTCCTGGAGGTTGGGGAGGATGCCGTCCATGTGCAGGTCGGCGCCTTACGGGTCTGGGTACCGAAGGAGAAGATTACTTCCGCCGCCCCCGCCGGAGAGGAGAAGCCGGGTACCGGGCGGAGAACCGGTCAGGGCAAAACCGGCTATGGCAAGCTGGTCAGGGACAAAGCCCAGACCATCTCGGCAGAGTTGGATCTGCGGGGCTTGACGGTAGATGATGCCCTGGCCGCTACCGATAAGTACCTTGATGAAGCGCTGCTGGCCGGCTTACCCAGTGTACGACTGATTCATGGCAAGGGCACAGGCGCCCTCCGATCGGCCATTGGTGATTATCTCAAAAAGCACAAGCAAGTGAAGAACGCCCGTTGGGGCGAAGCGGGCGAAGGCGGAATGGGTGTGACTGTGGTCGAGTTTTAGCCCGGTAAACAGAGGGACAGGGACCTGTCAGAAATAACCTCGCAGGCAATGAGGGAGAAATTTCTATCATACAATTCCCTGTCCCCAGTCTGTCCTTTGTCTCTGTGTCAGACAAGTTCCTATCCCCTTGTCCGAGTTATCAGACAAGTCCCTGTCCTTCTGTCTGGTGTACCAGAAGTTCAATAAAGGTACTAGCCGCCCGGGAAAGAGGAACATCTTTCGGAGTAATAATCCCCAGTTTTCTTTTGGGCAGTCCGGTTCGGAACCTGACCGGAAAGAGGACGCCGTCGGCGATGGCCCCGGCGGCGCTTTCCTTTAGGACATGGGCGACGCCAAAACCGATCTTGGCCAACTCCACCAATAAATCTATGCTTTCCAGTTCCATCTCGGGGGTGACTTTCAGGCCCTGGGCGGTTAGAAAATCATCGATCAGCTCCCGGGTGGAGCTTTTTTTATCCAACATCAAGAGGGGAAGTTCGGAAAGTTTCTGTAAGGGTAGGAGTCTTCCCTGAAGATGGGAGAATTTCCGGCCAGCCACAAAGATATCTTCCACTTCATATAGGTCCGTCACCTTAAAGCCGTCTTCCCGCTCCTTGACGGTGATGATCCCGAAATCAAGGAGGCCGTTCCGTAAAGCCTCCCGGATCTGCGGGGAGGTTCTATTGTAGAACTGAATCTTCACCCCGGGATATTTGGCATTGAAGTTTTGTACCTGAGGTAAGAGGAAGTATTTGCATACTGTGTCGCTGGCCCCGATCCTGACTTCTCCGGCAGTGAGGTTATTGATTTTACCAAGTTTCTCTTCAGCGGCTTTCAGGAGATGATAGGCTTGTTTGACGTGAGAGAAGAGGAGCTCACCCTCGGTGGTTAAACGGAGGCTTCTTTGGGGCGCCCGTTTCCGCAGAAAAAGCCTGGTTCCCAACTTGGTTTCCAGGTTTTTAATACCCTGGCTGACCGCGGACTGTGAAATAAACAGGGTTTTGGCTGCTGCGGAAAAACTGCCCGCCTTGACCGTGTGATAAAACATTTTATATAATTCAAAGTTAACGTCCATAATTACCCCTTATATTTGATATTAGTTTTATTAATTTTACTTATCTTATTCTATCATATTATAATATAGATGCAAGCGGGCGGGCCGGAGCCTGCTTGTGGTTGTGATCGTGTCTCCGCCGCGTGGAAAGGTGGTTGGTCTATACATTAAGGATGGAAGCCTATACCTTTGCGAGGTTGGCTGTTGTTGATTTAACCATTTAGAAGGAGGAGTACAGATGGGGAAGAGAATTTGGCGTATTTTTGTCGAGAAGAAACCAGGTTTTGATGTGGAAGCCCGGATCCTATTGGAGGATTTGCAAAAGTTCCTGGGCCTGACCGGCTTGGAAGCGGTGAGAATTATTCAGCGTTATGATATTGAAGGGGTTTCAGAAGAAAAATTTCAGGAAGCCAAGAACATTATCTTCTCCGAACCTCCGGTGGATCGGGTGTACGAGGAAGAGATGGAGTTTGACCCTGCTGACCGGATTATCGCCATGGAGTACCTTCCCGGCCAGTATGACCAGCGGGCCGATTCCGCCGCACAGTGTATGCAGATTCTGACTCAGAGCAAACGACCGGAGATCCGCGTGGCGAAGTTGATTGTATTAAAAGGCCGGGTGAGTGAAGAAGAGTACCAAAAGGCCAAGGAGTACTGTATAAATCCGTTGGATTCACGGGAAGCGTCTCTGGAGAAGCCGGAGACGCTGGCCATGGAGATGAGTTACCCTCCAGATGTGCCGCAGATCGAAGGGTTTATTAACAAAACCCGTCAGGAACTGGAGATTTTACGGGAAGAGATGGGACTGGCCATGTCCCAGGCTGATCTGGAGTTTTGCCAAGCTTACTTCAAGGATACGGAAAAACGGGATCCGACCATTACCGAACTGAGGGTGCTGGATACTTATTGGTCGGATCACTGCCGACATACTACCTTCCTTACGGAGATCCGGGAGGTGGTCTTCGAAGACGGACCATACACCAAAGAGATGAAGGCCGCTTACGACCGGTATCTACAGGCCCGGGCGGATGTTTACTGTGAGCGTCCGAAGCCAATCTGCCTGATGGATTTGGCTACTCTAGCCATGAAGGAACTGAAGCGAAGAGGTCTCTTGGCTGATCTGGACGAATCCGCAGAGATCAACGCCTGCAGTATCAGGGTGAAGGTCAAACGAACGGATCAAGGCGGAGCGCTCGAGGATTGGTTGGTGATGTTCAAAAACGAGACTCATAACCACCCAACGGAGATTGAACCGTTCGGTGGGGCAGCTACCTGTCTGGGAGGGGCCATCCGGGATCCGCTCTCCGGTAGATCTTATGTATATCATGCCATGCGAGTGACCGGGAGCGGCGATCCCCGGATGAAGATCACAGATACTCTGCACGGGAAATTACCGCAGAGAAAGATTACGACCGGCGCGGCACAGGGGTTCAGTTCGTACGGGAACCAGATTGGCCTGGCCACAGGGCAAGTGGCGGAGGTTTATGACCCTGATTTTGTGGCGAAAAGGATGGAGATCGGCGCCGTAGTGGGCGCAGCTCCCCTGGAGAATGTGGTACGCGCGGAACCGGAGCCCGGAGACCTCATCATCTTGCTGGGCGGACGAACCGGACGCGACGGCTGCGGCGGGGCGACCGGCTCTTCCAAAGCGCATACAGAGGAGTCTTTGACCACCTGTGGAGCAGAAGTACAGAAGGGGAACCCGCCTACTGAGCGGAAGATTCAACGTTTATTCAGAAAATCAGAGGTCAGCAAGGTAATTAAGCGGTGCAATGATTTTGGCGCCGGCGGGGTAGCGGTGGCCATCGGTGAATTAGCCGCCGGGCTTGAGATCAACTTGGATCTGGTGCCTAAGAAATATGAGGGTCTGGACGGTACTGAACTGGCTATCTCCGAATCTCAGGAGAGAATGGCGGTGGTGGTGTCCCCGGCCAACCTGGATCGCTTTTTACAGGCTGCTGACGAAGAAAATCTGGAAGCCACCGTAGTGGCGAAGGTCACCTCCGCCCAGGTCAGCGGCAGCAGGCTGCGTATGCAGTGGCGGGGAAAGTACATTGTCGATTTGAGCAGGGAGTTTTTAAATACCAACGGGGCAAAACAAAGCGCGGAAGTAACTGTCTCCGCTCCCAAGGCAGAGGAGGACTATTTTACAAAACTACCTGCAGAAATAAGCCAAGCGCTGCCTGATTTGAAAGGCGCCTGGCTCGCCAATCTGAGCCGTTTGAATGTGTGCAGTCAAAAGGGTTTGGTGGAACGCTTCGACAGCACCATCGGCGCGGGAACGGTCCTTATGCCCTTCGGAGGCAGGCATCAGCTGACCCCGGTCGATGGAATGGTGGCCAAAATCCCGTTACTGGAGGGAGATACTACCACCGGTACGGTGATGACCTACGGCTATGACCCGTTAATCGGGAAATGGAGTCCGTTTCATGGCGCGGTTTACGCCATTGTTCACGCTCTAGCCAAAGTAGTCGCCTTAGGCGGGGACTATCGTAAAGTCCGTCTCACCCTGCAAGAGTACTTTGAGAAACTCGGTACTGATCGTAAGAAATGGGGTAAACCCTTCAGCGCTTTACTGGGAGCCTTCCAGGTCCAGACCGCCTTGGGTATCCCGGCCATTGGGGGCAAAGATAGCATGTCCGGAACTTTTAAAGATCTCAATGTGCCCCCCACCCTAGTGGCTTTCGCCCTAGGTATTGTGGACGTCTCCAAGGTGATCTCCCCCGAGTTTAAGCAGGAGAAAAGCACAGTGGTGCTGATTCCTCTGGCCCGGGACGCTGCAGAGAATCCTGATTATGAGCAGTTAAAAAAGAATTATGTGGCCATTCATGAGCTGAACGAGAAGGGCCTGGTCTCGGCGGCTTCTGCCGTGAGCGCGGGCGGAGTGGCAGCTACTCTGACCAAGATGGCCTTCGGGAATATGCTGGGCTTGGAGCTGCAACCTTTGGCCGATGTGGAGGAGTTCTTCCGCCCGCAATACGGGTCCATTCTGCTGGAGTTGGGAGAAGGGATCAATCCGGCAGAGGTCTTAACCGGTCTGGATTACCTGATCATCGGTAAAACCATCTCCGAACCTGTAATTCGACTGCAGGCCCAGTCGGGGCAAGAGACGGAAATTTCCTTAACCGAGGCGTTGGCCAGCTGGGAGGAGTCTTTGGAGAAGGTCTTTCCTACCCGGGTGAAACTGGCGAAGACTGGCGCTGCTCCGGAGGAGTCTATCGACTACTCCCGGGTGCAAACGGGTTACACAGGGGCTGCTACGGGAAGAATGAAGGCGGCGCCGACTTATACCGGGGGAAAACCTACGGTGTTTATACCGGTCTTTCCCGGGACTAACTGTGAATACGATACGGCCCGCGCTTTTGCGGCGGTAGGCGCCAAAGTGGAGACTATGGTCTTTCGCAACCTGACTCCGGCCGGGATTGAGGAGTCCATTCAGACCATGACCGGGTTAATCAAGAAATCTCAGATCATTATGATCCCCGGCGGCTTCAGTGCTGGAGACGAACCCGCGGGATCCGGCAAATTTATTGCCACAGTCTTCCGGAACCCCTACGTAAAAGAGGCGGTCATGGATCTGCTCAAGCAGAGAGACGGCTTGATGCTGGGGATCTGCAACGGTTTTCAGGCTCTGGTCAAGCTTGGTTTGGTTCCATACGGGGAGATCAGGGAGGTGGATGCGGATTCGCCTACTTTAACTTTTAACACTATCGGACGGCATGTTTCCTGCATGGTCCGGACGAAAGTGGCTTCTACCTTATCCCCGTGGTTTAGTCACCTCCGGGTGGGTGAGGTACATTCCATCGCCGTCTCCCATGGTGAAGGTAGATTTGTTGCCAGTCGGGAGCTCCTCCAAGAGTTGGCGAAGAACGGGCAGATCGCTACCCAATACGTTGATCTTGAGGGTAATCCCTCTTCTGATATACGTTACAATCCGAACGGGTCCGTGGAGGCGATTGAAGGCCTCACCAGCCCGGACGGGAGGGTTCTGGGTAAAATGGGACATTCGGAACGGATTGGCACAAATCTTTACCGTAATATCCCGGGAGAAAAGGATCAAAAGCTCTTTGCCGCCGGAGTCGAATATTTTAGATGAACGTAAACACGGTTAGCTGAAAACGGCCTGGATTAATTCATTCCAAAGATATACCCTTTGCTTAAAACAGATCAACCACCCAATCGGGTGGTTGATGTATTATGTAATAATACTAATTTATGTTAATAGAAAATCCCGCCAGGGCTATGTCCTCCCCTTGATCAGCGGCGGGCTGGCCACCTCCATCTTCATTCTGAAGAGTTTCTTTGAAGGAGTACCAAAAGAATTTGAAGAGGCCGCCATTGACGGGTGCGGCAAGTTCCGGCTCTTCACCCGGATCATGGTTCCACTGGCCAAACCCGCTTGGATGACGGTTTTAATCTTTACCGCCATCTCCACCTGGAATGAATACCTGTGGGCCTTAATCATGTTCAGCAGAGAAGAATTGATGCCAATCCAAGTAGGTTTACAGGTCTTTCAAGGACAATACTTGACCAAATATGAGATGTTAATGGCCGGGACGGCCATTGCCGCCATCCCCATGATTATGATCTATATTATCTTCCAAAAGAGAGTTATCTCCGGAATCATGGCCGGTGGAATCAAGGGATAAAATATATTAAAAGGGGAAGACTTAAATCTTGACACAAGGTAATCCAAAAAAGGAGTACTGGATGGCAGGATGAAAGCTAACACATGGATCGCAAAGAAGTATTTCCACGCTTATTTACTGGGGCATTGTTGCCCCTTGTGTCAGGAAGTCTTCTATCAACACAGACCGGGTGAGAAAAGCGGGCCACCCCTAAAGGATGTGGCCTGTGAATACTGTGGGGTTTTGTTCCGGGAGAGCTTGGGGGAGAGTCTGGACTTTGCGGAGACGGACTGCAATCGGAGACGAACGGAGAGTGTTTTGGCCGGTCAAAGCATTCAATAATTTATGGAGCCGGAAAATTAACCTTCCAGAAGCAGGATCTAAAGAAAAAATCGCTAATCAATAAAGAATAAATGTGTGCATAGATCTTACCTAAGAGACGCAGATTTTCTGTTGTGAGATGGGAGGTATTTTAATGGAAGTCAATGCCGAATTTGAGCCGGAGTTCAAGGAAGACAGTAAGTTCTACGAGATTCTGACCAGAACACGTTCGATTATCATCTCCGGTGAAATCAACCAAAAAGTGGCGGAGCGGGTCTTACGCCAACTCCTTTATCTACAGGAACTCTCCACTGATCCGATTAAGGTCTTCTTGAACACTCAAGGAGGGCATGTGGAGTCCGGAGATACCATCTATGATATGTTCAAATTCGTAAAACCGGAGATCATCGTCATTGGTAGCGGCTGGGTGGCCAGCGCCGGGATTACCATTTATTTAGGGGCCAAGAAAGAAAACAGATATTCCCTGCCGAACACCAGATATCTGATACATCAACCATCAGGCGGTGTTCGCGGTCAAGCCACTGATATTCAGATTGAAGCCGCGGAAATAGTCAAGACGCGCAAGCGGATTAATGAACTGATCAGCAGAGAGACTGGTCAACCCCTGGAAAATGTGGAGAGAGATACGGAAAGAAACTTCTGGATGAGCGCGGAAGAAGCCCAAAAATACGGGATCGTGTCCAAGATTATCACCAATATTAGTGAATTGAAAATCTAAGACCTGCACCGCTAATGCTGTAGAGAGCCAGGCTGGAGACCTGAAAGTCGTGGATGACCACGGCTTTTTTCTTTTCAACCGGATATTATTAGAGTATAGCGGAGGTCCCTTTTTATTTATTGCTAAAGTCGTAGGTAGCAGGGAAAAGTATCTGTTGTTCGCTCTAGCCAGCCAGAAAATTCCATAATAAATCAGGTGGGTTGAATAATAATCTGTTAAAAAGAAAGCCTAAATCTAGCATCAAATAATGGAGGGGTTTTGTGGAGATTTGTGATCAATGCGGTTCATTCGGAGAAATACAATCGTTATGTGTGGAGTGTGGAAAGATCATCTGTTGCGCTTGCTCCGGAGGTTTTGATCAATGCGAAGAGTGTCGGAGGGCGGAGAGGGGAGAAGAGGGGGCCAGCGCCGCTGAGGGGTAACCCTCATTTTTTTATTGAAAAATGTAACAAAGTGATCATAAGATTCGTCTAAATAATACTCTCCTTGATGAACAAAGCGTTGGCTGGCGGAGAAGGCTTTAGCTTTCTTCCACAAACTGTCGGAACCAGTTCATCCAGATAATTACTGTTCATCCGGGTAAAAAGTGGATATAATATTAGAAATGGACGGAGGGTGATACTGTGAGTGTCAAAATTATTACAGATAGCGGCTGTGATTTGCCTCAAGAGATTATAAAGGATTACGAGATTGATCTGATTCCGCTCTTGGTTTATCATGGAGAAGAGGAGTACCGGGACGGGGAGACTATTACGCCCACAGAATTATACGCTAATATGAGGGTGAAAAAAGTCTATAAGACAGCGCAGGTTCCGTTGCCTCTGTTTGTGGAGACTTTCAAGAAACATGCCGCCGAAGGCAGAGAATGTATTTATGTCGGGTTTTCCTCAGGCTTATCCGGAACCTTCGAGACCAGCGTCCTGGCCAAAGACGAGGTTTTGCGGGAGTATCCTGACTTTGTGCTGGACCTGATTGATACGAAATGCGCTTCTCTAGGTTTCGGCTTGGTAGTGCTAAAAGCGGCGCAATTAGCCAAGGCCGGAAAGTCCAGAGCAGAGATTGTCGAGGCTGTGCGGTTTTACGCCAAGAATATGGAACATATCTTTACTGTGGACAACTTAGAGTACCTCTTTCGCGGTGGCCGGGTGAGCCGTACCGCCGCGGTAGTAGGCGAACTGTTGAATGTGAAACCCATTTTAAATGTGGAAGACGGTAAACTGGTTCCTTTGGAAAAAGCGAGGGGAACCAAGAAACTTTATGCCCGCATGATTGAGCTCATCAAGGAACGAGGGGTGAATCTGGCCGATCAGACCATCGGGATCAGCCATGGGGATGACCTGGCCGCTGCTGAGGAATTTAAGGAGCTCCTCCGGGAAGAAACGGGTTGCCAGAAGTTCATTATTTCCATGATCGGCTGTGCCATCGGTTCTCATTCCGGACCAGGGACCTTGGCCATCTTCTTCCTACGGGATAAGGATCCTTATAAAAAAGAAACCGCTCTCTAAAATCCATAGAAGTCTCTGCCCTTACTGATCTGCACATAACCGTGCGGCTAAGTGCCGCACGGTTTGCTTGTTTTCCCTTCTTTAACTTTACTTTTTATAAAGATGAGGTATAATGAGAATGAAGTTTGTTATTTTTTTAACAGAGTATGTTAAAAAAATAACAAACTTCGTCGAGGCCGTCACCGTGTGCTCGTGCGCGTCCAGCCATCGTCTTTTAGAATCAAGTCCGTAATAGGTAAAGATAAAAGAAGCACAATATAGATAAGTGTTTTTATTCGCCAGAAGAGAAATTATTGATTGAATGGGGGTTTCGTCTATGAAAAACATCGGGATGAAAAAAACGCCTACGGAAACGGCGGACTGTGCCCGGGCGGGCATGGGTAAGGTGGTATTGATGGAAGCCAAGCACTCTCCCGAACAGACAGTAGAGGAGAGTATCAATGAGTTGGTAGACAAGGCGGCGCGAGCCGGAAAGAAACTGCTGGAATATACCCAAGAGCGGATTGACGCGATTGTCAAAGCCATGGCCTTGGCCGGAGTGGATCGACACATGGAGTTGGCGCGCCTGGCCTATGAAGAGACGGGAAAGGGTGTCTACGAAGATAAAATCACTAAGAATCTATTTGCCACGGAATATGTATATCATGATATCAAGAACGAAAAGACCGTCGGTGTCATCGAAGAAAATGAAGAAGAAGGATACATGAAGATCGCCGAACCGATCGGCATCATCGCCGGAGTAACACCGGTCACCAATCCCACCTCTACTACGATGTTTAAATGCTTGATTGCCATCAAGACCAGAAATCCGATTATTTTCAGTTTTCATCCACAGGCGATTCAGTCCAGTATTGCCGCGGCCCGGGTCATGCGGGAGGCTGCGGTGGCCGCCGGAGCGCCAGAGGATTGCATTGGGTGGATCGAAAAACCCTCCATTGAAGCGACGAACCTCTTAATGAAACACCAGGGAATCAGCCTGATCCTGGCCACCGGCGGCGCAGGCATGGTGGAATCCGCTTACTCCAGCGGAAAACCGGCTCTGGGCGTCGGCCCGGGAAATGTTCCCTGCTATATAGAGAAAACCGCCAATCTGCGACGGGCAGTAACCGATTTAATTTTAAGCAAAACCTTTGATAACGGAATGATTTGCGCTTCCGAACAAGCGGTCATCATTGACCAAGAGGTAGCGGCAGAGGTTAAAGAGTTAATGACTGAGTATGGATGCTACTTCCTAAAACCAGAGGAGATTGCGGCTCTCTCCAAAGTAGCGATTGATGAGAAGAGAATGAGTATGAGTCCGGCGGTGGTGGGGCAACCAGCTGTTAAAATAGGGGAAATGGCCGGCCTGAAGGTTCCGCCGGACACCAAGATTCTGGTGGCGGAGTTGGAAGGGGTCGGCCCGCAATATCCCCTGTCCAGAGAGAAACTCAGCCCCATTTTGGCCTGCTATATCGTCTCCGATTACCGGGAAGGGATCAAACGGTGCGAAGAGATGACCGAATTCGGCGGTCTGGGGCACTCCGCGGTGATCCACTCCACCGACGAGCAGGTGATTAATGAATTCGCCCGGCAGGTCAGAACCGGACGCTTGTTGGTGAACTCTCCTTCCGCGCACGGCGCCATCGGTGATCTTTATAATACCAACACTCCTTCTCTGACCCTGGGTTGCGGTTCGATGGGGAAGAATTCAACCACGGACAATATCAGTGTTAGAAATCTGATTAACATCAAACGGGTTGCGCTGCGGAAAGACCGGATGAAATGGTTCAAAGTTCCCCAAAAGGTCTACTTTGAATACGGTTCTCTCCAATATCTCGCCAAGCTTAAAGGGGAAAAAGCCTTTATCGTCACTGATCCGTTCATGGTTAAACTGGGGTTTGTCGATAAGATCCTTTACCACCTGGAAAAGACGGATATGGATTATCGAATCTTCTCCGAGGTGGAACCGGACCCTTCCGTGGAAACGGTCAAGCAAGGCTGCAGGTTGATGAATGAGTTTCAACCCGATATCATCATCGCCTTGGGTGGCGGGTCGGCGATGGATGCGGCTAAAGGTATGTGGCTGTTTTATGAGAATCCGGAGACGGAGTTTGAGACCTTGCGTCTGAAGTTCGCTGATATCCGGAAGAGAGCCTTTAAGTTTCCACATTTAGGAAAGAAAGCCACCTTTGTGGCTATCCCCACCACTTCCGGCACTGGTTCCGAGGTAACGGCTTTTGCCGTAATTACAGACCGGAAGCGGCAGATCAAATACCCCTTGGCGGATTATGAATTAACTCCGGATATCGCCATCATCGACCCGGAGTTGGTGTTGACGGTACCTAAATCCGTAACCGCCGATACCGGGATGGATGTGCTCACCCATGCCATTGAAGCCTATGTGTCGGTGATGGCCTCGGATTATACGGACGCACTGGCGGAGAAAGCCATTAAACTAGTATTTGAATACTTGCCGCGGGCTTATAGAAACGGTGAGGATAAAGAAGCCAGGGAGAAGATGCATAACGCTTCTTGTTTAGCCGGGATGGCCTTTACCAACGCCTTTTTGGGCTTGAACCACAGTATGGCGCATGTCCTGGGCGGTAAATTTCATATCCCCCACGGCCGGGCCAATGCCATTCTTCTGCCCTATGTGATCAATTACAACGCCGCTAAGCCCAGCAAATTTGTGGCTTTTCCCCAATACGAATACCATAAAGCACCGGAGAGATACGCGGAAATCGCCCGTTTTCTGGGATTGCCGGCTGAAACTACTGAAGAGGGAGTAACCAGTCTGATTAAGGCCATCAGAGGGCTAATGCGCGAGTTGGAGATCCCGTTATCGTTGAAAGCAGCCGGAGTCGATCCGGAAGCATTCCGAAGAGAAGTAAGGGAGATGTCTGATCTTGCCTTCAATGACCAATGCACCGGTACTAATCCGCGTATGCCTTTGGTCAACGAAATCGAGGCTCTGTATCAAGAGGTGTATGAAGGAAAAGGATTAAACTCCGGGCAAGAGAAGGTTTCCTAAAAGCCCGGCGTCAGACGGGAAATCCTGTAAAATAACCTATTGCTAACAGCGCAACGGTCTTACCTGGCCGAAAGTTGCTTCGCCTTTACCGGTGAGAAGCTTTCCGCTGTTTGTCTGGACAAGAGGAGAAACCTGAGTAGGAGCGGAATAATACATCGGCGGGAAGCTGATGGGAGGTGAAGAAGTGCGTACGGAAAACCCAAAGAAGACTAGTCCGGCCGGAATACCGGCGGGGGTAATCAGACGTCTCCCTTTGTACCATCGCTACCTGTCAGATCTGGCCCAGAGGGAAGTGGAAAGAGTATCTTCACGGGAACTGGCGGCCAGGATGAAGATGAGCGCTTCTCAATTACGTCAAGACCTCAGTTGGTTCGGGTCTTTCGGCCAACAAGGCTATGGTTACCGGGTGGATGACCTATTGACGGCGGTAAACAGAATTTTGGGGCTGAATACCACGAACCGGATGGTCTTGATCGGCGCCGGATATCTGGGCAGGGCTTTAATTAATTATGAGAACTTCTACCGCAAGGGCTTCTTGCTGACTGCGATCTTCGATCATGACCCGCAGAAGATTGGGAAAAGCATCAACGGTCTGGTAGTAAAAGATGTGGCGGAATTGGGAGACTTCTTGCATGAGCAGTCGGTGGAGATCGGAATCATTACTGTTCCGGACTTTGCTGCCCAAGAGATCGCTGATCTACTGGTGGAAGGAGGAGTCAAGGGGATCTGGAATTTTGCTCCGGTTTCCCTGAAAGTGCCGGATGATGTTTGTGTGGAACATGTGCATATCAGTGAGAGTTTGATGGTACTCTCCTTTAAGATCAACCAGAGAGCTTCAGCAAGGGATCATGGTTGAACTGGCAGAATCATAAAACACCTTATTCCTTGCTTAAATGCATAATTATCCTATAGGGCTTTTAGCGCTTTTATCTGAAGCTCAATACACGAATAAAAATGCCTTAATCTACTTTGATTAAGGCATTTTTATTAAATATCCGGGTTGACGCTACAAGATTGATTTGTCATTACGAATAGTTTCGGGCTACAAAGCCCCGACCGCCTGCAGCCAAGCTCTGCTGATCAAGGCTTGCCCGGCCGGAGTGGGGTGGACGCCATCCGCCGCCCAGTATTGGGCGGGTTGTTTGGTAGAGGCCGCGGCAAAAATTCCGTCCAAAGGCAGATAGATGGCGTTAAACTCTTGGGCCAGGGATCTGACGATGTCAATCTTGGGGTTGAGGTCTGCCCGCCACTCTCTCTGCTGTTCTGGGGTGACCGGAAGCAAAAAAGGTTCTCCGATAATAATTGGGCAGTTCAGTTTCTGGCGGACCGTGGTAAGTAAAGACCGGTAATGATCTTCAAACGCCTCCGGAGTCGTCGGGTCGTTCTGGTCGAACCTTCTCCAGGTGTCATTAATGCCGATCAGGAGGGATAAGACATCGGGCTGTAGATCCAGGCAATCCTGCTGCCAACGGGCGACCAGATCAGACGTGCGGTTTCCGCTGATTCCCCTGTTTAAAAACTTCACATTTAGCTCCGGGTGGAGCGCACTGAACCACGCCGCAGTCATCAGGGCATAGCCTTGTCCCAGGTCAGCCGGGTCTTCATAATTCCGGCCCCAATCGGTGATACTGTCCCCCTGAAATAAGACCAGAGCGTCTTTTTTGATTAGCATCCTTCATCCTCCCCATCTTCTTAATATTAAATCATACTGCCCTTACCTCACATCAAGTTCAAGATAATTTTATCATTAATCAGGCCTACATGTAATGCTCAATAAGATTGTTTATTTATTATGGATTTACCCGGGGTTCGATCAAGGCGTAGCCGGGTCTCTCCGCGTCCCGACCCCTTGATCGCCTGCGCTCAGAAAGGGGGCGAGGGCCCGGGGAAGGATACCGTGGAGATAAGCGATGAGCACCCCGTAATTGACAATAGGCAGTCCGGCATGGTTTGCCTGGGCAATTCGGTACAGCATCTCTCTGCGGTTGAGCATGCAACCGGCGCAATGGATGATTAATTTGTAACTTTTCAGGTCGGATGGGAAGCTAAACCCCGTGCTCCAGTGGAGATCAAGTTTACCCCCGACCTTCTGTTCCAGCCAGCGGGGGATCTTGACGGCGCCGAGATCATCCGCCTGACGGTGGTGGGTACAAGCCTCGGCGATCAGTACCCTGTCACCGGGCTGCAAGGCTTCTACGGCTTGCGCCCCCCTGACCAGTTCATCTAGGTCTCCTTTGTAACGGGCCATTATAATAGAGAAGGAAGTCAGCGGAGTGTCGGCCGGGATAAGCGCGGAGACCTCCCCAAACGCCTGAGAATCCGTAATCACCAGCGCCGACTTTTTCCCCACTCCCGCCAGGGCTTGAGACAGCTCTTTCTCTCTGGTGACCAGGGCCAGCGCTCCATGGTCCAAGAGATCACGGATGACTTGTTGCTGCGGGAGAATCAGCCGTCCTTTGGGGGCGGCGCTGTCTATAGGCACGACCAGGATAACAACTTCTCCCGGTTTGATCAGGTCGGAGACGAGGGGCCGTTCTTCACGGGAGGCTGGGGCGGTTCGGATGAGCGCTTGTTTTAGGTCGTCAATTCCCCGGCCGGTCAGGGAAGAGACTTCGATTAGGGAAAGACCCAATTCCTTCTGCCAGACCTTGATCAGATCGCTTTGATAGTCAGGCAGATCAACCTTATTAACCACCCCCACTACCGGCAGTTTCTTTTCCCGGATGGCGCCGAGGATCTTCTTTTCCCATTCCCCGACGCCCCGGGCGCCGTCGACGACCAGGATGGCCAGGTCCGTCCGGTTCAGAACGTCCAAGGTGCGCTTCACCCTCATTTCGCCCAAAACTCCCTGATCATCGATGCCTGCGGTGTCGATGAAGACTACCGGGCCCAGGGGGAGCAGTTCCATACTTTTGCGCACCGGGTCGGTGGTAGTGCCCGCCACCTCCGAAACCAAGGAGACTGTTTGCTCGGTTAAGGCATTGATGATACTGGATTTACCGGAGTTTCTCCTCCCGAAGATGGCGATCTGCAGCCTGGATGAGCTTGGGGTTTCATTCAATCCTGGCATCCGCTTTCCTCCTTATCTTATACAGTATGTTGCGTCCAGGTCCGGCGGTGGATGTCTTCATGCTCAGCCGGCGGGCTTGAAGCGGTGATTGCGGTCCATTGAAAAGAAAAGACCGGGTTCATCCCCTAAAAGGCGAATCCGGTCTCTGTGCAAGGGCGATTTCAGATATGTGTGTCTTCACCTCTGATGGTTCGTGATCCGATGCCCGTAGTCAAACTCTTGACTTTCACCCTTAACCGTCAGGTCTTCCCGGGTAACCGGTGGTACCGACCTTTCGCCTCAGGGAAACGACTCCTTCTCCAAGGTGAGCCAGACTCACCCTGGCGCGGATATGCTTTTCTATGCCTGACTTCATTATATCTCATGAACCATGAATATGGAAGTTAAAATCCTAAATTCGGTTTTCCGGAGAATCCTTACAAAGAATTGATGATAAAGTTCAATGCTTTCTATCTTAACTTCGGGTAAAAACATTGACCGGCAGATAAAAAACGGCTTATACTTTAGAATAACCAATACAGTAAGGTGAGACTGTCTTCTTTAGCAGACGCCTCATGGCACAAGCGGAAAGATGAGGGAATTATGAAATACGAAGTTACGAAACGCGCCACTTTTTTAGAACGCCCCAATCGCTTCCTCGCCCGGGTCAGGCTGGCCAGCGAAGAAGTAGAAACCGTCCATGTGAAGAATACCGGTCGCTGTCGCGAACTGCTCCAGCCGGGCGTTACGGTTATTCTGGAAGAAGCCGGACATCCCGGCCGCAAGACCAGATACTCTTTGGTGGCGGTCTATAAAGGGGCGATGCTGGTGAATATTGATTCTCAAGCTCCTAATACCGTGGTTTATGAAGCGTTGGGAAAGAAATTGCTGCCGGAGTTTACGGACATAGAAGGGCTGGCCCGGGAAGTGAAGTATGGCGCTTCACGCTTTGACTTGTCCTACGAGACCTCGTCGACCAGAGGGTTTATTGAAGTGAAAGGCGTCACCCTTGAAGAGAAAGGGATCGCCCTCTTTCCGGACGCTCCCACCGAGCGGGGCGCCAAACATCTGCAGGAACTGGCTACCGCTGTACGCGCTGGCTATGAGGGTTGTATCTTCTTTTTAATTCAGATGAAAGGGCCCCGGTGTTTCCGGCCTCACAAGGCGATGGACGCGGCTTTTACCGAGGCGTTGCAGGTGGCAAAGGAGGCCGGAGTAAAGGTTCTCGCCTATGACTCACTGGTCACTGAGGAAGGTATGACAATGGGCGATCCGGTAGAAGTGAAGATTTAACCTTCCCTTTCTTTCTTGAGCTCTGCAATCAAGCCTTATGATTTCATCAACAAAAGTTATTTCCTCAAGGTACTGTAAGATTCTTTTTAAAAAGCTATCTATTGGCGGATGTTCTGGCGAATTGGTGGTGAGTGATGGACGACAGTGCGTGGTGATGCGGAAAGCAGAGCAAAAGCTGTTTTCATCAGGGGAAATTTATGATATAATATAAAAAAATTAAAACATTTGTGATGGTGACGGTCGGACATGGTTATTCGTGATCTCATTTTGGCCGTGCCTCTCTGGATCTGCGTACAGAAGAGCAGTCGGCGACAACCGGCTGACCGAGACGGTCCTCCTTCATCATCATGAATGATTTTTCACATTTAATGTCTCTTAAGCTAAAGAGGATTCTGAAGCCGGAGAGCATTCTTATAGAATAATCTGTTTGCAACAGGCCTTTTCTGAGAATGCTCCGGCTTCGCAGAGAAGGCTCTTTTATTTCTCCGGTAGTCCCCGGCGGAGGGTTGTTAAAGACGGATGGCGGGCCCGACCGGAGTTTGTTGAGTTTTCCGGCTGGGGCTGGAGGTAACGAAGGCGAAAGGTAGGGATTGATGAGATGACTGGTTTTAAAAGGTATCGGAAGGAATTGGCGGAGTATGACCGGATGGAACGGGATTTCATTGATGATGACGAGATCTGGAGGATCTTACATAAGTGGGAGCATCCTTCGCCTGCTGATGTCCGGCGGGTATTGGCGAAAGCCGCCCGGCAGATCCGGTTGGAACCGGAGGAGATGGCGGTTTTACTGCAGAACAAGGATGCGGAGACCTTGGCGGAGATGTACGCCCTGGCCAGCAAGTTAAAACAGGAGGTGTACGGGGACCGGATCGTCTTCTTCGCTCCTCTGTATATGAGCAATAAATGTAGCAACAACTGTTCATACTGCGGTTACCGGTCCTCCAATCGCAGTATTCACCGGAAGACACTGACCATGGAAGAGATCAAGTGTGAAGTGGAGATTATGATCAGCGAAGGTCAGAAGCGCACGATTCTGGTGTACGGCGAGTCGGGGGAGACCGACATTGATTACCTCTGCAACAGTATCAAGCAGGTCTACAGTGTCCGCAGCCCCAAAGGGGAGATCAGACGGGCCAATATTAACTGCGCCCCGCTGAGCGTGGAAGAGCTCAAACGGTTGAAAGAAGTAGGAATCGGTACCTTCCAAGTGTTTCAAGAAACCTATCACCATGCAACCTATCACCAAGTGCATCCGGCCAACACTTTAAAAGGCCATTACCGGTGGCGGCTATACTGCCATGACCGGGCCTTGGAAGCCGGGGTGGACGATGTAGGCATCGGCGTGCTCTTCGGTTTATATGACTGGAGATTTGAGGCCATGGGCTTGCTCTATCATACTATCCATCTGGAAGAGAAGTTTAACGGGGTTGGTCCGCACACCATCTCTTTTCCCCGGATCCAACCGGCGATCGACACCCCGGAGGCCTTTCACCCGCCGTATGCCGTGAGTGATGAAGACTTCAAGAAGCTGATTGCGGTCATCCGGTTGTCCGTGCCCTATACGGGAATGATTCTCACAGCGCGGGAAAGCCCGGAAGTGCGCAGGGAAGTGATTCCCCTGGGGATCTCCCAGATCGACGCCGGGAGTAGGATTGGAGTCGGCGGTTACCAGGAATCCACCGCCAACCTAATGCCGGATAAGGAACAGTTCCAGTTGGGGGATACCCGTCCCCTCGTCGAGGTGGTGCGCGAGACCTGCCGCACAGGGTGTATCCCGTCTTTCTGCACGGCATGTTACCGTTCCGGGCGAACTGGAGAACACTTTATGGAATTGGCCAAAACCGGCTTTGTGCATAATTTCTGTATCCCCAACGCCCTCTGTACGCTCAAAGAGTATTTGCTGGATTATGCGGATGAGGAGACCCGGCAAGCTGGAGAAAAGGTCATCCGGGAGCAGTTGGCCAAGTTACCGGAGGGAAAGGGCAAAACCTTTGTGCTGGAGGCTTTGGGAAAATTGGAAGAAGGCGAACGGGATCTTTTTCTCTAAAAGCCCGACAGTTTACAAAGAGGTTGTGACAAATTTGTAAACATCGCCAGAAGAGTGGGTTTTAATATTGCCTTGTTTTCCAATATTTGCTATGATTAAATTGGGGAAGATTACAAATCAGAGGTTTCGCACTTCAATCGGAGGGGGGTACCGAAGATGGACCTGTTCAGAAGACGTGCGGCGTATAAAGGAATGAATCGGCGTGGGCTGCCGGATCCGGAGGTAATCAACGCCGAACTTGGGACAGCCTTTGAAGAGAGTGAATTTCTACTGCAGGAAGAGAGGCGCAAG
The DNA here is from genome assembly GCA_012838955.1 of Bacillota bacterium. Lineage (GTDB taxonomy): Bacteria > Bacillota > UBA4882 > UBA10575 > UBA10575 > DUOH01. Next base: position 11,715 of record DUOH01000054.1, on the reverse strand, counting down.
TATTTTCGGGTTGCTTTCCCTCAACCTCTGCCCGGAGAGATGAGGATCTTGGAGATCGAAGGCGAAGACGGAAGCAGCAGGAAAGCAAATATTCTCATTGAGGATATGGGACCGGGCGGCTTGAGTTTCCTGGCTGATCTGCTGTTGCCCAGCGATCAAGAGTGTGTTCTGCAGTTTACCACCCGGCTGAACAACGAGGAGGTTACGGTGAACGGAAGACTGATCGGAGTGCGAGAGGTGGATTCAGGTCGTTACCGGTATGACATTGAATTTGATATTGATGAAAATGAGCGCATGAAGTTGACCGGCTTATTGAATATAGTACAAGCCAGAATAAGGAGGAAGGCGGCTGTAGCGGAGGAGAGTTCTCTGGAGAATTCCGCCCAGCGCTATCCCCGGGTCATCTAAGGTCGAACGTTTTGTAGTGAAGCCGTTTATCATTACGAAGAGGAGGACACTGCAATGAATCAAGAAGAACGCCTGGCCGTGATCGCCGTGATTCTGGAAAACCCAACGGAGATTCAGTGTAAAGTAAATCAAATCATTAGTGAGGCTGGGGAGGTTATCATCGGCCGGATGGGAATCCCGGACCACAGCCGCAACCTGGGCACCATCGCCTTGATTGTGGAAGGAACAGAGGATGAGATTAATGCTCTCACCGGGAGGTTGGGGAATGTTCCCGGCGTGAGCGCCCGGGCCACCATGGCCAAGCGGGCATAAAAGGAGTTGAACCGGTCTTCAAATACCTTTGAAAACCGGTTCTTTTTACTTACCCGTGCCGAAGGTGGCTATCCTAACTGACGAGGGGGAAATGAACATGTCGTATCTTCCGTGTGAACACCGCTATACCGAAATGAAGTACAATCGCTGCGGGAGGAGCGGATTAATGCTTCCCGCCGTTTCTTTGGGCTTATGGCATAATTTCGGCGGGGTGACACTCTTTGAAAACAGCCGAGCCATGGTGCGGAAAGCCTTTGATCTGGGGATTACCCATTTTGATTTGGCTAATAACTACGGCCCGCCGCCCGGCGCTGCGGAAGAAACCTTCGGCCGCATCTTACGGCAGGATCTTCATGGTTACCGGGATGAGCTGGTCATCTCCACCAAGGCCGGGTATGAGATGTGGCCGGGTCCCTACGGAAACTGGGGCTCCAAGAAGTACCTGGTGGCCAGTTTGGACCAGAGCTTAAAGAGGATGGGCTTGGAATATGTGGATATCTTCTATCACCACCGGCCTGACCCCGGAACTCCCCTGGAAGAGACGATGGGGGCTCTTGACTTGTTGGTGCGGCAAGGAAAAGCCCTTTACGTCGGGCTCTCTAATTATGATGCCTCCCAGACCAAAGCGGCTATTTCCATCTTGCGGCAATTGGGCACGCCCTGTTTGATCCATCAGATGTCCTACTCCATGTTTAACCGGCAGCCGGAAGCGGGTTTATTGCCCCTTCTCCAAGAGGAAGGCGTGGGCAGCATCGCCTTTTCGCCCTTGGCCAAAGGCTTGCTGACTGATCGTTACTTGCATGGAATCCCCGCCGATTCCCGGGCTGCCGGTGGCAGTATCTTTTTACAGCCCCAAGATATCACCGCCGAGAAGGTGGAGAAAGCCCGGAGTCTGAATGAACTGGCCGCCGCCAGAGGGCAGAGCCTGGCCCAGATGGCCCTGGCTTGGCTGCTGCGGGAGGGCAGGCTGACTTCGGTCCTGATCGGCGCCAGTAAAGTCAGTCAGATCGAGGACTGTGCCGGCGCGATCAAGCGCTTGGATTTCTCCGCCGAAGAGGTGGCGCGGATTGAGGAGATATTGAAGTAAGTGAATAGCTGGTTATATGGTGAGGTCTTCGGCTCATATAAACATTGGTTACACAAATCAAGGCGGGAGGATTGCCGCGTGTCCCTGGCGCGTATAACCCGCCTTTTCTATATTCCGGGCGAAGGGCAGAGCCCCGTTCCGGAGTCTTGCGGGGAGAAACTATGCAGGAGACGCCCAGAAGCGCAGGAAGGCATGGGCGGATAGGAAAGCAGGTGAAGACGATTGATGATTATTGATATTCATACTCATTGTTTCCCGGACCAGATTGCGGCTTATGCCATCCCGAAATTAGCCGGCAGCGCCCGGCAGGGGATCAAGCCTTATCTCGACGGCAGACTGGATTCACTCTTAAAATCCATGGAGAAGGCGGGGGTTGGTATCTCCGTGGTCCAGCATATCGCCACCAAACCCGGGCAGGAGAAGGCGATCAATACTTGGGCCGCGCAGATTCAAAATCAGCTCGGAGTCGGCCGGATCTATTCCTTTGGCACCTTGCATCCAGAGACGCCTGATTGGCGGGGAGAACTTAAAAGAATACGCGATCTCGGCCTCAAAGGTCTGAAGTTTCACCCTGATTACCAAGACTTTTTTGTGGAGGAGAAGAGGCTCTTCCCCATCTACGAGGAGCTATGCAGGGAAAAATTGCCCGTCCTCTTTCACTGTGGAGTAGACATCGGCTTGCCTGAGCCTTGCCACTGTGAGCCCGCAGGCCTTCGTCAGGTAATCGAGGATTTTCCGGAGGGAACCTGGATTGCTGGGCATATGGGGGGCTGGAAACGCTGGGAGGCAGCGGAAGAACATTTGGTGGGCCTTCCCCTCTATCTGGATACCTCTTACTGCCTGCCCCATTTGGAGAAGGACCGGATGGTGCGGTTCGTCCGGAAACATGGCGCAGAACGGATTCTCTTTGGTTCCGATTCCCCCTGGGCGGATCAGCGGGACGCGGTTGAGGAGATTTTGGCCTTGGACCTCTCCCCTGAAGAGAAAGAGGGGATCCTGGGGCGGAACGCCCTTGCCCTGCTAGGACAGGACCATTAACAATTCATCTTCTTCAGCACCGTGCTCCCTTGGTTGATCTCCAATTTACTGTAGCAGCCGAATTCAAAGGAGAAACGCCAAAAGGCCTCCGGAGGCAAGTCCAGCAAGTGGCTGACGATACATCGCAAAGTACCCTCATGACTGACTAATAAAACGGTTTTCCCCGGATAATAGTGGATTATTTGTTTCACCGCAACCACCACCCGCCGGTAAAACAGGGTGAAGTTTTCACCCTGCGGTGGTCCGTAGTTAATCCAATCCCTATACCAAGCTTGCCATTCTGCCGGATATTTCTCTTCCGCCTCACCAGAATTCAAACCTTCCCAAGCGCCAAAATTAACCTCTTTCAATGCTTCGTCCGTGATGATGCAGTTACGGGGAGTTCCTGCGATGATCTGGGCGGAACTGACAGCCCGTTCCAACGGGCTGCTAATCACTGTATCAAATTTAACCCCGCTCAACTTCTCCTTCACTAATGCACACTGCTGTTGACCGGTTTCGGTTAAAGGCAGATCAGTCCATCCTTGATATACTCTTTTTTCATTCAGGGCAGTAGCTCCATGCCGTACCAGATAAAGCTGCATCTTCCCAATCCTCTTCATTAGTTTTCATCCAATAGACTGCCACCACACCAATCCCAGCAGAGTAAGAATTTCACTCACTTCATTCATCGCCCCTAAAGTATCGCCGGTCATTCCCTGGATTTTGGCAGTCACCAACCGGCGATAACCGATAAATCCCAGTAGATTGAGGGCGATTACGGGTATAACATGAACGGAGATGACACTTACAGCTATAATTAAACACAGAACTGAGGCGAATAGAAGATCCCCCGGTCTGAGCTTGCCGACGAATAGATTGCCCAAACCGCCTTCCGGGCGTGCCGGTGGAGATAGGATCATTAAAAAAGTCATTGTAGTCCGGGAGATAACCGGGGTCACGATCAACGCTGGAATAATGGATACTGCGTTCAGCTGATGAAGTAAGGCGGCTTTCAAAGCAAGATCAAAGAAGATCGCGATTGCGCCATTGGTACCAAGTCGGCTGTCCTTCATAATCTCCAACATCTTCTCTTTTGAACGGGCGGAGAAGATTCCGTCGCAAGTATCCGCTAGCCCATCCAGGTGTAAGGCTCCGGTAATTAAGGTGTTAAATAACAAGGTCAAAATGACCGCCATCATCTCTTCTAAACCTGCTGCGCACAACCGGAAGCATAAGGCATCCAAAACCCCGATCACTAGGCCAACCAAGGGAAAATACCTGACCCCCCTGGGGAAGTCCTCGGGATTTACCTCTATGTCCACTGGAATTGGGATTCTGGTCAAGAACTGTAGTATTAAAAAGAATTTTTTCATAGCGCCCTCACTTGATCTGCAACACTTGGCCGCAGATCACCAAGTAAACTGTTTTGGCTCTGGTAGCAATGTACTGATTAACACGACCGGCTACATCTCTGAAGATCCGGGCCAACCGGTTTTCGGGAACAATTCCGAACCCGACTTCATTGGTAACCATAATAACCGTTGTCTGGCGGCGACTTGCTTCTTCCAGAAAGCTCCGGAGGTCCTCAATGATGCTCTGCTCCAACTGTTCCAAGGCTGCTCCATCCCACTCCTCCAACGTTGCTTCGGTTTGGTGCAGGAGCCAATTGGAAACCAGTAAGGTAAGGCAGTCCAATAGGATTACATCATAAGTCTCCGACTGGTGGGTGAAGATTGTTTTTAAATTCTGCCACCCTTCCCAGGTATCCCAGTGCGCCGGTCTTTGTTGCCGGTGTCGGGCGATCCGGTCCTGCATTTCAGCATCAAACCCGATGGCCGTTGCGACATAAAGCACCCGCTCTCCCAGATCGCCGGCTAATTGTTGCGCATAGGAACTTTTACCGCTGCGGGCTCCGCCGGTAATAAGAATTAACTCTGTCATCTGTCTTCTCCGTTTCTGGCACATTCGTTGCGAATATCGACTAAATAATCATCCGGCAAGGCCGCTGTTTGAAAAGTCGCCATCTCAGCGACGATCTTAACAGCCGCATCTACCAGAAAGAAGGCGAACGGACAGCCCGTCCCCTCGCCTAACCTCATTTCCAGGTGGAAGAAGGGCTGGAGTCCTAACTCGCGCATCACTAAATCAACTCCCGGTTCCGCCGATCGATGCGACGGAATCATATATCCGCGGGACAACGGTTGCAACTTGTAAGCCAGTAGCGCGGCAACGGCTGAGATAAAGCCATCGATTACAATGGGAATCCGTTGGTACGCCGCTCCTAAAAAACACCCTGTCAAACCCGCCAGATCGAAGCCGCCTACTTTTGACAAGAGATCCAAAGGGTCATTGGGATCAGGCTGATTAATGGTTAAAGCCCGTTCGATAATTTGCTGTTTGTGGAGGAAACCTTCCTGGGTGAGACCGGCGCCCTTTCCCACCGCAACACTGGCGTCACAGCCCATAAGCCCCATCAATACTGCACTACTGGTACTGGTATTTCCGGCGCCCATTTCACCGGTGCCAATGAGCCCATAACCTTCTGCGGCCAAGCGGGCTATCAAGTCAACCCCTACTTTGATCCCTTGGATCGCTTCCGCTCTCGTCATGGCCGGTCCGTGGGCCATATTCCAGGTGCCGGGGCGAATTCTTCTGTTAAGGATCTGCGGGTGGTTTAGTATCTCTTTAACTCCAATATCAACAATCCGAAGGTCCGCCCCGGCATGACGCGCCAAGACATTAATTCCACAGATGCCTTTGGTAAAATTCCGGGTTTGGCTGGCGGTAATCTCTTGCGGACAAGAGGTGACCCCTTCCTCCCAAACACCGTTGTCCGCACACATAATCACAATGCACTTCTTTGGAACTTCGCGCTTGACCCGACCGGAGATACCGGCCAGCTGAACCGCGATACTTTCCAGCTTTCCCAGACTACCGAGGGGTTTAATCAAGCTGTCCAAGTACTTTTGGGTCTGTGCCATTGCTTCTTCATCGAGTTGTTTGATTCCGTCAATTACCTTGGTAAGCGCTTGCATTATATTTTCCTCTCTTTAAGCGTTTTTCTTTTAACCTTTTAGGCTTTGAGGACGCCTTGCGGCCTATCTTCAACCTTCAAAACCAGGATAATTATACCATTTGTTCCTAATCTCCTCAACGAATTCTGGTAATTCCGGGAACATTTTTCCGGTTCAAATCGTCATTAATAAAGGCATTGAGGAATTTACCATCTTTCAGACTGGGGGGTGGTTTTTTCTTCTCTATTCCGTACTGGTCTTAGAGATTAAACCAATCTAAGGGAGGTCGGTTAAGCAGTGATTGAAGTTGAGAACGTCTCTAAGCTGTACCCTAACGAAAAAGGGGTCAGCGAGATCAGCTTCAGCCTGAAAAAAGGGGAGATCCTGGGTCTTTTGGGCCCGAACGGCGCCGGAAAAACAACGACCATGCGCATTATCACCGGCTATCTCTATCCCAGCGGCGGAAGTGTTCGAGTGGGCGGCTATGACCTTTTTGAACAGCCGCTGGCTGTGCGCAGGCAAATCGGTTACCTACCGGAGATCCCGCCTCTGTATCCGGAGATGAACGTACAGGGGTATCTGGAGTTTGTGGCCGGGTTAAAGGGTGTGCCGAAACAGGCGGTGGCCAAGGAAACCGCGCGGGTAGTGGAGATTACCGGCTTGGGCGATGTCCGTTTCCAACTGATCGGGAGTCTCTCCAAAGGATACAAGCAGCGGACCGGCTTGGCCCAGGCCTTGCTGAACTCGCCACCCGTGCTGATTCTGGACGAACCCACCGTGGGGCTGGACCCCAAACAGATTATTGAGATCAGGAACCTCATCAAGAGCCTGGCCCAGGAACATACGGTCATCCTCAGCTCCCACATTCTGCCGGAGGTCAATATGATCTGCGAGCGGGTGATTATCATGGATCAAGGGCGGTTGGTGGCCATGGATACCCCGGAAGGACTCTCTCACCAGATTAATAAGGGACAACGGGTAGAGATCGAGGTCCGGGGGGAACGGGAAGCCATCACCGGCCTGCTCCAGAGTATTCCGGAGCTTAACGACTGGTCATACGGGGGAGAAGTCAAGAACCCCTGGGGGACGGAGGCGCAGCCCAACCATAAATACATCGTTACCAGCCAGTCCCCTTCGGATCTACGGGCCAGGTTATTCTCTGCCTTTGCCCAGGCCAAGCTGACCATCTTGGAGATGCGCAGCGCCAATCTGAGCCTGGAAGAGATCTTTCTCCGCTTAACAACTCAGGAGCATGTCGAGGAGGGGCAGGCGCCCGGCCAGGCGGAGGAGAGACCGGAAGCAAGCGCCGCCGGAGCTGAGCGGAGCAGCAAAGGGGGGAATGGAGAATGAAGGGAGTCATGGTGATTATGCGTAGGGAACTTGCTTCCTACTTTCTGTCGCCCATCGCCTACGCGGTTACCGCGGTCTTCATCCTCTTGTACGGACTCTTCTTCTCCGGGATCGTTTTAGGTTTCGGTGTGGCCAATCTGGAGTACACCTTCTCCAATATGGTGGTAGTCCTCTTATTTATGGCGCCACTGATGACCATGCGTACCCTGGCGGAGGAGAAGAAGACCGGGGTTGATGAGCTATTAATGACCGCGCCCATCTCCACCGGGCATTTCGTCTTTGGAAAGTTCTTTGCTGTATGTGTGGCGTTGTTGTCGATGATGGCGTTGACTGTCATTCATTTTCTCATTGTTCGCCATTATGCCGCTCCGGATTGGGGACCGATCGTCACCAGTCTGTTTGGGCTCTTCTTGGCGGGCGTCTCCTTTCTGGCGGTGGGCATCTTTACCTCGTCGCTCACGGATAATCAGATCATCTCCGCCCTCTTCAGCTTTGGGATCTTACTCTTCTTCTGGCTGGTGGATTGGATGGCGGAGGCAGTGGGCGGAAAAACCGGGGAACTGCTGGGCAATCTGTCCCTGATCAAGCACTATGAAGACTTTAACAAGGGGATCCTCGACTCCTCCCACATCATCTTCTACTTAACAATGACCGCGATTTTTCTCTTCTTAACCGTCCGCCAGCTTGAGAGCAGGAGGTGGAAGTAAAGATGGCGATCTGGAAAAGCACAAAAAAACAAAGAAGCGTAGGGAACGCAGAGCGGAAGCAGACAGACAGCCGCCGCCTCTTATATACTTGCAATACTCTGTTGGTGATCCTGATTGTCTTTACCGCCGGGATCATCATCAACCTCTTGGCCGCTCGGTACAATTGGCGGTACGATACCACCAGAAATAAGCTGTATTCCTTAAGTGAGCAGACCAGGCAGGTCTTGGCCGCCTTGGACGACAAAGGCCAGTCTGTGGAGGTCATCGCTTTTTACCAGGAAGGGTCGTCCAACGAACGCATGGTGCAGCAGCTCCTCAAAGAGTATAAAGAGCGGAGTAAAAACTTGAGCTACAGGTTTATCGACCCTTATAAACATCCGGCGGAGGCCAAGCGTTACCAGATTCAGCAGGAAGGCACCGTTCTGCTCTTAATGGGCGAGGAAGAGCGGAAAATCTTCCCCAGCGACATCTTTAGTTATTCCTACTACGGCCAGTCGCAGTTCTACGGGGAACAGGCCGTGACCAGAGCCCTCAGCAAACTCCTGGCCGGAGGGGAGAAACACCTCTATTTCCTTCAAGGACATGGCGAAGGCAGTATCAACAAAGAGTTTTACGCTTTGCACAATTATCTGACTGGCGAAGGCTACCACGTACACGAGGTAAACCTGCCGAAAGAAGGGGCGATTCCGGAGGATTGCGACCTCTTGATCTGCGCCGGTCCGGAGCGGGATCTCCTGGCCGAAGAGGAGGAACTGATCCGCTCTTACCTGGCACAGGGCGGAAGAGTCATGTTTCTCCTGGATTACACCGGGACCAAACTACCGCGGGTGCTGAGCATCCTGGCAGAGTGGGGTCTGGAAGCGGAAGAGGCCATGGTGGTGGAGCTTGAGCGCCGGTCCTTATTTGATCCCACCACGGTCTATCCCAACTATGTACAGCATGAGATCACCAAAGAGCTCGAGGCCAAACAGGTGAATTTGGTCTTTCCGGCCAACCGCGCTCTCCGGGAGATCATGGGTTACGCCGGGGAGGCGCAGCGCTACATCCTGCTGCGCAGCTCCAACAATTCCTGGGCGGAGAAGAACCCCCACGGTCAGGTCAAGCAGGACGATGATGAGACTGCGGGCCCCATCTCGCTGGCCATCGCCGCCCAGCGTAAACTGGGGAACCCGGAGAAAGCGGGAGAACGGACGGCAGAGACGGAAGGGGCTAAAGAAAAAGAGGGCATAGAGAGCCGCCTGCTGCTGGTGGCCAACTCCATCTTCATCACCAACAGTTATTTGGAGCAAGGAGGAAACTTGAACTTCTTCTACAACAGTGTGCAATGGCTCTTGGGTGAGGAAGACAAGATCACCATCCTGCCGAAACAGGCCGAGTTGACCCAGGTCTCCATCCCCGCCCGCGAGGGAGTCTTCATCCGGTGGTTCAGCATGGGCCTACTGCCCCTGGCCATCCTCGGTCTCGGCGGGTTCATCTGGATAAGGAGGCGTAAAAAGGTAAAATGAAAGATTTCCGGCAGACCATTCTCTTAGCAGCGCTCCTTTTGATCCTGGGCGGGGTCCTGTGGTGGCTGGTCTTTACCCAGGAGGAGGCCTTGGAGGAGAAGACCGTTTACCGTTTGGCGGAGGAAAAGATCAATTCCATCGAAGTCACTTATACACCGCACGCGGCTGAGGAGGAAGCCCCCGACCATTTCCTCCTCCGGCGCGGCGCGGACCAAAAGTGGACCATGACCGAGCCGGTGAACGACGAGGTCGACACCGGAGCAGTAGAAAGGATCCTGGAGGTCATGACCAAGCTGGTGGCGGAGAGCAGGTATGAAGAGGTTACCGACTATGCCCAGTACGGTTTGGATCAGCCCGTGCTCCGAGTAAAGGTCGGGCTAACCACCGGGGAGAGCAGAGAGTTGTTGATCGGGGATGAAACCCCAGTCGCCTATAGGTTCTACGCCCGCTTCGCTGGAGAACCGGAGGTCTTTGTGATCAACGGGACGGACCGGGGCGGGCTGAATCACCGGGCGAAAGAAGTCAGGCTCAAGAAAGTCCTGCCGGTGGACGTGAACGACCTGACCAGACTGGACCTGCGGACCGACAAAGGAAAGGCGTATACCTTGGCTAAGGAAGAGAGGGGTTGGAGACTGACGGCGCCTTTTGCCGAGCTCCTCTCCCACCATATGGTCGTGGATTTCCTGGTGAAACTGAATGAACTGAGGGCGGAGGACTTTATTGACGAGGCGCCGGACCTGGCCGTCTACGGACTGGATAAGCCCCGCTTCACCCTGGATCTGACGACTGCGGACGGAGAGAAAGTCACCCTTCAGGTGACGGGGACGGCGGATGCTTCCTACCTGACCCACAACCGTAGAGCCTGCCTGTTGAAGCTGGGTGAAGACGAATCCTTAGACTTTCTCGATCTGAAGCTGGCGGATTATATCAATAAGAACCTGAACAGCCTGGATAAGCAGAAGGCCCACAGCGTCATCCTGCGGGAACGCGGCGGCCGGGAGCTGACCGTGGAAGAGGAAGACCTGGGCGACGTCTGGTGGGGGTACCTCGGCTCCTTCTTCTTTACCGAGCCATACTACGAACAGGGGCAAGACACCCCAGCCCCGCGTAGCGCCTTTGCCGACCATGATCCCCTCTGGGAAGTGGTGATCAAGGTCAAGGAAGAGGAGAAAAGAAAGCAGAAGCGGGACCGGGCCGGAGGAGACACCGACGCTACCGCAGACGTCCAACTGAAGATTTATCCTTTCACCACGGAGGAAGAATACCTGATTACCAGCAGTCAACGGGCGTATGTCTACAAGATCGGCCGGGAGACCGTGGACGATCTGATCGAGCGGATCAAGAAGACCGTCGAAGGACAGGAAAAAGAGGCGGGGAGTGAGGAATAACAAGCCCTGCCATGGTGAAATAGGGAAGATGGGAAATAGAACGAGTGTGATGTGATTTAATATTTGGCCACCCCGAGGGGTGGCTTTTTTATGTATTCTATTGCCTTCTCCGGAGCTGCCGGGGAAGAGTTTTGTTTAAATCTGTCGGATTTTATAAAATATTGCAGGAAATTAGAGTAGTTGATAGAATCTATGTATGTAGGTCTTTAACATAATTGTTACAGTTCGTCAGAATTCGGATACATCTGCCATGTGGGGTTATATATGAAATGCGGGTACGTGAGAGATATCTGACATGTTTGGGCCGTAGGCTAAAAAGGAGGAAAAGGTGCTCAACTTTATTTCGTTGTTCAGTGCTCTAAATATTGAACTTTGCAATCTACTTGGATACCGTTTCACCCCCAATAATCATTCGATGGAAACTGTTGTTGGTAAGAACATGCAAAACATTTTGATCCTTCATAATTCAGGTGATTACAAAAAAAGAGACCTTGAGTTATGTAGGATGAGTATGTTGGTAAAACATTTAAAAGAAATAAATGAACGGGACACACAACTATTTCAGTTATTTAAAAAGGAATTAAGGAGAACAGACACTTCGGATGGTTTCTTTGGGACAAGGTTTGAAATTAATATTGCAGCCTCATTAATACGTAAAGATGTCCCTTTTAAGAAACAAGAAAGTCCCCGCCTTGACCCCCTAATTCCGGAGATTATGCCACAAGTACTTGAGGTTTTATAGAATTACTCATAATAGCCTGGTAATACTTTTCAGGAGCCATGTTATTCAAACTCCCATGGCGACGGCGCTGGTTATAGTACTCCATGTACAACGAGATTTGTTCGTAAGCTTCTGCGTAAGTATTAAACTGATGCCTGCTGTAACAATCATCTTCAAGAATCGAATGAAAGGCTTCAATATGT
>DUOH01000053.1 GCA_012838955.1 Bacillota bacterium | reverse complement strand
CAGTTGGTGATCGCCCGGGTGACTCATGTGGAGTGGGATGAGGTGAAAGAGCTGAGTGAGACAGGCAGAGGCGCTGGCGGACTGGGCCATACAGGCCGTTAGTCAGTGAAAGCGCGCGTTTGGGTTTTGTTTTTGACTGCGCCGGTGACAAAGATTGATGTCATGCACAGGAGGAACACAGTTGACTAAGGCATACGGATCCGGAAGAAGACCCGCCCCGGCCTTGATCACACAGGTCAGTCCGGACGGTTTAGGCCGGGAAGTGGGGTTGGAACCGGGCGATCAAATACTGCGGATTAACGGAAAACAACTTACGGATTTGATCCAGTATTATCTGGAGGAATGTTCGGACCGGCTCTGCCTGGAGGTAGAGAAGAGCAGCGGTGAGATCCGCCAAATCCAGGTGGAAAAAGATGAAGAACAGGGACTGGGGGTCACCTTCTCCTCAGCGGTTTTTGACTCTATTAAGCGCTGCCGGAATCGTTGTGTCTTTTGTTTTGTTGATCAAATGCCGCCGGATCTAAGGTCCACTTTATACATTAAGGACGATGATTACCGCCTCTCCTTTTTGCAGGGAAGCTACATTACTTTAAGTAACTTGGAAGCAGAAGATTGGCACCGGATCAAAAAGGAGCGCTTAAGTCCCTTGTATATCTCGGTTCATTCTACTGAACCAGCAGTCCGAGAGGAGCTCTTCGGAAATGCGAAAATCCGGGATATTCTGACTCCTCTGCAGAAGCTGGCGGCTTGGGGAATTCAAATGCATACCCAAGCGGTGATCGTTCCCGGGGTGAATGATGGTGATTCTTTAAGAAAAACCATCATGGATCTGGGTCGGCTGTGGCCGGCCGTACGGAGCTTGGCTATTGTGCCGGTGGGTCTCACCAAATACCGCCAGAAATTACCGGAATTAAGAAAGTTCACAACAGAGGAAGCCCGGTGGGTTTTGGACTTGGTTCACCAAGCCCAGCAGAGGTTCTTATCGGACTTCGGTTCCAGATTGGTATTTGCCGCGGACGAATTTTATCTACAAGCCCAAGAGAGCTTTCCCACACCCGCCGAGTATGAGGATCTGTGGCAACTGGAGAACGGCGTGGGATTATGGGCCTTATTCAAGGAAGAGTTCCTATCGGCGCTGGCGGCTGGTTCAGCCAAGCGGCGGCAACCAAAAGGCGGAGATTTTCTGCTCCTGACCGGAACGGGCGTGGCCGTACTTTGGCCCGAGTTAATTAGATCCTTTGCCGCTGACTACCCGGAGGTTAACATAGAGGTCAGGCCGGTTCCCAATCATTTCTTCGGAGAAATGGTCACTGTCACCGGTTTAGTTACTGGGGAAGATATAATTAAAGAATTAAAGAACAAGGGAGTAAAAGAAGGACAAACCATCTTAATTCCCCAAGTCATGTTACGCCAGGGGGAAACGGTCTTCCTGGACGGCACGAATTTACAGGGGATTAGGGAGGCGCTCAGTTCAGTACGGAATCTTACCATAAAAACGGTGCCCGTGAACGGAGCAACGCTGTTTAGAATTTTTTTGGGTTTGGAGGGATAGGAGATGACGGCCTCTGCCGCAGTACTACCAATCGTCGCTATTGTCGGGCGCCCAAACGTGGGAAAGTCAACCCTATTCAATAGAATTGTCGGTGAGAGGTTGGCGATTGTCGAAGATGTGGCCGGTGTGACCCGGGATCGGTTGTACCGTGAAGGACAATGGCTTGATCGCCGTTTTTTAGCGGTGGATACTGGTGGGATTACCTTGGAGGATGATCCCATCAAAAAACAAGTGGGAGACCAAGCCCGTTTGGCTATTGACGAGGCTGACGTCATTATCTTCGTGGTGGACGGCAAGGAAGGGCTGCATCCGCTGGATCAAGACGTCGCTAATATACTTAGGAGAACGAGTAAACCGGTGATCTTAGCCATCAATAAAGTAGACCATTATGATCCGCTGTCCACTGCGGAGTTTTACGCTCTGGGTTTTGGGGAAGGCTTCCCCATCTCGGCGGAACATGCTCTGGGTATCGGCGACTTACTGGACAGAGTGCTGAAGAACTTCCCACCGGAACTGGAGGAAGAAGAGACTGAAGCGATTAGGGTGGCGTTGATTGGCCGGCCGAATGCGGGAAAATCCTCCATTTTGAATGCGATCTTAGGAGAGGAGAGGGTAATTGTTAGTCCGATCCCAGGTACCACCAGAGATGCTATTGACACCGGTTTTTGCTATGAAGGTCAAGATTATATCCTGGTGGATACCGCCGGGATTAGGCGAAAAGCCCGGGTGGAGGAGGCTGTGGAGTACTACAGTATAGTGCGGGCGCTCCGGGCGGTGGAGAGAACTGACGTAACCCTGATGGTGTTAGACGCCACCGACTTCTCTACTGAACAGGATAAAAGAGTAGCGGGTATTGCCCAGGAGGCTGGGAAAGCCGTGATTATAGTCGTTAATAAATGGGATTTAATTAAGAAAAGCGGGGAGACGGCGAAGAATTTTACTGAAGAATTGCGTTATCAGCTTGCCTTCCTAAACTATGCCCCAGTTCTCTTTGTCTCGGCCAAGACCGGAAAAGGAATCAACCGGATTTTACCGGAAGTAGCTAAAGTAGCCAATGAATATACCAAGCGGATACCCACCAATATCCTTAATAATGTAGTGCGGGATGCCATCGCCCTTCATCATCCACCTTCCCGGAAGGGAAAACAACTAAAGATTTACTATGCCGCACAGCTTAAAGTTAAACCCCCCACTTTCCAGCTGTGGGTGAATGATCCGGAATTGATGCATTTTTCGTATGAGCGTTTTTTAGAGAATAGACTGCGGGATGAATTCGGGTTCACCGGTTCTCCCCTCCGGTTCATTTTAAAGAAACGAGCAGGTAAAGGTGGAAAATGAAGCCGGTTTCCTGGCAGTTGGAGGATGATGTTGATGTTCAAGGTTTTATCGATTTTAATCAGTTATTTTCTAGGAAATATCTTATTCGCCAAGGTGTTCGCCTCTTTAAAAAAGGTTGACTTTAAAGAAAAAGGGAGCGGAAATCCGGGAGCAACCAACACTTTTCGGGTGATGGGTCCGGCCTTTGGCAGCTTGACGCTGTTGGGTGATACTTTAAAAGGAGTGCTCAGCGTCTACTTGGGGTCGGTGGCGGGGGGAACGGAGACTGCCGCCCTCTGCGGAGTGGCTGTGGTAATTGGACATAACTGGCCTGTGTTCTTCCGTTTCCAAGGGGGAAAGGGGATTGCTACTTCTTTTGGGGTGATTATCATGCTCATTCCAAAAGTATTATGGGTGCTTATTCCCCTATGGGTGCTGGTCTTTTTGTTATGGCGCTATGTTTCGCTGGCTTCCTTGGCGGCCGCGGTGGCGCTGACCTTTGCTTATCTCTGCTTTTATCCACTGAACGGTTTCTTGTTGTTCTTTGTGATTACAGCTTCGCTTTTAGCCATTTACCGTCATAAAGCGAATATTCAAAGACTACGTTCTGGACAGGAAAACCGCATTAACTTGCAGTGGCGTAAACACGGTTCACGTTAAGGCAGCCCGTGTTAACGTGAACCCCGTGTTAGTTATCAACAAGATCAGGAGGAAGAGAAATGAGGATAGGTGTTGTAGGAGCCGGAGGTTGGGGAACGGCGTTAGCCAAGTTGTTAACAGAAAACGGGCATGAAGTTTCTTTATGGGCGTATGAAAAGGATACTGCTGATGAGGTTAATCAGACTCATTGCAATCACCATTTCTTACCGGGAATCATCCTTCCGGAGAAACTGACAGCCAGTTCCGATCCGGAACAAGTGGCTAAGGAGAGTGAGGTTTTAGTCTTTGTGACACCATCGCAATGGGTTAGATCCACTGTAAAATTATTTAAAGACTTCATCAAGCCCGGCGTCATGATTATAAATGCGGCAAAAGGCATTGAGACCAGTACATTGCAGTGTTTGTCCGCAGTAATCCGGGAAGAGTTGGATTGGGACGATGGAAAGATCATTACCTTGTCCGGTCCTTCACACGCGGAGGAAGTGGGAAGAAGAGTACCTACCGCCACCGTGGTTGCCTCCCCCGCTCTGCAATATGCCGAAATCGCGCAGGATATTTTTATCGCCCCCTATTTCCGGGTTTATACCAACTCCGACCGGATCGGGGTGGAGATTGGAGGGGCACTCAAAAATATCTTTGCCTTGGCGGCGGGGATCTGCGAGGGACTGGGGTTCGGTGACAACACCAAAGCCGCCTTGGTGACTAGAGCCCTTTCTGAGATGCGGCGGTTAGGGGAGAAGATGGGAGCTCAGCCTCTGACTTTTTCCGGACTTTCCGGCCTCGGTGACCTTTATGTCACCTCCGCCAGTCGTCACAGCCGAAACGCCTGGGCCGGTCGGGAAATCGGTAAGGGCAGAAAGGTTGAGGAGGTTCTGAAGTCCACCCCGATGGTGGTTGAGGGTGTTCCCACGACCAAGGCTGCTTATCTACTAGGTGAAAAGTATCAGGTGGAACTGCCGATTACCAACATAATGTATAAAATTTTGTATGAAGGATATCCCCCGGTCCAAGCTTTGCAGGAATTGATGTCCAGAGAAAGAAGACATGAGATTGAAACCATCTTCTAGAGGAGTAAGGCCCACTCCGGGTTTGAGAAATAACTGTCAAAAAGTGTGAGCAGGATTAGGCCGGAAAGCGCAGAAGTATGCTATGGATAATCAAAAGCGCTACTAGTCTTAGGATAAAATCTAGTGTTGCATAAGGATAATCTGATAATCTTAGGATGAGATTTAACGATACTTAAGGATAACCTTAATGAAAATTAAGGGTTCTTAAGAAAGAAGCGATCCGGAAGAAAAAAGTAAGTAAGTATAAGGTTATGGGGAAGGGAGGGCAGAGACATGCGCAGCCCCCTGGTTTTTGCTGGGAATGTTCTGCTCTTATTGTTACTTCTTTTCCTCGCTGATTCAGTTATGGCCCATGATGAAGTCGGAGTTCCGCGGGTTTGGAATGTCTCCCTTCTGGAGTTGGGAGCTGATGATTGGCGGAATAAATTGGGTCAAACGCAGATAGGCACCGCTCAGTACGGCGTCGGTATACAGGTTTATACCGCTTATGATGAAAAAAACCTCTATTTAGGATTTTACGTAACCGATCCGTTTTTAACCTTTGAAGACGATTATTCCAAGAATTTCAGCGGCAGCGACCATCTGCGCGTATACTTGAAAGTTGATAAGTGGCTTGAAAAAGCTCCGTTGATCCTGGACCTCTTACCAACCAGTAAAATCAAGGAACCGCTCTTAAAGGTCTCCGGATTGTCCTGGCGGAGCAGTGCTTTTCAGTTGAAGTCGGCCCTTCAGAAAGAGGGGTACTTTCTGAAACTAGCCGTCTCTCTCCAAGAACTAAAGTTGTTACCGCTCCCTGGAGAAAGAATTAGATTAAATTGTCGCGTAAACGATGTGACCAAAGATGGCGCATCACTGATTTGGCTGTTGGAGGAGGAGACTAGCGGGGTGGAATTGATTTTGGAATAAAAGCGAATGATATAAAATAGATAGATAAATTGATCAGTATCACCTGGTGTTCACTACGGAATACACCAATAGTCAAATCGGATTTTTTCAGACCCTGAGGGGTTGTTTTTTTTTGTCCTATTTTAGGTTTAGGGTTCATATAATTGGTTTTAGGAACCACTCTTTGTGTGAGAGACTGAAGTTTTTTCTAAAATGGGTTATAGAAAACCGTTCGTTATTATATAAATGATTATGACTTGCTTGCGGACGATAACGTTTTCTCACGGACTGGGAACCGCCTATTGTATCAATGTACAGGTGGCGGAGTAGCGTTACGGGCTGAAAGAGAGAGAGAAGCCGGCTTTTTCGAGGGGGTGTGTTTCTCGTAAAACACCGTATCTTACCGCGACGGTACGCGCGCGACATTCGTGACCAGGTCACATCTGGAGCCAGGAGAAGAAGTGGCCTTGTTTATAGAATTCTCAAAAGGGGGGAAACGGATGGAACGTTTCGATATCTTTAAAGATATCTCCGAACGTACAGGCGGTGATATATATATTGGCGTAGTTGGTCCGGTGCGGACAGGTAAGTCCACTTTTATCAAGAGATTTATGGAAAATATGGTTTTACCGAATATTGACGATACATATGACCAAAAGCGGGCTCTGGATGAGCTGCCACAGAGTGGCGCGGGAAAAACCATTATGACCACAGAACCGAAGTTTGTTCCGGATGAAGCCATCCCGCTCAAATTTGATCAAGTTGAATTGAGGGTAAGATTGGTGGATTGTGTTGGTTATACAGTGGAGGGCGCTTTAGGTTATCTGGATGAGGATGGACCTCGGATGGTGGTCACTCCTT
>DUOH01000052.1 GCA_012838955.1 Bacillota bacterium | reverse complement strand
TCTGACAATGATGGCAACTCTATATCTATAGCTTCCTCTACCCGTATTCGCCGTATAGCAGACGCTATTTAAATCGAAATCTAAATTTTCATCTACATATTCTCTGTACTTTTGCACCAATGTATCTAAGGCCTCTACAGTCTTTGCTGACAAAGTAAATACCGGAAAAGCCAAGGCGGTGTTTTGAACTTTCGACTGTCCAGGCTGGTCAGGATATTCCTCTAAAATAACATGACAATTGGTTCCGCTCATGCCAAAGGAACTAACCCCACACCTCCTGGGATACCCTGTAGTCTCCCATTTTCTAAGTTTAGTGTTGACATATACCGGTAAACGCTCGAAACTTATCTTCCGATTTGGCGTATTAAAATTAATAGTCGGAGGGATCTCCTTGTTCTTGAGGGCTAGCACAGCTTTTAACAAACCGGTTAGGCCAGCGCACTCATATAAATGACCAATATTGGATTTAACAGACCCGATGGCACAGAACTGCTTTTTGTTAGTATATTTCTTAAAGGCGTCAGCCAAGCCTTTTAGCTCTATAGGATCGCCAAGCTCTGTTCCTGTGCCATGCGCTTCTATGTAGGAGATTGTCTCTGGATTAACCCCTGCTTCCTCTAACGCTTTTACAATCAACTCCGCCTGCGCGGCGGGATTAGGCGCAGTAAGCCCATTTGAGGCGCCGTCTTGATTGATGACGCTGCCTTTTATCACGGCGTATATGTGATCTTGATCTTCCACAGCCTGTGCCAAAGGCTTAAGCAGCGCCACCACCACTCCTTCTCCAATCCCCGAGCCATCAGCATGATCATCAAACGTCCTTGTCTGCCAGTCTGAAGACTCGATCCCCAGCTTTTCATCGAGGGTGAAGACAGGCAAAATGTTTATTTTGATTCCCCCGGCAATCGCCAGATCACACTCTCCGCTTTTTATGGCATTACACGCCAAATGCAAAGCAACGAGTGAAGATGAACATGCTGTATCAATCACCATGCTCGGTCCTTTTAAATTCAACAAGTATGAAAGTCTGCCGGGGATAACCGCAGGCACATTCCCTGTTATGGACAGTGGAATTGCACTGGGTTCAACATCGTAAATGATCTTGGAATAACTATCTCTGGCGTTGGCGTAATAGCCTACATAGATACCAGTCTTGCTCCCTGCTAAAGCTGGTCCTCCATATCCCGCATCTTCCAATGCTTCCCAAGCCGTCTCCAAAAACAATCTTTGTTCAGGTCCCATGAGACTTGCCTCTTTCGGTGTAAGGCGAAAGAAATTATAGTCGAACCGATCTATTTCTCTTAAATAAGCCGCTTTAGCAAAATACCTTTCCTCATCATCAATACCTTTATAGTTTAAATAGCGCAGAACATCTTCTTTCCGGAGCGGGGGACATTCAATTATGCAGTTGGCTTTATTTTTGATATTCTCCCAAAACTCTTCAATGCTGTCCGCCATAGGCAACCTGGCCGCCAATCCGATGATCGCGATATCATTCTTCTTTGCCGTGGCGTACTGCTTTAGTTTTGCACATATTTGCACAGCATTTTCTTTATCGATCTTCCCCTCACTTACATTTTGCAAAATCAGTTTGTATAACTCCTCCACCACACACTTCCTCCCCCAACTCACTTGATTTTACTGATCGCCTGTTCAATGGATAAAGCGCCTTTTTCCACTTCTTCCAAAATATTGTACATTTCATCTGCAAAACTACTTATTCTCTCACCGGCCTCAGTCTGAGTCCTGTTCATTTTTTGTGCAATATGTCTGGAAATCTTATAAATGGACGAGTGTTCAAAGAAGTCAGTTACCTCGAGCAACCCCGGATATTTTTCTTCGATTCTGGCATGGATCTTTTTCAACATTATTGAGTCTATGCCAAGCTCAAAGAAGCTATCATAGATGTTGATTTCACTAAATTCCAACATCTCCCGGCAAATTTTCGCGATCTCCTTCTCCACTTCCGTATAGTCGTTATCTTCTCTCCCTCTCATCTGCACTGCGCCCACATGTTTACCAGCTATAGGCTGGTTTTTAATCGTCGCTTTACTCTGATCGCTATTGAATATACTCTCTATCTCAGCAGTTAACCTAAACCGGGATTGTTTAAGCAGATGGATAATTTTACTGTCATAATTTAATTCTCCTATAAGTACTCTTGAGATATGCTTGTTCAGAACAGTACCAAATCCCTCAATCGCTTCCACCGTGGGTAGAGCCTTATAGAGTGTATCCACATTAATTCCGGCATCTACTGACATCCCTGTTTCCTTCCACGTAGACCAGTTGATGGCGAGAGCGCTTTTCCCTTTTTTTCTCCGATAGGCCGCAAATGAATCCAGATAGGAGTTGGCCGCCACATAATCTCCTTGCCTGATGGAAGTAAATATAGTGGCAATGGAGGAAAACATGATAAAGAAATCAAGCTGATCAGCCCCGGTTAACTGATGAAGATTCCATGTTCCGTTTATTTTCGGCGCCAACACGCTCCTGAATGTCTCTTCATCCAACTGCGCCAACATCTTGTTAGACGCGACACCGGCGCCATGGATAATCCCTCTAATCGCGCCATATTTTTCACGTAATTCATCCAGTACTTCCTTGATCGCCTGTCTGTCGGATACATCAGCGCTATAGTATACTACCTGTGCGCCCAATGCTTCTATTTCCAAGATCGTATTCATCTTTTTACATAGCTTTTGATCATCCGCTTTGCTGATAATCTCCTCCCATTTTTCTCTCGGTGGCATCTTCGACCGATTAATCAGCGCCAACTGTACACGTTTCCTGGAGGCGAAGTGTTTAGCTATTTCAAGTCCTATTCCCCCTGCGCCGCCTGTGATCACATATACACCATCTTCTTGGAGAGCAATCTCCTGGTCAGGGAGGTCTTCCATTGTAACACTTTGAAACTCTTCAACATATCTTTGACCGTTTCGGTAGGCAGTCACATATAGGGGACTTTCATCCGCCAACTCGGCCAGAAGATCAAGAACACCAGTGGTTTCATCTATATCCACACACTTTAGTTTTATGTTGGAGCATTCTTTATTTATTGCCTTTCCCAGCCCAAAAAATGAGGCGTTTTCCGGATGTATTCTTCTTTCTTCTCCTGTTACCTCACTGGCATAAACGGCCACCAGTAAAATACGGAATATTTGCTCAGTCCCCCTGTTTATAATAGCCTTCGCTAAATGCAACAAACTAAGGACACCATTTTGTAAATTCTTCTCCAAATCCCCGGGATCAATGATCTCTTCCCTGTTATCCAGTGTTAACAGATGAATTACTTGAATCTCTTCACTTTCATTGAAGCGTTTTAAGATTTTTTCATAATCTTCCTGACGGTTCTGAATTTCATACAAATCATCATCTACCTGCTCAAACTTACCGCCGAGTTTAACTTCAACTACTTCTCTGCCTTCTTTTTTTAAACTTAATAGCAATTCTTCTCCTAATCCTTTTGAGTCTGTAAATAATAAAACCTTTTTCTTATTGACCGAACCCTGTTTGACCTCTTCTTTCCTCCAGGCCATCGAGAAAAACCTCGGCTGCTTTCCGTCTTTTCCTTTTCGAGCTTGCCCCGCTGGCGTCTCCACCCAACATCTATACTGTTGAAACGGATAAACAGGGAGACTCATTTTTCTAATGGTCTTCCCTTTACATGGGTAAAGATCTGCCCAGCCAATATCGGCTCCTTTCACATATAAGCGACATATTTCCGCCAGCAAAGCCCGGTTATTGGCGCCGGTCTCCACAAATTCCTTCCTTATTACACTGGCTTTTTGACTGATCTCCGCTTTCTCTCTCTCAGATATTGTTATATCCCCTGATCTTCCGGTATGATCCGGAATCACTCTATGTTCACCATAATAAAGCCATGGCTCTTTGGCATGAATAAAATCCGCCTCATCTGAGTTTAACTTTTCTATCTTTACCTTAAGATCTTCAATGTCCTCCACGATAATTGCCAGTCTATGGCTGTAGTGTCCCCGACCGGTATTAGCGGTAAAGCAAATACTCTGCAACGTAGCTCCAACACGATTGTTTACAAACAACCTATAATCTTCAAGGAGTTTCCTTATTACTTCTTGACTCCTTCCGGACAAGGTCAAAACATGCAGCATCTGATCGTTAGAGGGTATATCTTCTTCAAATAAAGGAGCTTCCTGTAAAACCAAATGGCAATTAGTCCCGCTGAATCCAAAGGCGCTCACTCCGCAAGTTCTGGGGAAAGAACCTGTTTCCCATCTTCTAGGTTTAATATTTACATAGACAGGAGAGTCTTCGAAATTGATTTTTCGATTAGGTTTATTGAAAAAGATTGAAGGGGGAAGCTCCTTGTGCTTGAGCGCCATGATCGCTGTAAGCAAATTAGCAATTCCGGCGGCGTCATATAAATGCCCGATATTGGTTTTAACTGAACCAACAGCACAAAATTGTCTTTTATCAGTATATTTGGCAAATGCCTTCTGCAGCCCGTCTATTTCTATGGGATCTCCAAGCGTAGTGCCTGTTCCATGCGTTTGTATGTATGAGATCGTCTCCGGAGAGATTCTTGCATCCTCCCAGGCTTTCATAATCACTCTGGCCTGCGCCTCCGAGTTAGGAACTGTAATGCCCATAGTAGTTCCATCCTGATTAACCGCGCTTCCCTTAATGACGGCATAAATATTATCTCTATCCTTTATCGCCTGGCTTAAGGGTTTAAGCAGTATTGCTCCGACCCCTTCTCCTGTGCCTGAACCTTCAGCATGATCATCAAACGCTCTTGTTCTATAATCTGAAGATTCTATACCGAATTTTATGTCTTCATGATCTAAGGGTAAAAGGTTGATTCTCACTCCACCAACTAACGCCAGATTACAGTCACCGTTCCTTATGGCCTGACAGGCCAGGTGCGCCGCGACAAGCACCGACGAACAGGCGGTATCCACGATCATGGTGGGGCCTCTTAAATCCAGCAAATATGATATTCTGCTCGGCATCATCGCCACCATATTCCCGACTTTGGACATGGAGACGGAGGAAGGCGCCAGATCAAGAATGATTTTTTGGTAAGAATCTTTTATGTTGCCGGCAAATCCTATATATACACCGGTATTACTTCCTTTTAGCCTGTTTCCACCATAACCCGCGTCTTCTATCGCATGCCAAATCTCCGCCAGCAGTAACCTCTGATTCGGATCCATCAGACTCGCCTCTTTCGGCGAAAGATGGAAGAGGCCGTAATCAAATTCATCTATCTCTTCCAAATAAGCGGCTTCAATATATTTAGGCTCCTCCTCGGTTTCACCTGAAAGATGGCGCAAATACCCGCCTATATCATTCCGCCTGGACTCAGGAAAGCCGGTAACAAGGTCTATCCTGTTTTTAACGCTCCCCCAAAACTCTTCCACATTTACCGTATTAGCCAGCCTGCCGGATACTCCGATGATCGCAATATCCTTCTTCGACACCGTATTTATATTAAACAATTCTTCATTTTGGATAGGACCGTCTTCCTCTAAAACAAATTTATGCTTTGTGATCATCTTACCTCTTATACCCTTCCTCTCTTAATACCCGATCAACACAGTTTGTCACAGAACACTCATTGATTTGAAGAATATTCATTCTCCAGCAATCTGATGAATTTCATATAGCCATTTATAAATTGTTTCATCTTTTCTTCCTTAAGGCGCTCTCCGTTGTACTCGCAAACCACTGAAAGAGCGCCATCCGCCTCTCCGACCGCAATTACAAGATCATAAATCTTGAGCAAGTCTTCGGCGCTTGCCAGGAATTCGGATGCGCAATACAGAGGAAGAACCGAAAAGGCGCCTTTTGCCAAGTCTCTGCTCACCTCGTCTATTTTGTAACTCTTTTCACTCGGCTTTTTGCGACACTCTTCATTTACTATCCTAAAGAGCGCTGATAGATCAGGAACAGTCTGTAAACTGATTTTTAGTGGATAAACCGTAGAACTCTTCTCCAACACTGTTTGTATTGTTATCTCTTGTAAACCCGTCACCTCAGAGATTAGATAGATATACATAGATAGCAATAGATCAGCTACAGAAACACCTTCTTCTTCGGCTATGTTATTTACTGTCTTGAGCAGGTTGTCCGGAATCTGAAATTTCAAAAATGTCTCCTCGCTACTCTCGTCTTCAGCAAGGAAATAATCTGCAGGGAAGGGCAGAGGTTCAAGGATGGGAACTCCTGTTCTCCGCAAATCTCCGGATGAAGACGCTAGGCTATTCTTGATATACTTCGCCTGACTTATAATAGTTGGATTATTAAAGAGATCCGCAATTCTTGTGCTGCCAGGATAGAGCTTTTCAATCTCGTTATGCATCCGCACAAGTAATACGGAATTACCCCCCTTTTCAAAAAAGTTATCATTAGTACCGACTTTTTCCACACCCAACACGGAAGTCCAGATTGTTACCAACTTCTCCTCGATCTCATTTTGCGCTTCCGTATATTCATTACCATCATCCATAGTCTGCTCCGGTTCTGGCAAAGCCTTTATATTCACTTTGCCATTTGGAGTTAACGGCAGTTCCTGAAGTTGCACAAAATACGAGGGGATCATATAATCGGGCAACAATTTTACTAAATGCTCACGTAGTTCTCTTCCTGTCACCCTCGCTTTAGGCACTATATATGCGCATAAAGATTTGGTGCCCTCTTTATCCTTAACATCAACCACAACCGCTCTTTTTACCGAAGAATGCTTTAAGAGACAGCTTTCGATCTCACCCAACTCTATTCTATATCCTCTGATTTTTACCTGATGATCCTTTCTACCGAGAAACTCTATATAGCCGTTCTTATGCAAGATCCCATAATCACCGGTTCTGTATAAGCGTCCTAATTTCGGGTGGTGAATAAAGGAATTCCTTGTTTTTTCGGGATCATTGAGATAGCCTTCTGCTACGCCCAAACCGCCTATATATAATTCACCCGGCACACCAACGGGACACAGTCTATGTTCGTAATCTAAAACATAAAACTTCTGATTAGCCAGTGGCATACCATAAGGTATGCTAACCCAATCTTCCTTCACCTGGTCAATGGGGTAATAGATCGACCAGATAGACGCCTCAGTCGCCCCACCCAGACTTACAATCTTCGCCTGGCAAAAATACTCCTCAATCCTCTCGGGTAGCTTGACCGGTATCCAATCCCCGCTTAAAAGCACCAACCTTAAGTCATTACTTAACCCAGTAGTTAACTCATTCTCTTGCTTAGAATCATTGGCTGCGGAGACCATAGTCCGGACCTCTGACTCCTCCGGCCAATCAGCGTCAGTAAAACCATAAACCCTTTCTTCAACCGCCATACTTTCCTCCGAATTTGGCTTTATACCTCCTTCAACCGTATGAATCCATACCTGTTCCTCAGCTAAATTAAATTTCTCTCTGATCTGGTCAAACATCATATCACCGATGGAGCATAAGCCAATATTCAATGCTTCTGCCACGTGCGTTAAGGTGGAAACCATGATTCCTGTATCAATACACGCGTAAAAGTAACCGTCAGCCCCATATTTTGGCATGGTGACTTCTGCGTTATAGATAAAGAATAAAGAGAAGGCGGATGAATTATAGATCGCTTTATTGGTAAAGTAATGGGCTTGATCGGTGATCACATCATTGTTAACCAAATATAAAGCGTTTTCTCTTGGATTATAATAGTATAATCCCTCTTCCAGCCCTTCCACTCTGTTCTCTTTTACATAGACAAAGATATCTATGGGATATAACCCACCTGCGCAGGCATAATAATACCTTATCTTATTCTCTTCTCTAATCTGCCTGAAAACAGACAACAACCTGGAAAAGGTAGGAAAAGATATCTTATCTTTCTGGTTAAACATCCGGTAGGAGCGGCGTTTCGAGATGGCGGCCGGATACTCTGCTCCCGGATCTAAAAGTACTTTTAAATCCGTACAGTTTTTAAAGCTCCTCTGTAGCTGAAGGTCTTTAAACTTCTCATACTCTTCAGCAACAAAGATGATCTCTTCCCCATATTTATTCTTAAAGAGTTTATTCTGGGTGGAAAAAACCTCCTTGGGAGTGAGAAGTGATTTAACCAGTGGTCATAATGGATTCCACGAGCCGGTAATCCAGATAAAGGATTATCCAACCGCTCTGCGATTGCCAGGGTAGATTAATAATCTTGGCTGTTAACTCAAGTGTACGAAAAGAGAGCATGGGATTGGCTCTATTAAAATAAGGGATGGAGCGTAAACGCCAAACCTTCAGGTCCTCACCGAATGTTTCTGGTAAAACATCTTCTAATACTGATTGCGAATCAAAGGTGGACACTGCATTGCCCAGGTCATCCAGTACCACTAGTTCCGCCCCAGGTAACAATGTTTTATAGTGCATGAGTAAGTTATAGAGGCCTTCTTCGGCTTTTGCCTTCCGCCGCGGTTCACTGGAGGACAAGTCCTGTAATAACGGGGCCAACCTCCGGTCCAAGATTAAAGAGTCCACAGTGACCTGCGCGCCATCAACTAAGGTCCCGAGTCTATGCGCGGCTTGCGATAGCATTCGATCGCCAAAATGTACTGTGTGATTGCGTATTACATCTTGAGTAATTTTTATGGCAACCATGCCAACCATGGCTAAGACACTAAAGACAATAAAGATCAAAGGAACCAGGAACTGTCTGCGCAAAGTCGGGGTAGAAAAGATCCGGTGTGCCATGCGTCTACTCCAATCATTCCAGTTTTCCTACTACTCAACAACTCACTAGAATAGTTATCTAGTGAGTAGACGAAATCCTTTATTTGTATAAATATAGTTAACAGAAACAAGCAGGCAAAGGGCGCCGCACAGAGGAACAGAGACTTATCTGCGGTGAGAGTTGTTTGTCAGGCAAAGGGATAGGGACTTGTCTGGAGAGATGGACCTGTCTGCAAATAAACACAAAGGACAGCGAATTGTCTGTAATAAAAAAACAGGAACTTATATTCCTGCTTTTTAGGTTAAATATAAAAGTTATGCCTTTGATGGCTACAAGGCTTAACATTTTTATAGCAGACAAGCCCCTGTACCCTTGTACGCATATAACTGCGAAAAGAGATTCAATCCTGATAAGATGCGGCCTTTTTTCCTGTATATCATGAAAAGCCTTGATAAATAAGGCACAGTAACCGACTACTGCTAACGGGTAACCGGTACATATCCTAGTAACAATTGGAGAGTTCCAACCCATACGGCAAATAAAGTTAAGGCATTGTATAGACCTTTGTTAACCTTGGGATAGTTTATGGTCATAAGTCCCAAGACCGCCATCGTGGTTGGACTATCTATCCATGCTAATCCTCCCACATACCTAAGAACTTACTCCTATTCCTCAATCGTGCCTTCCGGAGCCAGTACCGCCAGAACATAGTGGTGGAAGTACTTCTTGGCCACCCGCTGGATGTCTTCAGGTGTTACCGCATCAATTAGGCTAAAGTATTGATCAGGATAATCATAACCGTATCCCAACAACTCATATACCCCCAAGAGTCTTCCTTGAGCAGCGGTTGTTTCTTGCGCCATTACATAGGTGCCTTTCAACCACTTTTTCGTGTTTTCCAGTTCGATTGTGGATACCGGCTCCTCACAGAACCTTTTGAACTCTGCGACAATTCCCTCCCGGGCTACTTGAAAATTCTCCGGCGCGGTGATCATGAACGCGTTAACCAGAGAGGGTCCAACCATTTGCTGGTAGGACGAACCGATAGCATAAGCCAGTCCCCTCTTATCTCTTAATTCGCTATAAAGCCGGTTGCCCATACCGCTCGCCCCTAAGATGTTATTTAGCACCTCCATCACCGGAGCGTCCTTCTGCAGACAATTCGGGGCCGGATAGCCGAGAATCAGATAAGCCCCTTCCACCTCCCGTGGTTGATAAAGTAGCTTATCCTCTTTTAAAGCAGGGCTCTTTTTTCTTGTTCTTCTTGGCAACCGTCCCTTTTTCATCCGGCCAAAGGCCTTTTCAAACTCTGCAGTAACTTCTACCGGATCGACATTGCCTACTACCGTAAAGACCATATTATTAGGGATATAAATCTTCTCATGCCATGCCACCAGATCTTCCCGAGTCAAAGAGGCGATAGTCTCTTCATTTCCTATTGTTAACTTCCCATAAGGATGCTCCCCGTAAAAACCCTGGGAAAAAAGGATGAAAACGGTGTTGGACGGATGATCGTCAATACCTTTGAGCCTTTCAATACTTTCCTTTTTTCCGATTTCCACATCCCACTCCGCAAATTGCGGATGCAAAATCAGATCAAAATAAAAGTCTAATGCGTGGTAAAGACCGGGCGTAGTAACAGTCATCCACACATTGCCAATGTCTGCTCCAGAACTGGCGTTCCAGTGGGCGCCAAGCTTTTCTAGCCCGCGATAGATTATGTGTGGTTCCCGGCTGGTAGTTCCGCCATATAGGAGACAGCGTTGCATTAAAGCGGAAATCCCTATTTGATCCGGCGCCTCGTAAAGCGTGCCCATTCTGGCGTAAAGGTTGACGGAGACTAATTCGTGATCATGGGTGGGCTTGATCAAGAGTGTCAAACCATTGGGAAAGACTTTTTTGATCACATTTGCCGTTAATGAAGCTGGCGCCGGTCTCACCCCCTCTTCTCCGTCGGCTAGAAGGATACCTCCGGGGAAGATCGACAACAGGATTAAAACGACCAATAACAGGCTGAATCTTATTTGTTTACTGTAATTTAAAAGTCCGCAGAGTCTCTTGATCCATACTGACCTCATTTTACTTCGCCTCCTTGGGCTTTAGAATAAAAACTGTTGCACGCTGTGGGTTCACATATTTCTCCACCACCCGCCGCACATCTTCTTTGGTAACCTCCGCCAAGGCCTGCTCATAAAGGATTCTATCCTCCAATGAGCCCATCTCTTCGTATCTACTCATCATACAAGCCATGGAGAAAGCCCTTTCCCCATCCATAGCATAACCCGTACGGATGATGGCTTTGGCGATCGCCACTTCCTCTTCGGTTACGCCCTCTTCAATAATTTCGCCCAGAATTTCTTGGACTCTTTTTTCAACTAAGGCCGAAGCTTGGGTGGTGGTGAAAATTCCAAATAACCCTAGTTCACGATAGATGGTGTAACCAGCGGATTTATTAATAATCAGACCTTCAGTATACAGCTTACTCAGTCTGGCGCTGCGCCCCCCGTCCAAGATGGCCTGTAATACTTCTAAAGCAGCGCTGTCCTGGAAGTTTAGCGGTGGTACCGGAAAACCAAAAAACAGGTGAGTCTGGTTAATATCTTCTTCAATTTCAAAGCGTGCGCTCTCTTTTGGTTGCGATACTTCAAAAGCTGGTAAAGGCGTTATTTCTCCGCGTTCAAAGTCTTTAAAGAGCCGTTCCATACTGGTAAGGACTTGTTTGGTATCCACATCCCCAACCACCGCCATAACTATATTATTCGGCACATAATGCTTTTTGTAATAAGCGACTAGCGCCTCCCGGTCTATATTGCCCAGTGTCTCCGGAGTACCGATGACATTATTGGCGTAAGGGGTCCCGGCAAATAACCGCATGTAGATTTCCTCGGTCAACCGGGTCTGCGGGGCATCCTGATACATCTTTATTTCTTCAATGATCACCATTCTCTCCCGGTCAATCTCAGCCGGATCAAAACTGGAGTGTTGGATGGCATCTGCCGTCACATCAAGAACGAGGTCCGTGTAGACGCTGGGCGCCACTACATAATAATGGGTGGTATCCAGTGAAGTGGCGGCATTTAAATGTCCTCCCACTGCCTCTATCTCCCTGGCGATCTCCCCGACCTGGCGGCGCTTGGTTCCTTTGAAGAACATATGCTCGACAAAGTGAGAGATCCCACGCAACTCAGGGGGCTCATATGCGGACCCCACTCCTACCCGGATATCCACCGCCACAATCGGAGCAAAGTGCTTCTCTTTGACGATCACGGTTAAGCCGTTTTCCAGAGTCACCCTGGTGAACGGAGTGAAGATTGACTCCTCATCCTCCCCAAAAGCCGGGCTGATTGGGGATAAAGTGATTGAGAGGAGTATTAGGACAAAACTGATTATGGTGTGAAGTTTCTTCTTTACCACTACAGACAGACTAAACACTTCTTTTACCTCCTAGACCTTTTTATTCTCTCACAGAGCGCGCGCGTAGCATACTGCTCCTCATGGACTAAGTTGAATCCATAACTATCCAGACCATGATAAATTACAGTCCAGGGAAGGCAATCGCAAGATAAATTTCTTGGCTTTTGATTATCCAGCTACGAGTAAGAGTGGATCAGGACAAACATGCGTATAGTGTAATTTTATTCCACAGCACTTAGTTATTTCCTTTATTGTAATTAACATGTTCTGTCAATTTTTCGGATATATCGTTGTTCGCCCGCATTTAAAGGATGTTTTGTAGAGACTTAGGAAAGTAGCCGGGTAAGATCAGCTTGTATCGATCATATCTATATATAAGAAAAATCCCAACTATTATTGAGTAACAGTTCTTAGGTTCAGGATCATTTTGTTTTGGAAATCAGCAAAAAAACAACCATTTATCAAGCTCATACTCCTTGTGAGGCGACAGGCTTGTCGTTCCCACCGTTTACCATAGAGGGAGCAGCTCCAGTAATGGTTGTCTTCTAGATTACAACGTATTTTCGGATCTTCCCGTTCAATTGTTAACGGATCTCAACTAGAATGGTCTTTGAAGTTGGCGTCCTTACAATTTTCACCTTTGTACCAGACATATAATTTTCGGAGTTTCACGGTCTAGAATAGAATTTTAGTTCCCAAAGACAAGCTCAACCGATCACCCATGAAGGTCGCTTCACTGTACTGCTCGCCCAGTCTTCCGGTGATTGTCAGATCAATGGTTAAGTCAGTCAAGGCCGGGCTATAGCTCAAACCGGTGGAGAGGATCGCTGAATTATCCACTAAATTCATCATCCCGTTCAGGTTCAGGGTCAGCTCGGATCTGATGAACTTATTGACTGAAGTAAAGAAGGCCAGATAGTATTTGCTGGTCATATAAGGCTCATATACCTTTGGGAAGAGATCTAGCTCCGTTTTCGTAGGCGCCTTGTGTTTTGCAAAAATATTCTCATCATACCCGGCGTGGTTATAATAGAATTCACCGGTTACACTGATCCGGTCTTTGATCTCCCCATGGTCAAAGTATTTGGTGAACCCTGCGCTGATCTTCGGAATCCATTCTTCTTCCTCCTGCCAACAACCTAGGTTCTCCGGATCCAACCGTCTTCCCCTGGACAGACTCATCTCTCCTCTAAGATCCAGGTCGAATAGTCGGCCGGAGATATCATAGCCATACACAGGTTCATGACCTTTCTTCGTCCACGCGGAGAAAGCCATCTCCGTCCCACCGACCAAAAACTCATATTTTCCGGCGACAGACAGGTCTTGGACGGCCTTTGCGTCATCCATTCCCACAAAGACATAGATATTCTTAGCCGCGCCGAAGGGAAGATGGATCTTCGTCCCGTAAGTCCCTTCCCTGGTCTTCTCCAGATCAAAAAAGTCTTTCTTTTCCACATTAATCAGATCCGTAGGGTTCCAGAAATAGCTTCTTCCCCATTTTAACACCTGTTTTCCCGTACGAAAATATATCTTGTTCCTCCAGTTGGTATCGATAAAGAATTCTTTGAGCCGATACTCCGTGTTTTCATCAGAGGAGGCGCTCACTCTTTGCCATTCATTATCATCATCTGCTGAGTCAGCCTTCCCCACAGAGAAGCTCTTCTCTCGCCCGGCAGGATAGTAATCAACCCCCAAACTCAAAAAACTCTTGATCCCGTCCTTTAAGCGGATATCCACAAAAAAATCCGCAGCAACCAGATTCTCCAGACCATGCTTCTCTCGACTCGGACCATATTTCTCTCGAACCGGACCAAACCAGTCATGAGACGGGGAATATAACAAGTAAGTCATGGTACCGGCCGCCTGGCCGGTAACCTCCACCCGTTTGGTGTTCAACTCCGCGCCTACCTCCGCACTGACCACTTCTTCCTCGTCGACCAGGTAGTCGTCGGCGGAGAATAAATCCTCTGCACTAAACATATCCTCTGCGGAGAAGAGGTGATCAGCAGCCAGACAAATCCGGCCTACCCCAAGTAAGAATCCGGAACAGAGTGTCAATGCCCATAAGAAACAGAAAAACTTTCTCATTGGTCAACTCTCCCCTACTTACTTAAGTTTTCCAGATAGGTCTTGGTAAAAACATGATCCTCAATCTTTTGCAAGGAAATATTCTGGATTTCTACCACTGCCTTATTGCCCTTTTCAAACTCATCCACAAACATGGCCTTCACCCACATATACTTCCCGCCAATCCTGGTATATTTAAGGTAATACGCGGACTCCATCAATGTGCCACTCAAAGAATAACCCTCTGTCTTTAAGGGCAAATAATTATCCTGTCTGACCCAGAAGATTACCTTCGGATAAGTTACATCTTCGGTCTTGGCAGTGAGTTCAAATTGATAGACCGGAACCTTCCCAATCATGGTTTCGGTGATAATCTCTTCTCCAGCCTCATTGAGAGTTGGTTTATATAACTCGGTCAGCTTTTTATTTTCGAAGTCTCCTCCTTTGGCGTTAGTCCCGGCGATGCTCTCGTCCCTGTTGATATGTTGAAAAGTTCTGGTATTCCTCCGGTACATCCAAAAATTGTCATCCTGCTTAAGATAGCCGTTACCTTTCTCGACTTCCGGCGCGGTCATAATAATCAAAAAAGCATCATCCCGATCTCTCAAATAATAGATGGCCTCATAAACCTTGACCCCTTCACCGGCTTTCTGCTGAGTAATCTTTACTTTGGCCGTGCCGTCCGATTCCAAATCCATCATCTCATCAATCTCCGCCAGGAGATCGTTTACTCCCGGAGCGGCGTAGATGAAACCAGAGACGATGAATAATGAGCAAACCAAAACGGTTATTATACGTTTAGCCAATCCAGCATACCCCCTCCAGTTAGTTACTCATAATGCCGCAAAGCCTCCACCGCCGACAAGTTGGCCGCGTGTCTAGCCGGGAAGTAGGCGGTGACACAAGCGATAACTAGAATTAAGAGAAAATTCCCCAATATACTAAGGGGAGCTAATTTAAAGACCAGACGTCCGTCTTTGAGGATAATGCTTAAAGCACCGGTAGAATTAAAGGTGAACGCACCCAGGACCTTAATCACTACGATTCCCAAGGTTACACCGGCTATGCAGGAAAGGGCAGTTAAGAATAGGGTCTCCATGATGAAAACATTACGCACATCCCGCTTTTGCATGCCTATCGCTCTGATCGTCCCGATCTCCCTAGTTCGTTCTTTAATTGTCATCCGTAAGGTATTGACTACGCCAATCAAGATGATAAAGAACAGGATCAGCACGGCATTCATGGTAAGCAAATTGAGGACGGCTTCCAGCTTCAAAATATCGCTGGCCCCCTCATACATAGTGATGATGTTTAATCTACTCTGAGTACTCTTATTTTTCCTCTCGTTCTTATATAACTTCTCCAACTCCTGACTGTCCTTACTTCTCCTCAGCAACTTCCATTCCGTGGCCAAAGCAGTGTACAGTGGATCATCCTCCGCTAGAAACTCCTGAAACTCTGCGGGTAAGTAGGTGTTAAGTATGTCGTGAATACGCTCTTCATTGACTAACAAAACATCAGCGCCTAGCTTGGTCCGGGAATCATAGATCGCGTCAACCGTAAATTCCTCTTCATATATCCCCCGAAACTTAGTCTGATAAGAATAGTTAAATTTATCGCCGGCTTTCAACCCCAACTTCTGCGCTAAAGCCTTGCTGACCATCACGCCTCTTTTCTCCCAGGCTTTCTCCGGATCACCGGCCACGATGGTCACTTCCGCCCGCAAGGCCTCTTTCGCCTGGTCATGATGTTTAAAGGCGACAAGCTGACAGTCGGCTCGCCCAATTTTTCCGGCCACACAAATTACTCCCGGTTTTAATTTTTCATGCAAAATATCCGCATAATACTTGGCAGTCTTCAAAGGATCCCGCAAGGTCACCTGCAAGCTGGCGGATTCCCACGGTTTGTAGCCAAGGAGTTCCTTGACTCGATAACCTTGCATAAAGAGGACCATATTCATAAAGGTGTTGCTGGCGTCCGCAATCGCAATCACCGTTAGTTTTGCCGCTTGAATCTGTCCAGTCACCATTGGTATGCGGATCTTTATCGTATCATGCACCTTTACATTTAGTGATTTAGCCATTGCCGACGAGACTATAACCGGGTATTCATAATCCGTACTGAAATAATCATCAAAATTGCCGTCTAGTAAAGTAAAAAAGTCGTTAAAGAAGTACTTCTCATCTTCTTCAATGGTTACTCCTACCACTACTACATTATCGGCTTCCCCGTTGCCAACCGCTCTACCCATCATTCCCAAGTTTTCATTGATCTCCAGTAAATCCTCTGGTTTGATGTTTTCTTCGATAATCTTGACTATTCTTTCTTTATCCCTGATCATCGTGAAATAACTGTTGCCTTGGGTACCGTCAACAACCAAATGTCCGAAGGCATAAGAAACCACTTCATTAATTAAGACATCAACCATGCCATGGGAGAAGGAGTTGGCAACAACCAAAATCATCATACCGAACCCGATGCAGATCCCAAGGAACAGATTCCTCTTTTTTTGCCGCACAAGATTTCGCCAGCTTAATCTAGTTACTAGTCCCATTATCTCACCTCCACTTTACTCCCGGACAATGGCGTCAAGAGGGACGATTTTACCCACCACCCGTAAGGGATAGATGACTGATAGGAAGGTGACTATCCCCAGTTCCACCAAGCCGAGTAGAAAATCGGCCGACGTGTACAGGGGACTTAGTTTTTCTCCGCCATATAACAACTGCAGTATCTCATTGGTAGTGGAGATATCTGCGGCTCTGATCAGATAAATGACGATGATCCCGGAGGCGATCCCCAAACCGCCAAAGAAGAAGGAAAGGAGGGAAGTCTCCGCCAAGAACATTCTTCTAAGGAACCCTTTACGCGCTCCAATCGCTCTCATCATCGCCAATTCGGAAGTTCTTTCCAATGCCGCCATACTAAGGGTATTCATAATGATAATCATGGCCACAAAGAAGATGAACATTATGAAGAGGTTCAACGCTGCTTTGACCATTACCGCCATGCTGCCAATGGCGCCGACCGCCTCTTTCCAGCTGATTGCCCTGACTTTGATCCCCTTCTCCCGAAAAACTCTGTTCAGCTTAGCCAGAGCCTCTTGGGTAGAGACCCCTGCTTTCAGCTTGATAAAGGCCAGGTTATATGAACCGTCATCCAAATCATAATCTACAAGCTCTCTAGCAGTCTCCTCCCGAAGCTGATCAAGGGTGATGCTTTCGTCGGTGATCACATCCGTAAACAAGTCTCCGCTAGAAAAAAGGTCCTCCAGATCTTCCGTGGCCAGTAAATCCTCTTCCTCCGGCGAAAGCTCAGCGGCGCGATCCGCTCCGGTCACATAATTATGGGCCTCCCGGAAAGACTCGATATCCACCAAACAATAGTAACCCCAGATCTTATTTAAGGCTTTATACTCTATAATGCCGGTCACCGGCACCCGAATATCTATGGTCGAATTGGAGTCACTGGCGCCCATAAAAACAATATCACTACGCACATCAAGGTTGGCCAGATCCTCTTTGGCCTCCTCCGGAAGCTTACTTTCATCCAGAATTCCGTCCTGAGGAAGCAACCAGTATTCCATAAAATCGTACAAGGGCTTTCTGGCGAATTCGGAGATAAGCACCCCCCGTTCTCCCCGCTCAAAAATACGGCCTTCCGTAATCTTAATGCTATTTGGGAACATCCTTTGATAACGGTCAATATCAACACCTAACAGATAAACGGAACCCATCTCCGAACGGGGATTTAAAAGAAAAACCAATCCAGAGGCAGCTGGGAGATAATCTGCGATCATCTCCTCACTCTCCAAAACCTCTCTGGCTGCCTCGTAATTTTTGATTACTTTCAAGGGTTTGGCAGTCATCAGATCCAACAAAATATTATCTTTTTCCTGCTCATCAGAGATAATAAGAATGTCTCCGGTGAACAAGTTGACAATATTCTCGGACAACCCGTTCTCCATACCGGAGATCATTCCATTACCCACCGTCATCAAGAGAGCCCCGATAAACAAGATAACCCCAATGACCAGGCTTTTTCCTTTGTGCCGCCAGATGTTTCGCCAGGCAATCTTAAAAGTCAGTCCCATACTGATCACTCCTGTCCCACAATCATACCGTCTTTGATCTTCACAATCTTACCGGCATATTTCAGGACTTCCGGATCATGTGTAGAAAAGATAAAGGTGGTTCTCTCCGCCTCATTCAACTCTCTCATCAACTTTAAAATGGATTCACTGGTCTCTGAATCCAGGTTGGCAGTGGGCTCATCCGCTAAGACAATATCAGGGTTGCCCACCAAAGCCCGGGCGATCGCCACCCTTTGTCTTTGCCCGCCGGATAATTCAGCGGGTTTGTGTGCCATATAATCCAGAAGGCCTACTGCTCTAATCAGCCTTTCCACCCTGGCAGCAATCTCTTCTTTCCGCTTATCCTTCATGAGTAACAGGGGGAACTCCACATTCTCCCAAACATTTAAGACTGGGATCAAGTTGAATGACTGAAAAATAAAGCCGATTCTATGTAGTCGCAGATCCGTGATTTGCTTATCATTGAGTTCACTGATCTCCTGGTCATGGATTCTAACCCGACCAGCGGTGGGGTGATCAATGCACCCGATGATATTGAGAAGTGTGGTCTTCCCGCTACCGGATGGCCCGACAATAGATAAAAAAGCCCCTTCTTCTACAGAAAAGTCGATCCCTCTTAACGCATGCACAATTGTCTTTCCCAAGGGATAATCCTTCTTTAACCCCTGAACTTCTATGACATTCATCTACCCGCTCCCCCTTCCATGCGCTTCCAAAGAAAAATAGACGGTTATTTCTGGAAAATAATCACCGTCTATCTTCTCTTTACGTTTTTAAAATCCTTTTGATAAAGATTTTTTTATAAAATTTAGCATAATATTAGGGTTCTGGTAAAAGCCGGAATCTATCGCGCCACGCGCCTAGGCTCAATGAATCTACGCCTGTCCCAGCTGGTCCTGGGCAGTGGCCAAAAAAATTATTGTTACTAAGAAAAAGTATATCTCCGGCTCCACTTTTGAGTCTCTCCCGGGCCAACCTTGATCTCAATAAACACCTCCGGACTGATCACATGCCCCTTCCCCCAAAAGGCCACGCGTACCGGAGTAAAGAAGCTCTCCTCCTTGACCTCTGTGTTAGTAGGCAGATGCCGGATTGTCCACTGATGGGGCGCCTCCGGAGAGATATTTTCCAGCTGTCCGTAGAAGTCCTCTGCAGGTTGGAAATTCCAGCTGATTTCTTGCCCGTTTATGCTTAAAACTCTCTGAGACGTAGCGTTCTCTTCCGGAAGGAGCTGTACAGGATATAAGAACTCTAGCTTATAATCGGCGCCCACTTGACATCCGTCAATACCGATGAAATTATGACAATATTCGGTGGTGCGCACCGCCCGCTCACCCAGATTCTTGAGAAAGTAATCGATCTGCAGTTGATTCTCATTGATGGTGATGGTTTTTTCCAGTTCAAGCAGGTAACCACGGCACTCCAAAGGTTCGACGATAAATTTGACGCCATCCGGGATATTCACCATCGTGATGGGAAAGGGGATGATCTCATAAGGACGGAAAAAATCATAAGGCTTGTGATCAGGACGTTTCAAGAGGCCTACCCCGATCTTGGGAAAATACCCGCCCGGCGTCAGGTCCTCATATCCGACAGGTTCTGCGATACCGAATTCATTACAGATTCCGCACCCGCCACTGCCCTGCCCTGGCTCTAAGGACTCAGGAACACAGTATGTATGCCGCCCGTCCAGGGTTACCTGAGTAATAAAACCCGTCCAGTCAAAGCGGGAACCCCGGTACACTTGGCCCGGTTCCGCTATCTCCACCTGCAAACGTTGATTCATCAATTTCAACAAACCTCAACTTCCTTTCTTTTTGCTTTTTCAGGTTCTGCATCCGTTGAAGGAGAAACCTGCTGGCGCCAGTAGAATTCTTCAGTCACCTGCTGCTCGAGGGTTCTATATGCTTACTGTTGCTTGGAAGCGCTTCTTCCCGGTCCCTGGAAACACTTTACCCAAACCGGTACTGGCGTTTCATCTCTGCTCTCACCTGCTTCAATCCTTTCCCCAACATCTGGAGACTAAGATTTTTAGTATAATAACTGCCCCTCCAGTACTGTTACTGCTTGCCCAGAGATTAAGACGCGCTCCCCAGTGATTTGCAGCTTTAATACTCCACCCCGTTCCGAGGCTTGATAGGTAAGAAAATTATCCTTGTGCAGTTTTCTCTGCCAATAAGGCCCCAGGCAACAATGGGCCGAACCGGTGACTGGATCCTCTCAAATACTCCTATCTCCGGCGCGAAGAAGCGCGAAACAAAGTTTATCTTTTCATCACGGATCCTTAGTGATACAACCCTTTGATCACCTCTTCAATCTCGGGATCTTGAACTGACAAGTCCATGATGGTACTGGATTTGTTCACTAAGGCAATGAACTTATTCAATTCATACTTAGAGAGATCAAGCTCCAATTCGGCTTTGTAATCCGAGATCCGGTTGGTGATCTTAATCCCCGGAAGGCGCAACTCCGGAAGGGGCCGCATCGTTGAGACGGAGATGATCTTCTTCACTCCCAGATAATTCCGTAATGTAGTAAGGGAATCATCGAAGACGATCTCTCCGTGGTTAACCACAATGACCCTTTGCGCCAGATGCGCGATGTCGTCCAGGTCATGAGTGGTTAAGATAAAAGTCACCCCGTTTCTGTTCATCTCCAAAATGAACTCCCTGATCTTGTCCTTGGCGATGACATCAAGGCCGATGGTGGGCTCATCCAAGAAGACGATCTTCGGCTTGTGCAGCATGGCCATGATAAACTCACACTTCATCCGCTCGCCAAGAGAAAGCTGTCTGGTGGGTTTCTTAATCAACTCCTCTACCCCCAAGAGTTCCACCATTTTATGTAGGGTCTTCTTGAAACTCCGCTCCGGTATAGAGTAGATGGCTTTATTGAGATAAAAGGCGTCGACCGGTGGGATATCCCATAACAACTGGGACTTTTGTCCGAAGACCGCGCCAATCTTGGCCACGTACTTTTTTCGGTCTTTCCAAGGGGTGTAGCCCATGATCTCGGCTTTTCCTCCGGATGGGTGCATAATACCGGTCAAGATCTTTAGCGTAGTGGATTTACCGGCGCCGTTCGGCCCGAGAAATCCTACTAACTCGCCTTCTTCTATATTAAAAGAGATTCCCTTTAAGGCATGAACATAGATGGGTTTCCGGACAAATAGACTCTTGACCGCCTCCCCGAAGGTATTGCCCCGTTGATACGATTTAAAGACTTTCGTCAAGTTTTCTACTTTTATAATCATCTTCTCACCCACCTGCGCTGCTATACTTCTTTAACATCCAATGCCAAAACCAAAGGCTGAATAGGAGAAAAACGACACTGACGGTTACTGCGGACCAAGTTCCGGCTGCCGGTTTCCCCAGCAAGGCCGTAGCTGGTATGTATCCCAGGATGGCAATGGGGATTATTAAGGTAATCATAGTCTGTACAGACTTGGAAAAGAGCGCCGCCGGATACTTGCCAAAATTGACTACAGACTCAAAGATGTCATAGACCCGGAAATTACCGATCCAGACGATGCCCAAGCCGGCCAAGATCAGAGCAAACCCAAACAGGGTAGTCAGAGCGATGAAGAATAACGCTGCAAACTGCAGCCATTCCCAAAGCCCCGGAGGAGGAATCTCACTGAGGGATAGGGCAAAGAGTGTGATTCCGCCGAGGAGTTTTCCCAGGTCTTCAGAGTCAAATGCGGTGACGATCGCCAAGAAAAGCACGGATTTGGGCTTAATCAATAACAGATCAAAGGTTCCCTCTTGCACCCGGCCAATGGTATTCCAGACGATCCCAAAGAAGAAGGGGAACGCGATCCCTTTGGCCAACAGAAACACCCCTTGGAGCAGCAGGGCTTCATACATGGTCCAGCCGGGAAACGAGGCCCCGTTATGGTAGATTAAGATCGTCAGCAGCGGGGCGCCCATCTCCACCAGTAACATAATGATCATGCTCATAAAGAAGTCGCCTCTGTAGGCCATTCTGGAGGATAACGCGACCTTCACTCCCTGAAGGTAAAGGCGGAAATTAGTCATCATGCTCCCACCCCCGTAAACCTCTTGATCCCGAAGCGCCAAAGGATCTTGGATACACCGTACATGACCAGAGTAGCCACGAACTGTAATCCGACAATCTCTGGAATAGACATGGTGAGGCCGACCAATTCATAATCACCTATGAACACTCTGGTCGGAACGTAAGTAATAAACTGAAAGGGCAGAAAGAATAAGGCCTTCTGCATGATCTCAGGGAAGAAGGTCAAAGGGATGAAGGTCCCGGCGGCCAGATCCCGCGCCACCAGAAAGGCTCTTCTGATCCCCTCGGTTTTTGTCAGCCAGAAAGCGGTAATTCCAATGCAGTAGTTGGTGAAGAAGACCAGTACAAAACTGAGGAAGATGGAGAGCAGCGCCCACCATGGCGCCACCGGGATTAATTCGATCTTAAATAAATAGAAGAAGATCAGATAGATCGGTACCAACTCAACCCAGAAGGCCAGGATCCGGTGGCCGACCTTCTGACTGAAGGCAAAATAGCCATAGGAGAGCGGCCGGAGCATAAAGGTGAGAAATTGTCCGGTTCTAATCAACATTTGCAGATCCCAGTCCGCTGAATCATAGGTTAGATAGTTAATGACCGCTGAGATCCCATAGTAAGTCAACATCTGCTCCAGAGTCAATCCGTTCAGAGTGGTTCTGGAAGAATAGACCGCCCGCCAAATAAAGGCCTGAGTTAAAAAGAAAACCGGGCCGACAAAGATGGAGACAGCCATATGACTCCGATACGCGGTCCACTCTTTGTAAGTAGCCACAGCTGTTGCTTTTAACACTTCTATTGTGTGTCTCAACTTAATCAACATCTTTTGCCCACTAAACAAAGGCCTTCAACTCCTATTGTCACGTGTACAGCGTGGGTTTCCCATGCTCACCACACCCGTTGTGCTTCTCAAGTGGGTGTACCATAAATTTAACCTAAATAATCTATTATTGGCGTGTCTGGTGACAGGTCCCCGTTCGCTTGTTCGTTACTTTACTAAAGTCACATACCAGATATAAAAGCAGGTATGCGGACTCCAATACTCTGTGGTCCGCCAGTCCATGGTATATTCCATGTCCATAAAAGGTTCGTCCTCCTCTGTGCCGATGAAGCCGTTCATGATTCCCCCTGGAATCAAACCCAAAAATCGGGAATGGGGATAAGGATTGTTGACTCCTTCCCCCGTCATTAGGCAGGCGTTTTCAGTATTGCAACCCATGGTCCATTCCACCTGATACCTGGCGATCCGGGACAATTCATCGTCAGAGAGGAGCTGCGCGGCCAATTCCAAACCCACGGCGTTGGAGAGTAGGTGAGAAGTTATTCCCTGGTTGAACACCACCAGTGAGGAAGAGAAGAAGCGGTACTTTAAATCCCCGGCCAAAGAGTGATATTTTTCTTCAGTAGCTTCCTGGGTAAAGAGGCCAAAAGGAATCAGATGGAAGGGGTTGGTCTTGACCATCGGCTTGATATAATCATGGCAATATAGCTTACTCGCTTGTAAGCACTCTACCCTTAATTGCTCCTCTTTCAGTAAGGGCAAGACTGTACAGAGGGCAATCAAGGGAACCCCGGTATCCCGCTGTCCGCGAAAGAAATCCGTTTTACTGGTGTCCTCATACCAGAACCCCCTCACTTGCTCCTGATTAAAGCGGTATTCTTGTTCCTGCAAGCCGAGGAGGACTTTAAGCTCTTGTTCCAGCCGAAGCTCATACTCTTTGGAACCGGTAGTCTTCAACATCTCTCCGCACGCCAAGACCGCCCAAGCTACTGCGTTAGTAGTTGAGTTCTCTCGGTCTCTCATATACCCATACGTCTTCTCCGCAGCAGACAAAGTCCGGCGGGCATATTCCGGATCAACAGTCCGAAACAGGTCGCTAATCATCGCCTGCACATAAATGAACTCCCACTGTACAACCGGGTTAAATGCGGTATTGATGTGACGGTCATCGGCTGTGCCGCAGATATTGTCCGTCCAATGATTGTCACTATTATCACCGTCCACTCCACCGGCTACATCATGCCAGATCAGGCCGTTGTCATCCTGCATCTTCAGAAAATAAGCATTTCCCCACCTCAGCTCGTTCAGTAAGTCTCCTTCTGTTCGGTCATAAACCCGCCAGGCCGGGTTGAGGTTTCTCTTAATCTGACAGATAGCCACCGCCAAAAGCATCGTATGTTCCATCCACTTCCGCAGATCGCCGGCATCATGCCATCCACCGGTGGCATCCACATATTCCCCGCTCTCCCTCAGAATAGCGTCATCCAAGTGACAAGGGCCGTGGTAGCCCGGAACTTCATCTCCACACCTCTGCAAATGAATATAGTCATATGCCTTACGCAAGGTTCTTAAGTAAACGTCCTCCCTAATCTGAAAAGGAACTGAATTATACTTATTATCTATGGTAATCAGATAGATACCGGGCTTTTTGAAATCCGAAAAATCCGCCAAGTGGTAAGTCCCCCAAACAGTCTCTACTGTCCGGAGCGGGCCTT
The DNA here is from genome assembly GCA_012838955.1 of Bacillota bacterium. Lineage (GTDB taxonomy): Bacteria > Bacillota > UBA4882 > UBA10575 > UBA10575 > DUOH01. The sequence goes on along the minus strand of DUOH01000052.1, from coordinate 14,290 downwards.
TATATACAATTACATTTTCCTGACTGTTGGGACCGATCTCGTTGTAACCCATCTCATTCAGATCAACGATACCAAACTCCAGATCAGACGTGCCACCCTGCACCACCGCGAACTTTCCCTGAGCATCAGGTTTGAATCCCAAATGATTTACGAAGATCTTCATAGACGAACCCCTCTTTCTGCATGGACTTTAGCACATCTCCAGACGAAGCGAAATTCCTCCCGGTTCGCCGGAGACTCTAGATCTAGTTTATACTAAATATCCCGGCCGGTCTGGTCAGGGATTGCTCAAGACTTCTCAGTTTTTTGCTTTTAGGTTACCATTCTCCGGAAAATAATGCAATAAAAAACCCGAATTTACTTTTGCCTACGGGCAACAAGCAAAATCGGGTCCAACTCTTTTAAGTAATAACTCAACTAGCAACTCCTGTAAAATGAGGTTCGAATCTCATCATCATCTCATTTAAGCATGTTTGTATTCCTTGGTGGTAAGTGCTATTCCCCTTCAGAGTCAAACATTGAATCGGAATAGCGTAACGTCTCCGTCCTGCATTACATAGTCTTTACCTTCCAACCGGACTAAACCCTTTTCTTTGGCTGCGGTATAGGAGCCACAGGCGATCAAATGATCATAACTGACGATTTCTGCCCGAATAAACCCCCGTTCAATATCGGAATGGATTTTTCCGGCGGCCTGCGGCGCTTTAGTCCCCTTCGTGATCGTCCAGGCCCGTACCTCCGGTTTACCTGCGGTCAGGAAGCTGATCAGGCCCAGAAGTTTATAGCTTTTCTTAATCAACTGGTCAAGGCCGGACTCTTTTAAGCCTAACTCCTCCAGGAACTCCTTCTTCTCCACTTCTTCCAACTGCGCTATCTCCTCTTCGATCTTTGCGGAGATAATAATCAACTCGGCGCCCTCTGCTTCAGCCAAAGCCTTCAGCTCTTGCACAAACGGGTTTCGGTCGATCCCGTCGGTCAAAGCATCCTCCGCCACATTGGCAGCATAAATCACTGGTTTCTCCGTTAAGAGAAAAGCCTGCTTGGCAATGGCTCGTTCCTCCTGGTCAAGATCGAGAGCCCGCACAGGTAAATTCTCTTCCAAACCCGCCTTAATCTTCTCATAGACCGTCAACTCGGATTGGTATTCCGCTTTCAACTTGGCATCCTGAGTCTTCAACAGTCTACTGGTCTTTTCAATCCGTTTCTCGATGGTCTCTAAATCGGCCAAGATCAACTCCAGATTAATGGTTTCCACGTCTCTGGCCGGGCCGATTGAGCCCTCCACGTGCACTACGTTTACATCATCAAAACACCTGACCACATGGACTATGGCATCAACCTCTCTGATATTGGCGAGAAATTTATTGCCCAGCCCTTCCCCACGGCTGGCCCCCTTAACCAAACCGGCGATATCCACAAATTCAATAGTCGTGTAAGTAATCTTCTCCGGATTGTACATTGCGGCCAGTTTCTCCAGACGCTCATCAGGCACGGATACAATTCCGACATTCGGATCAATGGTGCAAAAGGGATAATTGGCGCTCTCCGCTCCTGCTTTGGTAATGGCATTGAATAGTGTACTCTTTCCGACATTTGGCAACCCTACTATTCCTAGTTTCAAACCTGTATGTCATCCCTTCAACTATTATGTTGTGATAAAGCGTACACCGTCACTGGTTTTGCACAACGGCCCGGCTATATGGTTTCTCACCGGACAACTTAGCCCCAGTCGGCGACTGCTTCGTCCAGTAGTTCATTATATAATAAAACTTAGTTTTGGAAAAGCAGAGAATACTGATACATCCACTATTATGGGGTGTTTTTTCCGCTCAACTCGACTCTGATTAACGGCTCGTAGGTCTGGTTAAAAATCTCTTCATCGCAGATATAATAGTCATTAAGATCATTGACCAATAGATAATCCCCTTTCTTGGCCAAAAAATCCCCCCAGTGAGTTCTGACTTTCACTCTTTCCTCCAGCCTCATCGCATCTACAATCGTTTGGTCCACTGTTAAGCAGATGCCGCACTCATTTATATTTTCTTTAGTAATCCTTAGCAACTTATGATCGGATTGAACCGTAATTCCGTAGTCGTCAATATAGCGATCGGAGAGGCATGCCACCTCCTCTTTGATTTCTATATATTTTTTGGCAAATAGATCTGTTGAGATCGGATAGATCTCATTATGCGCCCCGATAATGACCCTATCCTCCACAGTAGCGGTAACTAAACCCTCCAGCGTCTTGATGGTGACATCTTCTGTAAAATAATCGCTGATCTTTATGTACCTGAAATAGACTTGTTTCTTCTTGACCTTGATGAATTTATCACGTCCATAAACAGTAAAAGGGTTATCCTTTCCCACCGTCAGCAGCTTGACCTTGCTGGTATAAGCAACGATCTTTTTCCGGATAAAAGTTCCCACTGGAACTTGGCTGAATAACTTGTCATATTTCTCCTTAAAGATATAGCCACCGGCTTTGTTTTGGTGTCCTCCGCCCGTTCCCACTGTGCTGGTCAGGTCTTTCACTAATTCTTCGGCGGTCAGGTAATCATGATAGCTTCTAATGGACAATTTATACCCATCCCAGCGTGGAGAGTATACTACAACAATGTCTATCCCGTAGATCTCGGAAAATAGATCGGAGATGTGACCCAGCAAATTATCGTCACACTCCTCAATGAGGGAAAAGATGATATTGTCGTATCGTTCAGCTTTCAGAATACCATTGGCATAGATTTTTAAGTCATCAAAAGAGAGGGACGAGAGCCTTAAATAATCTATAGCTTTTTGATCATAAAGCGTCTCCAGTTCCCTTCTGGTATCTCGATCAATCATCGTCATCTGTCCAGTGAACATGTCGGTATCCACCAGAATACCGAAGTACAAAACTGTGGCCAAATCTTGATCAATCATAACTCCATAGTGTTTCAGATAATTAAAGACCAACGTAGCGCAAGCGCCGATTCTGGGTTGAATGTCTTTATAAAGATAATTCCACACGCCATCCTCCAGATGATGATCGATAGCGATCACGTGATCGGTGTTGACCAGGGAGACATTTCCGGCTCTGTATTGACCGTCTACAATAATTAATACTTCATCATTACTGATTGCGAAGGTGGAATCAATGAGTCTCATCTGTATTCGGTACTTGTTAATCATATTCGTGATATTAGGCTTAAAGCTGGTACTACCGGCGTAGATGATCTCCGCCTCCCCACCGAAACTCTCGATTAATTTCTTCATGCCCCAGGCCGAGGCGATGGCGTCCGCATCAGGATTATTATGAGTTTGTATAAAAGCCTTCCTGTAATTCATTACTACATTCTTTAAATCATTCATCACAGTACCCCTTATTTCTCTACAGAAGTTTCTATTGCAAAGAATATCGGTTCCTCTTCACTTCCTGCCCCGGACATCTTAGCAGGAAAACCTCCTCTTAATAGTGGTAATTTATAAAATATTCGATCCCAATCCTGAATAACCTCTAATTTCATCAGAAATTTAGAATATAATAAAATAAACCCGCCAGGAGACCCGACAAGGGCCTTCCGGCGGATTCCTTCCTTTTCAGTTATTAATATCCCCCCGGCTTTGTGTTAATAACACCTATAATCTACGAATGATGACTCCATGCTGCACTTTTCCTCTTTACTCGAACTGAATAGCGGCTCCGATGACGCCCGGTCCAGTATGCGCGCCAATCACTGGCCCGACTTGAGTAAAGACCGTAGTCGGTAATTGGAAGGCCTTCTCCAAAAAACCTTTCAAAGACAAGCCAGCCTCTGCGGCGGCGCCGTGAGCCACGGCTAGTCTAATCCGCCTTCTCCCCATAGACAGGTTTTGGAAAGCCTTGGAGATCTGCTGAAGAGCCCTTGTTTGACTACGCGCCATTCCTTGAGTGTGGTAGATCCCGTCCTCGCCTACTCTGATTATGGGTTTAATGTTTAACAATGAGCCGACCAAACCGTTGACCTTCCCGATCCGACCGCCTTTTTGCAAATATTCCAGAGTGTTGACGGTAAAGAGGGTTTCAATATTTCTCCTGACAGTTGCTAATTTCTTCACAACTTCCGTGCCTTTCAGCCCATTTTTGATTTGTTCTCCAGCTTCCAGCACCAGTAAACCCGTACCCAAGCTGATGCACTTCGAATCCACAATATGAATCTTCCCCTTTAGTCCTTCCTTACCTAGTCGAGCGGCATTTACCGTTCCACTCAGGCCGGAAGACAAGTGAATAGAGACAATTTCTTCATAATCGGCTAACAACGTCCGATATACCTTTTTGAACTCTTCGGGAGACGGTTGAGAGGTTTTTGGTAAGAACGAAGCTTGGGCCAGCTGTTGATAAAACTCATTACTGGAAAGCTCTCCATCAATATATTCCCGATCCGTAAATCGTACCTTTAACGGGATAACATGAATGTCAAACTCCTTTATTGTTTCTTCCGTCAGATCAGCAGTACTGTCGGTAACAAGCGCTACTTTCTTCATTAATGATGTCCTCCATCCAAAATATGATTATGCATGCGCATGATGCCGCGCATTGTTTCTTTCCTGTTTCTTGTGGTTCGAAAAGGAAGCTTCAATATTTTGGACGAAGCGCACGAAGAAAAGTTACTCCCCAGCAAAATCTTTTGTTTTTAGACGAAAAGCTCAATCCTGTCCCCAGTACGTAAAAACGCAATCACCTGCAGGTGATTGCGTTCGATACTTTCCATGGCAAGAAGAGATCTTTAATCCAAATCCTGATCTTCATCCTCTTCAATAATCTGGTTAATAATTCCCCGTTTTGAATTCTTTAAGAAATTGACCAGATACTTAACTTCGTAAGATGCTTCAAGTTCCTTTTCAATTCTTTCAATTGCGCTCTCAAGGGATAGATTGGAACGATATAAAATCCTGTAGGCCTTCTTGAGCAGTCTGCGCACTTCAGGATCTATTTCGTTTCTCCGTAAACCTACTATATTTAAGCCATATATTGAAGTAGGATTCCCATCCGCTAACATAAACGGAGGAACATCTTTGACGATTTTTGTGCAAGCCCCCACCATAGCCATTTTCCCGATTCGACAATACTGCTGAACCATGGAGAGCCCACCAATCCTGGCGTAATCCTCCACCACCACATTTGAAGCCAGACTAACACAGTTTGTAACAACAGTATTGCTTCCAATCCGACAGTTCTGAGCAATATGAGAGTAATCCATAAACAGATTATTATTGCCGATCCTGTCCCCTTCATCCTGCTTAATACTCCGGCAAACCGTGACGTTTTCCCGGAAAATATTGTCATCGCCGATGATCAGGTAATTATTCTTACAATTGCTTTCCCCTTTATATTTTGGACTTTCGGGATCACATCCGATATAAGTTCCGCGAGAGATTTTATTCCCACTGCCTAAAATCGTCCAACCATCTATATTCACATGAGGGCCGATAATACAATTATCACCAATGACTGTTTTCTCACCAATAATTACATAAGGGCTGATCTCAACGTTCTTTCCGATAACGGCGGTTGGGTGTATTAGCGCTGTATGATGAATTCGTGCCGATGGTGAGATATTACCAAGTGTACGGCGTTGATTAGTTGATTCCATAGAAAAAGCCTCCCTTAACATGAAAACAGTCACTAGTGAATTGTGCTTAATTATACTTGACCTTTGTTACTTTTAGATTTTCTTTTGTTAAATCTTTTATTGCTGAATCATTATTAACCATCAGCCAACTCAGTTGACAATTGAACACAAGTTATATCACTTCGCTTTTTAGCGAAAAGTACAGACTTTGATTTAAAAACACTTAATAATTTTATAGTATTCGGTTTCTACAATGAATCTCCTTCTCCCTTTTTATTATTAATGTGGAAAATAATAAAATTTTTTTGGAAGAACGCCGTCAGAAGCTCCAAAACAAGGGCTGTTCAGGGTTCCGGGGTTCTTCATTTCGCTTACAAAATCAATGTGTATCTGTGTTACTGCTTATACTTTATTTAAGGGCTAAACAGCCCGGATCAAAAGATCCACTTTTGAATACAGCACGGACACTACCGGTAAAAGTCAGCCGTTAACTTGAAACTAAAAATCTCCTAGACTATCTTGGACTATGGCACTTTCCGAAACAGTCTTCCCGGGAATTTCTTCCGCTCCTTTGTTCTGCTTTCTCTCTGCCAACGTATTATTGTCATCCACGGTAAAGTTCTTAACTATATCGCGAAGGCCCTCCGCTTCTATATTCAAAGATTGGCTGGAGGAAGCAAGTTCCTGAACCATGGCGGCGTTTTGTTGAGTAACCTGATTCAACTGTTCAATAGATGTCTGTATTTGCACGGACGTCTCCGCCTGCTCCCTCATAGCGGCGGCCACCTCCATAATTACATCAGAAGTCTGCTTGGTATTCTCAACAATCAGGTTAAGCGCCTCCCCGGACCTATGCACCATCTGGTTGCCGTTCTCGACTCTGCTCACACTCTCACCGATTAAGGACTCAATTTCTCTGGCCGACTCAGCGGTCCGGCTGGCTAAATTCCTCACTTCAGCCGCTACAACGGCAAACCCACGACCCTGCTCACCGGCACGGGCTGCTTCTACCGCTGCGTTTAAAGCCAGCAGGTTGGTTTGGAAAGCTATATCATTGACAACTTTTATAATCTCCGCAATCTGAGTACTGCTGGCGGATATTTCCTCCATTGCTTTAATAGTCTCTACTACAGCTTCTTTTCCTTCTTCCACCACATTCAGTGTAGCCTGAGAAAGTTGTTCCCCACGTTCTGAGTTGGAAGCCACTAGTTGTATGGAGGCGCTCATCTCCTCGATCATAGCGGACAACTCTTCCAAGGTAGATGCTTGTTCCTGAGTACGCTGCGATAGATCCTCATTCCCCATGGAAATCTGCGAAGAACTATTACTGATCTGTTGTGCGGCATCCCGCACTATGAGTATGGACTCACGTTGTTTTTTCAACATTCGATTAAATTCTTGCGCTAAGCCTCCGATTTCATCTTTTGTGATAATAGGTGTCTCCGCTGTTAGGTCTCCTTGGGAAGCTTTGTTGAACGAGACCAACAAATGAGGAATGGGCTTCAAAATGTACCTGGTAAATATCGATGATACCAAAATTCCAATACCAATGCCTACGAAAATAATAAATCCGATGAGTCTGTTTAGAACATCAATAATCTGTTTCGCCCTGTCTTTTTCCACTCCAATAAACCACATGCCAATTACTTTTCCTTCCTTGGATCGGATCGGAGTATATCTTGTTAGGAACCTCTTGCCGACCACATTTGCCTCGCCGATAAAATCCTGACCACCACGGAGGACTTTGGTGACAACCTCTTGTGAAGCTTTGGTTCCCACCGCTCTATTTCCATCCTCAAGAGTCACGTTAGTCGAAATCCGAGTATCACCCAGAAAAATTGTGGCCAGAGCTCCTGTCTGTTCCTTAATAATATCCACGGCTTGAGTGCTATTATTAATCAATTCATTCCCTTTATATAAATTGTTCCTTTCCACAGACCAATCCCCCGGATACATCTCATCTATGAGCTTATACCCTAAATTAAGATTGGAGGCAAGCTCATTTAATAAACTACCATTTACTAACTTATTGACTTGATAATTCACTGCAATATAGATGCTCAAACCAAAGATGCAAAAAAGACTTACGATTCCCAATAAAATCTTCTGCCTTAATTTCATTCTAATCCGCCTTTCATCTTTAAATTTATGTAAACTTCGACAAAATGAGCTTTATCTTGTTTTCGGATCTTTTTTATCAAAACTTAAGAAACTCTATAGAAAACATCCATCCAATTTCATCCAGGTAAAGCAGAGTCTTTTCTTAACTTGTTGATTTTTGAAACCTACCAAATCATTTTTTACCTGAATGACTGTTATTTCCCTAAAGGAAATCCCTTAATAATCATTAATACTTGCTTATAGCCTCAAACTCACCCCCATCTTCCATCTATACCAATTTATACTCATGGCGCAACACAAAGTAAAAGGCGGTGAAGAATAATGAAAAAGACTTTAACACTAGTGATCGCAGTAATTATCACAGTATCCATGGCGAGCATGGCCGGGGCTGAAGGAATCATCAAGATGGGCTATGACAACCTGGGGGTAATGGAGACGAAGTATTTCGGGGAGACCAGCACCAATGAGATTGAGGCCGGGTATACATTAGGTGTGGAATTCTTGAAGCCCGAAAACCGGCTCCAAACCGGGCTGGGTATTGAGTACCAACTGATGCGGGGCGCCACCGGCGCGAGCGAAGACTTCCACTTCATCCCCGCTTACTTGACGGCACGACTTAACCTTTTCAAAGGAAAGACCTCCCCCTATCTGCAAGGCAGGCTAGGGTATAATCTTTTTCAGGTTAATAAGACGAGTTCTCATCTGTCTTATAACGGCGGATTATACTATGGCGTTGGCGCCGGCCTGACCCTAGCCAAAGACATGCAGGTTCAACTGGACTATTCGGTTCATAACGGGGAAAGACAATGGCAGAATGTGGTCACTCCTTATCAGTATGAGAAGTTCAGCCTTTCAGTGGGACTCATCTTCTAACTTTCTTTCCACTGTTCACTGCCGGATCCCGTGATGGTCCGTACTTCCTTATCCATCTGGATTCTGGAGAACCCACGGCTGCCTACGGGCTAGACCATAATCATCGAAGGTTGCCTATTCTTCCAGGTCCCGTAAGTTTAGACCTGTCTGATTACTAAAGATTGAGCGAGCAGTCTATGATCTTCTTATGCTGCTCGAAATTACCACCCCCTCTGTCGCGTCAGGCAGAGGGGGCATTTTTTCCCCATATTAATCAAGGGTTCACCGTTTCTTGTTCACACAGAGCTAGATCTGCTGATTATGAAAAACAGCTGGCACGAGGTTTTAATAATGATTAATTTTATGTAAACAGACATAGCGTCTTCATCCTCCCCGATTCTTAAAATCCCAGGTAAATACGGCATTGTTTCCTGGTCGACAATAGAAAACCGCCCTGTTATAATGCAACAAGTCAGCGGCGCCTCCATCGACCAGATAATTCGATACCGGCCTGTAAAGCTTAGCGAGATAGCGGAGACGCCTTAGGCGCAAATATCTAGAAAGGAGTAGTGAAGATGAAAATAAAGATGAAGACGGTCCGAAAAGCATTAACCTTTTGTCTCTTCGTCACTAGTCTGCTGATCAGCACCACTCCCGCTTATGCCTGGACTTATAGTATTAAATGGGGAGATTCTCTGTACAAATTGTCAAAGAATTATGGCACAGAAGTACAGGACTTAAGAGCCGCTAATAAACTCTCTTCCGACAAAATACTGGCCGGTACGAAAATATGGATTCCGGAAGGTAAACCAAGTCCGGTTAGAAAGGCCCAAAGCACCCAGGGCAGTAATGATCTGTATCTATTGGCGCGCCTAATTAACGGAGAAGCGCGCGGGGAATCCTTTACCGGTCAAGTCGCTGTGGGGGCAGTCATTCTCAATCGGGTCAAATCGGGTAAGTTTCCCAACACCATCGCCGGGAATGTTTATAAGGAACTACAATTCGAATCAGTCGCTAACGGGCAGATTTGGCAGCCGTTGACCACTACCGCGATTAAGGCGGCAGGGGCCGCTCTGAACGGCTGGGATCCAACGGGCGGGGCTTTGTACTTTTACAATCCTGCTAAGGTATACAATAAATACAATTGGATCTGGTCGCGACCGATTATTAATCGCATCGGTAATCACGTCTTCGCTAAGTAAAACACAACCAAACAAGGGGACAGGGATTTTGTCTGACACACCGGACTGGTCTCTGTCTCCTTGTGTCTTGTCGGACAGGTCCCCGTCTCCTTGTCTGGTCGGTTGTCCTCTTGTCTACTTTGGTCTGTTTATATGAATCTTGCTACTTCGTTGGCAGAGGTTACAGCCTCCCAAACCCGCCCCGGAGTTCTGGCGTCTCCTATACAGTAAACCTCAGGGGCAGCATTTTGCTTTAAGAGTTCATAGTAAAGTTCGTCATCCGCCCGGCCTCCGGTGGCATAAACCACAAAATCGGTATCTAATACGATCTCTTCCACATCTTTTGGATTCAAAGGCCGATCAAAAGGATTATGGATATTCTCCGGAATCAAAGTAGTCCAGGGAGTATAAGGGTCTTTTCGTTTCCTGTTCGCCATGATTACTACTTTTCCCGGGAGGAAACGGACAACTTTGGAAGAGGTAAAAGCTGCAATCGAATTCTGTAAAGCATCACCCTGCTTTCCGGAGGGAGCTCCTTTGCCCATCATCATCCACAGCAACATACTACGGTTGGCATGAACCGTACCGGTCATTAAGTTCGGCAGCATCTCCACGACCGTTACCTCCACTCCCCGTTCGGCCGCTAAGGAGTAGGCAACTTCACAGCCGACAACCCCGCCACCGATTACTGTGACCTTCTGCACCCCATCCGGTAGTTTCATCCCGTTAAGCAGCAGCGCTCTGGCTTCAATCGAGTTAATCTGATCCTTCCCTTCAATCTCCGGAACTACCGGCTTAAGTCCAGTGGCACAGATTATCACATCGAAATTGCCTTTAAGATCTTCCGACTTGACAGCTGTATTATACTTAATCTCCAGTCCGTCTCGGTTCAACTGATCCATTTGAGATTGAAGATTACGCAGATACCTGGCAACGTCGTGCTTAATCCGCATATTACTACCGGCCACCAATTGTCCTCCCACTTGAGCAGTTTTTTCAAAGATCGTAACTTGATGGCCCCTTGCAAAAGCGGTCTTTGCAGCTTCGCATCCACCTGGTCCGGCCCCGATCACAGCTACTTTCTTCGCCTTCTCCGCCTTGGTTAGCTTCTTAGTATCTTCAAATCCGGTATAAGCATTTACTGAACAACAAGGATGCCCGCCCATGATAAAAGATTGGATGCATCCTTCTTGATCACCAATGCAATGGATAATCTCACCAACTTTACCTGCTTTGACCTTTTGCGGCCAGTATGGATCGGCTAATAAGGGGCGGCCCAGCATGAAGAAGTCAGCCCACCCTTTCTCCAGCACCTCTTCTGCCCGTTCGGGCACACCGAGCTTTCCGACGGCGATGACTTGGGAATTGATCTCATTCTTCTTGAAGTACTCCTTCAAGCGGCCGGCAGTCTCCTCCACATAGGGGATGTCCTGAAAATAGGCTGGGGGATGCGGCCAGAACCAGTTGTCATAACAGCCCTTGTCTACATCAAAGGCATCTACCCCGGTCTCTGCCAAAACCCTACAGAATTCCAAACCCTCTTCTATGGTTCGTTCCATCCCTCGGAACCGTTTGACAAAAACCTCTTCCCCATAACTTTCCCGCAGGGCCTGTGTTAAGTCCACCCGGTAAATAATGGGGAAGTCCTCGCCACAAAGCCTTTTAATCTCTCTAACTACATCAACGGCAAACTGAAACTTATTACTATACCTTCCGAACTTTCGCCTGTTCCATGGCGCTGAAGTCAGCTGGTCCATCATGTATCCTTCATGACCATGAAGTTGAACCCCATCAAACCCGGAGACCTTGGCATTAATCGCACTCTGTCCGAAACTCCGTACCATCTTTTTGATCTGTCGATCACTGAGGGGAAAATGGGGAAGTTGTGGAACGTAAAAGTTTTTATTTATAGACGCTGATTTTAGCAATTTTCCCTTAAGGAAAGGTTCGGGTGAACCCACCCGACCAAGCCCGGCGGTTAGTTGGATGAAAATTTTGGCGTCAAAAGAATGCACGGCGGCAACCAGGTCACGCCAGCCAGCCAAGCGAGTCCGGGAGGAGCCGTCGATCCTTGGAAAATAAGTAGTGTCATTATCCTCGGAAACAGTGGGATCCACTCCGTATGAAACAGGAACTAATCCGGTGATTAGGAGACCTGTTCCTCCTTTAGCCCGTTCGGCAAAGTAGTCAATCATCTTCGGCAGCGGTCTTCCGATCGGGTCAGCCATATTGATATTTCCCATGGGAGCCATGATGATTCTATTCTTTATCTTACACTTACCAATCTTCCCGGGTTCAAATATCTTCTCATAACTCATCTCCGTTACTTTCCTCCTCAAATATTGCTCTGTTCGCCTGAACACAAAATTAATATCGAGAATAATATTCATGCTCAGAAGTATCTTTATTTCACCAGTACGGTACCGTCTGCCTTAATCTCAATCGTTTGACCGTCCTGAACACTATGGAGAAAATCCTCTCCCAGTTGGTCAATGGTAATTATCCTGCTTTTCAGCCAGACATCACTAAGAATAATCCCCGCTGCCGCCAGAGAATCAATGTGCTCTGAGAAGAGCATCGCCTTAGGTCCCACTCCCATCTTCACTATAGTCTCTAAAACCATTCCACCGGTGGTGGAACCGATGGTCTGCGGCAAGCAAATAATTTTATCCGTCAAATTCTTTTTATAAAGGTCCGGGTTATTTTGGTCACCACATTTTACCTCTTTAGCTTTTTTCAATGCACTACTCTGATAAGTAGCCAATAAATTCACTCCGAATCTGGAAACAACCGCCTCGCCGGTGGTCTCTCCGCCCAATACGACCCGCCCCTTAAAAGCCTTTTCCATCTTCATTCTCCTCCTTATCAGTTGGTAATCTCTGCCAGAACCTGATCGTCCAATAAAAATTTGGCTGTCGTATATGTTCGTAACTTATTAGAGTTTGTAATTACCGGCTTTTTGGCACATAACGGATTATTCATATACATTAACGCGCAGATGGAGGTAACCCGTGCCCCGGTCGCGATTAACCGGTTATACTTCTCTTCCTGCTTCTTAAAGGCTTCCACCACGTCCGGAGCAGCGCATAAAATCGTCGGAAGCGCAACCCGTTTTCTTTTCGAGCTCTGTAAGGCGGAAGCGATCCTCTCCGTCCAGTCTTCCAGTTGCTTCAGAGAAAGATGAGGACAACCAATAAAGCAGACTTTCGCTTTGGACTCCTGGTCTTTCCAGATCACCGGGTACGAATTGATTACTCTCTCCATCTCCTGGTCGTCAATAACATAAGTCTGATAATTCTCTGTCAAGAGACTCCTTTGACTTTCCATGGCCTCCGGGGTAATATTCTCCACATGATAAAGACCGACCGCGCCATTGGAGGCGCTGGCCGCTCCCATATCCTTCAAATAATCGCAGGTATCCGCGGATAAACCCCTCCCCAAGAACTGATCCAAGCCAGTTATGTATGGAACATCCTCCACTACCTTCATACCGATCGCGCTTCCCAACACTTGGGCGTTCGGTATCTTCGACGTCTTCACCTCCACCAACCACTTGGCTTTGCGACCTTCATTCGTCAATAGCCCAAATTCCGGTGCTTTTCCCAAAATTCCGCAAAACAGCTCAATAATCCCGGAATTTCTATTACTTCGAGCACCTAATACAGAATTGGCATAAACTACAGCGGATGATTCCGCCCAAGCCAAAATATCCCCTTTAGTTGGAATATTACCCACCTCAGGCTGATAACAAGTACAAGTAAAGGCGTTCTTATCTTTTAAGCCGACTTTCTCCAGTTGTTTCTCATATTCTCTTTGCTTTCCGTACATAATCTTAAAGACTAATTTTTCCAAGAGGCTACACTTTACATTTTCGTAGTCCAAAGGTCGGGGATCTACTGTAAATTTCATTTGAGTTTGGATCTCGTGGGCAATCAACTCGTCCATCTTGTCAAAGACCGGAGTTAAAATAGGTATCCCAAAAGAAGTAACTAAATGTACCGGCCCATCCAGGGGAACCAATCTTTTGGCGCCAAAAACCTCACCGTATAGAATAACTGATTCCATAACTTTCCGTAAGGTTTCTCCCTGCTTCCCCTGTAAGATTTCTTTTTCATCTTGTGTTAGCTTCATTTTAGTCTGAATCAACTTATCACCACTCCTTCTTTAAATCCCCTTTAACTAAAAATTCAACGATTATTTACAATATCCTCTAAAAGACAACAAACATCTTAATAAAACAACATATGACAATAGAAAGGAATGCTGTTTTTGACAAAATTAATTTTAACTTCTAAATCAACCTAAAGTAACCTGGGGTTTTAGTCGATAAGCTTTTTAGAGACTCGCTATAGACCGGAGGTTTTAATATGCAAAGAATCGACATTTTAGAAATGCACGAAATATGGGCAAGCAAGGTAAGTTCAATAATGATCTGTATCTTCAGCCTTTGCGCTTGCCCTGTCTTGCTAATGATTCAAAACGTCCCTATGTTTTGGCGGATTATTCTATCTATATGCTGTATCATAGCGGCGGGTTTGCAGTTTTTAT
>DUOH01000051.1 GCA_012838955.1 Bacillota bacterium | reverse complement strand
GTTTGCAGTTTTTATTATCGAGAAATAAGAAAACATCCGTATTTACAAAATACTACATGCCCATCTTCTTAAATACCTTCGGTTTTTTAATGACTATTACCATGGGCAAGGGTAATCGGTCTGTTCCGTTTTACTTCTTTTCCATCCTGGCTTTTAGTTTAATCTACCTAAATCCCAAGGTAATACTGGTAGCAGCGGTCGGTACCATCGCCACCCATGGAATTATGATCTATTACTTCCCAGAACAGATCTTTGCCTTACACGAACCGGCTATGTACATCTACGTAGGCTTTATTTACTTCCTTTATTTTCCGGCCATGTACACGGTTGCCGCGAAAGCCTTAAGCTTACTAAGTACCTTGAAAAAAAGAGAGGAAGAGCAGAGCAGACTAAACCTGGGCTTAAGTAAGATACAAGAGCAAATCGTTGTGGCCTCTGCCCAACTACGTACAACTTGTGTTGATCTGAGTAAACAGGCGGGGGAAGTCGTATCTGCTTCGCAGGAAACAGCATCCGGAATGGAAGAGATGGCCCGCATGGTTGATGTAGAAACTACTGAGGTGACAAAAGTCTCCCAGAATGTGGTGGAGATCAACTCCATCGCCGAACAGGTTAAAAGGCGTTCCCAGGAACTATCTGTAGATTTTACAAATACAAAAAATCTATCCCAACAAGGGGCAGATCTAATGCTCTCCTCAATAAACGGTATGAAGAATGCAGGCAGCCAAATTGGCGAGGTTGCCGAGGCCGCCCGCAGGTTGAAGGAGAGCTCACTAAAGATTAGAGATATACTGACCATCATGAATGAGATCGCAGAAAAAACCACCTTACTTTCTTTAAATGCCAATATCGAAGCGGCCAGAGCCGGAGACGCTGGCCGGGGCTTTGCTATTGTAGCTTCGTCCATTAGTAAACTGGCGGAACAATCAGCACAGGAAACCGAAGAGATTAAAGAGATAATCAGCGGCACGATGCTGGATATGGATCAAGTCATGGAATCGATTGAATCCATCCTGTCTATAGTAGCAAAAAGTGCAAAAGATTCAAGCACAGTCGCTGACGGCATTGAAAATATCATGAATAATATCGAAAAGAACTCAACTCAAATTAATGAAATCCATCAAGTCCTAGAAAAATTAATCTCTATGAACAATGCCATTATGGACGCTACAAACAGCTTGGCAGGGATCGCTGAAGAGACCTCGGCCGGTACGGAAGAAATTTCAGCCACCACCCAACAGCAGGCCACAACGATCGAACGGATAGTTCAGCAAATTAGAAACTTAGAACAGATGGCTTCAAATCTTGATGCGATGGCTAGCGGAAATTCGGGCTAATAACCGTACAAACCCGCAAACAAGGGGACAGGGATTTTGTCTGACACACCGGACAGGTCTCTGTCTCCTTGTGTCTTGTCGGACAGGTCCCCGTCTCCTTGTCTGCCTCCTTAGGTACGCATCGTTCCTCCTTCAAATTCCTCTTTAAGGACAGCATATATACAACTATCCTCAATAATATTGTTCTTAATGACACTACTTTTTAATACTGCTTCCAGCCTGAACCCAGCCTTTTCCAGCGCTCTCCGGGATCCGATGTTTCTGGCGAAAGGCTCCGCATAAATTCTGATCACATCGGTGTTGGCAAAAAGATACCTGACCAAAGCCCTGATAGATTTGGTCATAATCCCCTTTCCCCACTGTTCTTCCGCCAAATAGTAACCAATTTCCGCATTTTTGCGATAAACATCACTTTTTAGAGATACCCCAATGCTACCTACTACCTCTCCTCCCACTTCTATTGCGAATACCTTGGAGCGTCCATCATCCGTTTGCACTGAGGAAATAAACTCTTTCGCATCTTCCAGTGAATACGGGTGAGGAAACGCATCCCGCAGATTATCAAAGATCTTTTTGTTGTTGGCAATTACTGCCAGTCTTTCCGCATCTTCTTCTTTCCAGGGCCTAAGTCTGATGCCATCTGCAGAAATCTCCATAAGTACGCCTCCTAGTAAAGTGTAATCAAAATACTACATCCTACTTTTAGTACCACTCTCTCGGGATCGGGCTCCTGTCTAAATCCGGGTTTCGCTGCAGAAAAGATGATACCAGATCAACCATTCTTCGTGCGTCACAAATATATGACTTGGCCGCTCCGACCAGCCCAATCCTGGGCTATTCCGGTGGCTAAGAGAGCCTCCTCGATCTTGTCATAGCTTTGCGAGATATCGCCCGCCGGGCGGAATGGGGAATCCCGCTGTTAATTATAGGTCTTTTCTATAAATGCGTGTAGGCTTGCAGCTGAATAAATCTATGCCATCTTCAATTCTGGTCCACCCGTACTTTTCATAGTAGCCATCATGATCAATTGTCAGATAAACGGCGGTAAAGCCTGCCCGCTTTGCTTCCTTCTCTGCGTGTTCGATCAGGAGTTTCCCGTATTCCTTCCCCCGTTCCTCTTCATCTACGAATAAACACGCCATCCAGGGATAGAGATCATGACGACTGATGAAATCATTGATAATTAAAGCGGTACAACCAATTATCTTGTCTTCTTTCAGTAATAGATAGAATTGTGGTAAGCCCGTCCCGGAAGAGAAGAATGGTAGATGGCATCCCGATAATACGGATAGTTCTGTGCACTTCCCCAAACACCATGTATATAATCTACAGCTTGATCAAGCCCTCCCTGATATTCCTTTACATTGACTATCTCCATTATGACTTTGACCCCTCCCTAAATAGATCACTATGGTTTTTATTGGTAAAGCCGTCTACTATCATTGAGGATGAAAATAATCATAGAATTCTATACCTGTACATAGTAGGCGTTATGTCCTCCCCGTTTTTCTTCGGGCGGTAATTGCCAATAATCTCCGTAGCACTTTTTTAAGTATGCATCACAGTTATTAGGGGCTTTCACCGTCAAATGTTCAAATTTTACGGTTCGTAGAGGAAACAATACTTCTTTAGGAACAGCCACAGCTGATGGCTCGAGAATGAAAGCTAAAGCAGAACATTGCTGTTCATCATTATACTTGCGCACTTCTTCATCAACTAAGTTAAAAAGCAGACGTTTAGGGACAGGTATCAATAGAAAATGACGAATTGAGCGTCTTATCTTCCCCAATAATCCTTTTAAACCCTTGGCATGGGTATCCGTAACTGACTTGGCAAAAAACATTTTACGCCACATCCATGCCCTTCTAAACTGCTTTCTTCTTAACTTTTCGCTATTAGGCACTTGATCAAAAGGGAAAATATCGATGAAGATACCTTGATGTATTTTAGCTTTTCTCGTGTAATACTCCACAAACTGAGTATTATTCTTTCTCACTTTTGCAAAATACAACGGCATATTGGGTTCAGTGGAGAAGTGCTGCATAAAATAGTCTTTCTTTAGCTTAGTTGGAGCGATCTTCAAGAATTTTTCATAGTTATCTCGTGTCATCCCCACATCGATATCATCATCCCAGGGGATAAACCCCCCGTGCCGGATAGCGCCGAGTGTAGTCCCGAAAACAATGAAATAGTCAATATTATTCTCATCGCATACTCTGATTACCTCTTCTAGGATCTCTAATTCTACGCGTTGAACTTCTTTTATTTTCTCGTCATACTCCATTTTTACACCTCGCATTAGTTCACCAGTCACGATGTTTTGTTGTATGAATGTTCGCGGCTTAAGGGTTTTCCCCTGTGAGGGGCTTATTTACTGCTCTAAATCGCTTTCGAGTTCAGCCTTCATTTCTATCATAATCTCTTCCATTCTCGGCATGACATTCCACATATACTTTTGACTTATTTCCATTGATTGTCTCATTAACATCGGCATTTTTTCAATTGATTTTTGACCCACAGGCGACTGATAGAACTCTATTAACTCGCGAACTTCTTCTTCAGTATATACCGACATGTAAATCCGGATATAATCATCTTTTATCTTGTCCCAGCCCATCTCCTCCTCTATTACAGTAAAAAGTTTGTCCAGGTATTTTTCCATGATTTGAACTTGTTCCGGAGTGAGATCAATTACGCCCTCCTGTTGAATACTCTGAAGTACCATAGGTTTAATCTGTTCGCATGCTTGAGCAAAAACTTTGTCCGTCTGCAATAATAGCAAGAGTTCTTCGACTGAATTATAAAAACTATTCTCATTGGCTAATACTCCCACAGTACAAATTAGGGTCATGACCATAAAGACCATGGTCAATTTGGTTTTTTTCATTTTTGTCCCTCCTAAGTTTTATTCATAAATTTCAGCAAGCTTTAAAATATCTCTGGATTAAGCGGCTACGTCCACCACTCTAGTTTACATGGCGCCCCAAAAGATTATCGCAATGCCCCAACATGAGAGAGAGTTCTGGCGGCAATCTCCAATTCTCTTTTCATCGCTCTCTCCTGATATCATAATCTTCACAAGCCGCTCACCCAGCCAATCCCTCTCCTGATTTATAGGTTTTTTCTATAAATGTATGTGGGTTTACATACGATACTACTAATTCCCCTAATTTTCCAGACCTCCTGCCATTTGATCAATACTTTTCTTTTTCAGAGTGTAAAAAATCTATCTATCAATTCCAAGGTACAGTTTGGGCTAATACTTCAGGCAAATTATTCTGATCAACTATCCGGATGGAATCCACCTTGAAAAATACGTCTAACAAGGCGGGACCAGATACCCCTTATTTCACCGGATTGAAAAATTTGAAACCTCCTTATATTAAAATCATATGGAAATTTTTTTAATAATGCGTTAGCATACTAGTATACAAGTATTGATCGTTACAGAGTGTTGCAAACAAAAAATATTTTGTCGAGGGGTCTCTGGGAGGCCCATCACGAAAATGAAGCAAGCGGGAGCTTCGGAGTCTTGATCTATTAATATATTAATATGGTGTTCGCAAGAGAAGAGAAGATAATCGGGGGGAGTATAGAAGCTATGTTACTAATGAATGCTGATAGTTTAGCGCAGAAAGAAGCCTGGCGAAAGCGGGGGGTGACAGTACCTTCCTTTGACTACC
>DUOH01000050.1 GCA_012838955.1 Bacillota bacterium | reverse complement strand
TTACAGCCACTACATTTAAGGTGCCGCGGAGTTTATTCACGACTAAGGTGGCCAAGGCTTCACCTTCAACATCTTCGGCTACGATTAACAAGGGTCTACCCTGTTGCATGGTTTTTTCCAGGATCGGCAGGAGGTCTTTAACGAGAGTAATTTTTTTGTCAGTCAACAGGATATAGGGGTCGTTCAGTTCGGCCTCCATCCGTTCGGAGTCAGTCACCATGTACGGAGAGATGTATCCGCGGTCAAACTGCATTCCTTCCACAATCTCCAAATTGGTGCCCATGGTTTTGGCTTCTTCTACGGTAATAACACCGTCTTTTCCCACCTTCTCCATGGCTTCGGCGATCAAGTTTCCGATCTCCTCATCCTGGGCGGAAATGGAAGCCACTTGTGCAATGGATTCTTTTTTGTCTACGGGTTTACTAACCTTCTTCAGCTCGTCAACTACGGTTTTGACAGCTTCTTCGATTCCTTTTTTAATGATCATCGGGTTGGCGCCGGCCGCTACATTCTTTAACCCTTCACGAACCATGGCTTGTGCCAATAGGGTGGCGGTAGTGGTGCCGTCTCCGGCAATGTCATTGGTCTTGGTGGCCACTTCTTTGGCCAATTGGGCGCCCATATTTTCAAAGGGATCCTCAAGTTCAATCTCTTTGGCGATGGTCACCCCATCATTGGTAATGGTTGGAGAGCCATATTTCTTTTCCAGAACCACATTCCGGCCTTTTGGACCCAGGGTAATTTTTACGGCATCCGCCAGTTTGTTGACGCCCCGTTCCAAAGCATGACGGGCCTCTTCTGCATAAAGTAGCTGTTTACCAGCCATGTTATCACCTCTTTGCTTAATTATGAAAATAAGTAGTTGTTTCCATTAACATTGATTAAGTTTCCGGCTTTTTTGGCGAGAGTTTTATTTGGTTAAAATCGCCAAAATATCGCTTTCTTTTAGCACCATGTACTCTTCGCCGTCGAGCTTAACCTCTGTACCGGCATATTTGGCAAATAAAATTTTATCCCCGGTTTTTACTTCCAAGGGTACTTTTGTCCCATTGTCCAGGGTTTTACCGGTACCAACCGCTAAAACCTCGCCCATCTGCGGTTTTTCCTTGGCCGTGTCTGGAATGACAATCCCGCTTTTGGTCTTTTCTTCACCTTCCAGTACTTTGATTACTACTCTTTCACCTAATGGTTTGATGTTCATGATATCCCTCCCGTCGATTCTTATTAGCACTCTCTTTTGATGAGTGCTAACTAAATTTAATTTTATTCATCCCTGATGCCATGATCAAGATCATATTTGGCCAATTAAGACCAAATACGGAGAAATATAAGCAAACAGGGAAAAATATATTCTTAAATCATTGACAAATTTGGTTTTCTGTGTGAATTCATGGGAAATCGTTTTTTTAAATTTTTCCTTTGGGAACCTTGTTTTTATGGTTGAAATTTCCGATCTTGTACTTTTTTCTGCTTACGGTTAATATAACTAATATATCCATGAGCCGCACTTTTTATGATTAGGACTCTAAGAGGGCGCAACGCGTCGGTCTAGTCTTGACAGAAGAGATGTGGTGGTTTAAAATAAACACGAACACATGTTCTGTATTCTCTTAAGGAGGAAAGAGTAATGATTCGGGTTGAAAGGGCCGGCCTTGCCGATGCCAGGGAACTAACCAGAATATCTTGGAAATCTTTTGAGTATGATATCAATTATGGCGCTCCGGGGATTGGCGGACCTCCCGGGTACAAATCGATACTGTGGCAAAGAATGTTAATTCAGAGAGCAAAGTACTTTAAAATTTTATATGATGAGCGGATTATCGGAGGGTTTATTGTTTTTCCCAAGGAAAATGGCCACTATGAGCTGGGACGGATCTTTGTTGATCCTGATTATCAAAATCAGGGGATTGGGACCAAAGCCCTGGAATATATGGAGGAGTTATTTCCGGAAGCAAAAAAATGGAGACTGGGCACTCCGCGTTGGAACCGGAGAACTCATCACTTTTACGAAAAGACCGGCTATACCAGGGTTGGAGAAGATGAAAACTTTGGCTATCTTTATGAGAAGCAAAAAGGATTTGGTGAATAAGTTGATGGTTAGTTGATGATTAATAGCAATAATATTAATTAATTATATTAGTTTATAATATCAAATGAGCATGTTTGATCTTTGCATCAAAGCAACCGGCTTAGCTGGTTGCTTTTTTATGTCCAGCATGTCCGCTGAGCCGATCGGCTGAAAGAAACCTCCCCACTTAACCAAGGGGGAAGACAACCGAAGGCAAGACGGATTATACACGCAAATTCTTTATTTAAAAAAATTCCATTTAAGGAAGGAATATTTTATTGTGGGTCGAATTCTAAATTATGACAAATAAGTTTGTTTTTACAAATATGCCATTCTGGACTTTGTTTGAGTTTGGTGGTGGGAGATGGATCTCAATAAGTTAAGCGAGGTAATAGAGAGCATTCCTAATCTTTATGAAATATTTAAAAGCTGTCCATATGAAATATTGAAGCGTTGGGTCCTTCGGGAATATAAGGCAGGAACACTCATCTGTCATCAGGGGGAGAAGAGCGATTATTTATTCATTATTGTCAGTGGAATTGCTGATGTCTATTATACAGCTGAAAACGGTGGTAAGTATTCGCAAGCAGTAATTGAAAAAGGCCAGTTCATCGGAGAGTTTGAGATCTTCGACGAAAAACCATATATCTGTTCCATACAGGCTTTATCTGATCTGAAATTATTACAAATAAAGCGGGAGTATTTTCTCAGCTGGATGGCAGAGGATCAGCGCATCTGTTTCTACCTGGCGAAATACGCATGCCATCAGTTCTATTTGTTTTCACATAAAGCCGGAACAGACGCTCTTTACCCTTTAAAAACCCGGTTGTGTAATTATTTATTATCCGCCAGTAGAAGCGGGAAGAAAGACCCGGATGGTATAAGACTAAAAATTAATAAAGAAAAATTAAGTGAAGAATTGGCTGTTACCGCACGAAGTGTCCACCGGATCTTGCAAGCGCTAAAAAGTAAGAACATTATTGAAACAAAATCCGGATATATAGTAATCAAAGATTTAGTGGCGTTAGCCCAAGAAGAGGAAGATAGTAAAAATGAGTAAGCCGTTTCAAAGGGGAGTGAAGAGGTAAGGGCTATATGGATAAAACTTTAAAAACAATAGAAGGTTATAATCAGTGCGCCAACGCGTTTGCTGAAGAATTTATGGATCTGGGAGTATTTACAGAGTATGTTCAGGAATTCTCAGATTTGCTTAGGGAGGGCGCATCGATCTTGGATTTAGGTTGCGGCCCGGGTAATATCGGAAGGTTTTTAATGAGTCAAAATAAGGCTTATAAAATATTAGGGCTGGATTTATCCGCCGAAATGCTGCAATTGGCAGAAAAGCATGTGCCCGGAGGGAGGTTTGTGTCTGCGGATCTAAGGTATTTGTCGTTGCAGGATAAGTTTGATGCGATAGTTGCTTCGTTCTGTATTATCCATTTGGAAAAGTCCGACGCTTTTCATCTTTTGAAGAAAACTTTTCAGCTCCTAAATGATGGCGGGTATTTATATCTAAGCTTCATGTCCGGTGGGAAGCCTGGGTTCGAACGTGCAAGCTTTTCTCAAGAAGAAATTTATTTCAATTATTTTTCGCCTCGGCGGATTCTCAAATACCTGAAAAGATTGGGGTACCGGATTATAACCAAACATTATCATGCTTATCAACGGACAACTAATCAAATAATACAAGATGTTGTCATCATCGCTTGTAGATAGTAAGCGGAAAGGACCGGCGCTAACGCCGGAAATAAATACCTTATTCATGTGGGAGGGATGTTAATTGAGGAAATACCTTATTAAGGTGTGGTTGGTTCTGGTGATGATTATGACAATGATCTCGGGGACAGTAAATGGAGTAATGAATTTTAAAGTTGGCATGATAACCAGCTCCGGAACCATAGACGACAAATCATTTAATCAGGGAACTTGGGAAGGAATCCAGCAGGGGGCAGAAGACTTTGGCTTGGAGACTAAATATTTGAAACCGGAAGGCACGACGGAAGCGGATTATTTAAAAGAGATTGGGAATTTGTATGATGCGGGGTTTCGTTTAATTATTTGTCCGGGATGTTCATTTGAAACCGCTATATTTAGGGCGCAAAAAAAATATACGGATGCCTACTTTGTGCTGATTGACGGTACACCGCACGCCGGAGATTATGCTACCGTAGTAGGGAAGAAAACTGTGTCCATCCTCTTTTCTGAGCATGAAGCGGGTTTTTTGGCCGGAGTGGCCACAGCTGTGCAGCTTAAAGAGGGCGCCACCGGTTTTATCGGCGGAATGGCCGTCCCATCTGTGCAGAGATTTAACTGGGGTTTTCAACAAGGACTCAAGTTTGCCAATGAAAATTACGGGACTCAAATTACCATCAAGCCTGAAAATGTAATTTACGTAGGATCCTTTGATAATGTGGCTGCCGGGCAGCAACTGGCGGCTCAGATGTATGACCAAGGCGTGAAAGCGATCTTTTGCGCTGCCGGCGATGTGGGAATCGGCTCGATAAATGAAGCCAAGGCGAGAGTCAAGGTCGGCCACCAAGTTTGGGTGGTGGGTGTTGATCGGGACCAGTATTGGGATGGTATCTATGAAGATAATAAATCTGTAATTTTGACTTCCGCGGTAAAGCGAGTGGACCAAGCCGCGTACGCCATGATCAAGGCTTTAAAGGAAGGAAAGTACCCGGGTGGTCAGACCTTGGTTTTTGACGCCAAGACAGACGGAGTTGGAATTCCTCAAGAAAATCCCAATCTATCTAAGGAAGCCCAGGAGATAGTGGCTAAAGTTTTAGTAGATCTCAAATCAGGGAAAATAACCGTCTCTGATCAACAAGGGGATTTGCTAAAGTAGGCAGGATTAAATAAATGCCGAGGCAGAAGAGGACTGATACTGTGTTCTCTTCTTTTGATTTTTAGAGTGGTTTTTAAACTGTGTACACTTTACAATGGTCTTTTAACTTTAAGATTTTCTGGAATAAGCAAAAAAGTTCGAAGAGGCTGCTCGCGATGAATAGTTATGCAAAGTCGATGATGACAATTACGCTATAAGATAGTAGTGGAAAGAAGGGGAAGAATGGAAACCACAAGAAGTACATCCATTATTCTTGACACCGATCCCGGTTGTGATGATGCGGTAGCGATTATGCTTGCCGCCAAACAAGCCTGCTTGAACCTGAAAGCCCTTACGGTTGTGGCGGGGAACGACATTCTGCCCAAAACGGCGCGAAACGCCCTTGCTGTCTGTTCCTATCTGGGGCTTGATCAGCTTACGATTGCGGCGGGGATGGTTCGGCCACTAGTCCGGGAGCAGGTGGTGATCAAGGGGATTCATGGAGAAAACGACCTCGCCAATCTGGAATTTGGGGAGCCCACCATAAAACTGAGCAACAAACATGCAGTGAACCTGATTATTGATATCTTGCTCAGTGCGGAGGAAGAGATCACTTTTGTCGCTTTGGGGCCCTTGACTAACCTGGCCATGGCGATCAGGCTGGAACCGCGCATTATACCGAAGATTAAGCGCATTGTCTTGATTGGTGGTTCATATGGCTTCGGGAATATCACTCCGGCCGCAGAATTTAATATCTATGCCGACCCGGAGGCGGCGCACATCGTTTTTACCTGTGGCAGACCGATTGTGATGATTGGACTGAGTATCACCGAGCGCGTGCTGGTCACAAAAGAGGTGATGGAGAAGATCGGCTCTATAAATAACCGGGCGGCGCTGCTCTTTTCCAAACTGATGACCTTTTATAATAGGGCGAATCACCGCTTTTTTTGTGAGGAGGTTTCCCCTTTATACGATCCGGCCGCCATTGTTTATTTGATTAATCCGTCTATCTTTACGACGAAGCCGATGTATGTGGAGATCGAGCTAAAGAGCGCCCAATCATACGGCCGCACGTACTGTGATTATTATGGAACACTCAATAAATCAGCCAATGCCGAGGTGGTGACGGATCTTGACTCCGACGGATTCTGGAGCATTATTTATGAAACAATCAAACTCTACGGTTAGGCGCTTTTTTCCTTATTAAAAAACCGGTAGGCTTTTGAGGCCGTTAGACGCTGTGGTCTTATTGACAGATAGGACAAGATGTAGTATATAAAAGATTAGGTTAGCACTCGCGTGTCATGAGTGCTAATAAGTGTTTTACCTACACCCTATGGAGTAGGAACTCTCGCACTTGATCTTATGTGTAGTTTTACTTAGGGAAGGAGAGACTGATATGGCGAAAAAGCAATTTAAAGCTGAATCCAAACGCCTGTTGGAGTTGATGATTAACTCCATCTATACCCACAAAGAAATTTTTTTAAGAGAGTTGATCTCCAATGCCAGTGACGCTATTGACAAGTTATACTATAAGGCGTTGACCGATGAAAACATCGAGTTTAATAAGGAGGACTATTATATAAAGATCATTCCAGAACGGGAGCAGAGGATATTACGGGTTATTGACACCGGGATCGGGATGACCAAAGAAGAAATCGAGGATAATCTGGGGATTATCGCCAGAAGCGGTTCGTTTAATTTTAAGAAAGACCATGAGCTCAAAGACGGATATGACATTATCGGCCAGTTTGGGGTGGGTTTTTATTCCGCTTTTATGGTGGCTGACACGGTGACCGTAATCAGCAGGGCCTTTGGTAGTGACCAAGCTTACAAATGGGAATCCCAAGGAGTAGACGGGTACATCATCGAGCCGTGCGGCAAGGAGACGACGGGTACGGAGATTATCTTGAAACTCCGGGAGAACTCTGAAGAAGAGAATTATGATGAATTCCTAGATGAATTCCGGTTGAAGAATCTGATTAAGAAATATTCCGATTTTATTCGTTACCCGATTAAGATGGATCTTACCGTCACTAAACCAAAAGATGGGAAGGAGAACGAGTACGAACAGGTTGTTGAAGAACAGATCATCAACAGCATGGTTCCGATCTGGCGGAAAAACAAGAACGAACTCACAGCCGAAGATTACCACAACTTTTATATGGAAAAGCACTATGGCTACGACCAGCCGGTAAAGCACATCCACATCAAGGCCGACGGGATGGTTAGTTATACGGCGATCTTATATATTCCTGAAAAAATACCTTTTGACTACTATACCAAAGAATACGAAAAAGGCTTGGAGCTATACTCCAAGGGCGTTTTGATCATGAATAAATGTCCGGATCTGCTTCCGGATTACTTCAGTTTCGTCAAGGGTTTGGTGGATTCGGAGGATCTGTCCCTCAATATTTCCAGAGAGATTCTACAGCACGACCGGCAGTTGCGATTGATTGCCAAGAATATCAAGAACAAGATTAAGACAGAGTTATTGGCTCTTTTGAAGAATGACCGGGAAAAGTACGAACGGTTTTATCAGTCGTTCGGGCGCCAACTGAAATTCGGGGTCTATAATGACTTCGGCGCCAACAAAGAAATGCTACAGGATCTACTGCTCTTCTATTCGTCCAAAGACAAGAAGCTGGTTACTTTGGCGGAGTATGTCTCCAGAATGCCGACGGAGCAAAAATATATTTATTATGCAGCCGGTGATTCCCTTGAACGGATAGAAAAATTACCCCAAACCGAGTTGGTGGCGGAAAAAGGCTACGAGATCCTGTACTTGACGGATGATATTGATGAGTTTGCTCTGAAGGTCCTCCATACTTATCAGGAGAAGGAGTTCAAATCCGTTTCCGGTAACGACCTTGGGATTGAAGACCAGGATAAGCAGGAAGAGAAAGATCAGGATGAAAAAGTCCACCAAGAGTTGTTGGAGAAGATGAAAGAGATCCTACAGGATAAGGTAAAAGAGGTCAGGATCTCCAAACGTTTGAAATCCCATCCGGTCTGTTTAACCACTGAAGGGGAGATCTCCATTGAGATGGAGAAGGTCTTAAGCGCGATGCCGAACAATCCTAATCTAAAGGCCGAAAAAATACTGGAGCTCAACGCCGACCATGAAGTCTTTAGAGCCTTGTTGAGCGCTAAGGAGAATGATGAGGAGAAACTGGCGTTGTTTACGAATTTACTCTACAACCAGGCCTTGCTCATTGAGGGCCTGCCCATTAAGGACCCGGTGGAATTCACCAATGATATCTGCAAATTAATGGCGTGACTCACGGGCGTACGCAGGCGCGTGACGAACAACGAGCGACGAGGCATGAGGCGTGTATACCCGTAGGCACGTGCAGGAGAAAAGCGTATTATAAGAGGAGTTTTCTTCGTAAATACGCGCGAAAAGTCGCCTTCAGGAATGGACTTATCTTGAAGGCGGTTTTGTTTATGGTGGTGGCTGCATTACTATTACTTTAGTGATTCCGCCAAAGTAATTTTACTGGAGTAATTTTCGAAGGTTGCTTTTACTCTTGCCCGATCTTCAGGAGTCGTTATTTCTGATCTGGAGAAAGGGAAAATATTTTAAAGCAAGAATAAAATGGAGGAGGAGATGAGACAGTGAAGGATCCACGCATTGAAAAACTGGCCAATACACTCATTAATTATTCTACCAATGTCCAACCTGGAGAGAAGGTGCTCATCGAAGTCTTTGGCGAAGCCGGTCCGCTGGCGGCAGAACTGATCAAGCAGGTGTATCAAGCGGGTGGCGTTCCCTTCCTGAACTTGCTGAACCATACTTTGCTACGGGAGATTTTGAAAGGGGCAACAGTCGAACAGCTACAGGCTATGGCCGGGTGGGACCAGGCCAGGATGAGCGAGATGCAGGCTTATATCGGAGTTAGGGCCGGGGATAATGTCAATGAGTGGGCGGACTTACCCGGAGAGCAGTTGAAGATCTATAATGCCCACTACACCAAACCTGTACATATGGAAGAGAGAGTTCCACATACCAAGTGGTGCGTCTTGCGGTACCCCAATCCTTCCCTGGCCCAACTGGCCAATATGAGTATTGAAGGGTTTGAGGATTTTTATTTTAACGTCTGTAACCTAGACTATTCTAAAATGTCCAAGGCCATGGAGCCTCTGCGGGAATTGATGGAGCGAACTGACCGGGTACGGATCACCGGGCCCGGTACCGACCTGTCTTTTTCCATCAAAGGGATGTCGGCTATTAAATGTGACGGGCATATGAATATCCCGGACGGAGAGATCTTTACTGCCCCAGTGAAGGAGTCCGTAAATGGCCGAATCTCTTTTAATACCCCGTCTGTACATGAAGGATTCACTTATGAATCGATTGTGCTGGAGTTTAAAGACGGAAAAATCGTGACGGCCACGGCCAATGACACCAAACGCATAGAAGAGGTCTTAAGTACCGACGAGGGCGCACGCTACGTGGGGGAATTCGCCTTGGGGCTAAACCCGTATATCCTGACGTCGATGAAGGATACTTTGTTTGATGAGAAGATCGCCGGAAGTTTTCATTTCACCCCGGGTTCCTGCTATGATGAGTGTGATAACGGGAATAAATCCGCCATTCACTGGGATCTCGTCTGTATCCAGCGCCCGGAATACGGAGGGGGAGAGATCTACTTTGATGAGACACTCATCCGGAAAGACGGGCTTTTTGTCCGGCCGGAACTTGAGGCTTTAAACCCGGAGCATCTGAAGTAAGACTGTGGCTCTACTACGGATACTCTTCGGTTCTTCCGTGGAGAACTGCTTTTTGAAGGTTTTTAATTCCTTGATTTTACCGATTTATCTCAGTAAAATGGTAGTAATGGAGATGACTGTGGTCACTATCCGGTTGGACAAAGGAGGAATAAGATTGCAGATTACAAAAGCCCCGTACGGTAAGGTTAATGGAGAAGACGTATCCTTATTCACCTTGACTAATCAGTTGGGGATGACTGTCAAGGTCATCAATTACGGCGGGATCATTACCTCGATTTTAGTGCCGGATCGCGAGGGGAACCTCGCCGATGTGGTGCTCGGTTTCAACACCCTGGACCAATATTTGGCGGAGCATCCTTTCATCGGAGCGTTAATCGGCAGGTATGGAAATCGGATCGCTAACGGACGGTTTGTGCTGAACGGAGAAGAGTACCGCTTGGCCGTAAATGACGGCGCCCACCATCTGCACGGGGGGGTTGTCGGTTTTCATAAGGTGCTTTGGCGGACCAAGGAGGTGCGGAAGGCGGAAGGCGTCGGGGTAGAACTGACCTACCTGGCCAAAGACGGAGAAGAAGGCTATCCGGGGAATTTGACCACTACCGTTACTTATCTCTTGACTAATGAGAACGCGTTGGTGATTGACTATACAGCCACCACCGACCGGCCGACAGTTGTCAACTTAACCCAGCACAGTTACTTTAATCTGCAAGGAGAGGGCTGCGGTGATATTTTGAATCACGAGATCATGATTAACGCCAGTCATTACACAGAGGTTGATGAGGGATTGATTCCCACCGGGAGATTGGTCCCGATAGAAGGCAGCGCTTTTGACTTTACCAAGTATAAACGGATCGGCGCCGACCTGGAAAAGGTGGGAATCGGATATGACCATAATTATGTGTTGGACCATCCACCGGCGGAATTGGGGTTAGCGGCCAGGGTACGCGAGGCGAAGAGCGGAAGAGTGTTGGAAGTCTTCACCACCGAGCCGGGGATGCAGTTTTATACTGGGAATTTTCTGGATGGAACTCTTACCGGTAAGAGCGGGAGAAAATATGAGAAACACAGCGGATTCTGCTTAGAAACCCAGCATTTTCCTGATTCCCCCAATCGTCCGGAGTTCCCATCTACTACGCTAAACCCGGGAGAGGTCTACCGGCAGACTACGATTTATAAGTTTTCTTGTTCATAAGGTCGCCGGTTCTTCTGATCCGGGTTACTGGTGCTAACATTTGGTTGCCTGGAATAGCGGCAAACAGGAACAGGATTTCCCGGAATCCGCTTGTTATGTCAAGTTGTATAAGCATGCATGCGCATACGTAGGCATGTGTGAGGTTACCAATCTGGTGTTTGGCTAAGAATAGTTTACCTAGCATGCGTATGCACATGCATACGTATGTAAGGATAGATGTAATGTTCCGTGTATACGGGTGATAACACTACTCTTAGTTGGGATAAAAAACAGAGCGAAAAGGACATGGTGTAAGCATGGTTATTGGTATTCCCCGCTCCCTATTTTATTATTATTTTTTTCCTTTTTGGTCCGGCGTTTTTCAAGCCTTAGGCCTTACCTACCTGGTTTCCCCGGAAACCACCAAGGGAATCATGGAGAACGGCGCCACTCTGACTGCGGATGAGATCTGTTTGCCGGTGAAACTCCATTTCGGGCACGCGCATTATTTAGCGGATAAAGTTGATCTCATCTTCTCGCCTGGTTTTGGCAGATGGGGACGGAGGAGCCATTTTTGCCCCAAACTGATTAGTCTGCCGGATCTGACGCGCCTGCAATTTCAGGGGACTTTAGAGTTCCACCACGAGTTGGATGAGGCAAACAGTATTGTCGAAGAGTATTGGCTGGCTCCTCTACGTCAGCTGGCGCCGGGAGTTAAAAAGAAAACCCTGCTTTATGCGTTAAAAGAAGGAGAAAACAAGCAGGCGGCCTTTGTCGCCCTTTGCCGACAGGGATATCTGCTACCGCAAGCCTTCAAAGAATTAGACGTCCGTCTGGCGTCGGGTGAGGATCCTGCCCGAATGTTTAAGGCCGGGAGCCAACAGGAGAAGGGCCCCAGGATCCTGGTTTTGGGCCATCCGTATATGGTCTATGACAACTTGGCGGGACAGGGGTT
This sequence comes from Bacillota bacterium, assembly GCA_012838955.1. Taxonomy (GTDB): domain Bacteria; phylum Bacillota; class UBA4882; order UBA10575; family UBA10575; genus DUOH01. Next base: position 117,327 of record DUOH01000050.1, on the reverse strand, counting down.
GTTGCAAACTTTAACAAAGGCTGGGGCCAGGGTGTTCACTAAAGAAATGGTTCCTGCTGCCGAAGAGGACAAGCTCTGGCCCACCCAAGAAAAACGGGTCTTCTGGACCTTGGGGCAACAGATGCTCTCTGCCGCCTATTATTATGTTAGTAGGCGGCAGATTGACGGGGTTATCTTCCATTCGGCCTGCCTCTGCGGACCCGACGCCTTGATCGGTGAGTTGCTCGAAAAATACTTGGGGAAAGTGGAGGACGCTCCTCCTTTGCTCAAGCTAACCGTAGATGAGCACACCGGCGATGCCGGTTTGCAGACCAGGGTGGAAGCTTTCCTGGATCTACTGGAATGGAGGAAGCAGTATGCCGCGGTATAAAGTGACCATCGCCCGGATGGGAACGAGTAATATCTTTCTCCGCTCTTTTCTTGAGGAGTTGGGTTTTGAGCCATTGCTGCCTCCGCCGATTACTCAAGAAACTTTATCTTTGGGCAGCCGGTATACTCCGGAATTTGCTTGTCTGCCCTTAAAGGTTAACTTGGGGAATTACTTGCAGACCTTGGAGACGCAAGATCCGGACCTGATTTTTATGGCCGGGGGGATCGGACCGTGCCGTTTCGGCCTCTATGGTGAAGTGCAAAAAGAGATCCTGCGCAGTTTGGGGTATGATCTCCCCTTTATTGTGATCGAACCGCCGAAGAAGCATTTTACCGAGGTGATCCAGAACTTCACCAGATTTTTGGGAGGAAAGTTTTGGCGAAATCTTCCGCGGGCGATACGGATTTGCTGGTGTAAGGCTAAAGTTACGGATGTTTTGGACAAAATGACGCTTTCGCTTGCTCCTCATTTATCGGTGGAGTGGCGGAAAGAGCTTTGGCGAAAACGGGATGAGTTCTTGATCGCAATTGATCAAACAGGGAAGACGGGGCGCCTCAAAGCGATACTGGCCGAGGCGGAAGAGGTCTTCGCCTCTTTTCCCCAAGAACCCAGGGCCGATGTTTTCCGCGTCATGGTGGTGGGGGAGATCTATACCGTATTGGAGCCGGCAGTAAACTTCCAAGTGGAGCGGAGACTGTCGTTGATGGGGATCGAAGTCACCAGGACGATTTACATATCGGAATGGATATGGCAACAGATTATACTCAATTTTTTGCGGATAGATTGGCAAAAAAGCCTGCGTGAGGAGGCCAAACCGTATTTATCCAGGTTCATTGGGGGACACGGTTTGGAGACTGTGGCCTATACGGTACGGGCGGCCCGTCGGCACTATGATGGGGTGGTACAATTGGCGCCGTTAGGGTGTATGCCCGAGGTGGCGGCCATGAGCATCATCGGACAGGTCAGTAAGGAGCGGCAGATTCCGGTCTTATCATTACTCATGGATGAGCATACCGCGGAGGCTGGAGCGCTGACCCGGATTGAAGCCTTTGTGGATCTAATTCAAAACAGGAAAGCCCGTACAAGTTCAGGACTTGGCTCCCGCGCGCGAAGTTGACGGAGGATTCATAATGAAAGAGATGTTTATCGGAATTGATGTCGGTTCAGTCAGTACCAACCTGGCCTTGCTGGATCTGGAAGGACAGGTTGTGCAGACCGTGTATTTGCGAACCGGTGGCCGCCCTATCTCCACTGTGCAACTGGGGCTAAAGCGGTTACGGGAAACAATGGGGTCATCTTCTTTACCCAAAGCGTCTGCCACTCCACTCCAAAGCGAAGATGACCGGGGGCAGACTACAGAAAGCCTAGAAGAGCAGAAAACAACGGAAGGATACGGTTTTAGTCGCTCATCAGAAGAAATAAGAATTGCCGGGGTGGCTACTACCGGCAGCGCCCGGCGTTTAATCGGTTTGATGGTAGGCGCGGATCTGGTGAAGAATGAAATTACCACACACGCAGTAGCTGCTTTGCATTATCAACCCGATGCGCAGACCATCATTGAAATCGGCGGGCAGGATTCGAAGCTCATCATCGTCAGAGACGGTATAGTGGTGGATTTTGCCATGAATACGGTGTGCGCGGCAGGCACCGGTTCTTTTCTGGATCAACAAGCCGCCAGGTTGGGAATGGAAATCGAGGAATTCGGCAATCTGGCATTAACAGCCAAGAATCCCGTGACCATCGCCGGCCGGTGCGCGGTATTCGCCGAATCGGATATGATCCATAAACAACAGATGGGACATCCGTTGAGTGATATAGCGGCCGGACTTTGTGAGGCCTTGGTCCGAAATTTCTTGAGCAATGTGGGTAAAGGAAAGGAGATCAAGCCGACCGTAGTTTTCCAAGGTGGAGTCGCCGCCAATCCGGGGATTAAAAGAGCCTTTGAAAAGGTGCTAGGTTATTCCTTGGTCACACCGGAATATTTTGGAGTGATGGGAGCCGTAGGCGCGGCGCTTCTAGCCCGTAACCAATACCTGACTACGAAGAAGTCCAGCAACTTCCGGGGGTGGCAGTTGTGCACGGAAGACATAACCACAGTAGGTCAAACCTGTGACGGATGCAGTAACCATTGCGAACTGGTGGTCTTGAAGAGAGGAGGCCAAGTACTGGCCTACCTGGATGATCGGTGCGGTAAATGGTCGGATCTGGTCACGGAGACCGCAGGAGAGGCCATATAGGGACGGAGGATAGTGTGGAGGCGCGAAATTGGGAAAACGGAAGGAACGAACGTGAATCATGAATGAAAAGCCACTAGCGATCACCGGCGGACGCCGGGGTGTATTTGTCTTCATCCTTTTAACAGTCTTGGTGGGCGGGATGTTCCAGGTGATCTTCTCCGGAGAACCGGTCAGGGCAGAGGCAGACGGGCAGGAGAAGTCAGGCTCCCCTCTGCTGTTTTCTCCTGGATCAAGTACGAACGCGCCGGAGAGCGAAGACGGCGCCGTTACCGATGAGTACCAGGAACCGGTAGGGCTACCGGAGATTAATCTTCCCCAGTGGTTGGGCTCTGAAGGCCTAGAAGCGCAGCCCGGTTGTTACTATGAGATAAATTCCGGGGTTTATCTAGGAATTTGTCGGAAGAGCGGTTTCTTGGTCTCGTATAATAACGGTATTACTTGGGAGGAGAAGAATAACGGCCTTCCCAGGAAAAACGTGTATCCCTTTGACGAGTCTAAGGTCAGGCAGCTTACGGCGTTGGGAGTTGATCCTGTTAATAATGAGCGGCTGGCGGTCACTACCGCTACGGGTCTCTATATCTCTACCGATTTCGGGGAGAACTGGCAACAGATCAAGACCATTCCGCCAGGGGTATACCTGACAGCAGTGGCTCTGTCGCCTCATGATCCAGCTACGATTGCGGTGGGCACCGCTTATTCCGGCATCTTTGAAAGCAAGGACTTTGGGGCTTCCTGGCGCAGGATCAGCGGCGGACTCTATTTTCTCAGGCAAGCCCGGTATACCGAGGAGATATCCGCCTTAACTTATCATCCCGGAGACAGCCAAGCCCTCCTCTTTGCGTGCGGATTTGGGAAGGGCCTATACAGACTGGACCGGGTAACGGAGACAGCTAGCGTTTTTTCTCTGCCACCAACGGCTAATCCGAAAAATGAAGAGAAACTGGGCGCAGAGAAGAGCAGCACAGCTCCGGAGGCCGTCATCGGTCTGCATTTCCGGCTGAATGCCTCACCGCCCGCTTTTTGGTTGCAGGACGATTGGGTGTTGGAGGTGGTCACTACCGGACATAAACGCTCATACTCCTCAACATTTATGTCGTTGTTGAAAGAAGAGGTAAAAAAAGGGAGAACCAGGGAGACGTTGTCGGCGGAAGCGGAAGCGCGCCGACGAAAGGCAGCTGACAAATACGGGATATATGTGAATTACGCCTGGAAAAGGTTTGAGGATCACCTGCCTTTCATCAAAAAACATAATCTCAACTCAATTGTGGTAGACTTCAAGAACGATCAGGGCCTGCTTACATACAACACGAAGTTGGCGTTACCGAATCAGATCGGCGCCGTCAGCCAGAAGTTCCGGATTGAAGAGTTGATTAAAAGGGCCCACGCCAACGGGGTTTACGTCATCGGCAGGGTGGTGGTGTTTAAGGACCGGCAACTGCATAAGTACAATAACCACCAGTACGCTTTATGGGATAAAGTTGCACAGAAACCTTGGGTGACCGGGGAGTACTGGGTGGATCCCTTCTCCGCCGAGGTGTGGGAGTATAATATCGCCATCGCTAAAGAACTGGAAGAACTGGGAGTCGACGAAGTACAATTCGACTATATCCGTTTTCCTACGGACGGCGATCTGTCCAGAATCGCCTTTCGTCATCGGCGTCCAGGCATGTTGAAGGTAGACGCCTTGGAGTCATTTTTGGCCATGGCCCGGGAGAACCTGGAGATCCCAATCAGTGTCGACCTTTACGGATTTAATTGTTGGTACCGGATGGAAGGACTTACCGGGCAAAACGCCAACATCTTCTCAGATTACGTTGATGTCATCTCTCCCATGTTTTATCCTTCACACTTCCCCGGCAGTTTCTATGGGAAAGAAACCTATAACAAACGGGCCCGGCTCATCTATGAGGAAGGGGTGGCGCGCGCCGTTCAGATTGTAGAAGACCGTTGCCTGATCCGTCCATATGTGCAAGCGTTTTTACTGGGCGGTGAATTGAGGATGAAGGCCCCGCAGTATACTCAGTACCTGCTGGAACAGATCAAAGGGACGCTGGCTGCTCCGTCTTCCGGTTTTACTTTGTGGAATAATTCCAACAATTATTATATGGTAAAGCAGCCCTTAGGCCATTATATTCCGGAGAAAGCAACGGAGCAAGAGAGCGGGGTTGAACAGTAAGGGACGGTAAGAATTTTACCTGCCTGCACTTGACTTTTTGGCCGTAGTAGGGTAATATAATTCTAAAATTATTTCCCATTCTGAGTTGTTCATTTATGGTGAGATTAGATCTTAGATGAGTTTAGTTTAGTTGAGTTGTAATTTACACATGTAATTACAGAGGAGTAGAGACGAGCCGAGAGTAGGTCCACCAGATAAAACCGACCGGACTTTCGGAGTCCGGTCTTCCTGTTTATACACTTTATGTATAAACCTTGCTTTTGGCCGTCCATCTCCAAATTAGGAGAAAGGATGGTTTTTTTATGAAAGAGACCAAGGAGCAATTTTGTATATTTTCCAATCTTCAAGAAGCTGAAGACAGAAGAGACAGGGTAGAGATGAGTCTCCAGGAGTACCTGCGGCTGGGAGAAGTCGGCTATCGGTATATTCCGCTCTGTTACAGATTACATGCGGATTGCTTGACTCCAATCGGAGCCTATCTGGCGCTGGGGCGGGGCAGGAATTCTTTTCTCCTGGAAAGTGTGGAGAAGGGAATGAAGATCGGTAGGTATTCATTGATTGGACTGGAACCGTTGACAGTAATTTCCGCTTCAGGTGCCAGAGTAGTAAAGCAGACAGCGGGAGAGACCCGGGAAACAACCGGCGATCCCCTGGCGGTTTTGGCCCAGACCATCCGAGAGTTGCGGGTGGCGCCTGTAAAAGACTCCTCCGTCTTCTATGGCGGCGCCGTGGGTTATCTGGCTTATGATTATGTCCGGCAGTTGGAGAAGCTGCCCGGGAAGAAACCGGATCCCTTAGCTTTACCTACTGCGTATTGGCTTGTTCCCTGCCAATTGCTTGTGTTTGATCACCTAACAAAAGAAATCCTCCTTATTTTCCTCACTCCTTCCGGCCACGCGGATCTTTATCACAAAGCTTACGCGGAGATGCGCCTACTTTTGCAAAAACTTGCCACCACCCGGCCACTGCCGCCGGCTAAGGCGATCCTGCCCGGTGAGGAAAAGATCATCTCCACCTTTACCCGGGAAGACTTTTACCGGGCGGTGCGGAGGGCCAAGGACTACATATTTGCCGGTGACATCTTCCAAGTTGTTCTCTCCCAACGCTTGAGCCTTCCCTTTACCGGCGATCCTTTTGCACTTTATCGGGTGTTACGCACAGTGAACCCCTCCCCATACTTATTTTATCTGGATGGCGCCGACCACCAGGTAATCGGTTCTTCTCCGGAGATGCTGGTGCGGCTGGCCGGAGATGAGGCGGAGGTGCGTCCGATCGCCGGTACCAGGCCACGTTTTCTGCCAGGCCGGACAGAGGATTCTTTAGTGCAAGAATTATTGAGTGATGAGAAAGAACAGGCCGAACACTTGATGTTGGTGGATTTGGGCCGGAATGACCTGGGACGGGTCTGCCGGTACGGCACAGTGAAGGTGGAAGAGTTCATGGCAGTGGAGCGCTACTCTCATGTTCTGCATTTGGTCTCCAGGGTGACCGGTAGGATGGAAAGGGAAGCGGACCTGTTTTCCAGAGCTCTCTCACTGCTAAAGGCGGTTTTTCCTGCGGGAACGCTTACCGGTGCGCCCAAGGTGCGGGCCATGGAGATTATTGACGAGTTAGAGCCTTGCCAGCGTGGAATTTACGGGGGAGCCGTAGGGTATATCGGTTTTGACGGCCGGATGGATACGTGCATCGCCATTCGGACGGCCATCGTTGCGCACGGATTTATGCATCTGCAGGCCGGGGCGGGGATTGTTGCTGATTCCGATCCGGAAAAAGAGTTCCAGGAGACTATCTTCAAGCTACGGGCGCTTTTTAAGAGTGTGACCCTGTTGGAAAAGGGGGGAGAAGGATGGTTGTGATCATCGACAATTATGATTCTTTTACATACAATATCCTCCAATACCTGGGAGAATTAGGAGCCAAGGCGCGGGTGGTCCGTAATGATCAAACCTCGCCGGTAGAGATCGCCTCTTGGTCTCCGCAGGCTTTGGTTATCTCTCCCGGTCCGGGGACGCCAAAAGAAGCGGGGATCAGTACCGAGGCCGTCCAGTATTTTGCCGGGCAAATTCCCATTCTCGGGATTTGCCTTGGACATCAGTGCATTGGGCAGGTTTTCGGGGCCAGGGTGAGACGGGCGCCTTCTCCTGTTCACGGCAAGACCTCCCAAGTCTGGCATAAAGGCGCGGGGATTCTGGCCGGCTTGCCCTCCCCCTTGACTGTGGTACGCTACCATTCCTTGGTGGTGGAACCTTGGGACGAGGAGTCGGATCTTCCCCTGGAGGTTACAGCCTGGACGGAGGAGGGTTTGGTTATGGGCCTCCGTCACCGACAGCACCCCATTTGGGGCCTGCAATTTCATCCGGAGTCAGTTTTAACGGAGGGTGGAAAGAGGGTGATGGAAAATTTTCTTGGGTTAGTCCTTTGAAAGCTGATGTTTTATTGTTTGCTGAAGAAGGATGGTTGCTTCAGACGGCCTCAACTTGGATTCCCGGTTGAGCCGTTCAATTCAGGGTGAGCAGAGAAAGGAGAGCTGAGCATGAAAGAGCTGATCAGTAAGCTAGTGACTGGGGAGAGTTTAAACACAGAAGAAATGGCCGGCGCCATGCGTCTGGTGATGGAAGGCGCGGCGACTCCCGCTCAGATCGGCGGGTTTTTAACGGCCTTGCGGGCGAAAGGAGAGACAGTGGAGGAGATCTATGGGGCGGCTTTGGTCATGCGCGAGAAGGCGGTCCGGATCTGCGCAGGCAAGAAAGGGCTCTTGGATACCTGCGGAACCGGGGGAGACGGCAAAAACACTTTTAACATCTCAACAGCCGTCGCCTTTGTGGTAGCCGCCGCCGGAGTGCCCGTGGCCAAACACGGGAACCGGGCCGTGTCCAGCGCTTGCGGAAGCGCGGATGTGCTGGAGGAGTTGGGAGTGGAGGTCAACCTCCATCCGGAGCAGGTAGAGTACTGTATAGAAAAGACCGGGATCGGCTTTATGTTTGCCCCCCATTTCCACCAGGCGATGAAATACGCGGTCGGTCCCAGGAAAGAATTGGGCTTTCGCACAGTCTTTAATATCCTGGGCCCGCTTACCAACCCGGCTGGAGCCGAACTACAACTCCTGGGGGTGTATGATGAAAAGCTTCTCCCCGTTTTAGCCCAGGTCTTAGCCTTGCTGGGTGTTAAAAACGCCCTGGTCGTGCACGGGGCGGGGGGAGTCGACGAGTTATCCCTGGCCGGAGAGAACCAGCTGTGCCGGGTGCGCCAGGGAAAAGTGGAGTCATCCTTCAGACTTACCCCGGAGGAAGTTGGTCTAGCCAGGGCGCCGCTGGAAGAGATCCGGGGCGGCGATGCCAAAGAAAATGCCCGGATTTTACAGGAGGTTTTTCAAGGAGCGACTGGGCCCAGGAGAGACGTGGTGTTGCTTAACGGAGCGGCCACTTTATTAGCTGCAGAAAAGGTAGAGACGATGCTGGACGGAGTGAAACTGGCCGCCGAGGTGATTGACTCCGGCGCCGCTCTGCGGAAACTGGAGGAATTAATCGAGGTGAGCCGCAGATGCGCCCGGCAGGAGAAGACCAGATGTTCTTAGCGGAGATTTTGAAGTGGAAACGGGAAGAGGTCAGGAAACGCTCCAGGGAGCGTCCGGCGGCTTCGTTCCTGGGTGAAACCGCCAGACGGAACACGGGTATCAGGAGCTTCAGTTCCGCCCTGCAAACTCCGGGGCCGTCAATCGTGGCGGAGATTAAACGGGCCTCACCTTCGCTCGGTGTTTTGGCGCCCGGCTTGGTTCCGGAGAAACTGGCAGCAGTCTATACGGCAAACGGCGCGTCCGCGCTATCGGTCTTAACCGATGAACGTTTCTTCCGGGGGAGCTTGGCCGATCTGCAAGCGGTCAGGGCAGTGACCAACCTGCCTATTCTCAGGAAAGACTTTATGATCGATCCGTATCAGGTTTTAGAAGCGAAGTGGGCCGGGGCGGACGCGGTCTTACTAATCATGGCCGCCCTCTCCCGGGCGCAAGCTGCGGAACTGCGCGCCTGCGCCCGGGAGTGCGGACTGGAGGTCCTGGTCGAGGTGCATCAAGCAGCCGAAATAGAATGCGCTCTTGCCCTGGAACCGGAGGTAATTGGCATCAACAATCGGGACCTGGCTACTTTCCGGGTTTCTCTGGAGGTGACTAAAGAGCTCGTACCGATGATTAGAGCGCAGGCGGGCGCCAGGACGTTTCCGGTGATTAGTGAGAGCGGAATCAAGAACCGTCAAGATGTGGCCAATCTCTGGGCGCTGGGGATTGATGGCTTTCTGATCGGGGAGACACTGGTCAAGAGGGAAGATCCCGGTAAAGCCCTGCGTGAACTGAAAGGGGAAAAAGAGGAGTGGTAGGCGTAAAGATCTGCGGGATTACCAACCTGAAAGATGCGTTACTGGCCGCGGAAGCAGGCGCCAATGCCGTAGGCTTTATCCTGGCCCCTTCACCCCGGAGAATCTCCTGTGTCACCGTAGAAGAGATCGCAAAGCGGCTGCCACCTTTTGTCTTACGGGTGGGGGTAATTACCCCCGAGGCGGACCGGGGATGGATAGATTTATTTGCCGCCGGTGTACTTGATCTAATTCAGATCCATGGTGATCCACAGTTACCGGAATGGGCGCCGCCGGCCAGGATGATTAGGGCTGTCCCCGTGCGCAGCGGGAGCGACTTCCTTGCCGATCAGGACCTTTCCCGACGGCGCTGTCGCGCTCTATTGCTGGACACTTATAAACCAGGTTACCATGGGGGAACGGGCGAGACCTTTGATTGGCGGGAAGTCAGCCGTTATAAAAAGTATAATCTACCGGTAATCCTGGCCGGGGGGTTGCGGGCGGATAATGTGCAAACAGCCTTGGACTTGGCGGCTCCGTCTGGAGTTGATGTAGGGAGCGGAGTAGAGAGCGCGCCCGGACGGAAGGATCCGGTCAAGGTCAACCGGTTTATACAGGCCGTCCGTTCCTGGGAGAAGAAGAGAAGGGGGAATGCAGATGCAACCGGATGAGTGGGGGCGATTCGGCCCGTTTGGCGGTAAATTTGTCCCGGAAACACTAATGGAAGCTTTAGCCGAGCTGGACAGGGTCTATCAGGAATGCCGGCAAGACATGAAGTTCCAGCGAGAGCTGGAATACTATTTACAGAAGTATTCCGGACGGCCGACGCCCCTTTATAAAGCCGCCCGGCTCAGTGCTGAACTGGGCGGGCCTCAGATTTATCTGAAACGGGAAGATCTGAATCATACGGGGGCGCATAAGATCAACAATGCTCTCGGTCAGATCCTGCTGGCCAGAAGAATGGGTAAGCGAAGGATTGTGGCAGAGACCGGCGCTGGCCAGCACGGAGTAGCGTCGGCGACCGTAGCCGCGCTCTTCGGCTTAAAATGCGTAGTATACATGGGAGAGGAAGATATACGCCGACAATCCCTGAACGTCTTCCGTATGAAACTGCTGGGCGCGGAGGTAAGGGCGGTTACCTCCGGTAGTCGCACCCTGAAAGATGCGACCAATGAAGCGATTAGAGATTGGGTGACCAATGTGGATGATACTTATTATCTCTTGGGTTCGGCCACCGGACCGCACCCTTATCCTTCGTTGGTCAGGGATTTTCAAACAGTGATCGGACGGGAGGCCAAGGAGGAGATTGTGGCGGAGACCGGCCGGTTGCCGGATGCCATCTATGCCTGTGTGGGCGGAGGCAGCAACGCGATTGGGATTTTTTATCCCTTCTTAGATGACCGCCAGGTCGAACTGGTGGGAGTGGAGGCGGCCGGGGAGGGCCTCGAGACCGGGCGGCACGCGGCTACTTTGAATCGGGGAAGGCCGGGGGTGTTACATGGCGCCTTCAGTTATTTACTAATGGATGAGGACGGGCAGGTGAAGCCGACCCATTCGATCTCGGCCGGTCTTGATTATCCGGGAGTGGGTCCAGAACATTCCTATCTGAAAGAGAGCGGACGAGTACGTTATGAAACAGCCACCGATCAGGAGGCAGTGCAAGCCCTGACCCTGCTTTCTCAGTGTGAAGGGGTTATTCCGGCCTTAGAAAGCGCTCATGCCTTGGCTGCCGTAATCAGAGAGGCGAAGACCTATCAACCGCAGCAGATGGTAATCGTGAATATCTCCGGCCGGGGGGATAAAGACCTGAATACAGTGGCCGCATATTTGGGGGTGGAGCTATGAATAGAGTCCGGGAAAAACTGGCAGAATTATCGGCGAAAGGGAGAAAGGTGTTGATCCCCTTTTTAATGGCGGGCGCTCCTTCCTTCGCTTATACCAAGGGGTTAATTCCGCTTTTGGAAGAGAAAGGCGCTGATCTGATTGAGATCGGGGTACCTTTCTCCGATCCGTTGGCGGACGGTCCGGTGATTCAAACCGCCGCCCAGCAGGCTTTGGAGGGAGGTTTTCGCCTCGCTCATCTTTTCCAGCTAGTGGAGGAGGTGAGAGCCGGGGTTTCCGTGCCCTTGGTGGTCTTGATCTATTATAACCTGCTTTTCCAATATGGAGTGGAGCGGTTCATTAGTGAGGCGGCCGGGGTGGGCGTTGACGGTTTGGTGATTCCGGATTTACCGCCGGAGGCAGCCGGGGAGTTGCTAGGGGCGGCTTCAGCCCATGCTTTAGCCGTTAATTTTCTGATCGCACCGACTAGTTCATCCCGGAGGATCAAGATGATTGCCGAGCATAATACGGGCTTTATCTATCTGGTCTCCGTCCGGGGCGTCACCGGGGAACGCACCGCCTTTACCTCTGAATTACCGGGCTTAATCGAAAAAGTTCAAGCTCAAGTAGGACAACCGGTGGTGGTAGGCTTTGGGGTCTCCGGACCGGAGCAAGCTAGGGAAGTTACCAAGTCAGCGGCGGGGGTCATCATCGGTAGCGCTGTGGTGAAGAGAATAACTAGAGAACCTTTTCCGGTAGTGGCCGCCCGGGTCGGTGACTTCATCACAGAAGTGCGTCAGGCCATTGATCAATCGTAGACAGTGGAAGGCAGGGACTGTCATCAGATTGTACCGAAAGGATTAGAGAAAATGGCGCAGTTCGTATTAAAAAACCGTTCTAATCTGGACCTCGGATCACTTAAAAAAGCAGCCACCATTGCTGCTTTTTTTGATGGAAAGAGTTCATCGCTATTTAGAGTTTCTCCAGTCAAGTGAAGATTGGCGGCTGGTTTCGCATATGATAGGTAAAAGTTGGCAATAATAGGAGGAAAATAGAGAATAAGGACGAATTATACACCATAATTAGGGTGAATATATACGATTAACCGTTTATGGGGTGAATTATATGGACGTAACTTACACGGTACTTACTGCTGATATTATTGATTCCAAAAGAAGATTCTATCGCCCGGAGGAAGTGTTACAAATCCAAGAACGGCTCGAGTTTTTTAATGACGAGATCAAAGAAGATGTAGTCGTTAAGTTCTCCCTCTCCAGGGGTGATGAAGCACAGGGGGTGCTCAGATCCCCCGAAAATCTCTTGCCGATCTTAAGAAAGCTTCGGTACAGGTTTTTTCCCTTGGCCATCCGGATCGGAATCGGGGTTGGCCGGATCTCTACTCCGGTTAATCCAGCGGATTCTTGGGCGATGAATGGGGAAGCTTTCCATCTAGCCAGGGAAGCACTTGATGAGATCAAGGAAAAAAGGTGGGAGAAGACCAGGCTCCGCACGGAAAACTCCTTATTGGAGAAGGGCGTCACACCTATCTTACGACTCCTCGATCTGATTCAGGATAAATGGACTGCGCAACAATGGGAGGCCATTCATTTATACGAAAAAACGGGAACCCTCAAAAAAACCGCCGAGCAGTTGGGAATCGCCTTTCAGAACGTGGAAAAGCGGTGTGTGGCCGCCAGATGGCAGGTGGTAAAAGCGGTGGAAGAGGAATATCAGGAGTTCGTCAGTGAACTGATCCGGGTTTCGTCGGGTTGAGAAATTTAATTTATATACTATTTTAGTGAAACTATCGGCGCCCGTGCATTAATTCACCCATAACATGGTGAAACCAATGAATTAACCCTTTTTATGGTGAAAGGAGCTGACTTAATTGAACAGCTTATTCCTGCTCATACTCGGACATATAGTGGCGGATTTTCTCTTTCAAACCCACCGGATCTGTGCGGAGAAGAGCGCCTTCCGGTGCCGGGGTTTTGTCAAACATTTGCTTATTGTCTTTCTGACCTATGTGGTCTTGTTTTTGCCTTATTTCAGCTTGGAATTGCTCCTCGCCCTCCTCCTGTTTTCTCTCCTCCACATCCTCGTGGATCTAATCAAAAACCTTTTCACTGCGGAGGAGAGAACGGATCTTCCCCTTTTTCTGTTGGATCAAGGCGTTCATCTTGTCTTAATCTATATTTTCTGGGGAGTGACCGAATTCACCGGCAATAAATGGGTGCAGACCGCCGCCTCCGGTCTTTTGTTTCCCAAAGCCGTAGCCGTTTGGGAGCTTTTCTGTCAGGGATTGTCTGCTGAAAAAGCGCTTCTAACCTTAATCGTGTATACCTCAGTAGTCTATGGGGGCGCGATCTTTATAAAGAAGGTGCTTGATCTACCGCTATTTTCCCTAAGAAACCGGGAAGATCAGCCTGCCTTGACCGGAGACGAGGTGGCTGAGATCAAAAAAGTCGGTTGTTACTTAGGAATGCTAGAAAGAGCGTTGATTATCACCTTTACTGCTCTGAACTCCATCGGCGCGGTCGCCTTTGTCTTCACCGCCAAATCAATTGCAAGATTCAATGAGTTAAATCAGAAGGATTTTGCCGAGTATTATCTGACCGGTACTTTATTAAGTGTGCTGCTGGGGATTATGGGCGGGGTGGGATTGCGCTATTTACTGTCCTGCCTGGCTTAGCAATTCGCTTCCGGGAAATGGAGGGTAGTTGGAAATAGACAGCCAGATTACAGGCGGTGCGGCTCTTAGTCATGTTCTGCTGAATAATTACATATGTCCACTAAGTACCGGGCCTTTCTTCTAGGGACGCCAATCGATCTTTCGATTGGCGTCTTCTTATGTAAATTTATTGTTAACCGATAATAATTTATTGTTTCTCAATAAAATTTTATTGACAAACGCCAGGACGTTCTGTTATCCTATATACGGTATTTGAGGAAAAAAGGGAGACTTCAAGAAAATACAGGTGTTGATGGTAAGGAGGAGTCTTAATGCGGTATCTGGGAAAGAATTCAATCTCGTCTTTTCTAAGGATTGCCTGTAACATCGCATGGTACTTTAATCTAATTCTCGGTGGTATTTTACTCCTGGGATTGTTTTTCTTCGCCATCCATGGCTCTGAGATACTTCCACAACTCATGAAGGACTTTTCTTTTCAAGCGCCAGGGTTGAAGTTCTTTATTGATCTGCGGATGGTGACAGTGAGACCCCTCCCCCGGGTTACTATTGTAGCAGTTTTCGGCTCGGCGATCTGTTTTATTGCGGTGTCGTTATTTATTTTGTATCAATTAAGGAAGATCTTCTCCAATCTAGTAAAGGAAGAGCCATTCGTCAAAGAAAACGTGCTACGGGTCAGAAAAATCGGTGTAATCGTTTTAGTGGGCGCAGTTTTACAGTCAATCGTGGAGTATCTGATCGGGTATTTCGTAGTACAACACGTTATGATCCAAGGCATGCGACTTGTCCCGGATTTCGGATTGAACTTCCCTGCTCTGCTCGCGGGTTTATCCGTATTAGTCCTGGCGGAAGTCTTAAAAGAAGGGACCGAAATTAAAGAGGATCAAAACCTGACTATTTAGTCCGTCTCCGCAGCGCTCATGAGAACAAGAGCGGACATAACAAGGGCAACTACAGCGCTGAGCGGTTTGGGACAAGTATATGTAGAGACTGGTGAAGATTTATCTTCTCAGTCGAGATAGTAGTCTGCCATATCTTGATGGGCCGTAGATTGGATAGGCATGGGAGTGGATTACGTGTTCTAAGGAGGTAGCCCAAGTGAGTATAATTGTGCATCTCGACCGGATGCTGGTAGAGCGAAAAATGTCACTTACTGATTTAGCGGATCGGGTGGGAATTACCATGGCCAATCTTTCTATTTTAAAGAATAACAAAGCAAAAGCCATCCGTTTTTCCACCTTGGAGGCGCTCTGTAGGGAGCTGGCATGTCAGCCCGGTGATATTTTAAAGTTTGAACCACAGGGAGAGGAGCGGCGAGAGGTGGCGAATGAATAAAAAATTGAACTGTTGGTCGCAGAGAGCGAACAGTAGGGAGAGTATATATAACAAAAACCAGCCGGGAAAGGAATGTCCCGAAAATCTGGTATATAGGAGGTAAGGAAAGAGTGAGGAAGTCTACATCACTGATTAGGCGCGGATGCGCATTGGTGATTTCAGTGCTTATTATAGCGGGTATAGTTATTAGCCCCTCTGTGGCATTGAGCCAGGAGATAGTGGAGATGGATTTGGCGGCTGCCATTCATTACGCTTTGGAACATAGTTCTACTCTGAAAATTGCCGAGCACACACTGGAACAAGCGGAGGCGAAGAAGAGGGAGGCAGGAGGGGAGTTTTTGCCCCAGGTAAATGTGGGCCTCAATTACGTGGACGGGGGAACGAATTTCATGGCTGGTATGAATGATTATCTTGAAGCACTAAACATCGTACCACCGGGAAGTCTTCAAGATCCGAAGGAAACCCCTTATATGACCTCTGTCGATATTACACAGAGCATCTTTGCCGCCCCAGTCTGGTTGGGTTATAAAATTGCGGAACGCAACGCTTATCTGAATAAACTCGATTATGAAAAGGCCAGACAAGAATTGGCCTTCTCCGTGACCAGCTCCTTCCTGGAGTCGATCAAAACCGCAAAGCTGGTGAAGATTGCAGAGAGCTCCTTGGCCCAAGCCCAACGGAATCTGGAGATCGCCAAGGCTCACTATGAAGCCGGACTGTTCACGAAGAACCAGGTTTTACAGATGGAGTTGGCGGTGGCGCAAGCCAGACAGAATCTATTACAAGTGGAGAACGGAAGGCAAATGTCCATGGCTGCCTTTAAAAACAGTATCGGGATGGATCAAAACACAGAACTTCGCTTAATTGAAGATCCAGGCTTTCTTGAGCCTCAAGGGATTACCCCTCAGGTTGAGTCCAGTGAAGAACAGATCTTGCGGGAACGCTTAGATTTGTTGGCCAGCCAAGTTACTGTAGAGATCGCCGAATACGGAGTGAAGATGGCCAGCGCCGGTTACTATCCTGTGGCCTATCTAAATGTGCAATACTCACAGAGCGGCGCTGACGGGTTTGTCTTTGATGATCCTGGTGAAACCATTACTCTCGGCTTAAGCTGGTCGCCGCCGCTGAACGGAAAGACGTGGAATGCGGTGAAAGCAGCGAAGGAAGGGCTGAAAAATGCGGAAGAAGGATTAAAGCTGGCGGTGCAAGGCGCCAAACTCGAGATCAAACAGGCCACACTAGCGTTGGCGGAAGCGCAGCAAAGACTGGAATTAACTGCTTTAGGCTTGACACTGGCTGAAGAGAACGCGCTGCTCGCCACGAAACGGTTTGAGGTTGGGGTCGGTACGGCCCAGGAAGTTAATGAAGCGCAAATCGCTTTGGAACAAGCAAGGGTTAATGATTTAAACACCAGGTATGATCTGTTTTTAAGCGAACTGAAACTGGAAAAGGCTTTAGGTCAATACCGGGTTGGGAACGCTAAGGGAGGTAAGATCAGTGAATAAGAATGACTTGAAAAAAAACCGGGTGCTCAATAATTCTCTGTTTTTGACAGGAAGTCTCTTGGTGCTGGCCGCTCTCTCCCTCCTGCTGACCGGGTGTGGGAAGAAGGAGGCGGGTCAAGCTCACGCCGGAGCAGCGGAGAAGGCCATCTCTGTGAAGATCCAGGTTGCCCAGGGCGCGAGGATTGCTGAAGTAACTCGGGTACCGGTGACAATTCAAGCGGCGCAGCAAACAAACCTCTCCTTTGAGTTGGGTGGAACAGTTAAGCGCGTTCCGGTGGAACTTGGCGATAAGGTGAGCAAGGGAGAACTTTTAATCCAGTTGGATGAGGTGAATATCAGGAATCAGATTAAGCAAGCAGAGAGCGCTCTGCAAGTGGCAAAGGCGAATTTGGCCAATATAAAAGCGGGTAGCCGTCCGGAGAATATTCAGATCAGCGAGGCCCAATTAAAACAGGCCCAGGCCAATTTGGAGCTGCAAGCCAAGAACCTGGAGCGCATGAAGAAGCTATATGAAGAAGAATTAATCTCCAAGCAGCAATACGATTCGGCGGTCGCCGCCTATAACTCGGCCGTCGCCCAAGCACGGGTAGCGGAAGAAAGTCTGTCCTTGGCGAAACAAGGCGCTAGCAAAGAAACGCTGGAAGTAGCTGAGGCCCAAGTCAAACAGGCTGCCGTCGCTCTGGAGATTGCCGAGAGTCAACTGGAGAAAGCTAGATTAACCGCGCCTTTCAGCGGATATGTGACCATGATCAAGATCAGCGAGGGAGAGATGGCTGCTCCGGGAGTGCCAGTGGTTGGCTTGGCTGATTTGAGCAAGGTTAATGCCGTAGGTTATGTAGGTCAAAGCATGGTCAATGCTTTATCCGTCGGTCAGACGGTGAGTGTATCCGTGCGGACCAACGGCGAAGTTGAGTATATCAACGGGGATCTATCCGTATTAAGCAGTATGGTTGATCCGCAACTGAGAACCTATGAGTTTAAGATCGCTTTGGAAAACGCCTCTGAGAAACTAAAAGGCGGGATGGTGGGCGAGGCCTTCTTCGTGGTGCGGGAGAGTAACCCGGCCAATCCGGTGGCGCCGAGAGAGGCGGTTATTGAATATAGCGGTGAAAAAATAGTCTATGTGGTGGAAGATGGCCGGGCGCGCGTGAAAACTGTTACCACCGGAGTTGATGATGGAAAAGCTGTTGAGATCACATCCGGGATAAAACCAGGCGATCTGATTGTAGTCTCCGGTCAACACTACTTGACTGACGGCGTTTTGGTGGAGGTGAAATAATGAAAATTACCGACCTCTCCATTCGTCGCCCGGTGGGAGTCGCCATCCTATTTACCCTGGTGGTTCTCGTCGGTCTCTTATCTTTGAACAAGCTTAAATTAGACCTTTATCCGAATATCCAATTTCCCATTGTGGCGGTTTCTACTAATTACCCTGGAGCGGGTTCGGAAGAGATAGAGACGATCATTACCCGCCCCTTGGAAGAAGCGGTGGCGGCTGTGCCCAACATTGAGACAGTCACCTCGTTCAGCGCTCCGGAGGCCAGTATCATTATTGCCGAAGCTAATTACGGGGCGGATATGGATTACATCTCCCTTACCATCCGGGAACGTATAGATTTAGTGAAACCATACTTTCCGGATGACGTCAGCGCGCCTATTGTCTTCAAGTTTGACCCTTCCATGATGCCCATGATGTTTGTGGGGGTCAGCGGTGGCCATGATTTGGAACTGACCACCAAAATCATTGAAGATCGCGTTAAGCCCCGTTTGGAGAGTATCGGCGGTGTGGCGTCTGTCAGTGTTAACGGAGGTTTGACGCGGGAGTTTCGGGTGGAGGTGGATCCGAAGCGTTTATTAGCTTACGGATTGACGCTTTCCCAGATTGAGCAGGCTCTGGTGAGCGAAAACTTGAATATGCCCGGCGGTACCACGCAGCAGGGTAAGACGGAACTCTATATTCGCAGTATCGGCGCTTTCAAATCATTGCAGGATTTGAAAGATCTGCGCTTAACTCTCCCGGGCGGCGGTTCCATTACCTTAAGTGAAGTCGCTACTGTAGTCGACGACTATGAAGAACAAAAGACGAAAAGCAGGCTAAACGGACGGCCCGGGTTAATGCTTAACCTGCAAAAGGAGAGCGACGCCAATACAGTTTTGGTGGCCAGAGCGGTCAGGGAAGAGTTGGCCGCCTTGCACGAAGAGTTGGGGGAGGCTTTTAATTACCAGATCGTCATCGATCAGGCGGAATTTATTGAATCTTCCATTAAGACCGTGGTTGAAAACGGGATCATCGGCGCTCTGTTGGCCGCCTTAATCCTTTGGTTATTCCTACGCAATCTGCGTAGCACTTTAGTAATTTCAATTTCCATCCCGATCTCGATCATCACCACCTTTACCATGATTTATTTCAAGGGAATGACTTTAAACATGATCTCCCTAGGTGGATTGGCTTTGGGCGTGGGGATGCTGGTTGACAACGCTATCGTGGTTTTGGAGAATATCTATCGGTTCCGGCAAGAGGGCTACGACCGGATTTCAGCGGCGCGGGAAGGCACCTCCGAGGTGGCGATGGCCATTACCGCCTCCACTCTCACTACGATGGTGGTCTTTCTTCCCATCCTGTTTGTGGAGGGGATTACTGCGCAGATCTTTAATGATATGGCCTTAACCGTGGTCTTCTCCTTAGGCGCTTCCCTTTTGGTGGCATTAACTTTAGTACCGATGTTAAGCAGCAAACTTTTGGCCATTAGTAAAGCGGCACGGCTTCGGGAGGATGAGGACTTCGCTGGAGAGAGCCGCCTCGGGAGAGTACAGGCTTTCTACCGGAGAGTTTTGAGCAAAGCGTTGCACCATCGGAAGACTACGGTTATTTTGGCGTTTATCTGCTTCATTCTGGCATTTGTTCCTTTCTTTACCGGCCTGAAAATGGAGTTCATGCCGGCCAGCCTCACGGGGGAGGTTATAATCAGTTTTGAGCTCCCTGTCGGATGGGTTTTGTCAGAAACGGACCAGATTTGCCGCAGATTCGAGGAGTATTTATTCAGCAGGCCGGAGGTGGAAACGGTCAGCACCAGTGTGGGCAGCACCGGTTTTGGCTTTTCTCCCAACGACCCCAATGAAGGGAGTATCCGGGTAAAATTAAAAGACGAACATACCCGTTTCATCAATGATTTTATGGAGGAGATCAGGGTGTTCGCCGCCACTATGCCTGAGATTACTGCGACAGTCAGCGGAATGCACGGGGGAGGAATGGGTAGCGGTTCACCCATTGAATATGAGATCTCCGGTCCGGACTTGCAGATGTTGGCGGAATTAGGTACGCAAGTGAAGGATATAATCGCCTCAGTGGAGGGAACGCGGGAGGTCACCACTTCCCTGGATGAAGGACGTCCGGAGGTTCATCTCAAGATCAACAGGGAAAAGGCCAATCTGTTCGGGATATCCGGCGCGATGATCGCTTCAACAGTACGCACCGCATATCAAGGTAGCGCCCCTACGAAGATGCGGTTGGCAGGGAATGAATATGATATCCGGGTTATTCTGAAAGAAGAGGACCGCAAGAATGTTGAAGATCTGAAGTACCTGATGCTCCTCACCCCTACCGGGAGCATGGTTCCCCTGGGCGACATCGCTGATATTCAGGTGACCACCGGACCAACGCAGATTCAACGGAAGCACCAAACCAGATATGTGACGGTGAGTGCTGATTTGTATCAGCGGGATCAGGGCTCGGTGAAGCGGGAGATCGACCAACTACTCGCCGAGGAACTGGTTCTACCGCCTCAGTACAATTTAACCAAGGGCGGGCAGGTCATGGAGATGGAGAAATCCTTTGGCGACTTGACTAATGCTCTCTTGGCCGCCATCCTCTGTGTGTATATGGTAATGGCCATCCAATATGAATCACTCTTGCACCCCTTCACCATCTTGCTCTCCATTCCCCTGATGTTCTTTGGGGTGACTTGGAGTCTGTATCTTACCAATCGTCCTTTGAACGTTGTTGGGTTGATCGGTCTTATTATGTTGGCTGGAATTGTCGTGAATAACGCGATTGTCCTTGTGGATTATATCGAGACTTTACGGAACAGAGGGATGGATCGCAGGTCCGCCGTGTTGATGGCAGGTCCCACCAGACTGCGTCCGGTGTTGATGACCACCCTGACTACCATCTTGGGCATGTTCCCTTTGGCTTTGGGGATCGGTGAAGGCGCGGAACTGGAAGCGCCCTTGGCTACAGTGATCATCGGTGGGCTGACTTTCTCCACTCTCTTAACCTTGGTGGTCATCCCGGTGCTCTATACGCTAATGGATGATTTTGGTCTCTTTTTACGCCGGATCTTTAGAAGAGACGGTGCGGCGAAGGCATATACCAGATAAACTTTTGGCTGAAGTATAGTCGGATGAGGGAGAACCGTGCGGACGCCTGCATTCAGGCGTCCGCTTTTTTTCGCCCGCACGAGACCTGTTATGGAACTGCGCGGTGAAAGTTTCTTGTACCACCGGCGGCTGGCAGTTGTCAGCCAGATGCCAACCATTTTTCTGCTTAGAATGCGTTTTGAACCGTAGCATGTTATAATTGAAGCAGCCTGTTTGGTTAAAACGCATATTGAAGATTACATAGACGGGAGATAGTGATGGAACAGGAAAAACCGGTTCGTAGGAAAAGGATTGACGGCCAGACAAAGAGAGACGGAGCAGGGAATAAGAAACGTCGGAATTATCCGGTGGGAAAGTCATGGGGAAAAGAGATGAATGGGATCGGAACTGAGAATGAAAGTTCCCTACACGCGGCTTTGAAAAACTGGTATGCCCGTCCAGGAGATGAGTTCGAGGCTAAGGTAGACGGGTATATTATTGATATCCGCCGGGGACGGGAGCTCATTGAGGTGCAAACCGGTAATTTTACCGCCATCGCTAATAAGCTGCGGAAACTTCTGAAAAAGCACCGCGTCTGTCTGCTCTATCCTATTGCTGAAGAAAAATGGATTATCAGGATTAAGGAAAACGGAGAATTTATTAGAAGAAGAAAATCTCCCAAAAAAGGAAAGCCTTTCCACCTATTCAAGGAGCTAATCAGGATCCCGGATCTCTTAAACGAAGACAATTTCACCATTGAGATCTTACTAATTAAGGAAGAGGATATCTGGTGCGAGGACGGGAAAGGAAGTTGGCGGCGAAAAGGAGTAACAGTGCAAGACCGTAAGTTGCTGGGGGTCACCGCCAGTCTTAAGCTGGAAAAAGGCCGGGATTTATTGGGTTTTTTACCACCGGGACTGACCGAGCCTTTCTCCAATAAGGACCTGGCTGTACAGATGGGAGAACCGGTTAGGGAGGTCCGTAAATTTACATACTGCCTACGAAAGTCCGGTTTAATTAAGATCGTGGGAAAGCATGGTAATGAACTATTGTTTGCCGTGGCGGAGGAGGGCGCCGGTAGCGGAGGAAGGGGGAGAGGTAATCAGGTATAAAGTATTGATTGACGCTGATGCGTGTCCCCGTAAGGTAATGGAGATCATCCGTAAGGCACAGGGGGAGTATGGGTATGATCTGGTTATAGTATCCTCCTTTAATCACCGCCATTCCGTGGAGGGAGAGGGCGTTCACCACGTCTACGTAGGTGATGAAGAGCAAGCGGCTGACCTGGCCATCATTAACCGGACCCTTCCTTGTGATATAGTGGTGACACAGGATTGGGGGCTGGCCGCCGTCATCATCGGAAAGGGCGCCAGAGCCCTGGACCCGAACGGGCGGGTCTTTACCGAATCCAAGATTGATTTTCTTCTGGAGGAGCGGCATTTAAAGGCAAAGCACCGGCGGGGCGGAGGTCGCACCAAAGGGCCGACGGCCCGGACGAAGGAGAACGACCACCGGTTTACACAAGCTTTCTTAAGTTTGCTCAATGAAGCTTAAGTAAGTTATGTAGTTAGCTAATCCCGGCCCACCGGTGAATCTCTCCGGCGATCTCACTCAACGGCGCTTGTTTGATCGCACCCTGGTTTTCCCAGGCTTTTTTGGGCATTCCATAGATTACCGAGCTCTCCTCATCTTGCGCGATAGTGTACGCGCCCCACTCACGCATGGCCTTCAGTCCTTTGGCCCCGTCGTCGCCCATACCGGTCAGGATGATGCCCATGGCATTGGGCCCAGCTGCTTTCGCCACAGAAAACAGGGTGTAGTCAATTGACGGGTTATAGATGCTGTGCTCAATAGAAGGCCCTACTTCTACCACATACTTGGCGCCGCTTTTTTTAACAGTCAGACTTTTCCCACCTGGAACTAAGAGAGCTTGTCCGGTTGTTAATACTTCTCCTCCTCTGGCTTCACTCACCCGTAACCTACTTACCTGTTGGAGAGAGGAGGCAAAGGAAGCCGTAAACATTTTGGGCATATGCTGGATGATAATGATCCCGGGGGTCTCTGGCCGGAGGTCCTTAAAGATCTCTGTTAAAGCTACGGTTCCACCGGTTGAAGCGCCGATGGCAATGACTTTGTCTGTGGCCTTCGTCAGGCCACTCGGTTCCGGTTTAGGGAGGGACGGAAGAGGGTCACGCCGTAAGGGTTTAGTTTTTATCCGGGCCGTAGCCGCGGCTTTTACTTTAGTGATGATTACGTTCCGGCATTCAGCCATCCCTTCCCTCAGTCCAACGGTAGGTTTGGCTACATAATCGACGGCGCCCAGTGAAAGGGCTTTCAGGGCAATCTCACTATTCTGGCTGGTCCAGGAACTGATCATCACTACTGGAATGGGTTTGAACCGCATCAGATAACGCAGAAATTCCAACCCATCCATATTCGGCATCTCCACATCAAGGGTGATTACATCCGGACTTTCTTCTTTCAGGATCTTCACGGCTTTGGTCGGGTCACTGACTGCGGCCAGTACTTGGAAATCTTCGGTTTCATGGAAAATCCGGGAGAGAAATTGGCGAATGAATGCGGAATCATCTATGATCAAGACTTTTATTGGTCTATTCCACTTTATTTTCATCAATTCCTTTACGATATATTGATTTTCCTTGGTAAAGCCATGGGTTCGAGTCTGTGACCACCGCGCCGACGTTCACCGGGTCTGCCTTCGTAGGCACGTTGATTGTTTCCGAGTGTCCCAAAAAGAGATAACCGCCGTTCCGCAGACGCCGGTGAAAGTGGTTGAGTACTTTTCGCCTGGCTTCGGTGTTTAGATAGATAAAGACGTTTCGGCAAAAGATTAGATCCACCCGGATATGCGGAGGAAGGTCTTGGGTGGAGAGTAAGTTCATCAGACGAAAGATAACTTTTTGGCGTAAAGCCGGAACCACACGATAGCGTTTGTTTTCGGCGACGATTTGAGGTATAAAGTATTTATCCCGCCACTTGAGTGGGATATTGGAGACTGCTTCTTCCGTATATTCTCCTGCCATTCCGACTTGCAGCATTTCGCCGTTGATATCAGTAGCCAACACTTTGATGTCCCATGCCGCCCCCAGGGCTTCCGTTAAAATAATGGCCAAACTATAAGCTTCTTCTCCGGAGGAACACCCTGCCGACCAGCAACGGATCTTTTTCTCCTTTTTTGCCGCTGTGATCTTTGGTAGCAGAGTTGAAGTGAGATATTCGAATTGCGCGGGTTCACGGAAGAACGAAGTTACATTGGTGGTTAAGTATTCGTATAAGATCCTCTCCTCCAGCGGCTCTTCTTTTAGGAGGCTTAAATAATCACCGTAATTGGTGATGCCCAATTGGGTCAATCTCTTATTCAGCCTGGACTCGATCAGATACCTTTTTTGGGCATTGTAATTGAAGCCTAAATTGGTGTTGATGATCTCGCAGATCTGTTGTAACTCCCGATCAGTGGGAGGTGTAATAACTCCTTCATTGACGTGGGTATCTGGTGGAACATCGGGTATTTCCCTGTTTTGACTGGTCTTATTTACCTGGTTCATCTGTGCTCTACCACTTTCTCATCTTCTATCCTTGAGTAGGGCCTTCTTTCTGGGCTTATCAGGCGCCAAGCGCGTTTGGGTTGGCGCCGTTTCCTGTTCGTAGTTACAGATTTATTACTTTTTGGGCTAAAGCCTGGTTGTCCAGGATCAGAGCGATATTTCCGTTGCCGAGCAAGGCAGCGCCGGAGATCTCTTTCACCTCGCCCATGGATTTGTTGATCGGTTTTATCATAATCTCCTCCAGACCCAGGAGTTCTTCAACGATGTAACCGACCCGTCCCCGGCCGTGATTAATTATTACCACAGGGATGAGGTTTTTGTCTCTATCATACTCAAACCCAAACCTGGAAGCCAGGTCGATTAAGGGGATTGTTTCGGGATATCGGTAATAAATTAAGCGACCGGCTACAAGGTGTATATCGGATTCCTTAATTACAATATTTTGCACCACGTCACCTACGGGAATCCCAAAGATTTGCTCGCCGATTTTCACCATAAAGGACTGGATAATAGCTAAGGTGAGCGGTACTTTTAGAGCAAATTCCGTTCCGTTATCCGGCACGGATTTGACCTCAATATCTCCTTGTAATCTCTTGATCGCGGTTTTGACCACATCCATCCCAACTCCGCGCCCGGAGACTTCGGTTACTTGGTCGGCAGTGGAGAAACCTGGGGCAAAGATTAACCTGGTGAGTTCCTCTTCACCAAGGACTTCTTCTTCTTGGATTATCCCGTTCTTGAGGGCTTTATTTCTAATCTTCTCCAGATTGAGGCCGCGCCCGTCGTCCCGGACACTAATCACAATATGGCCGCCTTCTTGATGGGCATCCAAAGTGATGTGACCGATGGGATCCTTCCCTTTACTCTTACGCTCCTCGATTTCTTCAATACCATGATCAATGGAGTTTCGTAAGAGGTGGGTTAAGGGATCAACCAGTTCTTCGGCGATCTGCTTGTCGATCTCGGTTTCTTCACCGATAAAGTGAAGTTCGATTTTTTTTCCGTATTTCTTTGCCAAATCCCGGACCACCTTGGGGAACCTGGTAAAGATCTGGTGAACGGGGATCATCCGTAGATTCATGGCGCTGGTTTGTAGAATAGAGATGGTCTGATCCAGATCCTGTAAAGACTTACCCAACTCTTCCCAACTGGTCTTACCTTTATATCCTTCTTTGTGTAGATGCAAAAGCCCGGTTTTTAAGGTAAGGATCTTACCCAGTTGATTAAGGACAGTATCAATCCGTTCCGCTTCCACCCGAATGGTTTGCCCGCCGTTGATACGCCCAATATTTAGACCGCTGCTCTCTTCTCGCCGGTATTGCCATTGCCGGATCTTGACTCCTTCCACCCCGTCATTGGTCGGGTAGTCCATAATTTTTAATTCATCTACCGTGGTTAAGGGGTCTGTCCGTAAGAGGACCAGTTTTACACTGGAGTATTCTTCGTTTTCCAGCTCCTCGCGGGGAGGAGCGGTGGTGAGAATCTCTCCGTAATTTTGTAAGTATTTTATGAAGACCAAAGCAGTTACACTGCGCATGGGCGCTTCATCGGTAAAGTGTAGTTCGATGCCGTAGACTTGTTTCCCTGCTTCCTGCCAGGAGGCGACCGTCTTCTTGTCTTCTTTATTCAAAGTCAGCGGTGGATCGGATCTTCGACGGACTCTGGATCTGGACTGGTCTTGGTCATTAATTCCTGTGCAACTTCTGATCTTTTCTACCCAAACCTCTTTGGGGAATGGTGCTCTGAAGTTGCCGGTGTCCAGGTAAGAGACTAGTTCATCAGTGAGTGATAATAAAAGATCCACATCGTCCTCGTCCAACTGATAATCACCGTTCCGGACAGAATCAAAAAGATTCTCTACTTCATGCATGGTTTCTTTTAGCTCATTCAGACCAGCGATTCCCGATGATCCTTTCAGGTTATGCGCCAAACGAAACATTTCATCAATAAACCCGATTTGTCTTTCAGGTTGTTGTTCGATTTGCAGTAGAATAAAGACCAATCGTTCGATCTGTTCCCTGGCTTCAGTAATATAAGTAGAGAGAAGGCCTTCATCAATATATTGTGAGTTATTGTTATCCATTGTCAAGACTCCCTTACTTCTGTAGCCTGATTCGCGGTTTTTGTGGTGGAAGATGAAGATAAATCTCCCGGCTGCAGCTCGGAGATATAACCCTCCAGGTCTTCCTGTTCACTGAGATCCATGATCTTGTCCAGATCGATGAGGAAGATCAGCTTCTCATTGAGCTTGCCCATGGCCGTAAGGAACCTGGTATTCTTCTGAGCAGAAAAATCAGGAGCCGGGTGAATCCGGTCTTTTGGAATGTTGATGATCTCGGAGACTTGATCCACGGTCAGGCCAACGATCTTACCGTTCGCTTCGATCACAATAATCACGCTGAAAGAATCATATTCTTTTGGAGGGAGGCCAAATCTTGATCTCAAGTTCACGATCGGGATCACTTCTCCGCGAAAATCAATTACCCCCTCCACAAAGGATGGTCCGTGCGGAACTTTCGTGGGCGTTAGATAGCGTATTATCTCTTGAACACGTAATACGGGCAGACCGTATTCTTCGCCACCCACGGAAAAGACGATAAATTGTTCATCATTATCACCTTCTGTGAGTTGAAGATTTAAAATGTCCATCGTATCATTGAGCGGCGCCATCTTTTTTTCCTCCTTTATCCAGCAGTTTCCTGCTTTTCAAGTTTGAATTTGTTTACTGCGTCGCGCAGTAATTCCGCTTCCGAATTCAGAGATTGACTAGAGGAACCTACCTCCTGGACCATAGCGGCGTTTTGTTGAGTCACCTCATTCAATTGCTCGACAGATGCCCGAATTTGCTGGGAGGAAGCGGTCTGCTCCCGCATGACGGTGGCCACCTCCAGGATGACATCAGATGTTTGCTTTGTATTATCTACAATTAATTCCAACATCTCCGAGGACTTTTGCACCAAGGCGTTTCCCAGCTCAACCCGGCGGACGCTTTCGTTGATTAATTTTTC
This sequence comes from Bacillota bacterium, assembly GCA_012838955.1. Lineage (GTDB taxonomy): Bacteria > Bacillota > UBA4882 > UBA10575 > UBA10575 > DUOH01. Next base: position 89,920 of record DUOH01000050.1, on the reverse strand, counting down.
AATCTCGGTTGCCGATTCAGAGGTACGGGCGGCTAGATTGCGTACTTCTGCGGCCACCACGGCAAAACCACGTCCCTGTTCGCCGGCGCGGGCCGCTTCCACTGCAGCGTTCAAAGCCAGCAGGTTGGTTTGGAAGGCGATATCATTGACGACTTTAATGATCTCGGCAATCTGTTTACTACTGGCGGAGATCTGATTCATCGCCTCAAGCGTTTCTCTGATGGAGTCTTCTCCCTCACTTACCGCGTTAAGAGTTGTTTGGGAGAGGCTTCCGGCCCGGTCGGACGAGGCGGATATCTCCTGGATGGAACAGGCTATCTCTTTGATGGTGGCGGCGATCTCTTCCAGAGTGGTGGCTTGTTCTTGGGTACGTTGGGAGAGATTCTCGTTTCCGGAGGCGATGTGTTCCGCAGTTGCTTGTACCCGTTCGGCGCTGAGCATAATCTGGCGAACCAGAGCGGAGATCTTTTGCACCATGGTATTCTCTTCTCTGGCCAAGTCACCGATTTCGTCGTTTCTGATAATATCAAAATCTACGGTCAGATCTCCTTGGGAGAATTCCGCAACTTTATTATTAATGATGGCAAGCGGTTTAACCAGAGAACCAGCGAAATAAGCGCCTATAAAGGCAATCGCCAGAGTGATGACTAAAGTCAAGATCAGGATAATTATTTTCATCATATTAACTACGGAGAATGCATCGTCATAGTCGATCTTCACGGTTAAGCCCACGGGTTGATTACCTAAAGAAAAGCATCTGATATTGACTAAGCTTTTCTTACCATGAAAATCGGTGGTGATTATGTTTTTCTGAAAGGCTAGATCACCGGCTCTAATTGCGGCTCGCAATTCTCTGGCGCCGGCCGCCTCAACTACGGTTTCCAGAACAGTCAGGCCTTCGCTGTATTTTGGTTTGGTGATTAACACACCGTCACCGTTGATTAGATAGGTATCAGCGGATTTTCCTATGGAGTCCAGGTTTTGCAGAAGATTATGATCTAGGTATTCGCTATTCAGAAAAACCACATAAGTGCCGACGTACATCGGATTTGCCTCGTTGCTTTTATATAAAGGAACGGCTATGGCCAATGTGCTTTGTTTAGTAAAGTCAGAGTAAAAAACGGGCGAGAAAGCGCCTTTTTCGGCAGCCGCTTCCCGGATAAAATCCTGGTCGCTGTAGTCATAGCCCAGCATCTCTAGGTTCGTGGAGCTGATGACCACGCCTTGAGCGTTAACTAAAAAGACTGCTGAAAATCTGTGATTATCTTGGTGTGTTTTCAAAACGGGCCGGACGATTACCTCTTCTACTGTGGACCAGGCCCCGGCGGAGTTAAACATCTCATATTGGAATGCGTTATCAATTAATTCTTTCGTATTTGCCAGCTGGATCGCTAAATCCAGTTGGAAGGAGAACCAGTCGGAGAGGAGTTGTTGTTTTTGCGAGGAGAATAGAATGAACTTTTCTTTGATCTGTTCATCAATCTCATTGACAGCCAGAAAATAGTTGATCGAGCTTATCACCATCATGGGCACCAGGCCGATCAGGAGAAATAGACAAATCAGTTTGGGTTTTAGTCTTAATTTCGTCAACATCGTGGAGCACCTCTTCTTGCTAGTAATATACTGATTTGATTGTCAGGATCTAATCTTATTCTCAAGCGCTAAGATAAGATCTGTATATTGTATATCGTCAAGAAGCAGCTGGATCTTGAGGAAAATACCATAGAGCAAAAATTTAAGATTTTGACATTGAAATGGTAATTGAGGATACAATCAATATTTTTGTACCGGGTCTATGGATGACTTGGCCTGCGGTGCCGAGATTTACCCTCCCGCCTGGACGGTGAGGGGATGAAATGTTAGCAGGAAACTAGTATAATGAATGTAAAAGCGTAACATTTAGTCAAGACTGAGAGGGAGAGTAGGATGAAGGAAAAAGGTTTTTCTCAGGCGGTAATCTTTGATCTGGACGGAGTTATCGTCTCTACGGACGAGTTTCATTTTTGGGCGTGGAAGCGCCTGACCGAACGGGAGGGTATCTATTTTGACCGCTGGATCAATGAAAAGTTACGCGGGATTAGCAGAATGCAAAGTCTGGAGATTATTTTGGAAAAAGCCACTCGGGAATATGGAGTAGCGGATAAGCAGCAACTGGCTGCAGAGAAGAATGAGTATTACATAGAATTAATTAATAGTCAATTGAATCCCAGCTACATTCTACCAGGAGTAATGACTCTTCTCCCTTGTCTGAAAAGGAAACGGATCGGGATTGCCATCGGGTCTTCCAGCAGAAACGCCTTGCTTATTTTGGAAAAAATTGGTTTGGACGGATACTTCGATGTAGTGGTGGATGGCCACGAGATAGAAAAGAGTAAACCGGATCCGGAGGTTTTCTTATTGGCTGCGAAAAGACTAGGGGTACCGGCAGAAAATTGTCTGGTGGTTGAGGACGCCGATTCCGGGGTGGAAGCCGCTTTGTCCGGAGGTATGTCTGTCTTGGGTGTGGGTTCGGCCTGCCATCATCCAAAGGCTACTCATACCGTACCCGATTTGAGCAAAATCTCTGTGCAGGAATTAATTGACTTGATCGGATCGGGAAAAACCGTTTGACAATGCGCGTGAGTGTTTGCGTGTAGCAATTTTACTAAGTTTAAAATTGCCAGCCCCGAGCCACGCGTCACGAACTATGTAGAACGAGCGACGAGCCACGAGCCACGAGTTGTACGTATTACTTTCCGTAACCAGGAGATAATAATGGCAAAAAGGAAGGGATGATGTCTTGAGGATTAAGGAGATCATGACGGACAAAGTGGCTTATGTCAGTCCTGAAATGAGCCTGGTGGAAGTCGCTCAATTGATGCAAAAGCATAATATCGGGGCCATGCCTGTAGTGGATGGGGATAATGTAGTGGGAATGGTTACGGATCGAGATATTGTCGTGCGTAATGTAGCCCATGAAAAGGATCCTGCTACTACCCAGGTCAGCGCAATTATGTCTTCTCAAGTGGAGTCGGTAACACCTGAGATGGAGCTGAACAAAGCGGCTGAAATCATGTCCAGCAAGCAGGTGCGAAGGTTACCGGTGATCGAGGGAAATAAGCTTGTCGGTATTGTGTCCCTGGGTGACCTGGCCACTCAGGCCAAGTATGATGTGGAACTAAGCCGGACCCTGGCGGAGATCTCTACGCCGTCCAGACCGGTGAAGATGTAAGTAAACCAACGCTCTGAGGTTTTTTCTCTTTGATTGAGGCCTGTCCGACGGCCTCTTTTTTCTATACTATACCCGAGGAAAATCGGGACGAGCTCTATTGCAGTTCCGGAAAGGGTTCCCGAGATTCGGTTGACAAGAGTCGGGAGTAAAGGATAAGCTTAGATTAATAGTAGATATGGAGGGGAGGAGTTGTCTTGTGTTTACAGAGTAAAATCAAGGCTTGTGCAGACGAGATCTGTGAAAAATTAGGGCTGGAGCCTGATCAATTCCAAGTTAAGCAGGGGGACCTTTCAATACCGGATCCGGTTACTTCGGAACTGGTGGCGAAGATGATTGATCATACTCTATTAAAAGCCACCGCTACTTCGGAAGAGGTGGAAGCGCTTTGTGCGGAGGCGAAGGAGCATGGCTTTGCCTCGGTCTGCGTTAATCCGGTATATGTGAGATTGGCGGCGCGTTTACTAAAGGGATCTGCGGTTAAGGTCTGTACGGTGATCGGTTTTCCGCTGGGGGCCAATACATCAACGATTAAGGCGGCTGAAGCCAAGGAAGCGGTGGAAAACGGCGCCACAGAAGTTGATATGGTCATTAATATCGGCGCTTTGAAAGCCGGTGATTACCAAGGGGTATATCAGGATATATTACAGGTAGTCGAGGCTGTGCATGGTTCCGCCAAGGTGAAGGTGATTATTGAGACCTGTTATCTGACGGACGAAGAAAAGATTAAAGCCTGTCTTCTGGCGAAAAAGGCAGGCGCGGATTTTGTCAAAACCTCCACCGGTTTTGGTAGTGGAGGCGCGGTGCCGGAGGATATTTCCTTAATGCGGCAGGTAGTCGGTCCTGAGTTAGGTGTTAAAGCCTCTGGCGGAATTAGAAACTTCGCCTCTGCGGCGCAGATGATTAAGTCTGGCGCCAACCGCTTGGGCGCCAGCGCAGGGAGGAAGATTGTCCAAGGCGAGTAGCCCCCGTTCAGGTGGATACCCTCACGCCGGGGAATGTTATACAAAAAACCGCTATAGGGCGGTTTTTCAAAGTCTCCAGGTTTTTCATGATCGATCAGGCACAAGGCAATCTGGTAGATATGTAGATATTATGTTATAACTGATCTTTTTTCTCCGGATTTTCAGGAATATTTTAGCATATGCTCATAGATTATTCCGGGCTGATTAACATCCGAACAAAGTATGGTTAAAATCATCTTAACATTCTTCTGGAGCACAAACCTGATATTTCCTATTTTCTCTTGAGTTCGCGATTTTTCTTTAGTTTTATTGCTTATACGCCTTTTTTTATCCGGGGAGGGGAGGATTTAGGAATTGTCGAAATTAGTCGTTGAATCTCCCAAAAAAACAGTGGGAACATAAGGAACTCGGAGATGGAGGGTGTTCAGTGAAAGAGATAATTTTCGGCGTAATCGGTGGGCTGGCCCTTTTTATCTATGGTATGAATTTGATGGGTGAGGGGTTGAAGAAGGCTGCCGGGGAAAGAATGCGCAATATCTTGGAGGCGGTCACTACCAATCCGCTGATCGGGGTAGCCGTCGGCGCCCTGGTGACAGCGATTATTCAGAGCAGCAGCGCTACTACGGTCATGGTGATCAGTTTTGTCAATGCGCGCCTGATGACCCTGTCTCAGGCTATTGGCGTGATCATGGGGGCCAACATCGGCACCACCATGACCGCCCAATTAATCGCCTTTAAAATCGGACATTATGCTTATTTAGCTGCAGGGCTCGGTTTTGCCCTGTTTTTCTTTGGGAAAAAGAAGACCTTGCGCTATCTGGGACAAGTATTATTCGGCTTTGGAGTCCTCTTTATCGGCCTGAATACCATGTCTGACGTGCTGGAACCTTTGGCGAGGAATGAAACGTCCAGGCGGCTGATTACCAATATGAGTAAGAACCCGGTCTGGGGATTGTTGACGGGTACAGTGATGACCATGATTGTGCAGAGTAGTAGCGCGGTCATCGGTGTCCTGCAGAGTCTGGCCTCTCAACCTGTGGAAGTGGGGGGAACAGTACGAGCCCTCATTCCCTTGAAAGCTGCTGTTCCGATTCTGTTCGGAAGCAATATCGGAACCACCATTACCGCCGCGTTGGCCAGTATCGGGTCAAACCGGACGGCAAAACGGGCGGCTTTCTCCCATACGCTCTTCAATGTCTTTGGGACCATAGTTGGACTTCTGTTTTTACCGTTATTTGTCTCCTTTGTATACAGAGTTTCCCCTCAGGCGAATCCCGGGGCGGGTCTCACTGAAGCAAGCGTGGTTTCCCGTCAAATCGCCAACGCCCATACTTTCTTTAATGTGATCAATACCATACTGTGGTTACCTTTTGTGGGTCTTCTGGCTAAATTAGTCACGAAACTCTTCCCAGGTAAGGATGTTTATTTGGAGAGAGGCGTCAAATTCATTGATCTGCATGTGATCAACAATGCCGAGCTGGCATTGGATTTATCCGTCAAGGAACTGTCCAGGATGGGTAATATCTCCTTGGATATGTTTCAAAAAGTAGAGGCTGATTATCTGCCGGCTGAACAGAATAAAAAGACCAATCTGCAGATCGTACAAGATAGCGAAGAGATTTTAGATGATTTACAGGATGACATTATTCATTATCTCTCCAGTATTGTTTCGCAAAATACTTTGACCGAACGGCAATCCGTCATCTTGGCCAATTTAATGCACGTGGCCGGCGACTTGGAGAGGATCGGCGATCACTGTATGAACTTGGCTGAACTCTTCGAATATATGAATGAAGAAAAGATCGTCTTCTCCGATCAAGCCATGGAGGATATAAAGAAGATATTCAGTCTGACTAAGGAGATGTTTAACCTGAGTCTCCAGGCCCTTCGGTATAATGATTTTTCCGCAGCCGATCAGGTTCTACAGTTGGAGAAGAGAATGGACGCCACAGAAAAAGAGTCCCGCCTGGATCACCTGGAAAGGTTGAACGCGGGCATGTGTAATCCCAAATCTGCAGTAGTCTACTCCGAGCTCATGAAGAATCTGGAAAGAATCGCTGACCACTGTAATAATGTGGCGGAAGCGGTCTTGGACCAGGAACCCCACCATCGAAGCGCCGGGTAAGAAGAGAAAGAGGGGCGGCAACGGTTTTTAGGCAAATCTCTATAAGTGACAGGCCGACTATAAAGGGCGGCCTGTTTTTATTATGCAAGCGGCTCCACCGGGCGCCTCCGGTCGGTGGTAATTGCGCGCTGAAACAAAAGGCAAAAAAAGAAGGATTCCCGGCGCCGGAAGGCTAAGATAAAAAAAGAGAAAAGTAGTAAGTAGTTCATAGGAGGTTGTTATGTCTGGAATAGTAGGTATCTGTCGCACTGGAGAGAAGAGGCTGGTCAAAAAGATGTTGGATAAGATCGGCTACCGGGGGATTGGCGGACGAAAGATCATTGAGGCAAACGGAGGTACTCTGGGGGTGGTGTACAGGAGAACAGCCCGGGCGCCGTATACAGAGCAACCCGGATTGACCGCAGTTTGGGACGGCCGTTTCTTCGGAGATTGGCGGAAGATCGAGTCCCAAGCGCCTTTAGCCCTGGCCGCTTTCCGGGCGGGGGAGACGTTTTTGTTCCGGGACGGACTGGGCGTTTCTCCCCTGTACTATGGAGAGACCGAAGGCACATTGGTCTTTGCTTCCGAGGTCAAGGCGCTCCTGGGCGTCACCGAAGAGATTAAGGAGTTTCCACCGGGACATAAATATTCATCCAAGCAAGGCTTGATCAAGTATTTCAGGTTGAAAGAAGTTCCCCCCTTACCTCTGGAGGCAGAGGAAGCCGCCTCCGGTCTCAGGACAGCCTTGGAGGAAGTGGTGGAAGAGTATATACAGGGCCGGAGTGAGATGGGCTCGCTCCTTTCCGGGGGAATTGATTCCAGCGCCTTATCGGCTTTGGCCCGGGAGAAAGTGGATAAACTCCATACTTTTGCCGCAGGCTTAAAAGACGCCCCGGACTTGGAATTTGCCAAGGAGGTAGCGGAACACATCGGTTCCGTTCATCATGAGGGGGTCTTTACTTTTGACGAATTATTAGCGGTCTTACCTGAGGTTGTGTATCATTTGGAGTCTTTTGACGCGCTCTTAATCCGCTCCACCCTCACCAATTACCTGGTAGCGAAGTTGGCCGCCAATTATGTGCCTGCGATTTTTTCCGGCGAGGGCGGGGATGAACTTTTCGCCGGTTATTCCTACCTGAAGGAGATCGAGCCGCAGGATTTAAACGGAGAGTTGATTGACATCACTAACCGTTTGCACAATACAGCCTTGCAGCGGGTGGATCGGTCCACAGCCGCTCATGGAACCAAAGCTTATGTTGGCTTTCTTGATCCGCAAGTCGTCAAGCTGGCAGTGCGGATTCCTATTGAATACAAGTTATACAGAGAAGAGAATGAGGATCCGGTGGAAAAGTGGGTTTTACGGAAAGCCGTCGAAGATTTGTTGCCGGAACGGGTCTTATGGCGACCGAAGGTGAAATTCTGGGAGGGAGCGGGTGTGGAAGAACGGTTGGCCGCCTATGCGGAGGAACGCATCAGCGACCATGATTTTTTCCTGGAAAGGCGCTTACCTGACGGTTCCCTCCTCAACACCAAAGAAGAACTCCTCTATTACCGGATCTTCAAAGAACACTTTGGAGAACTCTCTGACTTGACTTTTGTGGGCCGGACCAAGGGTGCGCCGGTGGTATGAAGTTGCGAAATTTTTGTAGAAAAATCCTGAAGAACAGGGTAAAATAGGAGGAGGCCGTTTTCCGGCCTTTTTCCTTATGCTTTCGAGCGTCGCCTGAAGGGAAGATGAAGATGAGATTACCCCAAGAATTTGTCGAGCGTATGCGGAACTTAATGGATGAACAAGAATATAACAGCTTTATGCAGGCAATTAAGGCCAAGATTCAAATCCATAGTCTGCGGGTTAATACTCTAAAAATAAAGGTGGAGGAGTTTTTACGGATTTTTCCTCATCCTTTGGAGCAGGTACCCTGGTGCAAACAAGGATTTTATCTGCCCAAAGGTTTTAAGGCTTCTAAACACCCCTACTATTATGCAGGCTTATACTACCTGCAGGATCCCAGCGCCATGCTGCCTGGAACCGTACTGACGCCCCACCCCGGGGAGAAGGTGTTGGATCTGTGCGCCGCGCCCGGTGGAAAATCTACCCAGATCGCAGCGGCCATGGAGGGAAGAGGAGTATTGGTGCTGAATGATATCAATACCAAGAGGATAAAAGCGTTGGTTAAAAACGTGGAAAACTTCGGAGTGCGCAATGCGGTAATCACCAATAATAACCCTGAGGACTTGGCTGCCCTCTATCCGGGGTACTTTGACCGGGTATTGGTGGACGCCCCTTGCTCGGGTGAGGGGATGTTCCGGAGGGAGGCCCGGTTGATTACTGCCTGGCGCCGGAATTTTCATCCTTCTTGTTGCGTGCCGTTGCAACGCAGTCTGCTGGAGGCGGCTGCGCGGATGGTTGCTCCCGGAGGAAGACTGGTCTATTCTACTTGCACCTTTTCCCCGGAAGAAAATGAAGGCCAGGTCCAAAGCTTCTTAGAGCGGCACCCCGATTTCCAGCTGCTCGCTTTGTCCGGAGTTGACGGGGTCAGTCCGGGCCGGGGGGAATGGATTGGGGATCCGCGTTTTGCACAAACCGGCCGGATTTGGCCTCACTTGTCACGAGGAGAAGGGCAGTTTGCCGCAGTCATGGCCAGACAAGGCGAGATAGAGCGCAAGGGTGACGGTGAATCCACACGGCGCGGCTTTCCATATTCAGCTCCTGACCAGAGAGAGCTGGCGCCCTTCTTGGCTTTCTGTTCCGAGGTGGGGATAGACCCTCCATCCGGCGGGCTATATAGATCAGGCGAAGAACTGTACTTGCTGCCCGGTGATTTACCTGATCTGTCCAGACTTAAGGTCATCCGCTACGGCCTTTTACTGGGCGCTTTAAAACCCGGGCGTTTTCAGCCCGCCCAAGCCTTCGCTCTGGCTCTTGGCCGGGGGGAAGCAGAAAGGAGACTGGAGTTGCCCAGTGACAGCCCGGAACTCCTCCGTTATCTACGCGGAGAAACCTTGCTGCTGGGAGAAGAGACCCTTCCGGAGAAGGGCTGGATCTTGGTGACTACGGATGGCTTCCCTCTGGGGTGGGCCAAGCGTTTGGGCGGTCTGATCAAGAATCACTACCCCGCTGCTTGGCGGTTGCTGTAGGAAACAAGCTTTCTGGATGTGTGAAAAACGGAGGTGGCAATCGGGATGGCCGATCAGATGCGCTTGGATAAGTTCCTTTCTCATCTGCGGATTGGAACCAGAAAAGAGAGTAGACTCTTGGTGCGGGCCGGTCGGATCAGAATTAATGGGGTGGTGACCAAAGATTATGCGGTTAAAGTTCATCCGGGAAGTGACCGGGTCAGTCTGGATGGGCAAGACCTTGTCTATCGGGAGTTTATTTATCTCATGATGAATAAGCCTGCGGGGTACATCTCGGCCACCAGGGATCGATCTGAAAAAACCGTACTTGATTTGTTGCCTTCCGTCTGGACGGGTTGGGACTTGTTTCCCATCGGAAGGTTGGATAAGGATACGGAAGGACTGTTGCTCTTAAGTAATAATGGACAATTGGCCCATACTTTATTGTCTCCCAAATATCAGGTGGGAAAGACTTATTTCGTCCGCATCAACGGTGCGATCGGTCCGGAAGAACTTGAGCGGCTGCAAACCGGTGTAGAGCTTGAGGACGGATACCGGACCAAACCGGCCATGGTCCGGGTGTTAAGGGCAGGAGAAACCTACGACATGGAACTGGTAATCTATGAAGGAAAATTTCACCAAGTGAAAAGGATGTTTGCGGCTGTAGGAAAGAAAGTGCTTTATCTAAAACGCACGGCCATGGGAGGCTTGAGATTGGATCCGTCCTTAAAACCAGGGGAAGTGCGGGAATTGACAGAAGCGGAGGTGGCGATCTTAAAGTGTGGTAGCCTGTCCCTAGCTTGATTAGGAACAAAACGGAAAGAACCTATCGCAATTAGCAGTCCATTCCAGACCGGATCCCATGTTCCAACCGGAACACGCCGTCCAGCGTAGACATAACTGTATGGGTTGCTGTCAATGTTCGGTTGGGTTATTTTACGAAAAATTGACCTTCAATACAGAGGAGATTTTGAAAGCAAAGTGTAACGAATAAACTAGACAGAGATTCCGGTCCAATAGTATACTATAATCTTAGAATGAGCGGTTGTTTTTTTCTCCAACGGTTTGTCCATGTATAAATTAGTAATGAGTCGTCACAGTCTTGACGCCTTTAATCTTCTTCATTTTGGAGGTAATACAGATGGTCTGTCCTTACTGCCGGATTAAACTTGAAGATGACGCTACCTTTTGCCATTGGTGCGGGGGAAGGATTGATCCGGAGGAGGAACGAAGGAAGGAAGCGGAGAAACTGGCGAAAGCCAAGCACCAGAAGTATGTTGTACTCAACCGATATTATCAACAGGTATTCCTAATCTTCGACGCCAATGGCGGAGGCTTTATCCTGTCTTGGAATTGGGCGGCCTTTCTCTTCGGAACCCTGTGGTATTTTGTAAAAGGCATGTGGGCTAAAGGTTTGCTAATGGTCTTGCTGACTATGTTGTTTGGGGTGGGGGTGGCGCCGTTTCTCTGGCTTTACGCCGGGTTATGCGGGAATTGGGATTATTATCTATTCAAGGTGAAAAAGACGCAGTTTTGGGGTTAGAATCAAGCGTTTTACGCGTGAAAGCGTTATCGTGTTAACACGTTTAATTAATGGGCAAAAGAAAAATCCGGTCAATCCGGATTTCTTTTTTAGCTGGAGCTGGCGATGGGACTCGAACCCGCAACCTGCGGTTTACGATACCGCTGCTCTGCCAATTGAGCTACGCCAGCAATTATTACAATTATGTGGTGCAGTGGGAGAATGAGCGGAGTATAAATGGAGCGGGCGACGGGATTCGAACCCGCGATCCTCGGCTTGGGAAGCCGATGCTCTACCACTGAGCCACGCCCGCACCTTATTTTGGTTACCTGACGCTTATGCGCATATAATATTTTAACCTTTTTCCTATCGAAAATCAAGAGGGTTAGTCTGTTTTTTTTTGACAAGAAGCTTCTCGGAGACGCCTATCGTACTTATGCCGGTGTTTAGTTAATTTTTTTTTAATTAAGAAGGATTACAAAGACAGTAAAAAGAATATTACATTATTAATGCCATACCGGAGAATCCACCGCTGTTTCAGTGAGGAGAGCAGTTTGTGGCGGGGATTCCGGTTATGAATAGCCATTACGGTTGTGGGTTGGGGGTGTATATCATATATTTATTCTCAATTTATACTCATCCTCAACCCACAATTCTTTTGTGCGGGGAAAGGAGGTGTAAGAATGGCTCATAAAATTAATGATGAATGCATTAGCTGTGGGACTTGCGCCCCTGAATGTCCTGTGGAGGCTATCAGTGAGGGTACTGATAAATACGTTATCGATCCGGATAAGTGTATAGACTGTGGGGCTTGTGCTGGAACCTGCCCGGTAGAGGCGATTAAACCCGAATAATTCAGGATTCTTAGGCCTGAATTATTCGGGTCTGAATTATGTATACTTGAATAATTAGGCCTGCTAAATCCGAGTAAACCGGAGATAGTGACTACTTTCGCCGGAGGGCGGGGATTTTTTAATGAGAGCAATCACCTTCTTAGGTAGGTGGTTGCTTTTTTACTGTCATGATCCTAAAGGCGGTGGGGCGCCACAAAGTCCGGCTTTTCTATGGCTTTTTCTTCCAGGTATTCCGTGATCAAACGTCTGACTACCTCGGAAATGGTGCGGCGTTCATAGAACGTCACATGGCGAAGTTTTTCGTAGACCTCTTCTTCGATGCGCACATGCAGGTTTTTCTTCTTCCCCATTGGCAACTCCTCAAAACAGCCTTTTATTTATTATTATATCCAGATGGCTAGATAGTTTTCCCCGCCTTTTTCCTGTGGTCCGGAATCCGCATAAATAGTTATGCTTATAAACTCAAGAGAAAGGAACTTAGCGCATCTTCCATGGGAATAAAGATCAGATCCATTTTCAGGTCGGGCTGTACGGAGATCTCCGCCCATAATACACTATGATCCGATGAGTATATCTTACTAGCTAGCTTTAAGGACTTCGATATACTGGCCACAGGAACAGGTGGGGTTAAAGCCCACTGAATTGGGATTCTCTCCTGTAAAGTCGCCCAGAAGGTATTAATCAGTAAATTCATGGTCTCAGTGAGGATGGATTCCTGTATTTTTTTGGTGAAAAGAATCCGTCGAAATCCCCAGGACTTCATCCCCAGTCGAATCAGTTTAGATCCGGTCTCTATCGGAAACCGTAGATAGAGTTCGCCGCGGATATCCCCGGAGATTCTGGAATGGGCGCCTTGTTCCACAGGACCGGCTTCTTCGATCTGCCGCATCAACCAGGGAAAGGGAAGGAAGAAGAAACCGCTTAGTTCCGCCCGTAATTCCTTTAAGTAAAACAGGGAAAGCTTTTCTCCCATTACGCGCGTGCCTTTTCTGTAGAGAGACTCCAGTTTAGCCAGGGCTTCCTTGTTGGGATAATAGAGTTGCTCTTGAAGCATGGACTCTTCCAATTGTAATGCCAAGTTGCTCACCTCATCTCCTGTAAATTCACCACCTTCAAATTCGTGACTTATTTGGAAATACCTTTCCAGAAATTCCTGTTTTTTCAACGATTAGCAACAATTTTTTACGAAAAAAGACAGAAGGCTGCTAAACGCAGCGGTAAAGAAGTTAAAATGCGGGCCACGAGATGAGAAAAGCGCCCTAGGCGCTTTTCTCATCTCTTCATTACCATAGGTGACTTTATGGATTTTGGTAAGGGTACAGTATCTACTGGGCCTCGCTCTCTTCCCGCAACAGACGGCGCAGGACTTTACCTACGGAGTTACGGGGGAGGGCCTCCACAATTTTAATTTTTGGCACTTTAAATTTGGATAGGTGGTTGAAACAAAATTGTCTTAATTCTTTTTCGGAAGCGGCCGCCGACTCTTTCAGGGCTACATAGGCTTGAGGTACCTCGCCGCGCAGGGGGTGGGGAACTCCGACGACTGCCACCTCCCGGACGGCCGGATGCGTATAGAGGAGATCTTCGATCTCCCGTGGGTAAATCTTCTCTCCACCCATAATAATCATATCCTTTAACCGGTCCGCCACAAAAATATAGCCTTCTTCATCCATGCGCACCAGATCTCCGGTACGCAACCATCCGTCCTTTAGGACCAATTCCGTTTCTTCCGGTTGCCGCCAATATCCCTGCATCACCTGGGGACCTTTCACGACTAGTTCTCCGATTTCACCGGTATGGGTAATATCCTCGCCGGTCTGGGGGTTCATCACCTTTACACACGTATCAAAGATCGGTACCCCGATACTCCCGATCTTTACTTTTCCATAGATGGGGTTAATGGTCACGATGGGGGAAGCCTCGGAGAGACCATAACCTTCGACCAACTTACCGCCGGTCAGCTCTTCAAATTTTTCTTGAATAGCGGGGGGCAGGGGAGCGGAGCCACTGACACAAGCCTTGATGGAGCTCATATCATATTCGGATTCGCGTATCACCAGCGCGCCGTACATGGCGGGAACGCCGTTAAATATATTTGGTTTATATTTGTCTATTACCCTCATCAGCTCATTGATGTCAAATTTAGAAAGGAGAAGTATGGTTGAACCGGTGAGGATCGGTGTATTCATGCAGGTGGTCAAGCCGTAAATGTGGAATAAGGGGATAACCGCGATGAACCTGCCATCGCCGTCTTCAAAGACGTTTTGCAGCCAAACCCGGAACTGTACGGCATTGGCTACCAAGTTTCTATGGGTGAGCACGGCCCCCTTGGACCGGCCGGTTGTTCCCCCGGTGTATTGCAGGTTGGCGATTTGATCCGGAGTAATCGTGATCCCCGGATCCGTCTCCGGCTGCGCGAAGAGATAATTTTCCAGATTAAAGACGGATTCACCGCTGCCGACAGGAGTTTTTTGATTACTAGTGGGAGAGAATACTTCATGAATATTGGTGACCAAAATTTTTAAACCTTCCAGATTAAGCTTTTCCAAAGCAGGATAGAGGTCAGTAGAGGTAATGACCACCTGGAGTCCGCTGTCCTCAATAATAAAGGAGAGATCATCCCCTGAGAATAAGGGGTTGATGGAGACGGCGATAGCGCCCGCCCGGAGCGCGCCATAATAGCCGATGACGAACTGGGGACAGTTCGGAAGATGAATACCCACTCGATCTCCGGGGTGAATACCCAGTGCAATGAGGGCGTTGGCCATTCTGGAGACCAGCGCGTTCAATTCCTGGTAAGACCAGGTGTGGTCCAGATATACCATAGCCGGACAACCCGGGTATTTCGCGGAAGATATATTCAGCAGATCAACCAGAGTTGTGGAAGGATATATCAGGTGCTGCGGTAAATTCTTCTCATAGTAAGCCAGCCATTTTTCCAAGAGAATCTCCTCCTTATGTATTATTCTTCTTTTTTTCGGTTAAAAAATGATTTCTCCTGCATTTTTTTTCGAGGAGGTATTTAGGTGAAATACAGATATTTGGATATAGTGACAGGATTGTTTGTGGCGGTGTTATTAATCTCCAATGTAGCCTCGACGAAAATCATCGCTCTGGGGCCCTTTAGTTTTGACGGCGGTACACTTCTCTTCCCTTTGTCTTATATTTTTGGGGACATCCTGACGGAGGTCTATGGTTACCAGCGGTCCAGGAGGGTGATTTGGACGGGTTTAATCAGCAATCTGCTGATGGCCGGGTTTTTTTCGTTGATTGGTTGGGCGCCGGCGGATCCGGAATGGACCCACCAAGAAGCATATCAAGCGATTCTACTTTATACTCCGCGGATCATCGCCGCGAGTACCACCGCTTATTTTTTAGGGGAATTCGCTAATTCATATGTGCTGTCAAGAATGAAGATAAGTAGCGGCGGCCGGCATCTCTGGCGGCGAGCCCTTGGGTCGACAATAGTCGGACAGTTGCTGGATACGGGAGTCTTCACCATAATCGCTTTTTATGGCGCTTTTTCTAATGCCTTGTTATTCAATATCTTTATTTCGAACTATCTATTGAAGATCGGGCTCGAGGTAGTTAACATGCCCCTGACCTATCTAACAGTCAATAAATTAAAGATCCTTGAACAAGTGGATACCTTTGACTATGGCGTGGATTATAACCCTTTCCGGCTGAGAGAGAAGGAGAAAGAGTGAATAGAGGTTGGAAAAGATCGAGCGACAGTGAACGCTCGGACGTCCTGGCCGGTGTCGAGCCTCCACACAAGCCGCTTTCGACCAGCGATGAGAGGTGTGTGCGCGCAGATTTGACATGGTAATGCTTTGTTAAGGGTATTATTTATTAGAGAAAATAACGGTGTTTTGTGACAAAATGTATAAACCCTCCCGGATCCGGCAATACTAGCCAGTAACAAAAACCTACCGGGAGTGTTTTTTATGTTGCGCCGTTTTTTCCTGAAGATGTTCTGTTCATACTTATTCTTAGTCTTATTTACCATGAATTATTCCGATTCGACCCTCAGTATTCCCCTGGGTGAACATCCCTTGACTGTGGCCTGGGAGACGCTGGGTATTCCCATTGCAGAAATACGGATCGAAGGATGGAAAAAGATTGAGGACGGCTTTAATCAGCTGGATAAGTTAGAAAGACTAGCCGAAAGCTACCGCCGTAGGCTTGGGTTGCGGATGGAGCTTCCGCCGGTCAAAGGGGAGGAGGAGGGGTTCTCTTTTGTTAGTCTTGATGGGATTCTTCCGCAAAAAAAGGCGAGACTGATTCTGACTTTTCAATCCGTAAAGAGTCCGGAGTATAAGGGCGAGACTCACTGCGGTTTTCTTGGGTATGCGGATTCCGTTTCCGGCCTTAATAAGTGCTTGCGTTTCTTGGAGAAAGGTTTGCAATGGGAGGAGGAGATGAACCCGTTTTTCCTTGCTGTGCGGGGGAGATGGGCGGGCAGACTCAACGAAGAAGAGGCCACCACCCTAATGAAAGAGGCGTTTAACAGAGTGAAGGCCGTTTGTGTCTGCGCCGAACCTGCGGGTAGCGCCGGACGATGGAGTGGTCGGTCAAAATATATCAAAGGAAAAACTGTAAGGAACGGAGAAGAGGTTAACCTGGAATTTGTCTATAAATATGATGAGCTGAATGAGGTAACAAATATCACTCTTGGATTACCGGCCGTGCAATAAATTTCTTTTCCCGGCAGGGTTTTTCTAGGCGAACAGCTAATAATTCCCTTGAAGCATAATTCCGGATCCGTTTCATACGCGTACTTGATGCGCAAGTCTGAAGATTCGTCCGGACAAATAGTTTGGGGGAGCATATGCATGAAGACACAAGGCCGAATCCTTCTTCTAACCGTTGTTATTTGTCTCATTTTTACCATTGCCTCGCCTGCCTTAGCCTACTATCAAGCCGGCCTGAACTGCGAAATCACCGATGATGGGCTGGAGCCCGCAGCTCTCAAGGTCAACTGGTGGCTGACGAGCAGTTGGGGGCTGCGCACCGGCTATGATTGGCAAAAGAATGATCTCTATGCCACCTTTCTCTATAAGGAGCCGGCCGGTACCTGGATGACCCGTTATTTCGGCCTGGGTTTCTCTGATCTGACCGGGCCGGAACTTTCCTTTAAAGATAATTTACAGTTATGCGCTGGTTTGGAGGCTGATTTAGGCAAGTTCCTCCCCGGCTTCTCCACGGCTTTGGAGATCCGGTTAAATCCGGCTACACTTACTGGTTCCGCTGATGATAACAGCGATTCGCCCCATGTCGGTCTTTCTCTCAACTACCGCTTCTTTGGTCCCCTGAGTGATGACGATCTATATCTGCTGGCCAAGTTAATCACTGCGGAAGCCCAGGGTGAACCGTATGAGGGTCAGGTGGCGGTAGGCGCCGTCGTTCTGAACAGGGTGAAGAGCCCTCAGTTCCCGAATACGATCAAGGAAGTGATTTACCAAAAGAATCAGTTTAGCTCTGTGCCTAAACTACCAAAGACTGTTCCCACAGAGAGCGCTTTACGGGCAGCTGAAGATGCAATGAGGGGGAAAGATCCTTCAAAGGGAGCTTTGTTTTTTTACAATCCCCGACTCTCGTCCTTGGAGGGATTACGCTTCTTTGCCACCGCTAATCTGACAAAAACTGTAGAGATTGGTAACCATATCTTCTTTAAATAATTGTATTGTTATCATATACTTCACGGGCGCAGTGCGCGCCCGTTTTTCAATATTACATTATTACATTCAGTATTCACGTGCCTCACCTTTTCCGGAGATGACCGGGGAATCTCCGGTTGCGCCGGTTTCTCCGGGCCAGGGGGCTTCCTCCTCTTTCGGTTCTTTTTTGGGTGGAGAGAAGAGCCAGTGCCAGATTTTTTGGATACGACCCCGGGGCACATTATCTTCGGTAAAAACCTCTTTATAGCTGTCCCGGTGGAACAAGCCGGAGACGGTTTTTCCTGTATCCGGGTCAACATTAGCCCAGACAATGCCGGGCGGCTGCGTAAAGTCCAGTACGGGTCGGTTATTGATTACCTTAGCCATGTAATGCTTCCAGAGCGCGGACGCGGTTGCACCGCCGATTCTACCTTTCTGGTAAACCATGGGCTCCTCCTGCCGGTCGTTTCCCAGCCAGACAGTGGTGATTAAATCCGGAGTATATCCGATAAACCAAGCATTAGTGTAGTTACTGGTGGTTCCGGTCTTCCCGGCGACCGGTCGGTCCGGTAACTTCGCCTGTCGGCCTGTACCCTTCTCCACCGCATCCTGCAGGAGCATGGTGATGATATAGGCGGTCTGCGGGGAAAGGGTCTCTTTTTGCCAAGGATGAAATTGTTTGATAGTCTTTCCCTTGCTGTCCACGATCTTCTGCACGGCATAGGGCTTACTGTACTTTCCGCCGTTGGCAAAAGCGGAGTAGGCGGCGGTCAGTTCCAGGGGCGTGACTCCCTTGGTCAGTCCGCCCAAGGCCAGCGGCGCCAAGTTTAAATCATTATTGCTTCCGCTCTTCACCAGACTGTTGATCCCCATGGCCTCAACTTTTGCAGCCACATTTTCCACACCGAGGGTTTGTACTAATTGGACGGCTACCGTATTGACGGATTCAGAGAGGGCCCGCCGTAGAGTAATCTTACCACGGTAATTATGGTCGCTATTCTCCGGGCGCCACTCGGCGCCGTCCGCCAGGGTAATGACGAGTGGCTTGTCTTCCAAGATGGAGGCGGCGGTAAAACCCTCGTCCAAAGCGGCGGCGTACACAAAAGGTTTAATGGCGGAACCCGGTTGACGATAGGATTTTACGCTTCTGTTCAACTGCGTGTCCGTATAATTTCTGCCGCCCACCATCGCCAAGATTTCACCGGTTCGCGGGTCGAGCGTAAGCAGGGCGATCTGAGGCGCGTCTTTCCCAGTGAAACCAGGTAGTTTTGTGGCGGTTTCTTCTGCGGCTTTTTGGGCGGTGATATCCAGTGTGGTATAGATGCGAAAACCTCCCAAGCGCAGTTCTTCCTCGGAGAATCCATGCTCTGCGATGAGGCTTTCTTTCACATAATCGAGGAAATAGGCGCCGACGATCGAGGTGTTCTCTCTTTTTGTCACATTTAAGGGTTTGACGGAGGCTTTTTTATACTCAATCGCGGTGATGTAACCCTGCTCATACATCTTTTTGAGCACCAGGTTTCTGCGGGCGACCGCGAGATCCGGGTGTTTAAACGGAGAATAATTCTCGGGACTTCGGATTAAGCCGGCGATCAACGCGGCTTGATCCAGGGTGAGGGCTGCCGCGGATTTACCGAAGTAATATTGGGCAGCGGCTTCCACACCCAGATTACCATGGGCCAGATAGATGCTGTTTAGATAGAGTTCGAGGATTTGATTTTTGGTGAAAGATTGCTCAATCCCCAAGGCGCAGGTAATATCCTTAAACTTACGAATCAGCGTCCTTTCTGAGGACAAAAGGGCAATCTTCGCTAATTGCTGGGTGATTGTACTGCCGCCTTCCATCGGTCCGCCAGGAATCAAGTTCCGCACCACCGCTCGGGCGATTCCTTTTAGATCTATCCCAAAGTGATTATAAAAACGGGCATCTTCAATGGCGACCACTGCTTTTTGCAGATGGGGGTGGATTTTGTCCAGGGAGACCCAGGTTTTTCTGTGATCAAAGAGGTTACCAATGAGTTGCCCGTGTCGATCATAAACAATCGAAGACATACTGATGTTTTTAAGAGTATCATCAATATCTTTGGTTAGAATGATCGTATAGGCCATGGTTAGGCCGAATAGTAAGAGAAAAAAGATGATAGCGGTTTTTGTTTTCATTAACACCATCTCCAACAGGCTTTTAGTCCCTGGCGATCCGGGCTTTTTCGGCTGGGCAATGGAGACGAGACACGCCTTTTTTTAAAATTATCATAGATTTTATGGTACGGCTAGATCTATTACTTGTCAACAGATTCAAACTCTGGTAAGAAACGTTCGTTCCAGACACGCTCGGGGGTTTTTCTCTTCTCTTACAGCAGGAAATCAGGGAGGAAAATTAGAATATAAGTAAGGATGCATGGGAATGAGGGTTATTTAATGAGGTGATTCCTTGATAGAGCTAGGACGGTTGGAAGCAATCCTGCAAGAATTAGCCTCGCCAGAGTTGGCCGATCTGTATGATACCCCATGCTACAGTCGGAGATATCAGGAAAAGGTAGAAAAGATCGGGGTATGTGTAGATCCTACAGCCGAAAATATCCGCATAGCCAGTGAGCGGGGGGTCCAACTTCTCCTTTCGCACCACCAATGGCTGGGCGAAGCCGTGGAGGTGGTGGAAGAGAAGAAGCTTAGCCTATACTGCCTGCATTCGGTCTGGAATAGAGCAGCCGAAGGAAACACCTCAACTTTGGGCCGGTTACTGAATCTGAAAAACACCGAATTAGAGGGGGATATGCTTAAGGGCGAAACCGCCATGTCCTTCAGGGAGTTAATCGGTTGTTGTCAGCGAATTCTGGAGGTTAATATCCTGCCATACATCGGTGATCTGCAGAGTTTAGTAAAGAAAGTAGTAATCTTTTCCGGTCCCGGTTTTTCTTGCCTCAATAAAGAAAAGTGGCAAGACTGGCTGGCCGAAGGGTATGATACGATCATCTCATCCGAACTTGGAAGATATGCCGTGGCGTACCTGGGAGGCCAAGGGGTTAACCTGGTTAATGCCGGTCATAGTCTGATGGCTAAACCCGGAATGAAACATCTTGCTTATTTATTACAGAACAAGTTAAAGATCTACCAATGTGAAGTGGAGTTTTTTCCGGATTTATATAATGTGCATTACCAAACCGGTTCTTTCTATCATACCATAGGAGATCAAGAGAGCGCCGCAGGTAAGGAGGGTGTACAGACATGATTATGGTTTTGGATGTAGGCAACACCCAGGCGGTATTGGGGATCTATGACGGCCGTCATTTATTGGCCGATTGTCGCTTGACTACTAACCGGAGCCGGACTGTAGATGAGTATGGTTTACTGATCCAGTCTTTTTTGGCCAATAAAGGTATTGACCGAAGCAGGCTGGAGGCGATCGTCCTTTCTAGTGTAGTTCCACCGGTGACCGGGTTGTTTACCAAGATGTGCAGGGAGTATTTTCATCTGGAACCCTTGGTGGTCGGACCGGGGATTCGTACAGGATTGCCTATTCGGTATGAGAATCCCAAGGAGGTAGGGGCTGATCGAGTAGTGAATGCGGTGGCTGCGATCAAACTCTATGGCCCACCTCTCATTGTGGTGGATTTCGGAACAGCCACCACTTTTTGCGCAATCAATCAAAAAGGAGAATACCTTGGTGGAGTTATTGTTCCCGGTTTGCAGATTTCCGCAGAGGCCCTTTTTATGAAGGCCGCCAAATTACCGCGGGTGGAGTTGACGCCTCCGCAGAAGGTAATCGGGAGAAACACTGTTTCCAGTATTCAAGCGGGCTTGATTTATGGCTACACGGATCTGGTGGATGGGTTAATCAGCCGCCTGCAGAAGGAGATGTCGGCTTTACTGGAGTGCGGTGACGGGATCAAGGTAGTAGCCACCGGAGGTTTGGCGGAGTTGATCGCTGCGGAGTCCCGGCGGATCGAGGAGGTTAATCCGATTCTGACCTTGGAAGGGTTAAGAATCATCTATGAAATGAATAAAGATCAAGCAGGAGGATGACTGATGAGGAATACGCCTCCCCGCCGGGAGCGGGCGGTGTTGGTTGGAACGAAAGAAGAACACCTTCTTCCTGATCCGGCAATAGATTTTCCGGCGGACGTCGGCTGTCTATGGGAATTGGCCGGTCTGGTGGAGACAGCCGGCGCCGAAGTAGTGGGAACGTTGGTTAGAAGGAGAGAAAAACCGGACGCCGCTTTTTTTATCGGTCCCGGAAAAGTTGGGGAACTCCAAGATTTACTCAGAGATTGCCGCGGGGATTTTGTGGTCTTTGACGATGAGTTGACACCGGTACAAAACCGCAACCTTGAACTGCGGTTGGGGAAGAAGGTGCTGGATCGAACCGGGATTATCCTGGACATCTTCGCTGCGCGGGCCAGAACAAAAGAAGCTAAGCTTCAAGTGGCAAAAGCGCAATTGGAATACTTATTGCCCAGATTGGCCGGGGAGGGGCTTGCCCTCTCGCGACTGGGGGGCGGCATTGGCGCCAGAGGTCCGGGTGAGACTAAACTGGAGTTGGATCGGAGGGTCATCAGGCGCCGGATCGCCAGAATTAACAGGCATTTGAAGGAGGTTAGGGCCAACCGGGAATTACAGCGCGCGCCCAGAAAAAAAAGGGGTTGGCCCCTTATTGCGCTGGTTGGCTATACAAATGCCGGTAAATCAACGTTATTTCACTTATTAACCGGAGCGGAAGTAGCAATCAAGGATGAGTTATTCTGTACCTTAGATCCGACCTTCCGTAAGCTAACCCTCGCTGATCAGCAGGAAGTCTTGGTCATTGATACGGTAGGCTTTATCAGAAGGCTTCCCCATCTATTAGTCGACTCTTTCCGGGCAACCTTGGAAGAGACGGTCCATGCTGATTTATTGCTACATGTGGTAAATTTGGGTAGCCCATATATAGAACAGGAGTTTACGGCAGTAAACGATCTGCTGCGAGAGTTAGGGATTGAGGAGAAACCGCGGATCACGGTCTTGAACAAAAGAGACCTGGTGAGCAACGAGTTCACTGTAGCCCGGTGGGAGCGAAATTACCCGGACAGTGTGGCGGTTTCGGCCTTGACCGGCGTCGGTCGGGAACGATTACTGGAAAAGATCAGGGAGATGCTTATTTCAAGAGTGAGGAGGGGAAAGTTCTTTTTACCCTATAAGTATGGGCAAAACCTCTCCATTTTTCATGATAAAGGCCGGGTTTTACAGGAAGAATACCGGACTGACGGGATTCTGCTCGAGGCGGAACTACCTAAAATCTGGTTTGAAAGAGTACGAGAGTTTATGCTCTAAAAGAGATCGGTTGACGGTCATAATCTATTCCCGCCGCGCATAAAGGTAGATATGGCTTTATTTATGAGTCTCGGCCTGCCTGTATGGTGGCATGCTGTATTAAATGTAGCGTGGGAGGGTATAGATGAAACAGGCCATAACCGGTCTTTTTTTGTCTCTTTTTTTCCTGTTGATCCTCTTGCCCCTCTTGTTAGTTATCTTCCACGATTGCTCAAGACAGAAGATTAGCGTAGGCCTTTATTTAACCGCAAAGAACAAGGTAGTCATGGTGGAATTGGAGGAGTATGTCAAGGGAGTGGTGGCTGCGGAGATGCCCGCCAATTTTCATGAGGAAGCCTTAAAAGCCCAGGCTGTTGCCGCCCGCACCGTAACTGTGAAACGCTTAAAAAGATTCGGCGGCCGGGGGTATGCCGACAAAGCGGAGGCCGACTTCTCCGATGATTTTCGGGATGGTCAGGCCTGGCTCAGCAGAAAAGAGTTGAGAAAGAAGTGGGGATTCTGGGGCTTCCAGAGAAACTGGGCTAAGATTGCGCAAGCGGTGGAGGAGACGAAGGGGATGATCCTTACTTATGAAGGTCGGCCCATCGATGCTGTGTACCACTCCACCAGCGGTCCGCGGACGGAAAACGCTGAAGATTTATGGGGTGTCGGTTATCCCTACTTACAGAGTGTGGCCTGCCCTTATTGCCAACACTCCCGCAGATATGTTGAGGAAATAGCCATTCCCCGCCCAATCCTCCAGGAGAGACTGGGCATAGCCAACGGTTTGCCTGCCGGCGCCCTGCCCTTCCGGGTTATCGAAACCACGGCCGGAGGCCGCATCAAGCGGCTGCGGGTTGGGACGAAAAGCTTCCGAGGGGAGGATTTCCGCCTAAAATTGGGACTGAATTCTGCCAATTTTCAGTGTAGAGTCTCCGGTGATACGGTTTATTTCCGGACCACCGGCTATGGCCATGGCGTGGGGATGTGTCAGTATGGCGCTGACGGCCTGGCTAAAGCAGGCCGGAACTTTCAACAGATCTTATCTTACTATTATCAGGGAACAGAAATAAAGAAGATCAAATAAACTGTTGAAACCGGATGGAAAAAACTCCTAATGTGATTGGAACTTACAGACGATACTCCTTATGTACACATACGGACATAGGAGGGGTTGAAATTTGAAAGGAAAAATCTTGTTACTCTTCGTTCTCGTGCCTTTGGTGGCCGGGAGTATTCAGGGGCGGACTGCAGAAGAACATCTGCCCCCTTTTTCTATTGAAAAAGACATCTATGATTTTAACCTCGCTATGGAGAGTTTTGTGGTAGATCCGGAGTATACCGATTATAAGCTGCAAGTTGATCTGAGTTACCTGCCGGAGAATAAGGGATTGCCCAATGTACCGGTTATTTATCTGACGGATGGTCAATGGCGGAGGATCGATCACAAGTACATTCATTATCTCACATATAAGAAGATAATCCCGCCGGTGCTTGTGGTCGGAGTAGGTTATCCACAGGAAGTCCCGGCCGACCTGGCCAGAATGTATGATCTGCTGTATGATCCCCACTCCTTTCTGCGGGAGATGACTGAGGAGATTATTCCTGTAGTAGAAGGAAAGTATAGTGTGGATCAGAACCGGCGAATTTTATTTGGCGCTTCGGCAGGCGGACATTTTGTGGTGTATGCTTTTTTACAAAACGCCTTGGCAGCGAGGAAAACTTTCTACGGGTACATCGGTTCTTCGCCCAATATACTACACACTCAGGTATTTGAAACCGCCGAGGAACTTGTTTCCCAGAAACGTAACATAGACGTTGGCCTGTATCTGGCCTATGGGCAAAAGGAAAGTAGTTATGCGTATAGAAGCCCCAATCAAAGACTCTTCGCCATCCTGGAACGGGGCAACTTAGGGAAATTACGATTTTGGCGCCATGCTTACCCCGGGGCGGACCACTATTCCACCACCCGCCTGACTTTGGTTGACGGATTAAGGATGCTGTTGGGCGGCGCTGACCGGATCTCCGCTCCCCAAGAGACCGGTGCCGTTGATCTATCGTATCAGACTTTCTTTTATGACTTTCGTACTTCCACCCAGTTTTATGACTGGAATACAAATTTTGGTGCAGAATGCAGTTACTCTACGGATTCCAGGTATTCAGTGGACGGGCAGTCCGGAAGCGTGAGGGTGTCTGCTGATTTTGGGCGGTGTGAGGAGTTAGTCTTTGACACTTCTTCAGTCTATTTTGAAGATCTTGCCGACAAGGAGATTGAGTTTTCAGTCTATATTCCTCAAGATTTAGCCGGCCTCGGCTACGAACTTCGCTTCTTGCTTTACTCCACAATCGATATGGACTGGATTACCGACCGGAGTGAAGGTTTTGCTATTACTCAAAGCGGGTGGAATACTTTTCAATACAAGTGGCGGGGGAAGCCGATCAGTGGAAACATCGACTGTATTCGCGGCTTTGGTATAAGTATTATCAGAAAAAAAACGTCTCCGGCCTGGAAAGGTGACTTGTATATTGATGATATTCACTGGTAGAGCAGGATTGTTTTTATTTGGAGGGCTTGTGGATAATAGTGGCATTTTTGGGAAAACTATCTCGCGGAGGTGTTTTCTAATGCGTAAACAACTGAGGCACAGAGCCCTTTCCAGCTGTAAAGACCAGCTTTTGCTGTGGGTACAACATATAAAAAAATATGGTGGGCCGGTGGTGACCGGTCTTTTCCGCTCTCCGGCGCTGAGGATCCGTTTAACCCTGGCGGTTTTCCTTCTTTTGTTAATTGTGTCGGCCCGGATCTATTTGGTCAGGTCGGACAGAAGAGAAAGAACAGTCCCCTTACTCATCGGAGAGGCGATACGAGAAGCAAACCTCTCGCCGCAGGAACTAAGGGAAACGAAGACTCCTTCCCTCATCCAATTGGAACAGGAGATCGTTGCTTTACGAAGTAAAGTGGAAGAGCTTACTGGAGATGCACACCAGCAGCAGAAACCAGCCGACGCCGAGGTTAGGCCGACGGATTTTTGTCGTCCAGCCGCCGGCCGAGTAATCCGGGGACCGGGATGGATCAGAAACGGTAGGGAATGGCGATATCACTCCGGGGTCGATCTTGAACTGCCCAGCGGCCGGTCTGTTCTGGCTTGCGCGGACGGGCGGATCAAAGAAGTAAAGACTCATCCGGTCTTGGGCACGATGATCCGGATTGATCATGGCTCCGGCTGGGAGAGCATATATGGGCGCCTTACTGCAGTATGTGTCTCCGGCGGACAGGAGGTCAAGAAAGGCGCCGTCTTGGGGAAGACCTCATCAGCAGCGTGCGGACCTGAACCCGGCATTCATTTTGACCTCCTCTATCAGGGGGAAGAGATTGACCCCCGTTCGGTAATTCCCGGACTGTAATTAACTGGAAGCAACGTTCAGAATATTAACCCAATGGGTTTACCCATTGGGTTTGGCCCTTTGGGTCCGTCAGCCTGGTTTGTTCTACATGACCTCAGTTTATTAGTCTTCCAGAACATACACAGCAGGAAAGATTTGTGTGTGTTTTTTAAATGTTAATCCGTCAGAGAGAGGCCAGTGAACGCTGGGCGGCCTACCCGGATATGTCTTGGCGTTTGGTAATATTGACCCTGCCCAACCCATATAATTAAGTGAATGCGCGCGCGTGGACGCGCGCGGACATGTTAAAACGAGAGGGTGGGGGGGCTTGAAGGATTATATTCACAAACGGGTTCTGGATTTGAGTCGGTATATTGTGGATAAGGGAGCCACTGTGCGTCAAGCCGCAGGTTATTTTGGAGTGAGTAAAAGCACGGTACATAAAGACGTTACGGAGAGACTACCCGGGATTAATAAAGTCTTGGCCAAAGAGGTAAAGAGAATCTTAGAAACCAATAAAGCGGAACGGCATATAAGAGGTGGCGAAGCCACCAGACGGAAATATCAGACCAAGTTAGAAAGAGGGGGGAAAAAAGGAGGATATTCCAAAAAAATATAGAATTTAAGCATAAATGTTTTTGTATTTCGCTCCAGATAAAGGAGGGAACTATATTTTATGTTGAATTTTGCTACGGATATAGGAATTGATTTAGGAACAGCCAATGTCCTGGTTTATGTTCGAGGCAAGGGTATTTTAATCCGAGAACCGTCAGTCGTGGCCATGGAGAAAGACACCAATAAAATTTTGGCTGTTGGCGAAGAGGCCCGCCGGATGATTGGTCGAACTCCCGGAAACATAGTAGCCGTCCGACCACTGAAAGACGGAGTCATCGCTGATTATGACGTCACCGAGACCATGCTCAGATATTTTATGGAGAAGGTCAGCCCAAAACCACGCCTCTTCCGCCCACAGGTTGTGGTCTGTATTCCCTCCGGAGTGACCAGTGTGGAGAAGAGAGCGGTATTGGAGGCGGCCATGGAGGCCGGCGCTAAGCACACATACATTATTGAAGAACCTATGGCCGCCGCGATAGGCGCGGGAATCAATATCTATGAACCCAGTGGGAATATGATGGTGGATATCGGGGGGGGCACCACAGATATTGCCATCATATCCCTGGGTGGTATTGTGGTCAGTGAATCTTTGCGGATTGCCGGGGACAAGTTTGATGAGGCTATTATTAAGTACATAAAGAAAATGTATAATTTGATGATTGGAGAACGCACGGCCGAAGAGATAAAGGTTCAGATCGGATCAGCTTATCCGGAAGGCGAAGGCAAAGCCATGGAGATTAGAGGGCGGGATTTAGTGACCGGACTGCCGCGCACCATTAATTTTACTTCCGCCGATTCCTTCCAGGCTATGGCGGAGCCGATCACCGCGATCATCGACGGGGTGAAGTCGGTATTGGAAAAAACACCGCCGGAACTGGCCTCGGACATTGTTGATAAGGGAATTGTCCTCTCCGGTGGAGGAGCTTTATTAGAGGGTTTCACAAAACTATTAAGTGAAGAGACAGGAATACCGATACATTTAGCAGAGGATCCTTTATCCTGTGTTGTTTTGGGCACCGGTAAGCTCCTGGAGAGCATGGACGGGCTGAAGAGTAACATCATTGTGGGTAGTCGTTCCGTATAGGAAACACTGTATGGAAGAGGAGGTGAATGTATGTTTAGAGGGTTATATACCGCCGCTACCGGCATGAATTTTCAACTGAACCGGCAAGACACCATCGCCAATAACTTGGCTAATATAAACACAGTTGGTTATAAAAAAGATGAGACCGTAGCCTCGGCTTTTCGTGAACGCTTGGTATTGGCTACTGATCGTTTGGAAACCAACGTCATTGGCCGGATTTCTTTGGGTGTTAATACAGCGGACAATTTCATCGATACTAGCGTCGGGAGTTATATGCCTACTGAAAACCCGTTTAACTTGGCTATTCACGGAGCAGGTTACTTTGTAGTGCAGACCAGAAACGGGATTCGCCTGACCAGGAACGGTAATTTCAGCCGCGATTTAGAAGGTTTTCTGGTTACTCGCGACGGTGACAGGGTAATGGGAACGGATGGCCCGATTTTAATAGACGGCGCTGATTTTCAGGTGGCGCAGGATGGTTCCATCCAGGTCAACGGCGTGACAGTAAACCGGATTTTAGTGGTTAATCCTACTGACCCCAATTCCTTAGTCAAAGAAGGGCATAATCGCTTTCGGGTGGACGGAGGATTGGAGGCGAGTATGGCCGTTGTTGAACAGGGCGTCCTGGAGCAATCCAACGTAAACTCCATTCAAGAAATGGTGAAGATGATCGAGGTCACCAGGGCTTACGAGAGTAACCAGAAGGTGATTGCAGTAATGGATACAG
Source organism: Bacillota bacterium (assembly GCA_012838955.1). Classification (GTDB taxonomy): domain Bacteria; phylum Bacillota; class UBA4882; order UBA10575; family UBA10575; genus DUOH01. Next base: position 61,394 of record DUOH01000050.1, on the reverse strand, counting down.
TAATGAATAAGGTGGCCAATGAAATAGGACGCGCCTAAACCTTTTGGGGCTGGACCGCAAAGCGGAGGCCCCCTGAGTTAAGTCATCGACCGACTGAGATGACTTTTGTACCTTTACAGGTGTAAATTACGGTTTGAGGTGGACAAGTTTCTTGCGTGAGGCGTTCAACTACGTAAGGCGTCCGCTACAATCAGGGAGGTTAAAGTAATGATTAGAGCTTTGTGGACTGCGAGTTCAGGAATGAACGCGCAGCAATTAAATATTGATACGGTCGCTAACAACTTGGCGAATGTTAATACCACTGGTTTCAAAAAATCCCGCCTGGAATTTCAGGATCTGCTTTACCAAACCATTCGGGGAGCAGGAGCTGTCACTGCCCAGGGCACGATGATTCCAACTCCATTGCAGGTTGGACATGGGGTAAGGCCGGTCGCCTCCACCAGAATCTTCGAACAGGGTGATACAACTCAGACCGGAAACGCTCTTGATCTGCTTATTGAAGGAGACGGTTTCTTCCAGGTAGAGATGCCGGATGGCACAACAGCCTACACCAGATCCGGGTCTTTTAAAATTGACAGCGAAGGAAGGATCGTGACCGCAGACGGGTATATCCTCCAGCCCGAACTGGTCGTTCCGGAGGATGCCAATTCGATTATCATCGCTACTGACGGTACGGTCTCCGTTATGCTGACCGGGGAGGACTATCCCGATGAGATCGGCCAGATTGAGTTGGTGCGCTTTTTAAATCCGGAGGGGCTGACCAGTATTGGGAAGAATTTTTACCGCATGACCCCGGCTTCAGGTGATCCCCAATACGGTACCCCCGGCTTGGACGGGCTGGGTGAGATCGCCCAGGGCTATCTGGAGATGTCCAATGTCAAGATAGTAGAGGAAATGGTGAATATGATCGTCGCCCAAAGGGCTTACGAAGTTAATTCCAAAGCCATTCAGGCTTCGGATGAGATGTTGCAGACCGCAAATAATCTGAGAAGATAATTCGCGTACGCTAAACGTACGCGTCTGTGCATTTTATTAGGATGTACGGGCTTCTTCCCTTGCCTGTATAGGACGTTACTCATAATCCAGAGGGCACTTGCGATCTTAGTCCTTCTTGGCGACAGGTTTTATTTCCTTCCGGAGTAACGTTCTATCACATCCATGGTTTGGAGACAAGGGGGTATGACTGATCATGAACGGACCGGGTTTACCTGTAGAGAAAGGGAGCGGATCAGCGGCAACCAAAGCTTCTTCGTTAAACAGAACATTAACCTTGGTTGTCTCCGTGCTTTGTTTGGCAGCGTTCTTTCTTCCCGGTCGCGGTCTTCAGGCCGGCGGAAACGGGGTCAAGATCATCATCCCTGCGCAAGTCGAGGTTAGAGGGGAAGAGATTCTACTGTGGGATATTGCACGGATTCAAGGCAAAAAAAGCCAAGACCTTTCCAATCTGGCCAGAATTTCCCTGGGGCGGGCCCCCCGCTCAGGACAAGCCCGGTGGTTGTACCGGTCATATGTAGAGTATGTTTTGGAGCGGTCCGGTTGGCCGGAGCATGTTTATGACTTGGAGATGCCCGCCAAGACAAAGGTCTTGGGAGCGAGTCAGGAAGTGTCCGCCGCCCAGTTTTTAACGGCGGTGGAAGATTTTTTCCGGGAAAAAGCCGACGAGGCCTGGACGGAATTTCGGGTGGAGCCGGTGAGAATCCCGGACCGGATTTCCGTATCGCCGGGAGAGATCAGACTGACGGTGGCAGAAGACAAGGAAGTATATGCCCCGGGTCCTCTGACCTTACGTGTAATAGTTGCCTTGAATGGAAAAGAAGTGAGAACCGTCCCGGTGACGGTCCGCTTGCATATAAAAGCCCATGTGTTAGTCGCCAAAAGACCGCTAGGCAAATTTGAGACGATTTTTTCCGAGGATTTGACCACAGAATTACGAGAGGTGCGACCGGGAGAGGAAGTAGCACGCTTGCCGGAGCCGGGGAAATATAGGGTGACCCGGGCTTTACGACAGGGAGAAGTGGTGAAAAGAAAAGATCTCCAGTTAGTTCCGGAAGTGGTGAAAGGATCCAAGGTTGGTTTGACGGTTAATTCAGGTTCGCTAAGGTTATCCCTGGTCGGTCTGGCGGTGGAAGACGGTTGGCTCGGAGACACCATTCGGGTGAAGAATATTGACAGTAACCAGATTATTATGGCTAAAGTAACCGGCGCCGGTCAAGTAGAGGTGAGTGTAAAATGAAGACAGCGTCGATTTTGGGAACGAAGCGATTTGCGGTACGGTCGAGATTAATCAAGGCCTTTTTTGCCTGGTCTTTTATTATTATAATGATCTCCGCTTCTCCGGTTTTCGCCGCTTCGCTGTGGTCGGAGGAGAGCGATGCCATTTATACCAAACAAGCCAGAAAATTCAAGGTCGGAGATTTACTGACCTTGATCATTGTAGAACAGGCCTCTGCTTCATATAATAGCGGCACCGAAGGGGAAGAAGCCAGCGACATCAGGGTCGGGCCAGGTGAAGGCCTGCTAAACAACCTCCTGCCTTATCTACGCGGGCAAACAAGTACTTCTTATAGTGGAGAAGGCTCCACCAACAGAGGTGGTGAACTTACTGCCAGGTTGACGGTGGCCGTAATCGGAATTGAGCCTGGCACCAATAACCTGGTAATCGAGGGAAAACAAAGAATAGAGGTTAACAAGGACGTACAGGAATTGTATGTCCGGGGCAAGATCAGACCTGAGGATATATCAGTTGATAATACGGTATTATCTTCGTTTGTGGCGGACGCGGAGATTAAGTTGGCGGGGGAAGGTTCTTACAGCGATTATTCCAAACCAGGTATTCTCACCAGGTTCTTCTCCTGGTTGTTATAGTCCGGCAGGGGGTGTAAAAGGTTGTTCGCAAGAAAATTGAGAAAACCCAGGGTCATACTAGTCTTTGCCTTGGTCGGACTATGGCTCTGGATCAGTTCGGTCTGCGCCGCTGCTGACGATGTGATTTTGCGGGTCAAGGATATCGCCCGGTTGGAAGGGGTAAGGTCCAACCAACTAACCGGTCTGGGGTTGGTGGTGGGCTTGAATGGTACCGGCGACAGCGGACGAAGTCAAGCCAGCATCCAGATGGTCACCAACATCCTGGCCAGGTACGGAATTCCGGTGAACGCCGAAGATTTGCGGGTCCGGAACGTGGCTGTGGTTATGGTCTCCGCGAACCTTCCTCCTTTTCGGAGAAACGGGGATCTAATCGATGTGAATGTGGCTTCCATCGGTGACGCCAAGAGCCTGCAAGGCGGGTATCTGTTACAGACCCCTTTGACCGGAGCGGACCAAAAGGTTTATGCCGTGGCGCAACAGGCTTTAATTATGGGTGGATACTCGGCCTCCGGTAGGGGGGGCAGCAGCCAAACGAAGAACCATCCCACCCAGGCCTTTATTCCAGGCGGCGCGATTGTGGAGAGGGAAGTCCCTATGGAATTAACCTCCAAGGGTAGTATAAATTGGGTTTTGAATAAACCGGATTTTACTACAGCCACCAGGCTGGCGCGGACCATCAACGAACATTTCCAAGCCGGTTTGGCCCAAGCCAAGGATATGTCTTTGATCCAAGTGACCATACCAGAAGAGTATCGTAGTAGAGAAGTGGAGTTTATTGCAGCTTTGGAGTCGCTTCCGGTGACGCCGGACGGTGTGGCCAAGGTAATTGTGAATGAAAGAAACGGCACCATAGTAGTAGGAGACAAGGTGAGGATTTCTCCGGTGGCGGTCAGCCATGGCAACTTAACCATCAGCATTGAGGCGGAGACCGCTGTTTCGCAACCGGCCCCGTTTTCCTGGGGTCAAACCGTGGTTAGCCGGGAGGAAAGGGTTAATGTGGAAGAGACCGAAGGTCCGATGGTGGCATTACCGGCTGGCTCAACAATCGGCGAGATTGTGCAAGCCTTGAACGCGGTCGGCACCACCCCTCAGGATATCATCGCCATCCTGGTGGCCATCGATCAAGCCGGGGCCTTACATGGCGTACTAGAAGTTCATTAGGGAAAAAAGGAGTGAGGATTGATGAAGATCCCCGCCACCGGCGAAAAGATTAATCCCTTACTTGACCGAAGAAAGACGCCTGACGACAAATTATATCAGAAATGTCAGGAGTTTGAGGCGGTTTTTATCAAAAAAATGCTTGAAGTCAGCCAACCAAAGAACAGCCTGTTTGGTTCCGGGATGCAAGGAGATTTTTATCGCGATTTTTATCTGGATGAGATGGCGAAAGAAATAGCGAAAAATCCCGGAATTGGCTTGGCGGAAAGTATGTACCGGACCATGAAAGCCCATGAAAAAGAGGCGGAGCAGGTTGGTCGTGAAGACGAAGAAAGATAACTTTTAGATAAAGGCAACCGGAGAGCGGTTGCTTTTTCTTCATTTAGCTTCGCCTTCTTTTTCTTCAAGCCATAAATTTTTTGCAGGGAATAGAGGGAACTCAGCGAATATATAAGACGTTATGTTTCTTAGGTAAAAAGGTAAAGGAGGAGCCATATTTGAAGGATCTGACGAATAGTAGCGGCAAAGAACGGAAAAAAGGGCGTTACAACCCGTTTGCCGGTATGAACGGACTTTTATTCAGCGACGATGTGTATAAGCGAATCGGTGGCTTTTTATTGTGGGGGATCTTAATCCTCATCATCTGCTGGGGTATTTCCGGACTGACCCTCGAACGTAATCTCCTGCACAGAACATTTTTAGTGGAGAAACTCTTTGGCGTCAAGGGCACAGAGTCCTTTGGAGAGTTGGGCGTTAAATGGCTGGGAGAGAAATTTTCCTTCCTAAAATGGGAGTTTGAAACAGCCAAAACCTTTAATACCTGGGGAAATGTAGTGGTGGTGACCGCGAGGAGCTTTGCTCATCACTTGGTGATCGCCTTCTTCTTCATTTTTCTCTTGAACCGGTTCAAAATCGGGCGCTTATCCTTGGGACTCTTCTTCTTCTTTGTTTATTCAGTCTTCTCCGGCATGGTGGTCGGTACAGATTCCCTCGCCTTTCCTGCGCAATTCGATAATCTGTTGGGACCGGTGGTCACCTTTCTCAGGTATGGGATTTGGGTTTGGTTTGCTTACGGACTATTAGCGGTTTCCACTGCCAGATGGACCTGGTTGCAGTCAGTGTCATTACTGGACACCGATTGGGAAAAGAAGGGAAAATTCTGGTCCTTAACCAAACTGACTTCAGATGAGAAAGAAGTCTTCTGTTTTGGTTGGTTATTCTTGCTGGCCGCCAGTTTTGCGGAGGCGCGACTGATCGTCTTCTATGGCCACCATCTTTTCTAAAAGAAAGCCTGACTTGACCGAAAAATAAATGGCCTGCAGCCATTTATTTTTTTACTTGGGGCACATCCTTGACGCGGGACTTGGCGGTGAAAGTCCGTTATGGGGCCAGGGTAGCCTCTTACCCGCTTGCGGAGTATATAATCTTGTTGGTCTGATAATCGCGGTTCAAACGCGATGTATGTTTTTTTCTCATAGACGGATACTGAAGGTAACCTTTCCATGTTGAAATAAGGAGTTAAGATATGGCGGAGTATTATTATTCTACGGAGCCCACTTCCCGGCATCGCCCGCATCAATTTACAACTGTTTTACGGGGAAGAGAGTTTACTTTTCAGACAGATGCCGGGGTCTTTTCCAGAGCGCATATTGATCCCGGTTCCAAGATCTTAATCGACTGTTTGGAGTTGACCGCCTGTAAAGCCCCACTGGATTTGGGGTGCGGTTACGGTGTCATCGGCCTGGTCATCGCAGCTGAACTTCGGGAAACGATCGTGTATATGAATGATCCAAACCGGCGGGCGATTGAACTCGCTAGGATAAACCGGGATCTCAACAAAATTAAGAACGTCAGGATTGAAGAAGGTGAGGACTTCGTCCCCTGGCCACAGAAGAACTTTGATCTGATCGTCACCAACCCACCCCTGCGGGCCGGGAAGAAAACAGTTTTGCGCCTGTTTCACCAGGCTGCGGAACGCCTCACACCTGGCGGAGCATTGTGGGTGGTAATTAGAACCAGCCAAGGGGCGAAATCGTATGCGCAAGCCTTGGCCCGGATCATCGGCTCAGTGGAGACTAAGGAGATCAAAAGCGGATACCGGGTCTTTAAAGCTACTAAGTTGTCCCCTGCTTCCAACGAGATTTGAGTCACCAAACCCCTGAAGCTGTAAATAAAATATTTATGGCCATATAGCTTTAGAGTGGGGGTGGAAATATTTGCGACCAATCATCGGGATTACTTGTTCCAGTACGGTGAAGGGGGAAGTTCAGAGTGAGTATGTCCTGGCCAAACCATATATATCCGCCGTCGAGAGAGGCGGAGGAATTCCGATTATCCTTCCCCCATTATTGGATCTGGTTCAGCAGGAAACATGGTCGTTGAGAACGCTATGTCATGGTTTACTCCTTAGCGGAGGGGGTGATGTGGATCCGGCGCTCTTCAATGAGCAGCCTCATGAGAAATTAGGCCGGGTAGACCGGGAACGGGATGAATGGGAAATTTTTCTATGCAGAACGGCATGGCTGGAGAGAATGCCCATTCTCGGAATTTGTCGGGGAATTCAGATCCTGAATATAGCTTTAGGCGGTAATCTATATCAAGACATCTCTTCGGCTTTACCGAAGGCTTTCAATCATATGCAGGACATACCGGCCGAATGCCTCTCCCATCAGGTGTTAATTGAGAAGGGAAGCCGTCTCTTCTCCCTTTTAAGGAAAGATCGGGTTTGGTGTAATTCCCTTCATCACCAGGCGGTGAAGGAGGTTGCTCCCCAATTAACAGTAGCGGCCCGTTCCGAAGACGGTGTAATTGAAGCGGTGGAAGCGCGTACCCGTGAAGCGGGAGAAGGGTTCATCCTTGGCGTGCAATGGCATCCGGAGCGGCTCAAACAGTCGACTACAGATTTGATCTTTCGTGAATTTGTCGCCAGTAGCTCCTGGTTAATCGATAAAAGCCCGCCTACTCAAAAGATAGAATTGGGACCCATGGGGATTGAAGCAATAAACGGATAAGCAAACCAGAGACCCGCGCTCCGGCAAAGAAAAGAGGGGCTTTCCGCTTCTCTTGACGCCTTGTCGGGGTTATGCTAATCTTGATTCAAAGTAAAAAGCAGAGTTTATTGATGCAGTCTTTATTTGAGGTGATATTGTGAAAGGGGAATTACTTCCGGACGGTTCAGGGGTTTTTGTGACAGAGCATCCAAAGGAGACTGAAGAGTTAGGGGCCAGGCTGGGCAGGCGCCTTCACTCCGGTGCGCTCCTTTTTTTATGGGGTGATCTGGGCAGTGGCAAGACCCTCTTTACCCAAGGCATCACCGTTGGCCTGCAAGCGGAAGATCAGGCCACCAGTCCGACTTTTGCCTTGGTACATAAGTACGAAGGGCCGATCCCCATCTACCATCTTGATCTTTATAGACTGAACTCCCCAGCTGAAGTTCAGGCTCTGGCTTTGGAGGAGATGGAAGCGGAAGCGGCCGTAATCATAGTGGAGTGGGGGGAGTATGCGCAGAACATTCTTTCCCCGCACCGTTTGGAAGTGTTTTTTCAGCGCGGCGCAGGGGATTTTGAGCGGACGCTGATCTTAAAGCCGCAGGGCGAAGAGTATATCGACTTGATTAAGGAGTTGGTTAATGATGCGGGTTTTAGGGATTGACACCGCCACCGCCGTCGGCGCCTTGGGAATTATCGATGGTTCCCATACTATTCATGAAAAAAGCATGCTAGTTCGCCCGGGTGGCGCCGAGAAGTTTCCCTCCCTGATTCAACAGGCCCTGCGTGAGATCGGCTGGGTTCCTAAGAATATCGACTTGATTGCGGTGGGGCAAGGTCCCGGTTCCTATACCGGGGTACGGGTGGGGATGACTATCGCGAAGGGGATGGCTTATTCCCTGTCTGTGCCGTTGGTTAGTGTCAGCACACTCTATGTGCTAGCGGCCAATGCCGCGACCCGGCCGGGGTTGATCTGTCCAATGTTAGAATCACGCAGAGAGGAAGTATACGCTGCGCTCTATTTTCGGCAGGAGACGTCTGTGACGGAAGTCCTCCCGCCCGGCGCTTGGCTGGCCAAAGAATTCTGCGCTAGCCTAAGAGAAGAGAGGAAGGACACCCCAATTCTGTTCTTGGGCGAGGGAGCTGTGGCTTATCAAGAAATGATCTTGAATCTCCTGGGCGCGCAAGCGGTTTTCGGCGAGGAAGAAGAGAACTTGATCAACGGCGCGACTCTAGCCCGTTTGGCCTTGGCTTACTGGGAAGAGACAGGGGAAGACGACCTCTATTCCTGCCAGCCTCTTTATTTAAAAAGAACAGAAGCTGAAGTGCTTTGGGCGAAGCGGAGGGGGGGCCTATAGTATGGTGCGGGTCGAACCGATGCGCTTGGAAGACCTGGAAGGGATCTTAGAAATCGAGGAGGCTTCTTTTCCTACCCCCTGGTCCAGGAAGTCTTTCCTGTATGAACTCTTAGAGAATGAGCGCGCAGTCTATCTAGTGGCCCGGGAAGAAGACAGGGTGCAGGGTTATATCGGGATGTGGTTGATCTTGGATGAAGGGCATATTACCAATTTAGCCGTGCATCCCAGGGCACGCGGACGAGGAATCGGCGAATTACTGCTGAAAGCTTTGATGGCTGTGAGCAGAAGCAGAGGAATTAATCGCTTGACTTTAGAGGTGCGCGTCTCAAATCTGATCGCCCGGAGCCTTTATGCAAAATTAGGGTTTGTCGGCGCGGGGATTAGACCAGGATACTATCTGGATAATAATGAAGACGCTCTGATCATGTGGAAAGGCTTGTGATGAGGAGGAAGTTATCATGCTGGTGCTGGGGATTGAGACATCCTGTGACGAAACATCCGTGGCCGTAGTTGAAGACGGGAGGAGGATTCTTAGTAACATAATTCTCTCGCAAATTGACAAACATGCTATTTTCGGCGGAGTAGTCCCCGAATTGGCAGCCCGTAGTCATTTGGAAGGGATCATTCAGGTGATTGATACTGCTCTGCGTCAGGCCGGGGTTGGGCTGAAAGAGATTGGTTTGATCGCCGGTACCTATGGTCCCGGTTTAATCGGCGGACTCTTGGTGGGCTTGTCTGCTGCCAAAGCCATTGCCTTATCCACAGAACTGCCGTTTATCGGTGTTAACCATGTTGAAGGACACATCTATGCCAATTTCCTCGTCCATCAGGAATTGGTCCCGCCCCTGCTCTGCCTGACGGTATCCGGGGGGCATACCAATTTAGTATACATGCCGGAGTTTACCAAGTACCAGATTTTGGGACAAACAAGAGATGACGCAGCCGGAGAAGCCTTTGACAAGGTGGCCAGAGTCTTGGGGTTGGGCTATCCCGGTGGGCCCTACATTGACCGGTTAGCCGCGGAAGGCCATCCGGTAATTCAGCTTACGCAAACCGACGCTCTGGCCAATACATATGACTTTAGTTTTAGCGGAGTAAAGACGGCCGTCGTGAATCTGGTCAACTCCTATAAACAAAAGGGGCGACCCATTCCCCAGGCCGACCTGGCCGCCAGTTTTCAAGAGTATGTAGTCTCCGTCCTGGCGGACCGGACTTTTAGAGCCGTGGAGAGCTTGGGTGTGCACACGGTGCTGCTCTCCGGGGGCGTGGCGGCTAATTCACAGTTACGGGCGAGATTTAAAGAACTGGGCGCGGAAAGGGGGGCGCGGGTCTACTACCCTCCTTTGGAACTCTGTACGGACAATGCCGCCATGATTGCCGCCTGTGGTTATTACCGGTTTTGCCGGTGTGGACCTTCCGGTCTGGATTTACCTGCCAACCCCAGGTTAAAATTGGCTTAAATTTCGTGCCAGAACATGGAATTAAGTTTACGAACATAGGTTTGATTGTGAATTAACTTTTATTTGCCGACTTCAAACCGTTTTATTTATTGACAGGATTATTGTCTACTATCCTTGTGGATAATGTGGATTTTATCCGCAAAAACCTTTTTATCCCGGCTTTTTCTGTGGATAACTCTGTGGAAATTGTGGAGAAAACATGCTGAGAGAGATAATTATGCACAAGGCGGAAACTTTACATAATACCTCGCGTCGAAGCAAGGGAGAATTGGCAGGAAGTTACGTCTGTCCTGGTTTTACCCTCCACATCGACCAGGTGCGGGAAGATTTGTTTACGAGCCTGGTAGGATCAGGCTTCGGCTCGGGCGGAGAAGGGTGGATAGCTGGGCAATGGTAAGGTGGATATAAGCATTTTTATTAATAAGGTACTGCTTCGCCTGGTCGGCCGGGGCTGCGTACTTTGCAAATACAGCCGTAAGGCAGGAGGTGAAGCGCGGAAGCGCAATGGTGATGGGAGAATTTCCACAAGAAGGTTTGATCCGGTTAGCAGGTGTAGAAAGAGAAAGTGTAGTGGACGGTCCGGGTCTGCGTGGGGTGGTCTTCTTTCAAGGCTGTCCCCACCAGTGTCCGGGTTGTCATAACCCTGAAACCTGGAATCCGGACGGAGGCAGCCAGAAAACCGTCGAAGAGGTTTGGCGGATGTTACGATATAACCCCTTACTCTCCGGTATTACCATCAGTGGGGGCGAGCCGTTGCTGCAACCCGCCGGCGCCCTCGCTTTGGCCCGAAAAACCAGAGAAGCCGGGGGGAACGTCATGATTTACACTGGTTTTCTCTGGGAAGAGATTATTAAGTGGCATTCCCCGCAGATCAACGCTCTCCTGCGGGAGACCTTTCTCCTGGTGGACGGACCTTTCCTGGAAGCGGAGAAGGACCCGGCTTTATTGTTCAGGGGATCCCGCAATCAGCGGCTAATTGATGTGCAGGCTTCTTTAGCCGGGGGAGCGCCAGTGCTCTGGAGAAAGAAAGAAGGAGGAATGGAGGATCGCTTGGACGAGACAGGAAGTTGACGGAATCGTGGTTTACCGTTCTACTCTATTGGATCTTCCCTGGTTGGATCATGGTTTCTCCACAAGACATGCCGGTCTGAGCAGCGGCGCCTATTCTGCTTTGAATTTGGGTTTTTCCTGCGGGGATGATCCAGGTAAAGTCTCCGGTAACCGCAGGCTTTTTTTTGCCGTATTCGGGGTCGAACCGGAACGGGTCTTTACCGTCCGGCAGGTACATGGAGACCAGGTTTTCCTAGTTGATCACCGGGTCTCCTCAACCACAGCCCATAAGGAGGCTGTACTACCAGAGGCCGACGCCCTGGTGACCGCCTGCCCGGGAACAGCGGTAGCGACCACCCATGCCGATTGTGTGCCCATTATCTTAGTAGATCCCATCCACCGGGTAGTTGCGGCAGTGCATGCCGGTTGGCGGGGAACCCTTCGCGGAATTGTCCGTAAAGTCCTGCTGATCATGGCAGAGAAGTTTGATACGGAGCCAAACCTGTTATTGGCGGCGATCGGACCGGCCATCGGTAGCTGTTGTTATACGGTATCCGCGGAGCTGTATGAAGAGTTTCAAACCAAGTATCATTGGTTAGAGTTAACCCGGACAAAACAGGGCCAAGAGGGGTATCCTACGTTGAACCTGCCGGAGTTGAACAAAGAACTCCTGGTTCAACACGGGGTATTGCCTGAGCGGATTGATGTCTCCACTTTGTGCACCTCCTGTCATCCCCGGGACTTCTTTTCCTATCGACGGGATCAAGGGCGGACCGGGCGCCATCTGTCGCTGGTTTTGTTAAAATAAGCATGATCGCCTGAGAGGCAGAGTGTTTTGTGCCGGGAGGCTTTAAGCCCATGACTACGGTTTTAAGCGGTTTGTCCTTCTGTACTTGTCAGCGCTGTTAGCGCCAGTTTTTGTTTTGGGAGGTAGGTAGGCGTCCAGGCCGGGACAGGCTACTTTTACAAAGTATTAAGGCAGGAAATATCCGAGATCTAGCGAATTTATACTAGTATTAATGCTGCTTTTCAGAGAGGATCAGATTCACATTTCTGATTGGAAGTTTGATCGAGAATTCAGATGTTGATTCTTTTGCCTGACAAACACCTTGGAAGGTTTAATTTTATTCCGCTCTGTTACGGAGGCCTTGCATGAAACGCTATGTGATCAGACCCAATTCCATCGCCGGCTATGTGGTGAAGTTGGGTCCCAGGTTGTGCCGGACCCTATTGTTATTGTTCATCTTATTTCAAGCCCTCACTTTTGCCTTAGAGTGTATCTTTGCCCAGCCAATAGTGGCGGAATGGGGTACGATTGAGCACGGACAATGGATGAATACATATGTCTTTCGGGAAGAGGAAGTGATCTTTCCTCCGATCTCCGGGCATCTTCATTTACTGGTGGAGAACGGCGCCAGGATTCGACAGGGCGAACCGGTGGCGGAGATCATTAACCCTGCTTTCAACAGTCAATTGGATGCGGAAAGGCGTAAGATTTTACACGCTGTTGATCGCAGGTTATATACGATTCAGCAAGAAATCGCAGAATTGGATAAAGACATTGACTTTTACCATCGCTATCTGCCCAAATTAGGGCCGGGCCCGGCCAGGGAAGCAATGAGGCTGACCTTGAATCAAGCCGAGACCAGAAGAAGAAAGTTAGTCTCCCTTAAAGAAGAGGTGTTACAAGAGGGCAGGATTAAGATTGCCCCGGATTGGCAGGACCAGTTCCGGGTGATCAGGGCGAGTGTTCCGGGAGTATTTGTCTTCGGATTGGATGGAGGAGAATTCATCGGCTTTGAGGCTTTACAGGAAGACGAGAAGCTGTTCTCCGGCAGATTTAAGGATTTAGGCAAGGAATTTCTTCCGAAAACCGAGGACCGGGTGGAAGAAGTGAAACCGGTTGGGAAGATCGTTACCGGGGCAAAACTCAGACTGGTCTTTCAAGTACCCAAAGAGCTCGAACCCTTGACACCAGAAACAGGGGAGAGATCCCGGGTTTGCCTGGAAAACAAAGAGTTTACCCTGACCTTTATGGGAACCAGTTTCAATCAAACTTCCTTATTCTGGATTTATGAGGATGAGACCTTTAGTCCGGAGTTTTTAGAGAAAAGAGTCTTTAAATCATACCTCATCTATAAGACCACCTCCGGGATTCGGGTGCCGTGTTCCGCCTTGGACTATCATAAAGAGGAAGGGTGGCGTCTTTTGACAGCTACGGCGCGGAAAAACAAGGGAATGGCGCCAGTAACCCTGATTGATCAGAACGATGATTGGGCTATTATCCAGGGGGTGCCAGAAGGAACTCCTCTCGCAACCAAACGAGTGCGTTTTTAGGTGGATGAGCAAAGGGGAGATTTTTAAGATGGATTTGGAGAAGAACTTACAAGCAGTGCAGGAGAGAATCAACCAGGCGGCCTCCAGAGTGGGCCGCGATCCGAAAGAGATAAAGTTATTGGCGGTTACAAAAACTGTAGGAGTAGACGAGATTGCAGAACTCCTCAGGCTGGGACAGATGGATTTGGCGGAGAACCGCGTGCAGGATGCCCTCAAAAAGCAAGAGGCTTTACGGGAAAAGCTTCCGTATCAAAGATACCATATGCACCTGATCGGAAGTTTGCAAAGGAATAAAGTGCGTATGGTCGTCGGCAAGTTTGACCTGATCCATTCGGTAGATAGATGGAGCTTGGCGCAGGAGATTAATAAAAGAGGGCAAGAACTTGGCTTGGAAGTGCCCATTCTCCTGCAGGTCAACGTCTCGGGTGAAGAGACGAAACATGGATTAGCCCCGGCTGAGCTTCGGCCTTTCTATGCTAAGGTTATAGAGTTAAGTAACCTTAAAGTATGCGGTTTGATGACGATGGCCCCCTTCGTTCCGGATCCGGAAGCAACGCGCCCGGTCTTTCGCGGCCTGCGTGAGTTGTTTCAAGAGATCAAAAGAGAGTATCAGCCGGGAGCGGAATGGCGTCACCTTTCCATGGGAATGAGTAATGATTATGAGGTAGCAGTGGAAGAAGGGGCTACTCTTGTCCGGATCGGTTCAGCAATTTTTCATGCCCCAAAGGAGGGTTGATTTTGAAGAATTGGGAAAACAGTGAGAATTGGGAGGCAACTGAAGGGAAAAAAGGGATTTTAGAAAGGATAATGCATCTTTTCGGTATTGAAACGGAAGAAGTTGTTGAAGAGGTTTATCCGGAGAACCATGGAACAGCAGCCAATAAAAAGAATCAGACCAGTGGAAAAGTGGTTAGTCTGCCCAACCCTTCCAAAGCCGTGAAGCTGGTAGTCTTCGAACCACAAGGTTTTGACGATGTGCAACCCATTGTGGATCACTTGAAAAACAGGCGGCCGGTTATTTTGAATATGGAAGAGATTGAGAAGAGCCTGGCCCGGAGAATTACTGATTTTGTCGGTGGGGCGGTCTATGCTTTGGATGGGGCCGTGCAGAAGGTCAGCACGTCCATTATTCTTTTTACTCCCGCCAATATAGAGGTCTCCATCCCGCCCCGTTCCGAACTGAATGGTGATTTTTTCACTACAAAATAAGAAGACTGTAAGATGCAGAAGATGGTAAGGAGGATGAAATTGGAACGTGAACTTGGGTTTATCGGCGGCGGGATGATGGCCGACGCCATAATTAACTCTTTAATCAACCAGGGTTACCCCAAAGAAAAGATTATGGTCTTTGATCCTGATCCCCAACGCCAGCAGGAACTCTCCGGCTTAGGTATACAGGTTCTAGCCTCTAATGCGGAGGTGGCGCAGAAAGCCGCCGGGGTGGTTTGCGCCGTTAAACCCCAGGTCTTACCGGAAGTTTTCCGGAATTTGCCTTATCCGGTCCAAACCCCCTTCTTATCGATTGTAGCCGGTTATTCCATCGCCCGGTTGGCCGCTCTGCTTCCGGAAGGGACCAGAATACTCAGGGCGATGCCGAATACTCCGGGGCTGATTCAGGCGGGAATTACCGCGCTTTCGTCAAGCGAATCCGCGTCGGAAGAGGATTTAGTCTGGGGACAGGAGATTTTGGGCGCCTTAGGAAAGGTTGTGATCGTTCCGGAACGGTTGATGGATGCGGTCACTGCCCTCTCCGGTAGTGGACCGGGTTATGTATATAAGTTTATCGAGGCCTTAATCGACGCCGGGGTGCTGTTGGGACTGTCGCGGGGGTTGGCCAGGGAATTAACTCTGCAAACCGTCATCGGCAGCGCCCGGATGGTGGCGGAGAGCGGTGAACACCCGGGAGTCCTAAGAGATATGGTTACTTCTCCTGGGGGCACTACCATGGCCGGCTTAGCGGAGATGGAGTATGGCGGGTTTACGGGCCTGATCTATAAAGCCCTGCTTGCAGCGGCGAAGAAAGCCGAAGAGATTGGGCAGAGTAGTTAACCGGTTCGGATAATTGGCTAACCAGTTACTGGATAGCCGGTTAGTTTCCGTGTAAAGGTGTACACGTGCGGAAGGAGACAGCATGGAAAGAGAGAGATTACTTTCACATACCACCGGCACAGACCGGGTTTTGGCCGCCCGTATTCTGGATCAGGCAGAGTTGAGCCTAAAGCGGGCTGCTCCTGTAGAAACGGATTTTCTTGATCCTCATGAACAAGAGGTGGCCAAAGATTTATTGCACTTTGTCCCTGAGGTAAAGTTTTTAGTCTTCGGAGGTTATCGTAAGGCCGAACGCCAAAGGCTTGTCCTAGCGCCCTCCTTTTATTTGACAGAATCCATCGAGCCACCACTGACCTTCTTTTCCATCAAGGCCTTGGCGGGGAAATCAGAGGAAGCAGCCTTTGGTCACCGGGACGTTTTAGGTAGTCTTCTGGGGCTGGGGTTGAAAAGAGAAAAGATCGGAGACATACTCATCACTACGGATGAGGCGCAGATTATTGTAGCCGCTGAGATCGGGGAATTTGTCCTGGCGCATCTGGAAAGGGTAGGCGCGGTCAGGGTGAAGGTCGACCCGATCGATCCTGAACAACTGAATACGCCTCCGGAAAGAATCAAAGAGATCAAGACCACAGTAGCTTCTTTACGCTTGGATGCAGTGGCCGGTTTGGGATTTGGAATGTCCAGAACTAAAATGGCCAGAGAGATTAAGGCGGAAAAGGTAAAAGTAAATTGGCGTTCCACTACTGACCCTGATTATCAGGTAAAGGTGGGGGACGTGCTTTCGATTAAGGGTAGAGGCAGGGTAGTGGTGGCGGAAACCACCGGATTGTCCAAAAAAGGGCGGATTGGAATCATCTTAAAAAAACTGATCTGACTTTCCATTACTGCAGGTTTCTTCATGAAGGAGGGTTTATCTGATGTTGACACCAGTTGACTTGGAGACGATGGTATTCCGGCGGGGAATTCGTGGTTACCGGACCCAGGAAGTGCAAAACTTTATGCGGAGAATAACTGTTGATTATGAAAAGTTATATAAAGAGAATTTTGAACTGAAAGAAAAGATCGAACAGTACGAGGACAGGCTGAAGAATTACAATGAGATGGAAGAGACCCTGAAGAATACGTTGTGTATGGCCCAAGAAACCGCCAAGGATGTGAAGTTGTCCGCGGAAAAACAGGCGGAGGTGATCCTCAGGGAGGCGCAGAACCGGACGGAAGAAATGAAGCTGCGGGTGAGGGAAGAAATCCAGGCAGAACTGCAAAATCTGGCCGAACTCAAGCAGCAGGTGGAATTATTCCGTATTCAATTCAAGCGTTTCTTGCAGACCTTGATTGAGATGGCCGACCGTAGTTTGGACCTTGATGATATCTGGGAAAAGATGATGGAATTGGACCGGGGAGAGAGCGCCAAAGGGATGAAAGAAGCCGCTGCTGCTGACGATGAGAGCTAAGTACTTCGTACTTAGTGCCTTAGTACGATGCTCAATCCTCAATCCTAAACCCTTCTTAGTGTTTTTGTTAAATTCATCAGTCTGATCAATTAGATCCTGAGCAGTTCCGGGGTGAAAGTGCTTAAGAGGGAAAAAGCCAACGGGAGCAGAAGACGGCTACCAAGAAAGAGACAAGATCGGCGGCGATCCCCATAGCTACCGTATGTTTTTGCTTGGATATACCAACCGATCCCAGGTAGACGGTGATTACATAAAAGGTGGTTTCCGTGCTTCCCCCAACCACACTGGCCATTAGACCGAGGGGAGAATCCGGTCCCCGGTGGTTGATGATCTCTGCCATATAGCCCAAAGAACCCGAGCCGGATAAGGGCTTCAGGAGTCCCAGGGGAAAGATTTCACCGGGAATGCCTAAGGCGTTAGCAAGCGGCGAGCAGAGACGGCAGATGAAGTCTAGCGCTCCGGAAGAACGAAAAACGGCAAGCGCGCCAAAGATAGCCAAGAAGAAGGGGATGAGTCTGACCCCGATTGTTAAGCCCTCTTTGGCTCCGCGAATAAAGGCGTCGTAAACTTTGACTCCTTTGATCTCTCCGATCAGTAAGACGCAGAGAATGAATAAAGGAATAATCCAGCGGGAGAAGGAATGGAGCATTTCGTCTTCACCCCCTGTTTAAAAATTTTTTGCCCTTTACCGGCCAATCGGTTCTGATCATTGCCGGGAAGGGCTTCTCTTTAGCTGGGTGGGTCTATTTTTCTGTTGAGTCCGGGAGCGCAGTCGATCTATGGTTTTAAATCCCTTATGCGCCAACAAAGCGGCTACGGTTCCCGAGACTGTGGCCAGAAGGATGGGGATGATGATGATCCCGGGAGCGTGGGAGCCGGCTTGAGCCCTCACGGCAATGATCGTGGACGGTAAAATACAGATCCCACCCATCACCAACGCCAGATAGGTCGCGATTTCATCAGAAACCTCATCCGGAACGGGGTTGAATTTGTTCAGTTCTTCCATGGCCTTCAGACCCAGTGGAGTGGAGGCGTTGCTTAAGCCCAAAAGATTGGCGGAGAGGCTCAGAGAGATGGCCCCCAGGACCGGAGCGTTTGGGGGAAGGTTAGGGAAGAGACGGCGAAACAAAGGGTTGAAGAGACGGGCCAAGTTGGGCAGGATCTTTGCTTCTTCGGCTATCCGCAGGATTCCGGACCAAAAAGCTAAAAAGCCGATTAGGCCCAGGGCAAACTTGACGGTGGCCTCCATGGAAGTAAACAAAGCGGCAGTGGTTTTTTCGATCCGGCCGGTAGCGCCGGCGAGCATAAACCCTAGGAAGAAGAGGGCAAACCAGATTTTGTTTAACATCTGATCACCACACCAAAAAGTTCTTTTCTAATCTTTATGCGCAGAAACAGGTTATCCATACCCAAACCGGTAAAAAAGTAAACTTTCTGCGGATCATGGAAAAAATATAATTATTGGTAAGGCATAAATTAGCTATAGGGGCGAAGCGCGATGGAGAGTTTTTCTCAAAGAACCAAAGAGGAACTGATTAGAAGAATTCCGGATAAAAAGTGTTGCGTCAAAGCGGAACTGTCCGCTATTATCCATTCCATCGGTAGTATCTACCTGTCGGGTAATACGATGAGTCTGTTGGTGACCGGGGAGAGTGCTTCGTTGATCAAAAAAACGCTCATGCTCTTGAAGACCACATATGAGGTAAGCCCGCGGATTATTGCGGAAGAAACGGAGCGTCTGGGGCATAGGCGCCGCTATAACCTGCAACTCTTCGGCGCGGAACTGGTCAAGAAGATTCTGCGGGAATTAGCCGTGATGGAATGGGGATATGGTTTACAGGGCGGCATTGACTCCGGTTTGGTGCAGTTTGAATGTTGCCGCAGGGCCTTTTTACGGGGCGCCTTCATCTCCAGGGGTTCCATTACCGACCCTTTAAAAAGCGATTATCATTTGGAGATCGTCACGGAGAACGAAGAATATGCCCAAGGGCTGGTCTACCTGATGAACCTCTGCGGCTTTAAAGCCGGGTTGCATAAGAGAAGAGATTACTTCATCTACCTAAAGGATATAGATGTGATTGGGCGGTTTCTGACTTTTATCGGGGCGCATACCGCTTTCTTACAATTGGAAGAGGTGCGGGTGGTCAAAGGAATGCGGGCTAATGTGAACAGACTGGTAAATTGCGAAACAGCCAATCTGGAAAAGACTGTGCGCGCTGCTTTGGAGCAGGTGGAGATTATTTCTGAATTGGAACACCGGATGGGGTTGGATTTTCTCCCGGATAACCTCAAAGAAATTGCCTGGCTGAGATTGGAAAATCCCGAAGCCAGCTTGAGAGAGCTTGGCGAACTTACCCAGAGAAAACTAAGTAAATCAGCGATTAATTACCGCATGCGCAAACTGTTAAAATTAGCAAAAACTTCACTGGGCAAGCAGGAAAAACCTTCTGTAAGATGAAATGAGGAAAAGGTAAATTTCTACTAGACTTTTAACCTTACCCCAGACCTTTACCTTCCCTGGGCTTCACTGTTTAGGGTTGCGATTCTTTCGCTTAATTCCGGGCATATTACCTATCAGATCCGGGTTTGCCTTAAAAAACTTCTACGAGGAGGAGATCTGATGGGTATTAAGTTAGGAATTAACGGTTTTGGCAGAATCGGTCGTAACGTGTTCCGGGCGGTTTTAGAGCACCATCCGGAACTGGAGGTAGTGGCGGTTAATGATTTAACGGACGCCCAAACCTTGGCGCACCTGTTGAAGTATGATTCCGTTCATGGAGAATTGGCAGCCGAGGTGAAGGCTGAGGGAGACCGGATTATGGTCAATGGCGCGCAAGTCAAGGTGTTGTCCGAACGCGATCCCGCCGCCTTGCCCTGGTCCGACTGGGGAGTAGAAATAGTGGTCGAGTCCACCGGTTTGTTTACCCTAAAGGAAGACGGAATTAATAAAAAAGGCCGGCGGGTACAGGGGGCCGTCAACCATATCACTAAAGGTGGAGCAAGAAAAGTAATTATCTCAGCGCCGGCCAAGGGAGAAGATCTCACTGTTGTCATGGGGGTAAATGAAGATAAATATGATCCCCGCCAACATCATGTGCTCTCCAACGCCTCCTGCACCACTAATTGTCTGGCCCCTTTCACCAAAGTACTACTGAGGCGTTTTGGAATAAAAAGAGGACTGATGACCACGGTACATAGTTATACCAACGACCAGCAGATCCTGGATGCCCCCCATGGGGATCTCCGCCGGGCCAGAGCAGCCGGGATGTCAATTATTCCTACCACTACCGGAGCAGCCAAGGCTGTAGCTTTGGTCCTGCCGGAGCTGGAGGGGAAGCTGAACGGCTTTGCCATGCGGGTGCCCACTCCGAATGTTTCTGTTGTGGATTTAGTGGCGGAAGTGGAGAAACCCGTAACTGTGGAAGAGGTGAATACAGCCCTGAAAGAAGCAGCCGATCATGAGCTCCGGGGCATATTGGGTTATAGCGAACTTCCCCTTGTTTCCCGGGATTACAATGGGGATTCACGCTCCTCAATTATTGACGCCCTTTCCACCATGGTCATGGAAGAGACCTTGGTAAAGGTGGTGTCTTGGTATGATAATGAATGGGGATATTCCTGCCGGGTGGCTGATTTAGCTTCCTATATAGGAAGTAAAGGTCTTTAAAGAAAAGATCTTTACTGAATTAGAGGGAGAACCTCTGGTGCTCTCTTCCAACTACATTACACTGCCGTTTGACTGGCATGTGGTCTATGATTGCAGGCAAGAAAACTCGTTGTTTGCCTTGGCCAAGGTCTATTATCTATCCGGGAGTGAGGCCGGGGCGGCGCGGGAAAAGTAAACAAGGAGGGTTTTTCCATGAATAAGTTGACGATCAAGGATATTGATGCAAAGGGCAAAAAGGTCCTGGTCCGGGTGGACTTTAATGTGCCGGTAAATGAGGCCGGTGAGATCACGGATGACCGCAGAATTCGGGCGGCCTTACCGACCATTGCCTACCTCTCCGAGCAGGGCGCCAAAGTCATTCTCGCTTCTCACTTCGGGCGACCGAAGGGTAGTCCCAATCCTAAATACAAGTTGGATGCTATGGCTAAGCGGCTGCAAGAACTCTTTACCCCGGACCACCCGGGCAAAAAAGTGTTGAAAGCCGAGGACTGTATCGGAGATGAAGTAAAAAAACTCATCGCCACCATGGAAGAAGGGGACCTGCTTTTACTGGAGAACGTTCGTTTCTATAAAGGGGAAGAAGGGAACGACCGGGACTTCGCTAAACAATTGGCGGAGTTGGCAGATATTTATGTAAACGACGCTTTTGGCGCTGCGCACCGGGCTCATGCTTCTACCGCAGGGGTAACGGAATTTGTCAAACCGGCCGTGGCCGGATTCTTAATGGAGAAGGAACTCTCCATTATGGGTAAGGCGATTTCGGATCCGGAGCGTCCGCTCGTGGCTATTCTGGGCGGGGCAAAGGTTGCCGATAAATTGGGGGTAATCACCAACCTCCTCGAGAAGGTGGATACCTTAATTATCGGCGGTGGTATGGCCTACACCTTCCTGAAAGCCAAAGGATTGGAGATTGGCCAGTCTTTGTTGGATGAAGAGAGAATTCCGTTCGCCAAAGAAATGATGGCCAAAGCAGAGGAAAAAGGCGTTAAACTGGTTTTACCCACGGATGTGGTAGTAACCGATGATTTCAAGAATCCGACCATACATAAAGTGGTTGATGTACAGAGTATACCAGCGGATTTACAGGGAGTTGATATCGGTCCGGAGACGATTAAGGAGTTTGCGTCCGCTGTGTCCAGCGCCAAGACGGTAATCTGGAACGGGCCCATGGGCGTCTTCGAAGTTCCGGAGTTTGCCAAAGGCACCGAGGGGATGGCCAAAGCCTTGGCTGAGACTGATGCCATTACGATTGTGGGAGGCGGAGATTCAGCCGCTGCTGTGGAAAAACTGGGTTATGCCGGAAAGATGACTCATATTTCAACCGGCGGTGGGGCTTCTCTGGAGTTTCTGGAGGGAATTGAATTACCCGGAGTGGCTGCTTTATCAGATAAATAAATATCCGCAAGAAGTGTACGGACGTTGGGAGCCTAATGTAGAATAGGAGTTGACATCTATATGAGAAAACCATTTATCGCTGGAAACTGGAAGATGTATAAGACCGCCTCTGAAGCCCGTGAACTGGTACAGGGTCTGCGAAGAGCACTGACGGATACCAAAGGGGTCGAGGTAGCGGTGTGCCCGCCTTTTACGGCTCTGGCCCAGGTGGCGGAGGAGCTAAAAGGGACCGAAATCAAACTGGGCGCGCAAGACCTCTTCTGGGAAGAGGAGGGAGCTTTCACTGGAGAAGTTTCTCCGGTGATGCTTAAGGATTTAGGCTGCGAGTATGTGATCATCGGACACTCTGAGAGACGGCAGTATTTCGGCGAAACCGATGAGCAGGTGAATAAGAAGGTCAAAGCCGCTTTGGCCCACGGATTAAAGCCCATTATTTGCGTAGGGGAAACCCTGGCCCAACGGGATGCCGGGCAGACCGAGAGTTTAGTCAGGGAGCAGGTGGAAAAAGCCTTGGCCGGACTGGAAAGGGAAAGGGTTCCAGAGATCGTCATTGCCTATGAGCCGATTTGGGCGATCGGCACCGGCCGGTCTTCCAATGGAACCGATGCCAATCAAGTCATTGGTTTGATTAGAAGAACCATCGCCGGGATGTTTGGAACCGAGGTCGCCGCAGAGGTGCGGATTCAGTACGGAGGTAGCGTGAAGCCGCAGAATATTAAAGAATTCATGGCTGAGGCGGAGATCGACGGGGCATTGGTCGGCGGCGCCAGCCTGCAGGTGGACTCATTCGCCGCTATTGTTCTTTACCAAGTTTAATCGGCGCGCGGAAGATATCACTATAGAGTCAGCCCTGTTATTGCCGAATAACTCTTGATCGCGAGCGACTCTTCTTTAGAGAGTTAATGTTAGGCGAGAGTTTAGGGCAGACAGGTCAAGTCTAGAACAGGAGAAGAAAAAATGGAATTGAAACACAGACCGGCGGCGTTGATTATCCTCGACGGCTGGGGTTACAATCCGGATCCCAAAGACAACGCCGTTTTTGAAGCGAACACCCCTTTTCTCGATGAATTAAAGAAAAACAACCCCCATTCGCTGGTCATCACTTCCGGTGAAGGCGTAGGTTTGCCTGCGGGACAGATGGGCACCTCCGAAGTGGGCCATCTAAATATCGGTGCTGGGCGAATAGTCTATCAGAGTCTAGTCCGGATCAGTAAAGACCTAAAAAGCGGAGCGATCAAGCAGAACCCGGTCTTTAAGGATCTCCTGGATTATGTGGTGAAAGAAGATAAACCTCTACACTTTATGGGTTTAGTCTCCCCCGGCGGAGTACATAGTCATACGGATCATCTCTATGAATTTATGCGTCTGGTGAAAGAAGCCGGAGTGAAAGAAGTGTATATCCATGCGATTCTTGACGGGAGAGACACCCCTCCGGCCAGCGCCGTTCAGTATATTAAAGCCTTGCAGGAGAAGATAGACGAGATCGGAATCGGTAAAATCGCCACTGTGATGGGGCGGTACTACGCCATGGACAGGGATAATAGATGGGAACGGACGGAAAAGGCCTACGCTGCCATGGTGTATGGGCAGGGTGTCGTAGCCGCGGATCCCGTGCAAGCGGTGGAGGACTCTTATGAAAAAGGTGTGAATGACGAGTTTGTCTTACCAATCGTCCTGCAGCAGGAGGGAAAACCTGTTGCTACGGTGAAAACAGGAGATGCGGTGCTCTTCTTTAATTTCCGGCCGGATCGGGCCCGACAGATCACCCGGGCATTTGTGGATAAGGATTTTGCCGGGTTTGAACGGGCCGGGGGGAGGCTGGGAGTAAAGTTTGTATGCTTGACCCAATACGATGAGACCATTGAGGCTCCGGTCATCTACCCGCCTGAGGAGAAGATGCAGAATATACTTGGCGCTTACTTAAGCGCGCAAGGTCTCAAACAGTTACGCATCGCGGAAACGGAGAAATACGCCCATGTCACCTTCTTCTTTAACGGTGGGGACGAGGTCCCCTTTCCCGGAGAGGAGAGAATCTTAATTCCCTCGCCCAAAGTGGCGACCTATGACTTGAAACCGGAGATGAGCGCCTACGAGGTTACGGAACGCGTCTTAAAGGAGATCGCTGCCGACCGTTTTGATGTAATTATTATAAACTACGCCAACTGTGATATGGTGGGACACACCGGGATAAAAGCGGCTGCCATCAAAGCAGTGGAAACTGTGGATGCTTGCCTGTCCAAGGTTGTTCCGGCTATTTTGGAAAAAGGCGGCGTAGTCATCGTCACCGCCGACCACGGAAACGCCGAGCTGATGGAAGACCCGGAGACGGGAGCGCCGCATACCGCTCATACAACATTTGATGTTCCTGTCATATTGGCGGGATATAAAGAAGAATGCCGGCTGGGCCGGGGAAATCTGGGGGATTTAGCCCCTACCTTACTGGAAGTGCTCGGACTGCCGCAGCCCCCGGAGATGACAGGCAAGTCTTTGATTATTAAAGAATAGAAGCCAGAGAATTTAGTTCCGGAAGGCCAAAAGTTCTTTTTAATCTTACTAAGTATGATAACATCTCCGGATTTATGGAAGACTATGATGACAGCCGGAGAGATCTTACGTAGTTTGCCGAACTAAGAATTAGTTAAGTAATATAAGAATCCAAAGATCAGTTTGATGAGGAGGAGTTAAAAAATGACATCAATTGTCGACGTTTATGCCCGCGAAATTCTGGATTCCCGCGGTAATCCCACAGTAGAGGTTGAGGTTACTTTGGCCGACGGTTCAGTAGGACGGGCCGCTGTCCCTTCCGGGGCGTCCACCGGGGCCTTCGAAGCAGTAGAGCTGCGGGACGGGGATAAGGAGAGATATTTAGGAAAAGGCGTACAGAAGGCTGTGACCAATGTAAACGAGGAGATCGCTGGGGAAGTAGTGGGGATGGACGCCGTCGATCAAGTAGGAATTGACCGTCTCATGTTGGAGCTGGATGGTACGGCCAATAAAGGCAAGTTAGGGGCCAATGCCATACTCGGTGTTTCTCTGGCCGTGGCTAAAGCCGCCGCTAACTCCTTTGGGCTTCCCCTCTTCCGGTACTTAGGCGGAGCGAACGCTAAAGAATTGCCTGTGCCCATGATGAACATCTTGAACGGGGGAAAACATGCGGACAACAGTGTAGATCTGCAAGAATTCATGATTATGCCGGTAGGAGCGGAGAGTTTCTCCGAGTGTCTGCGGTGGGGCACCGAGATCTTTCATGCGTTAAAGAAGGTACTGAAAGGGAAGGGTTACGCCACTTCTGTCGGGGATGAAGGAGGTTATGCCCCTGATCTCAAGAGTAATCAGGAAGCCCTCGACGTAATCATGGAAGCCATTCAACAAGTCGGCCTTACTCCGGGCCAAGATGTTGTGTTTGCGATGGATCCGGCTTCTACGGAACTATGGGAAGCAGCTAAAGAAAAAGGAGAAGAAGGCAAGTACTTCTTCTGGAAGTCAAATATGATGAAGACCAGAGAGGAAATGGTGGAATTCTGGGCGGATCTGGTAAACAAGTACCCCATCATCTCGATTGAAGATGGAATGGCCGAAGAGGATTGGGAAGGTTGGAAGCTGCTCACCGAAAGGATCGGGGAGAAAGTGCAACTAGTCGGTGACGACTTGTTTGTGACGAATACCGAGCGTCTAGCTAAAGGCATTAACCTGAGAGTAGCCAACTCCATCTTAATTAAGGTAAATCAGATCGGTACTTTAACCGAGACTCTGGACGCGATTGAAATGGCTAAACGCGCCGGTTATACCGCAATCATCTCCCACCGTTCCGGAGAGACCGAAGACACCACCATCTCCGATATCGCTGTTGCGACCAATGCCGGGCAGATTAAGACTGGAGCGCCCTCCAGAACTGACCGGGTGGCCAAGTATAATCAATTGCTCCGGATTGAAGATCTCCTGGCGGAAGAGGCTGTTTTCCGCGGGATGAAGACATTCTATAATCTAAAGAAATAAAGAACTTGTGCATCCCTCTAGGTTGTGGTAAAATACACTAGTAATGATGTGACTTCGCGGATTCAAGATCATGGATAGCTGACAAGCGATGTAGAAGACGTTTTTACCCGGCTCTAACATGATCTGTTGTACCATCAAAGCGAAGAAAATCACCGGGGGTGTAGGGATTGAATTTCTTTTCCATATTACTGTTTGTGCTTTCCATTATCCTAATAGTGGTTATTACAATTCAACCCAGTAAGGGTGAGGGATTAGGCTCGATCGGTGGAGGAGGCCAGTTGTTCTTTGGGAAGAACAAAGGTTTTGAGGCCTTTATGGAGAAACTCACTACCGGCTTAGGTATAGCCTTTTTTCTAATAGCCATTATTGCCCAACTATTCTAACGGCATTCACAGCAGGAACTCCCCAAACGGGGAGTTCTTGCCCTTGAAAGCGGGTAAAAACAGTATTAGTTGATAGCAGGAATCCACTTGCAGTATGTAGAATAAATTATCATTGGGAAATGGGATTTTTGGACAACTGGAGGGATTGACTTGAAAATAGTAGGAATTAAGCGGCGGTTCTTATTTATTGCCACCTGTACCGCGCTCGTGCTTTATTCTATCGTTCGTTTGTTTACAGCGATGATTAGCAATGCGATCATCCTTTACACCCTTCAAGTCTTAGTGCTTCTACTCTTTATTTTTTTAATGGGTAAATTTTTGGAGATAAATGTACTTAAACCAATTATCATCTTAAATAAAGTCACCAAGGAGATTGCGGAGAATAATTTAAGTAGCAAGATTCAGTTGGATTCAAAAGACGAATTTGCCGTACTCGGAGCCAACATGAACAATATGATGAAGAATTTGCGGCATATCCTCCAGGAAAACCTGGATGCCGCTGAAAAAGTGGCGAAAGCGGCACAGGATATGTCAGCCATGGTGGAGGAGGCTAACTTATCCACCCAGGAGATCTCAAGCACTATTGATAGTATTGCCAAAGGTACGGAAGAACAATCCCATCATGTGAAGCAAACCACATTGGCCGCGCAACAAATGGCTTCCACCGCTCAGGAAGTGGCGGCCGAGGCCCAGAAGGCATCGGCTTTTTCAACACAAGCGGCGGATCGCGCCAAGAACGGTGGAGAGATCATCCGGAATGTTCGGTCTAAAATCGTACAGGTTAAAGAGACGGTCGATGATTCCGCTCAGGTAGTCAAGAATTTGGGTATCAGATCCCAAGAAATTGGTAAGATCATCGATGTGATCAGGGGTATTTCACGGCAGACAAACTTGCTGGCGTTGAACGCTGCTATTGAAGCGGCCAGAGCTGGAGAGCACGGCCGCGGATTCTCCGTAGTGGCTGATGAAGTGAGAAACCTGGCTGAACAGACTACCCAGTCGACAATTCAAATCGCGGAAATGATCAGTGAGATTCAAAAGGAAACCAAAGCGGCGGTGCAAGCCATGGAGGAGGGCACGCACGCTGTGGAAGAAGGCGCCGGCCTGGCAAATGTAGCCAATGAAGCCTTCTCGGAAATTCTCACTTCAGTTAATCAGACTGTGTTGACCATTCAAGAGATTGCCGCTGCTTCTCAGGAACAGGCGGCCAGTAGTGAAGAGATGACCAGTACCATGGAGGGTGCAGAGGCCATTTCCAGTCAGAATGCCACCGGCGCTTCACAGGTGGCGGCTGCTGCCGAACAACAACGCATCACAATGGAGCATTTGGCTGAATCCGCTATGACCCTGGTTGATATGGCTGATCACCTTACTTCATTGGTGGGCCGTTTCAAAGTGATGCATAATTTCCAACGTTGTTGGCGGGTACACGATTGTAATCAGATTGATTGTCCGGCCTATCAAGCCAAAGAGGAAAAATGCTGGCTGATTCCGAATACCCTTAGCCAATCCGGCATCCCCAGTGGTTCAGTAATGGAAAAGAGATCTCAATGTCATCAATGCGAAGTATTCAAGATTAACACGGCCATTGATCAAGATTGATTATGCCGGTTTGAGTATTGGCGCGTGTAACTTTATGTTTTAATATAAAAAAACCGTACCAGCGGTGCGGTTGAGACTTTCCGGGAGTAAGTGTTCGTTTGAAAACCAATATGGCCTTGGTAAGACCCTAACTTAGAGTTTCAGGGTCTTTTTTCTGTATGGCCGATCCGAACACTGGCTCCGGTTTGGTGATGTTGCTCTCTGCTGGAGATGACGATTTAAAGCCTGTGTCAACCAGGAGTCGGCTGGTGGGTTTGAGCGCTTGGTTAATCTGGTTTGTCTGGGTCTTCCGAAGAATAGGCGATCAGATACTTTTCTGGCTTCACTTGTCAAACAGGGTTATTGGGTTTATAATAGATCTGGTCTGTGTTATTGAAGAGTATGGTGTTGATCTTCAATTCAAGACTGGTGCTTCACAAAGAAAACAGATACTTAATAGTTATTGAGCATCTTATTTTAATATAGATCAAAGTATACAACATACAAAACGAAGGGAGCACTAACATGAATATCTTAGTA
Organism: Bacillota bacterium; assembly: GCA_012838955.1. Classification (GTDB taxonomy): domain Bacteria; phylum Bacillota; class UBA4882; order UBA10575; family UBA10575; genus DUOH01. Next base: position 33,117 of record DUOH01000050.1, on the reverse strand, counting down.
CTTAACAGCGGAAGTTCGTCATTGAAGTACAAATTCTTTGCCGATGAAACAGTTAAGGCTAAAGGCCTCGTGGAGAGGATCGGCCAGGGTGGCGCGGCCCGGATTACCCATGAGAAGACCGGCGCCGACAAGTATCAACAGGAAGCAGAGATTGCCAACCATCAAGTAGCTCTGCAAATGGTTTTAAAACTAATGACGGGCCCCCAATACGGAGTGATTGAGGATCTTAAGGAGATCAACGGAGTTGGTCATCGGGTTCTCCATGGCGGAGAGGTCTTTAAAGAATCGGTGATTGTAAATGATCAAGTTCTTGCTCAACTTGAGGAGTTACGTGATTTGGGACCTCTGCATATGCCTGCTAATATTATGGGGATTAGGGCTTGTATGGAATTAATGCCGGACGTACCGCAGGTAGCGGTCTTTGACACTGCCTTTCACCAGACCATGCCGAAGAAAGCCTTTCTTTATGCCCTGCCCTTAGAGGTGTATCAGAAATATAAAGTTCGCCGGTATGGATTCCATGGTACTTCCCACCGCTATCTGGCGAAGAGAGCTGCTGAATTTCTGCAAAAGCCCATCGAGCAATTGAAGATGATCACTGTTCATTTGGGGAACGGCAGCAGTATGGCAGCGATTGACGGTGGAAAAGTCATCGACACTTCGATGGGGTTGACACCATTGGAGGGGATGGTGATGGGGACTCGCAGCGGGGATCTGGATCCTGCGGTCGTACCTTTGCTTTGCCAGAAACTTAATCTTACCCCTGCGGAGGTTGATAACTACCTGAACAAGAAGTGTGGATTTTTGGGATTAACCGGATATTCGGATATGCGGGATATTCAGAAGGCCCGTAGTCAAGGAAATACCCAAGCGGAGGATGCTTATCAAATCTTTATTCACCGGATCGTCAAATATGTGGGGGCATACACCGCGGAATTAAAAGGTTTGGATGTGATGGTCTTTTCCGCCGGGATCGGGGAAAATGATAGTCAGACCAGAGCCGACATCTGCCGTGAATTGGAATTTATGGGCGTAAAAATGGATTATCAGAAGAATGAAGGCCTGCGCGGGGTAGAGGCCAACCTCAGCGTAGCGGATTCCAAAGTATCTCTGCTCTTGTTGCCCACCAACGAAGAATTGGTGATTGCCAGGGATACCGTAGACCTGATTAGTAAATAAGTGAAGAAAAGAAGGCTTCTCATAGTGGAGTCAGACCAAAGAAAGCAACTACCTTGTGCGGGTGGTTGCTTTCTTTGAGTGGGTTGCAAATAGCGCGTAACTTCACGGTGAAAGTTTGTGCTGAGGGTCGGAGGCTGCTGATACTTGACAGATTGAGAAGGACTGTTATAATAAAAATCCCAGGGTTTACTGGTATGGATGGAATTTACGCATTGGGGTGGAGGTTTGATCGCGGATGGAGCCGAGAGTCATCACGAAAAATCGACGGGCCCGGCATGATTATTTTATTGAAGATACTTTGGAGTCCGGAATTGTTCTAAGTGGGACTGAGGTTAAATCCCTCCGTTTGGGCAGGGGAAACCTTAATGACAGTTATGCCGGGTTCGAGGGAGAAGAAGTTTTTCTCTATAATTGCCACATCAGTCCGTATGATTTTGGCAATCGTTTTAACCATGATCCGTTGCGTCCCAGAAAACTGTTGCTGCATAAAGCAGAGATCCGGCGTTTACATGGGAAAATTAAAGAGAAAGGTATGACTTTAGTTCCGCTCTCTCTATATTTTGATCGGAATAATCGGGTAAAAGTAGAATTGGCTTTGGCCAGAGGAAAAAAATTATATGATAAGCGCCAAGATCTGGCGAAAAAAGACGCCGAACGGGAGATGGCCAGGGCGGTTAAAGGAAGATCATAACTGCTTTGGCGTTTATTAGCAGTAAAGTTTAATTCTACATTTGCAATTTCTCCCCGGTTTGCTGTATAATAAGATACTGAGTTAAATCTCACTAGCTTACCTTCTTCCGGTGATAGGCGCTTACTATTTTACGGCGCGTATATAGCTAAGGCAGGCGAGACATCCATCATTCCTTTGTAAAAACGGGGGCGTCCGGTTTCGACGGGGAGTGTAAGGGCAGGGGTAGCGGGCCGAGGTGCTGTGGCCTCGTTAAACTGCAGCAAGCACATTAAGTGCCGATAACAATTACGCTTTAGCTGCTTAATTTATAAGTAGCCGTCCAATCCAGACTTTACCTGGGAGTCCGGTGCGGGCGTCATTAAACCAGGTTGCTCGCTGGTCAATTCTCGGAGATCAGCGCTAAGCTTATCGAGATAGCTGATGCTTAGTTTGTCCGTAAACGACGTAGAAGCGAAAGACCAATTACGGACTGCGCCCGGAGAGACTACTGTCGTTACCTTTTCGGACGGGGGTTCGACTCCCCCCGCCTCCACCATCCAAAACACAATTTTTTCGGAACACCTTAATTTTGTCTTCATAGACTATAACTTTCTTCATCAACATAATTGTTTATCATGGTTTTATAGACAGGCAGGTCATCGACCATCGTGACCTGCCTGTCTTGTTATAAATACTTCTCCATCGTGGCGTCAGTAAGCTTGGCGCTTAATAAAAACCAGGAACAGTACTCCAATGGCGGACATGCCTTCTTTTGCATAAGCTATCATCTACTGCCGGGTTTTTTATTTAGTTCTGATGTATTTCTGGAAAAGTAGCCCTAAGATAATTCCATATATAAAAACGCAAAAAAATTGAGAGTAATAGTCACTAATAGGCCGAAGGGGAATGAAATTGCGCCCTTCAATCAGCCACATGAAAAGACCTTCCAAAAACAACCAGCTCTGAAGGCTGATAAATATGCTCTTTAAGATTATATGATCCCAACCAAACCATCCAATAATAGCAATAGCGCAATATAGAATAATGGATATACTTGCGCCTATTATCATAGACATGAAAGACCCTAGTACTTTGTCAGGCCTGTTTAATGTAATCATGAGGCTACTTAATTCATACACAGTGTATTTCGCATACCCCAATAATTTAAGCGCTCTGGTAAGTATTTCATATGGTATTGTAGATAAGGCGCCTATTATGGTTGCTGCTATCGGCTTATTAATTCTCATAAAATCGCTCCCTATCTCATTTTATGCGTATTCTTCGCATTAATGCGCTATCCTATTCTGGGAAAAAACTTGACAGTGTCTACTGCTGGTCTGCTGACCCGGCCACTGGAAAAAGATTCTGTCTGTTGGAAGGAGATGATTATTAATTAGTAGAAAAACTAAAGTTAGAAGAGTTTTCTTCTCCAACCATAGTAATGTATAATATCGAAAACACGACGGAGGCAACTAGATATGGAGAAAAGGACTAAAATACCTCAGGGTTGGGGAGGCGTGGGCGTCCGGAAGCCGCGTTTCCGAATGAAGTTACAATCTTGGAGGATTAGGCACGAGGTTTTGTATGGGATTTTGCTGGTCAGGGGAATTGCCCTCTCTGTGTTGGCGGAGGAGATTGGTGTACATCCAAGAACAGTAAATAGGTGGATCTATGAAGGGAGCAAGCCTAATCAAGAAAATATTGATAAGCTTTGCAGGTTGTTGGGGTATCCGGAAGAAATTCTCTTTTACGAAAAACCGGATGGAGTGTGAAGACGGGCCGGTTATGTGGGCCCTCAGAAAAAATCAATGCTAAAGTGGGGTTTTTATCTTACCGATACTAATATTGAAGGGCGAAACGGTTTTATATCTTATTATCCGTGTTTGTGATGAAAAATTACTTAACAGATGACTAACCCCGGCTTTCGCCCGGGGATTTTGTTAAAAAAGTGCTGTTTTCAACAGGAGAATCCTATGGGGTGTCGAATATTAAATAAGAATTTTTAAATTTGTTTTTCAAAAATTTATTTAGTGGTACATGTGGCCTTGAGGATAAGGGGGGAGGAATGCTTTTTGAAGTATAATATGCAAAACAGTTCCTTCAAGAATATTTCGAAATTAATAAAACATAATCCACTCTTATTTGAAGTGCATACAGTTGATGGCGGTGTTTATCGTTTGAAGATCAGAGAAGAGATTAATCAGGGACGGATCATTTATTCGGCAGGCTGTGAAAAGTTGGACCGAAAAAATGATCAGTGGCTTCAAGTCCTGATCCCAAAGGAGGAATCCGGAAACGAACAGGAGTGTTTAGTCAGAGCTTTAAGTTGGATCGATCATGGGGGCTAATCTAAGATACCTGGGATTATTTTCCTACATGTATCTATGCGTCATAGTTTAGTTAAAAACCAAAACGAAAAGGCATACTTGTTCGAAAGACAAGGACGCAAAACCAGAGGTCTAAGGTCCTTTTTCTGAATTGCTCACGCATTTAGGGGAGGACTATGATAGCTCGGTTGCCGAAATAAACAAGGAAAACCTTGTGGCTTCGGCTGCAAGGTTTTTTGGTAGGAGGTACTCATGGCTGAGGAGTATGTTTGTATCCAATGTGGAATGGAAACAAATGAAATCAGGTGCCCACGATGTAAACTGAATTCTTGTGTTGACCAAAAAAAGCTGGAGAGTTGTTTCGGTGCGGACTGGGTGAAACGGAAGAAAGCAGGAGGCGTTGAAGAGGAAAAGAGGCCGCCTGTGCAAGACTGATGGCCTTTTTATGGAATGGTTCGACATAATTCTTTTTGTTTCGGCGTAGGTAAAGAGAGAAGAAAGTCAAAGGGTCGCGTAGATCATCCATGAATTTCTTTGTCATAATCTGCAAAAGGCGAAGAGTAAAGGTTGGAGATGAAGAGGAGAGACGCGGAGAGTATCATGAAAAAGAAGGGTAAGATTGGACTTTGTCGATCTCACCCTTCTTTTTTACTGCGAAAAACTTCCGTGGGATTGTTACTGGAGAAAAGCCTCTATTTTATCGACTACTTTTTCCGGAGTAAAACCAAATTCCTTGGCCAACACATCGGCAGGACCGCTCTCCCCAAAATCTTCCATGGAGATGACCAGGCCTACAGCACCAACCAACTGGCGCCATCCGTTACCGATTCCTGCTTCAATAGCTACCCGGGGGAGTCCTTCACCCAAAATGTTCTGAATGTAATCTGGATCCTGCTTAAGGAATTTCTCCCGGCAAGGCACAGAAACCACCCGGGCGTTTTTACCTTTTGCGGCCAGAAGCTCGGCAGCGTTTAACGCCAGTGAGACCTCACTACCGCTGGCCAGGATGACCAGATCCGGTCGGTCGGCGGCTTCCTTAATGATGTAGCCTCCCCGTTTAAACCCGTCAAAGTTTGTTCCGGGTAAGGTCGGCAGTTTTTGTCTGGTCAAAATCAAGGCGGTAGGAGAATCCGTATTTTTTAGAGCTTCCAACCAAGCCCAAGCTGTTTCGTTCGGATCAGCCGGGCGAACCGTTTGCAGCCTTGGGATCACCCGTAAGGCTTCCACATGTTCAATGGGTTCATGGGTGGGACCATCTTCTCCAACATAAAAAGAGTCATGGGTAAAGACAAAAATCACCGGTTGGTTCATAAGCGCCGCTAATCTAATCGGCGGCCGCATATAATCGGAGAACACCAGGAAAGTGGAGCCGAAGACCCGGAAGCCGCCATGGAGGGAGAGACCATTCATTATAGCCCCCATGGCATGTTCTCTGATGCCGAAGTGAAGGTTTCTGCCCGCAAAGTTGTCCGCCTTGATAGCGGGGAAGTTGTTAAGATAGGTCTTGGTAGAGGGTGCCAGATCCGCTGAACCTCCCACCAGTTCCGGTAAGCGTTCAGCCAGCGCATTTAGGACTTGACCGCCGATATCACGGGTAGCGCCGCTGGAGCCCACTTCAAACCGGGGTAGAGCTTCCTCTAAGTCGGCAGGCAACTCTCTTTGCATGACCCGATCCCATTCTCTTTTCAATTCCGGATATTTTTCCGACCAAGCTTGAAATTTATCCTCCCAAAGCTGTCTGACCTTCTGCCAGTCCTCACGCTTCTGGGCAAAAAAGGCGTAAACCTCCTCTGCCACCTGAAAATCGGCGAGCGGTAGATTTAGATTCTGTTTCATCGCAGTAATCTTTTCCTTACCCAGGGGAGCGCCATGGGCTTTATGACTTCCTTCAAGCTCGGGACAGCATTTGGCCATGATCGTTTTGGCCACGATGATGGTGGGCTTGGAGGTTTCCGCTTTCGCCTCTTCCAGCGCTTTCAGGATTTCGTCAAAGTCGTGCCCGTCGATCTGCAAGACTTGCCAACCGTAGGCCAAGTACCGTTTAGCCACATCTTCCGTGAAGGCTAGCTCAGTCGAACCCTCAATGGTAATGTCATTCGCGTCGTAGAGGAGGATGAGTTTCCCAAGGCCTAAGGAGCCGGCCAGAGAAGAAGCTTCCGCGCTTACTCCTTCCATTAAGCATCCATCACCAGCGAGGACGTATGTATAATGGTCTACAATTTCATATCCCGGACGGTTAAATCTGGCGGCTAGCATTCTTTCGGCCAAGGCCATTCCGACTGCGTTGGCGATGCCCTGTCCTAGAGGCCCGGTTGTGGTTTCCACACCAGGAGTTATCCCGTATTCCGGATGCCCGGGTGTACGGGAACCCAATTGACGGAAGCGCTTCAGTTCGTCAAGGGAAAGATCATATCCGGTTAAGTGTAGAATGGTGTATAACAAAGCTGAACCATGTCCTGCGGAGAGTACAAAGCGGTCCCGATCCGGCCAATTGGGAGCGGAAGGGTCGTGTTTTAATACCTCGGAATAGAGAACTGCGGTCAGATCCGCCGTACCCAGAGGCATTCCCGGATGTCCGGAGTTGGCTTTTTCTACGGTATCCGCAGCCAAGCCCCTAATAGTATTGGCAATTGTTTTAATCAACCTAAAACCTCCTTCTTCATGATGGGAAATAATCATCATATCGTGATATCGTTTACTTAATATTATTCAATTCTTTATTCCAAACCGTCCATCCTCTTGGAGTAGGGAAATTAACAGATTGTTCATAATAATTTAACCGCAACCCAGTGGTATGGACAACATGATTTTTGCGGGTGGCCGCTGTGGAACGGCCACAGTCGGATCCGGTAGTTAAAGATTAAAGTCAGCGGTCAGAGTGAGTCCTTTCCTTTTCATTCGCCAAGTTTTCTGCGTCTTGACCGACAGACTCATCGGTAACTGTTAAAGAAGTGTCCAGTCCGCCGGGGACGTCCATGGCATTCAGCAGCATAGCCCTTTTTACTTCCATAGCATCGTCCAAGCAGAGGGGTTCGGCTACTTCGTGCTCACTAAAGGCCTGAACGCCACTTTTGAAGGATAGTTTCTTGGGTTTCGTCAACTTCCGTTGTACCTCCGTATTTTAGTCGATCACCGTTATTATTATGGACAAAAAGATCACCTGTGATAATGGTGGTCAGTAAATCGGAAAAGTCCGGAGGCGGGTTGGCGGTAACCGTTATTCTCTTCCGGGTCCGCGGGTGGGTAAAGCTGATTCTGGTCGCGTGCAGGGCTGGCCTGGGGAAGCTCTCCGTTCCACCATAGAGGGAGTCCCCGTATAGAGGGTGCCCTGAGGAAGACAGGTGTACTCTGATCTGGTGGGTACGCCCGGTGAAGATTTTGAGCGCTAAAAGCGAGCCCTGTTCAGAACTTTGGAGCCTGCGGAACCTAGTTAAGGCAGGCTTCCCGTCAGGAGAGACTTCTCTTTTGATGCCCGTGGTCGAGCGTTTGATGGGAGCGGAGATTCTTCCACTCTCCCTCACCAGGGCGCCGTGGCAGATGCCCAGATATAGTCGGCTGATCATTCCCTGTTCCAGTTGTCTGGATAATTGCTGATGAGACCAGGGATTTTTGGCGATGAGCACTAATCCGGAAGTAGTCTTATCCAAGCGGTGTACCGGGTGAAAAGAGGCGTTTTCTTGTTGCTGACGCCAAAGGTAAGTAAGGGCGTTGGCCAGAGTTCCTGTTGGATGGAAACGCACAGGGTGGACTAACAGGCCGGATGGTTTATTGACCACCACCAGATCAGCGTCTTCATACTGGATGGACAGGGGGATTGCTTCCGGTGTAAAGTCTTGGTTCAAAGGAGTAATGCGTAGGGTCAGTACCTCTCCCTCGGTCAGCCGGTGGGTAACGAATACCGGCTGATCGTTGATGAAGATCCCGTTATACTTTTTTAGAGCGGTGATTTGGCCCCTGGATAGATGAAAATGGTGGTAGAGGAGGGTCTTGATGCTGTGGCCGGACCAGGCAGCCGGGATTGTATAATAGAGGGGAGGTGGATTCTTCATTTAGAGCTCTCCTTCATTAGTTATCTGGCCATATCTGGTGTTTTTATCGTTGGAATTAATAGCTCAGCTCGCCCAGGCCAGTTATTCAACGGGCATAATCTTTGAGTTTCTTCTTTTACGTTGGCTCTTATAGTATACCATATAGCCACCCCGGCTTGAGCAGTTATTCTATTGGCCTAGGACAAATACTACCGTCTTTGAATATGCTAGAGTGAAAGATGATAATTGCACCAAAGCATGTGTCAGAAGGGGGGAATATATATGGTTGCAATGGATCATAAGGAGGTAAAGACGGCGCATCATACCCCTCCGGCGCCACCCTCGTGCCCGGGCGGACAACTCTATACTGTCGTGCCTGGTGACAGTTTGTTTTTGATTGCGCAAAGATTTGGGATTCCCTTGTCAAGATTGATCAGGGCCAACCCGCAGATCACTAACCCGGATCTAATCTTTCCCGGCCAAGTGATTTGTGTGCCTGTAGCCGACACCTTTTGCCCCACGGGATTCTTCTATACCATCATGCGCGGTGACACCCTCTACGAAATCAGCAGAAGATTAGGGATTACTTTGGAAGAATTATTGAGTTATAATCCACAGATTGTGAATCCGGATGTAATCGAGGTTGGGCAGAGAATCTGTGTCCCGCTGCCGGTGCCACCCGCCGACTGTGAAGGGGAGTATTATCTGGTCCGAGCAGGGGAGACCTTATCGGGTATCGCCCGCCACTTTGGGATTAGTGTTCAAGATATTCTACGTATAAATCCACAGATCACCAATGCTGATCTGATTTACGCCGGTCAAGTCATCTGCATTCCCAGAAGAATGATTAGACCCAGGCCGCCGGCGCCACCGCCACCGCCACATGGCCCGATGCCTTGTCCTTCCGGGCCCGGTATGCCCTATCCCTCTTTGGAAGGACCGTTTTTTGTACTTCCTGCGGTCAGGTGGGAGGATTGTCCGTATGCGCCAAGGGATAGATGCAGACGGCCGCGTCAACGGCGTTGCAGATAAAAGGAGGCGTCACGCCTCCTTTTATGTATTTGCATAAGACCCATGGTTCAGGAGATATTAATCTCGATGCTGGAGTAAGATCTCATAGATTTAAGGTGATCTGTTGTGTCGGATTTTACTTTTAACTTAAAAAAATGGCAAAAGTTAGATACTGATTTTTTCTATGCCGGTCATGATCTGGGGATAACGTATAGCAAAACAGCGACTACCTTCAGAGTATGGGCGCCTTTGGCGGAGCGGGCACGCCTAATTATTTACGAGGATGGAGACATTGCCTCTGGCGATCCGGGCGTCACTTATGAGATGGAAAGAGGTCCCCAGGGAACTTGGGTGAAGACTTTAACCCGTGACTTGCATGGCCTTTTTTACACATACAAAGTCACCCATCATGGACAGGAGACCGAGACGCCGGATCCATATGCAGTGGCCGTGGGAGTCAACGGCGATCGATCGGCAGTGGTGGATTTAGCCGCCACCAATCCGCCGGGGTGGACGGATGATGTGCGTCCTCCCTTCTCCGGGCGGCCGACTGATGCGGTAATCTATGAGTTGCACCTCAGGGATATGTCGATGCATGAAACCTCGGGAATCATACATAAAGGGAAATATCTACAGTTTCAAGAGGAAGGCAGCAGAGGGCCAGAGGGAGTAACCACCGGAGTCGACCATCTGAAAGAATTAGGCGTCACCCATCTGCACCTCTTACCCACCTATGACTATGCTTCCATAAACGAGAAAACCCTAGAAAAACAGGAGTTTAATTGGGGCTATGATCCGAAGAACTACAATGTTCCGGAGGGTTCATATGCCACCGACCCCTACGACCCGGTGGTACGGATTAGGGAATTTAAGGAAATGATCTTAGCTCTCCACCGGAGTGGGATCAGAGTAATCTTTGATGCCGTCTATAATCATACCTTTCATAATTATGATTCCATCTTCCATCGGCTCGTCCCCGGATACTATTATCGAATGGCAGCGGACGGCTCTTTCTTGGACGGTACCGGATGCGGAAACGAGACCGCCTCGGAACGGAGAATGATGCGGAAGTTCATGGTTGACTCTGTAAAATACTGGGTGAACGAGTATCATCTCGACGGTTTTCGCTTTGACTTAATGGGGATTCATGATCTTGAAACCATGCGGGAGATTAGAGAGGTTCTCTCCGGGATTGATCAGGGAATCATCATCTTTGGTGAAGGATGGGATCTGGGTCACCTTCCACGTGAGCAGAGGGCCATTCAGCCTCATGCTCCTAAATTACAGGGGATCGGTTTTTTTAACGACCACTTTCGCGACAATCTGAAGGGGCCATGGAATAACGATCGGGAGCGCGGTTTTATTGACGGCCGGTCGCACATGGAATTAGAGGTGATGCAGGGGGTGGCCGGGAGTATCTTTTATAATTCAGTGGTGAAAGATTATAATGTTCAGCCCGGCCAATCCATTAATTATTTGGCCAACCATGATAATCAGACCCTCTGGGACAAACTGACCGCCGCCAATCCGGATCTGGACGTAGAAAAGAGAAAACTCCGACACAAACTGGGCGCCGCCATCCTCCTTACCGCTCAAGGCGTGCCCTATCTCCAAGCGGGTATGGATTTCCTACGTACGAAAAGAGGAGAACATAATAGTTACCGGAGTCCGGATTATATCAATGCTCTTGATTGGGGGAGGAAACTTGCGAATCTGGAGGTCTTCAATTATGTCAAGGGCTTGATCGCCTTACGCCGGAGGCATCCTGCTTTCCGTCTTGCTTCCGCGGAGCTGATCAGAGAGAGCCTCTCTTTTCTACCGGCGCCCAGAAATTCTGTGGCTTATCTAATCAAAGACGCGCCGCAGGGAGAGAGGTGGCGAAACATCCTGGTGATTTACAATGCCAACCCCTACCCGGTTACTGTGAAAATTCCCAAGGCTACTTGGTACAGAGTGCTCAGTGGAGATGAAATCAACTTGGAACCTATGGAAAAAGCAGAGCTGAAAGAGGTTACTGTGGATGGGGTGCGCGCCGCAATCTTCTATACTCCAGATCAGGTTGTAGCTGATGACCTGTTCAGTGAGGCCGGGATTATCAAGACCAGGGTCAATTCGAATGTTTTCCTGACGCCTTCCGGGCAAATTGCAGCGGAGGCCAAGGTAAAACTGGAAGGCAATACTTTTTATTTGCCTTTTAAGGGTTTGGCGGTAGCCACCGGATTCAGGGTGGCGACGGATACCGTTGACTATTTGGAAGCAGTGAACGAGCGGGACCGAATCGGTATTCATAGAATCCACTTTCAGGTGGAAATAAATGGGCAGGTTACAAACGGCCAAGGAAGAATTCGGATTGATGACGGGCAGCTCATGATCGGTGACGACCTGGCAGAGGAGGTGCTGGGGGTGAGAATTCTCGCGGATTTTCGTAGGTACCAGGAGGACGGACAGCGGGCTGATTATTTCCAACCGGATCTTTATATCCTGAATAAAGTGGAACACGGGTAAGCTTGACTTGACGGAGCCTGGTGCTCTTCTCCACTGCTAACGCTGGCACAATAATCTTTTGATTTATATAATATATTTAATTATAATTTTGAAAGATAAGTTCAAAAGCTGGAAGAAGCCTATAAGGCCGCTGATTTTTTGACCACTTAAAACCAGGAGAATGTGAGATTTATCTGACTATACCGGCTTAATATGGTCAGTATGGGCATAGAATATTTAATGTAAAAATCAGGTGAAAACAGTGTTGAAGTTGACAGAATAATATGGTACAATTGGGAAAATATGAGCAAACGTTTGCACAAAGTAGGGAACACTGATGAGGGTAACCATTAAAGACATTGCGAAAAAGGCGGGGGTGTCACCTTCTACTGTCTCGAGGGTGATCGCGAATCATCCCCGGATTAGTTCAGCAACGAAACATAAAGTAATGAAGATCATGAAAGAACTGGATTATCATCCGAATATGATCGCCCGTTCTTTGGCGAGTAAATCGTCGAAGATTATCGGGGTGATCATTCCCGGCACAGCGGAGCGATCATTTGAACACCCCTTCTTCCCCGAATTGTTACGGGGAATAGGAACCGTGGCCTATCAGCATGGTTATAATATTCTAATCTCCAGTGTCACTTCTTTGGAAGAAGAAAAAGACACTATTATCCAGTTTGCGCGCGGAGGGATCACTGACGGAGTTATCTTGCTGACTTCACGGGTACGGGATCCCTCGGTGGCTGAATTGATTAAGATGAGTTTTCCCTTTGTAATCATCGGCCGTTCCGAACAGGAAAGCAGAGTAAATTGGGTAGATAATGATAACTTTTCCATCGGTTATGAACTGACGGAACACTTTATTAAACGAGGCCATAGAAGAATTGCCTTTCTTGGTTTGTCGCCGGACTTTTTAGTAACGGTCGACCGGTTCAACGGTTATAAACAAGCTTTACGGGATCACGGTATACCAGTGGATGAAGAATTGGTGGTGGAAAGCCAATTTGTCACGGATGACGGTTATCATTTGATGAAGACTTTTTATCGCCACCGGAGTGTTCAGCCTACTGGAATCATCGCCTGTGATGACCTGTTGGCGTTCGGGGCCATCAAATACTTGAATGAGCATGGACTCGAAGTACCCCGGGATGTGGCGGTCGCCGGAGTTAACAATGTGCCGCAAGCCGCCTATTTCTCGCCGTCCTTAACTTCAGTTGAGATAAATGCTTTTTCGTTGGGAGCGAAAGCAGTTGAGTTGTTATTAGCCGAGGTGAATGAGGAGTACACGGCAGGCGTGCCCCATACCCGAAGTTACAGCCGGACTATTATCCCGGCGGAGTTAATTGTCAGGGATTCAACTGGAAGATAAAAAATTTTTGGCTGTTGTGCAAACGTGTGCGCATAGATCTTGCCGGTATTCTGTAACCCGGTAAGCAAGAAGAAAGGAAAGGAGGGATGCGCCGAAAAAACTCTGCAAACTGTGCAGCTGGACTAAAAAAAGGAGGGATTTTCATGAAAAGACGCTTACTTTTAGTGCTCGGTCTTTTCCTGTGTTTGACGGTCCTTTCCGGGGTCTATGCTTCTGAGGAGGGTAAGTTGTTGATCTGGGCGGATGATACCCGTTCTCCTATCTTACAGGAAGTGGGAAGGAAATTCACCCAAAAATATCACATCAATATAGAGGTCCAAGAACTAAACTTCAGAGAGATCAGCAACCAGCTAAGTATCGTGGGACCATCAGGAAAGGGGCCGGATATTCTAATCGGCGCTCATGATTGGCTGGGCCAATTGGTAGTGAACGGTTTAATTGAACCGGTCGATTTGGGGGACAAGAAGAAAGACTTTGCCCCGGTGGCGATCTCCGCTTTTTCATGGGGAAATGAACTTTATGGCATTCCCTATGCCGTGGAATCCATTGGGTTGATCTACAACAAGAAACTTGTGCCGAAGGCCCCGAACACCTGGGAAGAGTTGGTGGCAATCGGCCAAAAAATTACTGACCCAAAGAAAAAACAGTGGGGCTTTGTTTTGCCGCAACCGGATCCTTATCACACTTTTCCGCTTATGGCGGCGGGTGGCGGTTATGTCTTTGGTAAAAATACCGACGGAACCCTCAATCCGATGGATATCGGATTAAACAACTCAGGCGCCGTCCGGGGTATGGAGCTCTTACTTGATCTGATTAAGAAAGGGATTATGCCCACGGGTATAGACGCCACTACCATGGCGACGCTCTTTAAAGAAGGAAAAGTCGGAATGATCATCAGCGGACCATGGTATTTTCAGGATTTTCGCACCGCAGGGATTGATTTTGGGTTTACGGTAATCCCGAGTATCAACGGGAAACCGTCCCGGCCTTTTACCGGGGTACATGGTTTTATGGTCAGCTCTTTCAGTAAGAACAAACTATTGGCCCAGGCTTTCTTGAATGAATTTATCGTTACGAAAGAGGTTATGTATTTACTCTATGAAAAAGGTGACCGCCCCCCTGCGTATCTCCCTGCCTTACATAAAGTGAAGAATGCGGATATTAAGGGGATCTACGACAGCGCCAGCGTGGGTGTGCCGATGCCGAGTATTCCGGAGATGAATTCAGTCTGGTCCGCTTGGTCCAACGCCATCGAGGTGATCTTGAATGGAACACAAGCTCCTCAAGGGGCGTTGGATAATGCGGTCGGGCAGATTAAGACCGCTATCGAACAGGCGAAGAAGTAAACTCATGAAGCTTCGCTTCATGTTAGCTTCGCTTCATGCCGAAGCCGGTTTCCTGGAAGGTAAACCGCGAGGTAAATTGTAAGGTTTACTTCGAAAGTGTTTTGGAAGGATTTGTGTCGGCGCTGAATGCGCCGACACAGGTATCAAATTCAGGTTTGCCTTGAATTTTACCTCTCATGCCCTTGGTTTTGCTGTTATACGAAAGCAGGGCTTACTAAAAAACCAGGCGGTGATGGAAAATGCGCACACAAACAAGGCTTAAGCGCCTAGAAAAATTTTTTGCCAGTAGCTCCTTAAATATAGCGCTCCTCTCCAAGCTGATCATACTTGGGATCAGTAATGCGATGGCCTTATGGGCATTAACTGTACTCCTCGCTGAGGGACACTATCTCATTTTCACGATTTTGGTGGTTGGGGCTCTTTTAATTGACTATATTTTCCTTTCGGAACGGGCTTATCCATTACGTTTTATCTTTCCCGGCCTGTTTTTCCTGTTATTAATGGTCGTCTTCCCCATTGGGTTCACCATCTATGTCTCCTTTACAAATTATGGCACAGGTCATATTCTGCCCAAGGAGATGGTGATCAAGCAATATACGGACAGGTTAATGTTGGACGAAGGCCACCCTACATATAAGGCGCAGATCTTTAAGAATACCGCTGGCGAGTTTGCTTTTCTGCTGACCGCGCCAACCGGCGAACAACTAGTGGCGGTGGATAAGGCGGCTACTCCGCTTACCGAAGCAGGGATCAAACTGGAAGACAGTGACGGCGATGGGAAAGTTGACAGGCTTGGAGAGTATGAGCAGGAGAGTATCTTAAATATCTTCTCCTCCCTGGGTAAATTGGAGAACCTGACCTTTGCCTATGAGGACCGCCTTCTTAAACTGCGGACCCCGGAGACGTTTGGCTGTTACACTCCGCGCTATCAGTACGATCCGTCGCAGGACGCTCTAATTGACTTGCAGACCCAAACTACATACTTTGCGAAGGACGGTAACTTCACTTCCGTAACCGGAAAATCATTGGATATAGGGTACCAGACAATCGTGGGATGGCGTAATTTTCAGAAACTGTTCACAGATCAACGGTATTCCGCCCCTTTTCTCCAGGTTTTTGTCTGGACCCTTGTCTTCGCCTTCCTTAGTGTTCTGGAGACTCTGGGCTTGGGACTATTCTTGGCGGTCTTGTTGAACGACCCAAAACTGAAATTACGCCGTTTGTACCGGGTGTTAATGGTGATTCCCTATGCCATTCCCGCTTTTATTACTTGCCTGGTTTGGCGGGGGTTGTTCAATACGGAAGTGGGTATTATTAACAACTCCATTTTTCTTCCGTTGTTCGGGAAAGCCCTCCCCTGGCTACAGGATCCTTTCTGGGCCAAGGTGGCGATCCTCATCGTCAACCTGTGGCTGGGATTTCCCTATATGATGCTGATCTGTTCAGGTGCCCTGCAGAGTATCCCCGGGGAACTCTATGAGGCGGCCATGGTGGATGGCGCCAATGGTTGGTACAGATTTCGCCGGATTACGTTACCTTTGTTATTATCACAGTTAATGCCCTTACTCATCTCCAGTTTCGCTTTTAACTTCAACAATTTTAACGTCATTTATTTAGTCACTAGAGGGAGACCGGCGATTCCCGGTTCAATTACTCCGACCGGGGCCACGGATATCCTGATTAGCTATACTTATCGGATGGCTTTTGAAGGAGGATCAGGCGGAGATTATGGCTTGGCGTCTGCGGTATCCTTGATCATTTTTATGATCATCAGTATCATTACCTGGATTAATTTTAAATCAACACGCGCCCTGGAGGAGGTGCCGCAGTATGAATAAGGAGTCCTTGAAATTCTTGACGGAAGTAAAGAAGAAGCCGCGTTTTACACCGCAGACCTGGTCACAGTTGTGGAAACAAATTGTCATCTGGGTGATATTGGCCTTTGTGCTCTATCCCATTGCCTGGGTGATCTCAGCAGCTTTTGATCCGGCCAATACTATAGTCGGTCAGAGAATAATACCGAAGAACGCCTCTTTCATTAATTTCATCCGGCTCTTCGACAGTGAATTGCAACCCTTTACGTCCTGGCTCTTGAATACATTCAAAGTCTCGCTGACCAGTTCCTTTTTGGGGGTGTGCATCACCGCCTTGGTGGGGTACGCTTTTTCCAGGATGCGTTTTCACGGCCGAAAGACCGGGTTGTTTGCGATTTTGCTGATTCAGATGTTCCCGCAGATGCTGGCTTTGGTGGCGATTTACTTGATTATTTTCTGGATCGGCCACTACTTCTCCTCCTTTGGGTTGGATACGCACGCCGGTTTAACTCTGGTCTATTTAGGTGGGGCCATGGGGGTTAATGTCTGGATGACCAAGAATTACTTCGACACCATACCCCAGTCTCTGGAGGAGTCCGCCAAGATCGACGGAGCCACACCCTTTCAGTTATTTGTGAAGATTATTCTGCCACTGACCCGCCCGATTTTAGTGGTAGTCTTCTTCTTGCAGTTCATGTCGAATTATTCCGAATATGTTCTGGCCCGGGTTTTGCTGGCTACCAATGAGAACCTTACCATGGCCGTGGGACTGCAAACTTTTATCCAGGATCAGATCTCTCAAAGATGGGGCGTGTTTTCAGCTGCGGCGCTGATCGGCGCGGCGCCCGTGCTGATCTTGTTCTGGGTGCTCCAAAACCAACTGGTATCCGGTCTGACCAGAGGAGCGGTCAAGTAAGAGTATGTAACCTGGTTTTTTTGGCAAATCATACCGGATCTGAAGGTCTTAGAGTTGGAGAGCATAAATGCTAGGGCTGGAATCAAGAACCGATGAGCTGAACACAGTGGAGAATAAGAAGATAAATTAAGACTGGTGTGAGAAGTGTATGCAAAATTTGGAGTATCTTTTGGGTCAGTTGCGGCGCACCCGGAAAAGACAGAGCAGAAAGTTTTATATTCCCCAGGTGTGGAATTGCTTTGCTTATCAAGGAGGAGTAGTGGACGCTGCGCGCCCGGGTGAGCTGTTGGTGGAGGCGAATGATTTTTATGCAACCTGTATAGAACAGTATTTTTTGCCGCGGAGTGAGGGGAAGAACGCTAAGGCCGACCGGGCGCCCGGCGGTGCTCCTCATACGCGCGGAGATTTGTATAAAAATATAATGTACAGCATCTTTCTTAGGACCTTTACCGCCTGGAACCATGGAGACGACGAGACAGTTCATCCGGGCACTTTTCTGAAAGCGTTGGGCTTGTTACCCTACTTACAAAGTTTAGGAGTGAACCTGGTTTATTTGCTTCCCATCTTTGAAGTGAGCGCAAAGTATAAAAAGGGTGAGCTCGGTAGTCCATATGCCATTAAAAACCTTTATCAACTGGATCATACCTTGCATGATGATTTATTGGGAGAGTACAGTCAGGAGCTGCTGGATGCGGAATTCGCGGCGTTTATCGAAGGGTGTCACCTGCTGGGGATGAAAGTAGTGGTGGATTTTGTCTTCCGTACTGTATCCCGGGATAATGATCTCTTGCTGGAACACCCTGACTGGTTTTACTGGATTCGGCTAGAAGATAGTGATACCTTTGGTCCACCGGTGGTAAGGCGGGTGAAGAAGCTTACTACCTTACAAGATCAGACCTTAAAACTCCTCTACACCTGCGAAGGGATAGACGACTATTTGCGCAAATTTACGTATTCACCTAAGAAGAAGGATCCGGTGAAATGGGAGCGGATCGTGGCTGAGCAGCGAAGAACCGGAGAGAATATTCTCGATCTGATTGAAAGAGAATTCGGTCTGACTACAGTTCCGGGTTTCTCCGATGTACTGAATGATCCGCAACCCCCGTGGGTTGACGTTACTTATTTACGGTTTTATTTCGACCATCATGAACGGGTCCGGAATTATCTCCCTAAAGAACAGCCGCCATACGTCTTACAAGATGTGGCTTGTCTTAACCTCTACCAAGGAACTGAACCCAATAAGCAGTTATGGGGTTATGTAGCGGGCGTCATCCCCTATTACCAAAAAAAGTTCAGGATTGACGGCGCGCGGATTGATATGGGCCACGCCTTGCCTCCGGCTTTAAATAGAGCCATTATTACCCGGGTGAAGGCGGAAAATCCCGACTTTATCCTATGGTCGGAGGAGTTTGAGACCAGGTGCTCTCCGGCAGCGCTGGAAGACGGGTTTGATTTGATCACCGGAGATCTGTGGCATGTTTATAAAGACCTGGAGAAGCCCGGGTTCTGTCGGCGCTTATTTTCCACAGTGACCGGTTCCGCGCTTCCGGTGATCGGCGCTTTAGAGACGGCTGATACGCCACGGGCGGCTTGGGTTTATCACGATCTCAAGAAAATTGAGTTCTTGGTGATGTTGAATTATTTCATCCCGAATTCCATTCCTTTCATCAATAACGGCCTGGAACTGTTGGAGGTTCAACCAATGAACCTGGGGTTGGATAATACGGAGGCTGGCCGGTTTGTCTTGGCTCCGGAGGATCCCATGTATGGTAAATTGGCCTTCTTTGACAATTACCGTCTGCATTGGCTGGGGAAGGACCGCTCCTGGATGGAGGATTTACTTAAAAAGGCCTTGGTTCTTCGAGCCCGTTTCGAAGCTATACTAAAAAATGATTTTTTAGTCAGCACCCTGCGGTCGAGGTGGATTGGGCGGGGAATTAACCGTAAGAAGCTGGTATTCTTACATTATCATCAAGACCGCCCGGTCCATGCCCACCGGCGAGTCAGCGATCTGCTCTTCTTGGGAAACAGGGATTTTAACCGGGGATTCCGGGTTAACTTACGAGGATTGGTAAGGAAAGAATATGGAATTAACCCCGCTGAACTCAGAGTGGCCTATGACGGGAGAGAAGTCTCCGACCGGAGCCTGGAGGGGCGCTGCAGCCTACTCCTTAACCCCGGCGCTGTGTTGATTCTGTATAAAGAATTTTCACATCATTCCTTGGATGAACAGGGGACTGGCCAGAGCCGGTGGGGCTGACCAATATTTTTCTTGAATAAAGTGTTGGGGAGGATTTTCAGGAGTGAGTAAGTCTAAACAACCGTTGGTAGCATACTTCTGTATGGAATTCGGTCTCCATGAGGACTTCCGGATCTACTCGGGGGGCTTGGGAATTTTAGCCGGAGACATTCTCAAGGCGGCAAAAGATGGAGGATACCCCATGGTTGGGGTGGGAATCCTCTGGCGGCAAGGGTATACCAACCAGTATATTGATGACTCCGGTCGTCCCTATGATTGTTATCATGAATATAAGTACGGTTTTTTAGAGGATACCGGGGTTAAGGTCAGAGTCCGGATCAGAGGAAGACAAGTATATTGTAAGGTTTGGAAATCTAAAAAATATAATAATGTTCCCTTATATTTACTGGACGCTAATCTTCCGGAGAATGAAGACAGGTTGATTACCGGACAGTTGTACGGCTGGTTTTCGGAGGAACGGATCGCGCAAGAGATGATACTGGGGATCGGTGGCTATCGCGCTTTAAAGGCCTTGGGGATCAAGGTGGATGTGTATCATTTTAATGACAGTCATCCCATCTTGGCCGGAGTGGAGATGATCCGGGAAAAAATGGACGAACATGGCCTATCCTTTATGGAAGCCTGGGCGGAGTCCAGGAAGAAGATTGTCTTTACCACACACACGCCGGTAGTGGCCGGGAATGAAGTTCATGAACACGAACTACTGCAATATATGGGGGCTTATAATGGTTTGACTTATGGGCAGATGGTGAAGTTGGGGGGGGATCCCTTCAGTATGACTGTGGCGGGTCTGCGCCTATCCAGAAGGGCCAATGCCGTGGCCAAACTACACTGCGCCACCGCCAGGCGCATGTGGAAAGACGTGGAAGGCGGTGCTGAGATCATTAGCATCACCAATGGCGTACACAATAATACCTGGCAAGATCGGCGGCTGGCTACAGCTTTTCAAGAAGACGGGGACTTATGGGTGCCTCATCAGCAAGGTAAGAAGGAGCTTCTGATTGAGATCGAAAAGAGAAACGGGATAAAGCTGAGAGAAGATGTATTAACAATCGGCTTTGCCCGGCGTGTCGCTCCATATAAGAGAGGCAACTTAATCTTTCGGCAGCCGGAGATTATTGAACCCTTACTGAAAGAAGGGAAGCTCCAGTTGATCTTCTCCGGAAAGGCGCACCCCAATGATTTGACTGGGAAAGAGATCGTCTCCGAGCTTTATAAGATGTCTACTTTATACCCTTCGGCTGTGGTGTTTCTAGAGAATTACGACATGAAGATTGGAAAGTTGATGACCAGAGGGTGCGATGTCTGGTTGAATAATCCCCGCCGACCAATGGAGGCCAGCGGTACTTCGGGGATGAAGGCCGCCATGAACGGAGTCTTGAATTTTAGTGTATTGGATGGGTGGTGGCCGGAGGGCTGCCAGCATGGAGTCACCGGTTGGGAGATCGGTGGAGGTTACGAAGGCAAAGACCAGGATGAAGTGGATAGTAAAAAACTCTATAGCGTATTGCTGGGTGAGGTTATTCCTACTTATTATCGGAACCGGGTGAAATGGGTTCAGATGATGAAGGCCAGTATCGACATGTCCCATTGGCGTTTCTCCGCCGCTCGGATGGTACAGGATTATTACGAAAAATTATATGCGGACAAAGAGTGACGCCGGGCCCTGTATGATCAGGTAATATTAGCTGGTTAAGTGTTTTATCAAGGAGAAGTATTCACTAAGGTATCCTTTATTACGGGGTGCTAAAGTACCCGGTCCCCGGTGATCGACGGATTTGATTGTGGTGGAAAGTCCCCCCCCTGGTGGCGCAGGCCCGGGGGGGACTTTTTATCCGCTGTCAACAGGCGCCTAGGTAAAATAGACAACAAAAAACAACTTTGCCCTGTCTTTTACCGGAAAATAAGTTTATTATATATTATAATAGAATTAATTTTATGTATCATCTTTGCTAACTGATTGTTACAAAAGGCTGTTATACGTAGGAGGTGTGAAGCGCAACCGCGCGGTATTGATGGACCAAACTAACCCGGCACTAAGGAGGGAAACTCCCCTTGTTCAAGTAGTGGAGGCCTCCAAAAGCTTCTTCCTGGGTGAGCAGGAGGTGAAAGCCTTAAAAGAGGTCAGTATCTCCCTTGAATCCGGACAACTGGTGATCATCAAAGGGCCCTCCGGCTCCGGAAAGACGACATTACTTAATATAATCGGCGGTTTAGACCATCCGGATCAGGGCGCCGTCTACTACAAAGGTAAAAATATGAAGCAATTATCCGATTCCGCCTTGACTGAGTTACGCCGTAAAGAAGTGGGGTTTGTCTTCCAGTCCTTCGCTTTGATTGATTTCTTAACCGCCTTTGAAAATGTGGAAATTCCTTTACGGATGATGAAGATGAAGAGTAAAGAGCGGAAGGAGAGAGCATTACAATGTTTGGAACTGGTTGGTTTGGGAAGACGCGCGGCGCACCGGAGCAATGAGTTAAGCGGCGGAGAGCAGCAACGGGTGGGGATCGCCCGGGCTTTGGCTAACGATCCGTCGTTGATTTTAGCGGATGAACCAACCGGTAAACTTAATCAAGAGACGGCCCGGCATATTATGGAATTACTCCATAGGATCGTGCGGGAACATCATAAATCGGTCTGTGTGGTCACTCATGATCCGATGGTCTGTGAGTACGCGGATGTCATATATGAAATGAATGATGGAGAGATACGGAGGGAAACAGCAGATCATGACTGAACAAAACTTGCTGTCCAAACACTGGCCGGTTTTATGCTCCGCCTTCTGCCTTCTCCTGCTGGCGCTATCCGGCTGCAACCTGCTTCCTCAGGAGGAAGACCCGGAAGAAGTGGCCTTATTGCCGCCTCCTGAAGAAAAGATCACCGTGGTTCAAGTGAAGCGCGGCGATATTGTGGAGGAGCTGAGGAAGGTTTGTTTGGTAGAGTCCACCAGAGAGCGGATCTTGTACTTTACGGAAGAAGGAGCAGTCAAGGACATCTTCGTTAAAGAAGACGAATGGGTGGAGGAAGGTCAGGTCTTGGCGTGCTTGGAAACGGGTGAAATCGAATACCAAACCAAGGCCTCTGCCATTGATCTGGAAGCCACCGTACTCCGTCTGGAGCAGGCCAGAACAGAAGCGGCTTTAGGGGCCCTCAGCAGACAGGCTTTGAGACTTCAAGAGCTGGAGTATGAAAAAGCAAGATTGAATCATGAAAGATTCCGGGAGCGGCTGGCCGGTTCGTTTATTAAGGCGCCCTATTCAGGAAAGATCAAAAGTATCTCCGTGAAAGACGGGGAACAGGTGGAGGATTATGAAGAAATCATGCGGATCGTCGATCCGTCTCGGGTTCGGTTGATTGTCGAGGTCACCTCGGCAGAACGGGCGGAAGTGCAACCGGGGTTGATACTAAGGCTGGAGGTTGAGGATAAAGTCTGGCTGAACGGCTGGGTGACCAGAGTGCCCTCAGCCAAGGACAAACTACCGGATGGAACAGAGGATTTGCGCCTCTTTATCGAGCTGGAGCCGAATGATTACGAGTTCCGGCATATGAGTCTCTTTCCGGTCGTGATTAATCTACGCGAGGCTAAAGATACCTTGATTTTGGAACGAAGCGCGGTCCGGCAGTATTTTGACCGGTATTATGTGCGCCTATTGGATGGAGACACCATTAGAGAAGTAGATGTGGTAGTCGGAATTGAAGGCTCCACCCATGTGGAGATCTTAAGCGGTCTGCAAGAGGGAGATCTGGTTATTCCAAAGTAAAGACACCTTAGGAGGTTGCTGTAGGAGATGAGTTTTTTATCCATATTTTGGATGGTAATCAAACGGGTCTGGAATAACTGGAAGCTTGAAGTGAACCTCCTTTTCGCCTTGATCATGGCGGTGGCCATCATCTCCAGTGTTCCCATATATACAGACGGCGCCCTCCAGTTTGTCTTGGAGAAACGATGGATCGAGCTGACCAGGGAGAAGAAAGTCCCCCAGGGCGCTTTGGAGTTTTCCTATCCCTCATTTTATCTTGAAGAAGAGGATTTTCCGGTAGCGGACTTTGTGGCGGTCAATGCATATCTGGACACAGAAGCGGCGCGCCGGATCGGCTTGCCCCTTTACCGGGCACAGCGTTATGCGGTGTTGGATAATTATTTCTCCAGACCAACCGCTGGCGGAGTTAAATACGGACGTTTGACCTACTTGACCAACTTCCGGGATATGGTGGAGTTGAAAGCGGGACGATTTCCGGAGCCGGGCGGCGCTTTGGTGGGGGAACCCGAGATTGAGGTGGTGGTCTCCGCCGAGTGCCTGGAAAACCTGGAACTCATCGTAGGGCAAGTCTATCCCTATGTTTATACCCAGCCTGCGGATCTGGCGGCCGGAAGGGCTGATGATCTTGAGATTGAGCTCTCTTTACGGGTGGTCGGGAGTTTCCGGGTAAAAGACGAATACCGGTCTTCTTCTGAGTGGGCTTTCCGTGACTTCTCCGAAACCCTCTTTCTTCCGGAAGAGACCTGGCTCAAGCTGGTAGAAAGAGAAGGAGTGAATATCGGATGGGCCGGATGGTACTGGTACTTTGATCACCGGGGCATCCGTGTTCATGAATTGGCTGAATTATGCCGGGCTGTATCTGCTGTACAGAGTGGAGCGGCCCAAATTTTGCCGGGCATCAGTAGAGTCGATCATCCGCTGGAGATCATCTTTGACTTTTCTGAACAAGCCAAATCTCTACGGGCTCTAATCACCGCCCTCAGTATCCCGGTTTCGGGCATGGTCTTCTATTACTTGCTGTTGCTCTCCGGTTTGATGGTGAAGAGACAAAAGACGGAGATTACCGTCCTCCAGAGCAGGGGCGCAGGCAAGCTGCAAATTTGCGGGGAGTACGCCTTGGAATGGGGGCTGCTGGGACTCATCGCCTTACTGTTCGGACCTGAAGTGGGGCTCTTCATTGCGCAGGTGCTGGGAGCGGCCAACGGATTTCTCAGTTTTGTCGGGCGGGAACGCCTCCCGGTTCAGCTTTATAGCGAACCGTATCTCCTGGCCGGGATCGCTTTACTGCTCACGATTCTGGCTACACTGATTCCTGTATTATTAGTCGCCGGACAGACGGTGGTGGGATTAAAGCAAAGATCCGGACGAGGCGTCCGGGCTAACTTTTGGCGGAAGATCGGACTTGATCTGTTGATCATCGGTTTTGGCCTATATGGATATTATCTATTAAAGAAACAAGCGGCTGCAGGCCTGATGGGCGCGGAGATCATTCTGGATCCGTCACTCTTTCTCTTTCCGGCGGTATTGATCATCGGGATCGGTCTTCTTGCCGTACACCTCTTTCCTTGGCTGATCACCACTGTTGACCGTTTTACCACTAGTTGGTCGGGGGTACCTTGGGATATGACCCTCAAGCAACTCTCCCGGGCGCCCGGGCATTACAGCCCGTTGATTATGTTGATCATTCTCACCCTTAGTCTTGGGATCTACAGCTCGGCTACAGCCCGCACCATCGATCGGAACTTTGTTGACCGGTTGAAGTATGAGTACGGCGCTGATGTCATGCTAAAGGAGAAGTGGGTACAGACGGCCAGTGACAGTCGGCCGGTAGTCAGCGGCGAGCCAATCCGTCAAGAAAGCTTCGAACCGCCTTTTTATGTCCATGAAAACATGGAGGGAGTGGCAGCTGCCGCTAGAATCTGGTTGATTGAGGAGCACCTTCCCATGCTGGGACAGTTACAGATTATGGCGATTCGGCCTCATGAGTTTGCCCGTACGGCTTGGGTGCGTCAGGATCTCTTTGCCCCTCATCATTTCCACGAGTATTTGAACTTATTGATCAGCAGGCCGTATGGGTTGATTCTCGAAGAAGGGCTGGCCGAGAAGAACCACTTGCAACCCGGAGACTGGCTCACTATTAACTTTTCCAATCATTACAGAGTCGAGTTTATGGTGGTGGCTACCGCCAAATACTGGCCTAGTCTCTATCCGGATGAGGGCGCCTTTGCCATCACCAACTTTGATTATCTCTCCAATTTAATTCCCATGCAATCTTATGATGTCTGGATGAAGCTGGAACCCGAAGCGGATCTGCAGCAGATTATTACCAATCTGACTTCGGAAGGGATCTACGTCTTGGAGTATAAAGATCTCCGGAGAAGGCTGCTGGAGGGGGTGCGCGACCCACAGCGGATGGGCTTGTATGGGATGTTATCCACCAGTTTTTTGGTGGCGGCGCTCCTTACTGTGCTGGGCTTTCTTTTGTACACTTTCCTTTCTTTGAAGAACAGAATGTTGCAATTTGGTATCCTGAGGGCAATCGGCCTGAAGATTAGGGAAGTCATGATGATGTTACTGTATGAGTTGGCTATTACCGTGGGTTTAGGAGTTTTTCTAGGCACGCTCCTGGGAGAACTGGTCAGTAAGTTATATCTGCCGTTATTACGGTTGAGTATTGACGCGCAGAAAGATGTTCCCCCCTTTCTGGTGGTAGTGGAGTGGGCGGATAAAGTAAAGATCTATGCTTTGTTGAGCGCCGCCTTACTCATTGGGATCATCGGTTTACAGGTCTTTGTCTCCAAACTCCAGATTAATCAGGCAGTTAAATTAGGGGAGGATCTATAATGACGAGCAGTCCGGTATGGTTGCGAAAAGCGGAAAACAGAGGCGGAGAGTTCTTACAGAGTCCGGGTGAGGACTACATCATCTGCGAGAATCTGGTCAAGATCTATCAAGTATCCGAGCTTGAAGTCTTTGCTCTGCAAGGTTTGGATTTAACCGTAAAAAAGGGAGAACTGATGGCCATCATCGGAGCGAGCGGTAGTGGAAAATCGTCACTCCTGAATATCCTGGGCGGCCTGGACACGCCAACCGGAGGAAAAGTTCGCGTCGGCCGGTGGAATTTGAATAAAATCAGCAAGGAAGGGAAGGGAGCGAAGGAGTACAAGCGCCGGGTGGTTGGGTTTGTCTGGCAGAATGTCTCCAGGAACCTTATTCCTTACCTGACCGCCTTGGAAAATGTGGAACTGCCCATGATCTTCAGTGGCAACTACGACCGCCAGTGGGCCAAGGAGTTGCTTTTGGCCGTGAGTTTAGGGGACCGGATGAATCATAAACCCAGTGAAATGTCGGGCGGACAACAACAAAGGGTGGCCATTGCCGTGGCTTTGGCCAACAAGCCCGAACTCCTGTTAGCGGACGAGCCCACCGGTTCCCTGGACAAACGAACCGGCCAGCTTGTCCTGGAAGTCTTTCGTAGGGTGCGGGATATCTTCGGAGTGACGGTCGTCATTGTCACCCATGACATGTCCATCGCTGAAGCAGTAGACCGTTATGTGCGGATCCGGGACGGGAAGATCAGCACGGAATCCGTCCGCCGCACCGTAGCGCAGAACGGACTCTCCGTACATCCCGGAGAAAAAGATGAGGACCGGGAGACCGGCGCCACCTGGCATGAAGAATATGCCGTCCTGGATTCCGCAGGACGTCTACAGATCCCGGAGGAGTTCCGCGCCAAACTGGGGATTAGTCGGCAGGTGAAATTGCAGTTGGAGGATGGGCGCATCCTGGTCCTGCCCCCCGACTGAACGAAGATCTTGAGAGCATTTTTACAGCATAGAACATTATTGGCAGATTATTTCCAGAGTGACACCATTTACATAGAGGTATCCATAGCACAATCGCAAATAGATGAGTAATGTGAACCAATACATTATGTAACTGATGACCCCTTGTATTCTGTAATCGCCTGTTTTGTATTGTTGATTCACACTACAGGAGATATATCCAGATTTAAAGTTAAGTAAGGAGGATACTTCTTTGCCAAACAGATCTCGCTCTCTGTTAACTGTCATCTGCTCTCTTTTACTATCAGCAGTGGTGTCCCTCCCGGTTTTAGCCAACCGTCTTTACCGGGTGAAACCGGGCGATACGGTTTATTTCATCGCTAAATGGCATGGAATTTCCCAGGAAAAACTGGCGGAGGCCAATCAATTGGCGCGTCCGGGCTTTATCATTCCCCGGCAGGTTTTGTTGATCCCCGATCCGCCGACCTTGGCGGATGAGGAACTTTATACGGTAAAAGCCGGGGATAGTCTCTTCCGCATTGCTCAGTCTTTCGGAACCAATCTGAATTGGCTGCGCACTCGTAATCAACTGAATTCCGATGAGATTTACATCGGGCAGAGGTTAAAGGTGCCGACTTCTCCGGCTAAACCGGAGGAACCAAAGACTCCGGGCAGCAGTACCGGGAATTCGCAGTATGTCTGGAATATTCCCGATCTGATGGCCAGGCATCCGGGGAAAGTCTTTCTCCAGGGCACAGACGGCGCCAAACAGGTGGCTTTAACCTTTGATGATGGACCGGATACAGAATATACCACCAAGATCCTGGATACTCTGGGACGGTTGGGAGCAAAGGCTACCTTCTTTTTGAAGGGTAAGAACATTCCCGGCCGGGAATGGGTGGTCGCCCGGATCGTTCAGGAAGGGCATATTGTGGCCAACCATTCTTATAGCCATCCCAATCTCAGAAAAATGTCTCCGGAACAGATCGTCAATGAGGCGCAAAGAACCGAAGAGTTGATCGCCGGGATTACTGGTAAGCGTACAGCGTTGCTCAGGCCTCCATACGGCGAAATGTCCGAAGAAGGCTTGGACCGGTTGGTCGCCCGAGGCTACCAGATGATTAACTGGTCGGTGGATTCCGGAGATTGGCGGGCGGAAAACGCTGATCAGGTATTGGTAAATACCTTGCCCCAGATTAAGCCGGGTTCCATTGTGTTGATGCATTCCGCAGGCGGTGAAGGGCAAGATCTGACTCCCTCCGTGGAGGCGCTCGAGGATCTGATCATTACTTTACAGGGAAGGGGGTATCAGATCGTGCCCCTGACCGAGCTTATTCCGGTACAAGCCTATAAGTAGTCTCGTTGCTCGTCACTGGTCACTCGTTATTCGTGACTGGCGGGGCAGTAAATATCTGTGAAACTCATTCTTTAGGGAAAGTAAAATATGGAAAAAAAGAGGCCGGGGAGGAAATTCCCCGGCCTCCATTTTCCACGAAATCCCGTTTTCGCTTTCAACCTTTGGCTTCCGCTCAAACCTGAAGGCTGACGCCAGGACTAGACCAGCGCCGGTTCTTCTTTCTGGAGGGGAGCGGTCTTTAGTCCGACTCTATCCTCCGGTCGATTTTCACCATAATATGTCTTCAGGTAACTTAGGAATCTGGGCGGAACTTGTTTATAGAGGTGATGGTACATCTCAGTCCTCAGCTTCTCTGCTTCCGGCGCCTTACTCCAAATCTTCTGCAGAAGGTCGGTGCCTAAGAATAAGTGTCGGCAATAGTCTTTTAAGCGGCTGGCCAAAGAGGACGGGGTGAGGCCATTTTCTTGATTGACGGCCCCTCCTTGTGCCGTGATCCGAGCCAGTTCCTCTACGACTTTATCTGCTTCTCTTTTCAATTGACTTACCTGGTTTAGTCTGGATTCTTGTTCCACGGTCAACCAGCCTAAGTTATACAGGCCATTGCGCAAATATTCCTGACGGTAAGTGAGAAATACTTTATTGATCTCCTGTAGACCGGAGCAGATTGCTTTCCATTCCTCCTGGGTTAAAACCACTTCTTCCCGCGGCTGAAACTCGGTCCTGCCGACCAGCTCTTGGCAGATAAGATATAAAGCGCTGAGCGGCCTTTTTTGCCGGGCTTCGTCCGGGCGCCATCCCCAGTTACAAGCACGCTTCATCAACCGCCCCAGAAGACGGAGGCGCTCTTCAACGGAGAAACGTTCCGGGTGATACTGTTGGCGAGCCAAATCCCCGGCTGAAGTAGGCAAAGTCAGGTCAAAGCCGACT
Organism: Bacillota bacterium; assembly: GCA_012838955.1. Classification (GTDB taxonomy): domain Bacteria; phylum Bacillota; class UBA4882; order UBA10575; family UBA10575; genus DUOH01. Next base: position 3,876 of record DUOH01000050.1, on the reverse strand, counting down.
TGATCCAGAAGATAGTTGGTGAGCAGGACAAAATAGCGGCCGGTCTCCCAGAATGCCAAAGGCCAATCCCGTAAATAATCCCCGATGACGTCTACTCCATTAATTTCTCCGGAATCCAGCGGAGGATAATGGCCGTCCACCCGTAAAACCGGTCTGATCTCCGGCGCCCAACTAATCTGGTCGAACTCCAGAACCGGTAAGTCTTCAATGTTTATCCGCGCCTGTTGACCCACGCTTCTCTGAGTACCCCGGCGTAAATAGCCTTGGCCTTTGAGATAATCTTCGGGTGTAGTGAAGATCACCTCCCAGCGGCCTTCCTGTTGAATCTTTCCCCACGCTGCCTCCATTAACTCCAGGGCGGTCTCGCCGAAATCCATTAATTCCAGGTCTTGAATATAGAGGAGTAACCCATTGTCCGGCGCCTTTTCTACTTCTTCCCGGAGAATGGCGGTATATTCTTCCACCGCCTCCTCCCTGGTGATGGGGAAGGGAACTTTCTCTGCGCCCTGGTACTCCTCGGCAAAGACCGGATAATCCCCTAACAGGTAGCCTTGAGCCCGTAAGGGTTCAGGGCGCATTTGGGTGATGGGTTTCCAAATATACTGGGAGATCGGGAAGTTACGGGGTAACGCCAAGAGCTGATGACCGAGGGAGAAAGGTTGATAAGTAAAGGCTTTCTGCCCGCCGGTCCATGGCTTTTTCTCCCGGTCAAGCAGGCGGTAACGGCATTTGGCCGGATCGAGATGGGGGAAGATGAGGTACCTAACGCCCGCTTTTTCGTAGGCCTCCAGCTTGTGATAGTCAATGGAGTCTTCGGTGGGGAAGGCCCCAATCACCTCCGGCAGCTCAAGCTGCATAATTTCTGTGAAGTATTCGGCGTTCAGGCGTAATTCATCTACAATCTCCGCTTCATGTAAGAGAGAGACATGGGTATGGTGGGCATGGCCCAAGATCGGATGGAGGCCGCCGTTTTGAAACCCTTCCTTTAGACGGTTAAAGGTCTCCGGTATGATCTCCTGAATCTGAAAGAACAGTTCATTGCTGGCTTCCAGACAAAGAGGCGCCTGCATTCGTTGGCCCATGGCCAAGAGGTTGAGATAGATATCTCTCCCTTCCGCTTGCCGTTTGCGTAGGTAATTTTCGGAGACGATTCCTTGCCTGATCTCTTCCCGGTCGGCCAAAGCCTGTAATTGCCCGGGAAAATCCCAGAGGGGCTCGTGGGCGTGAAAGGCTAAAACCACATATACCGACTTCATTTGGCGCCTCCGAAAGTCAGCTCGCTGGCCACAGCTGGGTGCGCTTGCTGATACTGACGGATGGTCTCTCTGGCTTGGCCGGTCCGTTCCCACTCTTTTGCGGTCTCCTTTAGCTCTTTGGCCAGTTTTTCCGCTTCTTGAAGCCGGACGGCGTCGCCTTTCGCCCGTACCGCCTCCACCAGTTTGTCCGCGCCTTTACTGATCATCTCCACATTAAAGTACTGTCGACAACTGGCCCACCAGTATTGGCAACTGTGCAGCCCTTGATCCAGGTACCAGCGGGCCGGGTCGTCCTCCCCCGTTCCTTCCACGGCTTGTAAAGCTAGTTTGGTCAAGCGCCACTGTAGGTCATGGAGGTGATTACCGGGATACTGCCATTGGGGGTAGGCGATGCCCTTTTCCAGTTCATCCACCCACGTGCTCCAGGAGGCGGCCACCGTCTCCACGTTCTCCCGGGCGGGAAAGAACTCCAGGAGTTCCGAGAGGACACAGGTCTTCAGCTCCTGGCTTTGGAAGGCTTCACGCAGCAAGTTTTCCAGGCCATGGTGGTGGTGTCCGTAGATCTCCCCATCTGTGCCAGTCAACAGATAACTCTCTTCTTTCAGTTTTTCCCGGCCAATTCCATTGATCAGACCGGTCAGATCCTTATAAGCCCCGTAAGTCAGGGCGGCGCTGTGTTTACGCTCTTTAAAGAAGATGTAGAAGTCGTCCAGGCCCTCAACCTGATAAGTACGGTCATTCTTGACTTCGCCCAGGCGTCCGTTGTAACTTAATTCATCAACGATGATCCAGTCAAAACCCTCATCTTTGACGATCTCCGCTACCCGTCGGCTGTAACACATCTCCGGGGGAAAGAATCCGCGGGGTTGATAGATTTCTCCCAGGTATCTCCGGTTCGCTTCTTGATTTAAACGAATTTGGCGTCTGACTTCTTTTTCCGGAATCAGAGGCAGGATCGGGTGATACATGGCGCTTCCGGTGAACTCAATCTGTCCCCGGTCGGCCAGTTCGCCCAGGTCATGCAGGATATCGCTCATCCCGTATTTGTGAAATTGCTCCGTCAAACTGCCATTGATATTCACAGTGAGTTTGCCCTGGGGATTCTCCTTCAGAACTCTGATCACCGCTCGGTAACACTCGTCCGCCACCTTCCGTACGATCCACTCCTCCTGGGTGGGGGGTTGGTACAGGTGGATAAAGTTCGCCCAATACATAATGGCGCCTCCTTGTGGTCTTTCTATATTTGGCTTTAACAAGGTGAAGGGTTTTTCCCGCTCATTTGACCCAGTCACTATGGGACAGCCATCTTTCTGACCTTTTCTTTCATAGTTTTTACCCAAAGAAAGTCATTATGCTTGGACGATAGAAATATAAAGAAGTAGAATTAACACCTCCAGGTATTCTCTTCGCGCTTCATGGCGACTGCGTCTCCCTCTAATTAGCTGATTAGCTCATCCAGAAACTTTTCAAACTTCTGACCCGGCTGCGCTTATTTGTATGGTTGCTCCCTGATTCTTTTGAGCACACCGTTCTCTCTGGCCTGGCGTCTCCAGCCGAAATGGCCGCAGCAGACATACAGCCACCTGGGGATGGACGGTTTTCTGAATAAAGCAACTGCCTCGGCAGGGAGCTTCTTCCTTTCGACAATGGCCTCTGCCGCCATCTGCAGGGCATTAATCTGATTTCTTAACATCCCGCCCAAACTGGTCAGGGGTTTTCCGCCAATTACTTCACCTCCGCCCATTGGAAGTCCACCCAGCCACTGAAGACCGGTCTTCTCCGCAAAGCATCTACAAATAGCCAAGGCCGTGTCATTATGTTCTGCTTCGGGAAAACCGGAATTGCAGATGGCCATGAAGGTTTGGCCGCCCGGGCGCGGGGGAGAACTATGCGGATCAGACCGCTGTGCGGCGATGGCTTCCATGACTTTGATTACACCGGATGGAAGTGAATCTACGTAGAGCGGGAAGAGGAGAATTAGCGCCTCACAAGTATTTATGGAGGAAAGAAGTTCTTCCATCCCCTTCTCTTCCTTTAGAGCTTGGTAGATCTTGATCTTACGTGTGGTAACGCCTTCCTGATCCAACAGTCCCAAGAGGCAATCACCGAGGGCCTCCGAGTTACTCTGTTTCACCTTGGGGCTGCCGATTAATAATAAAACATTCATTTAAGCGCTTACCTCCTTCAGAAGTTGAGTAAGGCTCGTACTTATTTCTTCCGGTTCCTGCGTATTCAGGTAAATACCGCAGCGATAGAGCGGACTATGCATATTGATGGCGTTTCTCTTCCCGAGAGTTCTGAAGATCTCCGCCATTTTCGGGTCGGCCTCCGGCAGTACTCCGATATTAAGTAACCTAGGGTAAGCTTCGTATCTGGTTTGATGATGGACTTCTCCCTTGATCTTCATAAAGAACGGAGAAAACAAAGGGATTAGGCGATCCATCGCTTTCTTCAGTTCAGAGGAGTAACCGTCAAAGGTAATCGGAGTGAGAATAATCAGCAGATCGTTTCTGATTACAGAGGCGGCAATCTCCCGGCCTTCGTCGGGAATGACACAAACACCGGGGGTTTTTACCCAGCAACCGAAGCAGCCTATACAGGGGGCGATTTTTTTCTCCGA
>DUOH01000049.1 GCA_012838955.1 Bacillota bacterium | reverse complement strand
TTTAACGCGAAATCTGATTTCACACAACAATCCCGTGCGTTTCGTCTCCGTCTCCGCTCCCTGTAAGGCATAGGAGACGATTAAGTGGTCACCCCGGACGTTACTGGTCACCGGATCAGAGACTGCAAATAAAAATTCACCGGGTTGTTTTTCTCCAGTCACCAATCCGCCCTCATGCAAATTGACAAATTCCAGGACTGATCCTTCATAGGTCAAGTCAAAAAAGAGACTATGCAGTCCGGGATTTTCATCCACAAACACCTTGAGAGTGACGAACTCTCCCACTTCATATACTTCTTGATCAATATGCGCCTTCACTGTCACCGCCTGTGCCCGCGTATTCATTGTGAACACTGTTGACAGTAAAATATGAAACAGAGTAAAAAGCAATACTTTTCGTTTCATACCGAACACCCCTCTATTCAACTCTCCTCTAAGGCCATGCCTTAATCAGATAAGCGCCGCCCGTTGTGTGCAATTTTCAACCCGAAATCTATCCTATTTAATATGCAATCTAATTTTGTATGAGCCGATTCCGATGCTCTCCACTACCCCTATAGGCGAAATTCTGAAATAAACTCTTGATGCATTAGGAGGAAAATGATACTCACACCTTTTAAAAGGAGTAGAGACGAGATTCCCTTTTTTCCCTTCACTTGTGCCATCCTGATGATAGAAACGTAATTCCAGATGATTAATAAAAGGGGAGTTATCAGGTATACTTATCTCTGCAATTAAGCTTTCATCTACTGTGCAGTCGGTACGTTCATAGACATACCAATCTTCATCAGTTGCAATTTCATTTTCAGCGTCTATCAAGGCGCAGATGAAAGCTTCATATTCTTGTCCCGCCTGAAGCCTGGTGGAATTTTCGAATTTATTGTTGGGTTCAAGTCCATCTTCAACCTGAGGACTAAACACCCCCATCACCGGGTTAATATCCTGCCCTGATTCAATACCATCACCGTTAATCCAGGTCACCCGGTAAAAATAGGGGAATTCCATCAGTGGCTGGTTCTTGCCAGCTGAGGTATTCTCATACTTAATGTCGGATGTCTCAGCGATCTTCGTACCCATTCCCCTTCTGGAGTCACTACGATATATCCTATAACTATCTGCTTCCGGGTGTTGATCCCATCTGATCTCTATTCCATCTGCCCGCTCCAGAATTGAGGCCTCAAGTCCTTGGACTATGGTGGGATCAAGTGGGTTCTGGTGATCTGTAGAGGGAATAACCGTTGCAGGATCATGGGAAACTGAAGGGCCCAAAGAAGAATCGGGCACGTGCTTCGATCCACAGGCAGAAAAGAAGATTAAACAGAATATACAGATACCCAAGAGAATGAAGTGGTAAATTTTCATCATAACTAAACCCTCCGCCAGATTTATGATGTATAACGAGCATTTATACCAATAACTGATAATCTGTTATATCAATGCCTCTACGTTTTGTCGGTTCGGATGGGAAAGATTGTAGTCAAACAAAAAACCAGCCGTATGATGGCTGATTTATCTTTGAGGCAGGATATTATTTGATATAATTTATCACATTAGAAATCTTTCTAATTACTTCCAGCCATCAACTTGATCATTATACTATCATAAAATTTCCACTTTTTGTAAGATATTTTTGAAATTTTATACAAGAAAACCTTGTTTTTACTATTCATCTAGCTGATTCTGGGGTCAGTATTAAATAAAAAAGCCGCTCCGAAACGAGCGGTTAACTCTATGATCAGCCTTTCTTCGGGCTAAATATCTAATAAACTCGATCAACAATAGTAAGGACTGACCCCCTCCACTAGCAGGGCACAAAAAAAACGGCAGATACCGTTCTCCCTAAGCAAATATTATTCTCTTGTTTTACCTCAGCCAGCCGTATATAGAGCCAACAATCTCCGTCCTTCCTCTTCATCCCTTTTCATCTGCTTGACCAGCTCGGCAGGGGAGGAGAAGCGGCGTTCAGCGCGGAGAAACTCCAGGAATTCAACGGTCATTTTCGCGCCATACAGGTCCTCGGTAGTATCGAAGAGGTAGACTTCGATTAAGGACTGCGCAGGAGCGAAGGTCGGTTTCACTCCAACATTGGCCAAGCCGTAATACTCTTGGCCACGGATATGACAACGCACAAAATAAACTCCGTATTTAGGCAAGAGTCGCTCTGCAGGCAGGCGCAGATTGGCAGTGGGAAACCCCAGGGTCCGCCCGCGGCGCTCGCCATGGATAACCGGAGCGGAGACGGCAAAAGGCCGGTTCAGCATCTGCCGGGCTTTCGTCACCTGTCCGGCCTGGAGTAATGATCTAATGTGCGAGCTGGAGACGACCACTCCGTCCACGGTGACCGGGGGAACTACCTCGGCGTCAATTCCGTGTCTGCCCGCAAAGTCCAACAAATAATCGGTATTGCCCACCGCTCCTTTGCCAAAAGTAAAGTCATGCCCAACAATGATGGTCTTGGCGCCCAGATCCGTCAGGCGCAGAAGGAACTCCTCCGGATCCAGACCGGCCAGTTCCGGAGTGAATTCCAAAAGCAAGCACCCGGCTATTCCCATGGTAGAGAAGAACTCCAACTTCTCCTCAGCGGACATCAGTAAAAGCGGCGCCGCCTTCCGGAGCAGCGCCGAGGTATGCAGTTTAAAGGTCACCACCAGACTGAAGCCGTTATCAGCTTGGGCCACTGCTTTGGTCCGATGCAATAAAACCTGATGACCGCGGTGCACTCCGTCAAAGTTTCCTACGGTCACCACTAGTGGCTGACCTGACAAATCAAGTTTTAGATCAATAAAAGATGACCAGACCCGCACCTTATGTCACCTTCTTTTTAGCCCATGTAATACGTTTAACTACAAAAAAGCCGGTATACGACGGCTTTGATCTGTCCTTCAATATGCTTAGAACGCCTTCCCATAAACGTTCTTCTAAAAAGAGTAACAAGCTGTCGCTCCAGACTTTTTGAAGATTTCCGCCAGGCGGCGAGACTACAGAACGGTAATTTTTCCGCGCTCCCGTTGTCATCATAATCAGGCGCCAAAACGCCAAGTCCAACAGGAGTAAGTCAAGGGTTCAGCAGCACCCGTTCGGGTTGCCAGTACGCGTAGTCAGAGAAAGACACCCGTCTGACGATAGCCGCCAGCCTGCCATCTTCCGTCACGACCTTGGCCAACTCGGACCGGGAATTACGGCAGGGAATATGGTTCCCGTGCCGAATCCGCTCTACTTCGCCTGGTCTAAGTTGAACTGTTTCCAGATGATGGAGAGCTTCAACCGGGGATATCAACAACTCCCGGAGAGAGTTGTTCTGCTTGGCAGTGGCCACTTCCGCCAAGGAATGAGCCTGGTCCAGAGAGAAAACTCCGGAGGAGATCCGAACCAGGCTACCCATACAAGCCCCACATCCCAAAAACTCTCCCAGATCATGGCAGAGAGTCCGGACATAAGTCCCCTTTGAGCACTCAACCAGTAGAAACGGGCCTTCCTTAAATCGATAATAGTCAACAGTCCGATCGGTGGCTTCCAAATGATAAATTGTGATCCGCCGGGGTTTTCTGGGAACCGTCTTTCCGGCACGCGCCAGCTTATACAAGGGTTGACCGTTGACTTTCACTGCGGAGTACATGGGGGGAACCTGTTCCAAAGGACCGGTAAACCTTTGTAAGGCCGCTTCCAACTCTTCGTGACTGATCCTCATCTCCGGGTGGGCCGTAATTACCTCGCCGCTTAGATCTTGAGTAGCAGTGGATATTCCCAACACCAGCTCCGCCCGGTAGGTCTTCTTTTCTTCCTGTAAGTAAGGGATGAGCTTTGTGCCCAGACCGATGGCTATGACCAGTGTTCCGGTGGCCATGGGATCAAGCGTTCCTGTGTGACCAATGCGTTTTATCCCCAGAACCCTTCGTAACTCCGCTACCACTTGGTGGGAAGTATAACCCGGTGGTTTATTGATGATTAAAAAACCGTCACAACTCATGTCTGATGATCCTCTTGTCTTCAAATCTACTCTTTTTGAAAAGAAAAGCCTCGGAAAGATAGGATGGAACAGTAGAAGACTGATTTCCCCATTCCTACCTGCCAGCCTCCGCCAGGTTCCGGTCTGTCTTCACACTTTCCTGAATATACTCTTCCACAAAGGCCAAGACCTGTTCAATTATGTCTTCCAACGCTCCACTAATGGTGCATCCGGCCGCCCGGGCATGTCCGCCGCCACCGAAATGTGCGGCCAGCACACTGACGTCCACCGGTTCTTTCGAACGCCAGCTAATCTTGACTTCATTCGGTTTAACCTCTTTAAAAAGCAGGCCAACCAATACTCCTTGGATGGAGTTGGCATAAGTAACAAAGCCATTGGTCTCCTCGAGCTCCACCGGATACTTGCCCAGTAAGGCCTGGTTGATCTTCATCCAAGAGACTTTCCGGTCTTTACTCAATTGCAAGGTGGATAGGACTTCACCCAAAAGTTTAATCGACTCATAGCTCTTCTCTTCATGTACACGCTCGGAGATATAAGCCGGGGCCACTTGATACTCTTGAACTAATTGAGCGGCGATATATAAAGCCTCGCCTGAGGTATTCGAATAACGAAAGAATCCGGTATCGGTGGCGATTGCCGTATAAATGGCTGTCGCCACCCGTTTATCCATAGGAAAACCCCCGGCAGTAAGCAACCGGTAGACGATCTCACCGGTCGCGGAAGCGTACGGGCGCACCAGATTGAGATCACCGAAACCGTCATTGGAGATGTGGTGATCAACATTAACGACCAGGGGAAACCTGGCTTTATCCTGAAGTAATTCCGGGGGAGCGTTCAATCGGCTCTTTTCCGCGCAATCCACGCAAACCACCATGGCCTGACTGATCCCGGACGAAAGCGTAGGAGAGATCAGCTCCACACCGTCGAGAAAATGAAAGCTGGCGGGGATCCCTTCAGGCAACAGCATTTTCACTTGTTTTCCAGCCATCTGCAGAGACAAACCAAGGGCCAACAAAGAGCCGATGGCGTCACCATCGGGGTTGATATGACTGCCAAGAATGAACCGATCATGGGTTTTCAGAAAATCTATGATCTGATGATACTCCCCAGAATTCAAACTAATTCTCCTTTCCTTCACCTTGAACCTTGTTGATCAAAGACAGAATGCGGGCGCCCTCCTCCAATGAGGAATCCGCAATAAAGTGAAGTTCCGGTGTGTAACGCAGACGAATCCTCTTCCCCAATTCGGAACGGATAAACCCTTTGGCGCTCTCCAAACCTTTCATGGTTTCCGTCTGCTTGACCTCATCTCCGAGAATGCTCACGTAGATCTTGGCATGACTCATATCCCTGGAGACAATAACCTTGGTAATGGAAGCAAATCCGATCCTGGGATCCTTCAACTCCCTCTGGAGTAATTCTCCAAGTTCCTCCTTGATAAGCTCGCCTAAGCGTTCCGCACGGTGTTCAGACATACTTACCCCCCCAACTGATCAGACGCCGGTCTTCTTAATCTCTTCATTGATGAAGGACTCAATCACGTCGCCCTCTTTTAAGTCATTATAGCGTTCAAGACCGATTCCGCATTCAAAGCCGCTGGTTACTTCCTTGACATCATCTTTGAACCGTTTCAGGCTTTCAATCTTCCCTTCATAGATGACTACATTATCCCGGAGGAGTCGGGCTTCTGAATTTCTGGTAATCTTACCTTCAGTGACATAACTTCCTGCCACTGTGCCGACCTTGGGCACTTTGAAGACCGCCCGCACTTCCGCCCGGCCCAGTACCACTTCTTGAAACTCCGGTGCCAGCATTCCTTCCATGGCGTTTTTCACATCATCGATGATGGTATAGATCACCCGGTACAAACGGATATCCACCTTCTCCCGTTCGGCTGTGCGTTTAGCGGCCGGATCGGGGCGGACGTTAAAACCGATAATAATCGCATTAGAGGCTGAAGCCAAGAGCACATCATTTTCATTGATGGCGCCTGCGCCGCCGTGGATCACCTGTATCTTTACTTCGTCTGAGGTAATCTGTTCCAGTGATTGGCGGATGGCTTCCACTGATCCATTGACATCAGCTTTGATGATGATATTTAACTCTTTCATTTCTCCTTCTTTGATCCGATCAAAGAGATCATCCAAGCTGACTTTTTGTTGTTTCTTAAACTCCTGTTCCTTGCTGAACTGTTGACGCTTAGTAGCCAATTCGCGAGCGGTCTTTTCATCCGTTACATAGAAGGTGTCACCCGCCTCCGGCAGATCATCCAGACCGACGATCTCCACTGGAGCGGAGGGTCCGGCCTTCTTTACCTTTTTCCCGAGGTCGTTTACTAAAGCCCGGATTTTACCTGATACTTTACCGGCGATAATGTTATCTCCCACCTTTAGGGTGCCATTCTTCACCAAGACCGTGGCCACCGGTCCTCTTCCTTTATCCAATTTTGATTCGATGATCACGCCCATCGCCGGACGATTGGGATTGGCCTTAAACTCTTTAATCTCCGCCACTAACAGAATCATTTCCAAGAGTTGATCCAGATTGGCTCTTTTCTTGGCGGAGACTTCAACACAGATCGTATCTCCGCCCCATTCTTCTGGGACGAGCTCATATTGGGTCAATTCCTGCTTTACCCGTTCAGGATTGGCGGTTGGTTTATCCATCTTATTGATAGCGACAATAATGGGAATATCAGCCGCTCTGGCGTGGTTGATCGCTTCCACCGTCTGGGGCATCACTCCGTCATCAGCCGCCACCACCAAAATAGCTATATCAGTGGCCTGAGCGCCGCGGGCCCGCATCGCGGTAAAGGCTTCATGACCCGGGGTATCCAGAAAAGTAATTTTCTTCCCATCAACATTAACTTGATATGCCCCGATATGCTGAGTAATTCCACCGGCTTCCGTAGCGGTCACATTGGTCTCCCTAATCGCGTCAAGGAGAGAGGTCTTTCCGTGGTCAACGTGGCCCATAATAGAGACCACCGGCCATCTGGTCACCAAAGAAGCCGGATCATCCTCTACCTCTTCCACCCGCAGTTCCTCTTCAGCAGTGGGAGCACCCGTCACTTCCACCTTGAATTCTTCACCCAGCAAAATTGCGGTGTCTAAATCGATGGTCTGGTTGATAGTGGCCATTACGCCCAAACCCATCAGTTTCTTGATCACCTCGCCCACTGCCACTTCAATGGCTTGGGCAAACTCTTTCACCGTGATATCCGCAGGGATCTGTACTGATTTAACATTAGTCGTCGGTTGGGCCGGTTTTACACTCCTTCTTACATTGCCTGCCCGGGTACTCTGGCCTCTAGCGCGCCCTCTCCCCCGACTGGGTTGAACGTTGTCCTTTCGCTTGCCCTGGGTTTGACTTTGCTTTTGCCCTTGACCTTGCCTGCCGGTCCGGGCTTCCGGTCTTCCGGCCTGTGGCGTCCTTGATCTTTTTTCTCCTGACGGCGTTGGTCTTTTCCCGACCGCTGTCTCTTGTGGACGGGCCGACCTGGGCGCGGGGCGACTATCATCCCGACGTTGGACTGGTTTGGCCTGCTGAGAACTTCTTTGGGCGGGCACACTCTTTCTAACGTTGACGGCCTCTGTTTTCTTTAGAGTCTCCTTTGCTACCCGATCCTTCTCAGCAGGACGCGTCGTTTGTCTCTTTTCTGCAACCTCTTTGGCTTTGGGGGCCTTTTTATCCGCCGCCCCGCTTCTCGCCTTAGCTGGTTCTTTTGTAGGAGCTGACGTGTTTTGTGCTGAAGGTGATTCAACCTTTGGAGGAGCAACTGGTTTAGACTGCTTACCCCCGCCTGTATTGAAGAAACTCCTTACTTGAGCCACTATCTCCTCATCAACGGTGCTCATATGATTCTTGACTCCGGCATTCATCTCATTGAGCAACCGGATCAGATCCTTACTTTTAATCCCTAATTCTTTACTAAATTCATGCACACGCATTTTGGTCATGAAACCACCTCCGATTATTACCTGTCAGCGGATGAGAAAGACTCCTTCAACGCCTCGGCCATTTGTTTACAGGTTATTCCGATCACAGCCAGATTTTGGCAGCCCAAGGCTTTGGATAACTCCAGGCGATCCGGAACCTCAAAAAGGGGAACATTTTTTCTGAGAGAAAGGCGTTCCACCTTTTCCCGGGTATGTGCTGACAAATCCCGGGCAATAATAATCATCTCCACTTTATTCTTGGCCACCGCCGCCTGGGTGGGCATAAAGCCCAATACCACTTTACCCGCCCGGCGGGAGAGGCCCAGTAAAGAAAGGATTCTACTATTCATTACTGATCGCCTTTTTTAACTCTTCACTTAAGCGTTTCTTATCATCCGCCGAGATTTCCGAATTAAGCTTATACGCAAGCTTACTCCCTTTAACAGCCTGCTCCAGACAGTCCGGATTGGGGCAAATATAGGCGCCCCGCCCCGACTTCTTTCCGGTCAAATCCACCAATACCTCAGCTTCAGGCGTTCTAACAATGCGGATTAACTCCTTTTTATTCTTCACTTCCCCACAACCGATACAGGTTCGCTGGGGAATTTTTCTGGTACGAGCTGGCATCAGTTCTTCCCTCTCTCCTTAGAGTCGCGCGCCTGCGCCTTCTCTTTATTGACAGCACTCTTGTTCTTAGGGTCGAGATTAAACTTCTCCTTCAGCTCATCGGCCAACAGTTGCCCAATGGTGAAACCGGAAGAGTCTTCTTCCGCGAAAACAAGCTCAGTCTCTTCCTGTGGAGTCTTGGCGCTTTTTCCGTCATCATCCCTGACAATATCTTCGAAGAGATCAAGGCCTTCTTCCATCTCATCATAGAGATCCCTGGCCCGTTCTCTTCGTTTTGCCCTTTTCTTCGTCTTCTTCTTGCTTTCCTCTTCTGTCTCGAACTGCTCGGTAACGTCTTCTCCGGTTTCCTCGAAATACTCTTCATCTTCGTACTCTTCTTCTTCATACTCTTCGTCTTGCTCGTCATAATACTCGGCTTCTTCTGCGTCTGAATCCTCTGCGGACGTATAATCTTCTTCCTCAAGCACTTCAAGTTCGGAAAGGTACTCTTCTTCTTCGGCCAGTAAGGCTTCGATCTCTTCTTTACTCTCTTCCGCTTGAGTCTCGCTCTTTATATCAATCTTCCATCCGGTCAAGCGCGCGGCCAACCGGGCGTTCTGGCCTTCCTTACCAATGGCTAAAGACAGCTGATTGTCGGGGACAATAACCAGCGCCATCTTTTTACTGGGCAGCAAATGTACGGTAGTTACCCGGGCCGGGCTCATTGCTCTGGTGATGAAAAATTCCGTATCTTCATGCCAGGGGATGACATCTATTTTTTCTCCCTTCAATTCCCGCACAATCATTTGTACTCGGGAACCCTTTGCCCCCACGCAAGCGCCGACCGGGTCAACATTATCAAAGCGACTGTAAACGGCTACTTTGGAACGGACACCCGGTTCTCTGGCTACTGACTTTATCTCCACAATCCCGTCTTGGATCTCAGGAATCTCCAACTCCAACAACCTTTTTAACAAGCCGTTTTTCGCGCGGGAGAGAATAATCTGCGGTCCTTTTGAAGTCTTTTTCACATCAACCAAATAAGTTTTGATCCTCATTCCATGCTCATATTCTTCGCCCGGAATCTGCTCGTTAGGGGGGAGAATCGCTTCTACCCTTCCCAGATCGACAAAGACCGTCTTCTGTTCAAAGCGGCGGATAACTCCGGTGATGATATCTCCCACCCTGGCGGAGAATTCATCATAGATCAGAGTGCGTTCGGCCTCTCTCAGTCTCTGGACCACTACTTGCTTTGCTGTTTGTGCGGCAATACGCCCAAACTCTTTTGGGAAGATTTCGAATTCAACCATATCGCCTTCTTCATAACGCGGATCGATGGCCTTGGCTTCAGCCAAGTTAATTTCGGAGTTTTCATCTTCCACCTCCAACACAGCCATTTTATAAGTGAAGACATGAAAATCTCCGGTCTCCAGATCAAGTTGCACCCGGATATTGTGCAAACCTTTCTGGTCTTTTTTATAAGCGGAAGAAATAGCCGATTCGATGGCATCCACCAAAATCTCTTTTGAAATGCCTTTTTCCCTTTCTACTAATTCTAAAGCCTCAATTAACTCCCGATTCATCAAGACTTGCCTCCTTATTCATCACACACAATAAAACGCGCCTGCTAACCTTCGTATAGACGAGCCCTGGAAATATTCGACCACGGAATGGCCAGTTCTTCGCCGTCACACTTCATCAACACTTGGCCTTCTGCTTCCGGCGACCATCCCACGAGCGTGCCACGGAATTTCTTTCGTCCCTGCACTGGGGAGTAGAGTCTGAGCTCAGCCTCCTGACCGGCAAATCTGGAAAAATGTTCGGGTTTGGTCAGGGGACGGTCAATTCCCGGAGAAGAGACCTCAAGCAAATATGAGGTGGAAATCGGATCTTCCTCATCAAGCACCTGTCCAAAAGCATTGCTAAAGCGCTCACAATCGTCAATTCCAATCCCGTTCGGATGATCAATGGTCACGCGCAACACCCGGTGCGGCCCTTCCTTGACAAAACTTACCTCCACAACCTCATATCCTAAACCCTCCCCGACCCGATCAGCAAGTTCCTGCACACGCCTACGCGTACCACCCACGTTTGCCATGTATCTACTCCCTCTTTTCTCTCCTTAAAGTTGTTGCGCGTGTGTCCACGCATGCTCACATACTCGCATTAATATTCTTAGTATCCTTTATGTTGAATTCTCCCATCTGTTCAGGATCTTCCATCCTCTCCTGCCCGGCCTGGCAGAATGCAAGGTTAAGCAAGGCATGAATGAAAGGGCAAATAAGATGAAAGAGTGGGTTGGCGCCCACTCCTTCAATGCAATCTTACAAGATAATAGTGTACCACACTTTCTTTTTTTTTACAAGAGTTGAAGAATTATGCCCTGTTGCACAAGGTACACATGACATGTAAGAAGAACGCCTCCCACTTTACTCTAACCAGGATCTAATCTTCTCCGGCATCTCGTCTAGACTCACGGAGAGAACTTCCCCTCCGGGAATGGAGGAAAGAAATATTTTACCATAGGCCTTGGTTAAGATCCGCTTGTCCAAAACAATGACCACGCCCCGGTCTTTTTTAGTACGAATCAGTCTACCGAATCCTTGTTTAAATTTGATCACCGCTTCCGGGAGGCTCAGGTGGAAGAAAGCCTCCTTCCCTTCTCTGGCCAGAGCTTCGCTCTTCGCCTGAAACAACGGTTCGGTCGGGACACGAAACGGCAAGCGCATCATAAGTAAGGTAGAGAGTTGGGCGCCGGGCACGTCCACTCCCTCCCAGAAACTATCCGTCCCAAAAAGAACCGGACAGGGAGCGGTCTTAAACTTCTTCAACAGACGATGCCTGGACATCTCCCCTTGGATAAAAAGACTGTACCCCTTACTCTTTATAAAGGCAGCCGTTTGCTGATAAGCTGCTTTCATCTGTTGGTGATTGGTGAATAACAACAGGCTTCTGCCACCGGCGGCCTCAAGAATCCGGGGTAACGCCGTGATGACGGCCGACAGAAACTGTGGGCTGTCCGGTAAAGGCAGATCCTTGGCGACCATGACCAAAACCTGACGGTCGTAATCAAAGGGCGACTCTAAGACAGCCTCTCTTCTTTCACTAGGATGAAGCAGATCTATACCCAGGCGGGTCTTTATATACTGGAACCGTTGCCCCACCGCCAAAGTGGCGGAGGTGCAAACTGCGGACTTTACCTTGGTGAAGAGGTTCTCATATAATAAATCGCCAATGGTTAGTGGCAGCCTGTGCACAGTAACGCTCATCGCCTCCGCTTGGGCTTTAACCTCCAGCCAGTGCACATATTTATCTTCGGTTCCGTTGAGGACAACCGGTAAATCACAGCGGAGCTTATGCAGATATCTCCCGGCTTCCAACAGAAACACACTGTCTTCCCTGAACTCCTCCACCTCTTGCCACTCATCCACTAATAACGAGGCCTTCTTCTCCCACTCGGCAGTAGACTCGCGGATCGCGTTCACCACCTCCGCCAGTCGCGCCTCTTCATTCAGCAAATCCGTGGTGAACCGGAGATTAACCTCTTCTGTGCCGGGAAGATTCAGGGTAAAGTAGTTCTTTAGATAAGTAAAAAAACGTTGCCATAACTTTTCCAGCGTATTCAAACCCGGAATCAGCTCAGCGTCAAGTAAATAAAGGTTTCTCTGGAGAAAGGGCAGATCCGAACTTTTTTCCAGTAATCGCCGGCGTAATACAGTGAGGCGTCCGCCGCTCCAGCGGCCTTCCTTCCTTAATAAGCGGGTAAAAAACTTTTCCAGATCGCTTTCGGACAAGCGGATCCCCAAATATAAGGAGGCCACCTCCTCCAGATGATGAGCTTCATCAAAGACCACATACTCATAAGGAGGGAGCGCCATCTTCTCTTGGGCGAACTCATGCTCCTTACGTAAGGCCAAGTCGGCAAAGAACAGATGATGGTTCACCACCACCACTTGCGCATCAAAAGCTTGTTTCCTGGCCGCATGCCAAAAACAAGTCGCCAAAAATGGGCAATGCCCCCGCAGACAGGTCTCCGTCTCGGAAGCAAGCATCGTCTTTAAATCTGCGGGCAAAGCCACTCCGATCTGTTCCAAACAACCCGCAGCTTTCTCCGCACCGGACATGACCCGCATCAACATCCTACGTTCTTCGGGACTGAGTTTATCTTTATCCTTTTCAACCAGCATTATCTTGCGCCTGCATAGATAATTGGATCTGCCCATCAATAAGGCGGCCTTCAGCGGATAACGCGTGACTTCGGCCAGAGAGGGAATGTCCTTCTCTATTAATTGCTGTTGAAGGTTGATCGTATGGGTGGCAATTATGGTCCTGCCGGTTTCCTGCGGAAGGCTTTCTATTTCCCCTGGCCCGGGGTTGGAGGCCGACGGAAGGGTAGAAAAGAAACTAGGGTACAGGTAAGCCAGAGACTTTCCGGTGCCGGTTCCTGCTTCGATTAAGGCCACCCCGCCTTTTTTAAAAGTCTCCCAGATCAGAGAGGCCATCCTCACCTGGGCGGGACGAAATTCAAAACCGGGGGTGGCGGCGAAGACGCCTCGGGCTGAGAAGGCCTCCTCCGGATGGGTGATCCGGGCTTCTTCATTGCCCATCTTGTCCTTGCCCCCCAGCCACCAGGCTCCTGATCATTTCCAGGTTGCGTAGATCATCCTGATCCGAACTTCTGGGTGTCTCCATCACCCCTGCCCTCCCTATTAGAGCCGGGTGATTCACGATGAGTTTGAACCCGGCCAGGCCGATCTTTCCCTCACCGATATGCGTGTGGCGATCCAGATGAGAACCCTTCTCCCCCAAACAATCATTTAAGTGAAGAAGATAGAGCCGATCGAGGCCAACGGCTTCCTCAACCTCTTGCCAGACTTCGGCCAGACCCTGCGCAGTCCGGAGTTCATATCCGGCGGCATAAGCATGACAGGTGTCCAAACAAATACCGGTGCGCGCCGCCTCCTTCACCTGGCCGAGAATGAGTCCTAAATCCCTGAGATCACCCGCTAATTCCGTACCTCCGCCGGCCTGATTTTCCAAGAGAATAAGAGTCTCCCCCCTAACCTCGGTTAAGACCGTGTTGATCCCCTTGGCTACTTTTTCAAGGGCCTCCTCTTTATTTCCATCTCCCCCGGCGCCCGGATGAACCACGAAATAATCAGCGCCCAGGCTGACCGCGCGCCGGTAGTCTTCACCCATGGCCAATACTGATTTTTCATAAAGTTCGGCATCGGCTGAAGCAAGATTAGGCAAATAAGAGAGATGCACGGCAACTTTCTTAATGGAACTCGCCTCTCTGGCGGATTGAAACCTCCGAACCTCCTTCTCATCCAGCGGCTTACGCGCCCAACCTCTTGGATTTCCGGCAAAGATCTGCAGACACTCACAGGTCAGCGCCTCGGCGGTCTGCACCGCCCTGGCCAACCCTTTTCCGATGGATACATGTAAACCAAAGAACAATACTAGTCCCTCCCAAGTTCATCCAGGAATCGCAGAACACGGTTACTCTCAATCACCTGACTGAAGGAAAACCGCTCGGCGCCTAATTGTAAAGAGAGAAAGAAACAGAAAGCGCTATAGAGCAGAACCGGATCCTTAGTGAGAATAATCACTGCCCCTAGTAAGGCGCCTAAAAAGTTGGCCCCGGTGTCCCCCAACATGCCTTGGGCTTTGATATCCAGCGGTAAATAGGCGAGAAGTCCGCCGCTGACTGGATATAAGAGTTTAAAGTAAGGGCTCTTGATCCCACGAAGTTCCAAAAGTAAAAAAAAGAGTATGGCGGCGAAGAAGAAGAACTTAACGGCCCGTCCGGGTCTGAGGTCAAAAAGGTTTATACTATTGGTCGCCAAGGCCACTACCAGCGTCTGCGGGATCAACATCCACAAACTGGCGCGCCCCATCACCCACAAACCGGAAGTGAAGATGAGGGCAAAGCCGATCCCGGCGCCGGCCTTCAACGCTCCAGAGGTTAATTTCCCCTTTAATAATTGGGCAAAATGCCCTCGAAACCCTTTTTCTTCATCAGTTTTTAGTAAATCATCACAGAGTCCGACAAAACCCATGCCGGTGGTGATGAAGAGCAGCAGAAACACTTCTTCCGGGTTAAAAAGAACCTGTTTCAAAGTTAAACAGGCGGCTAATGACAGAGGTAAGGTTAAGGGGAAGACTACGCCTACAGCAGTGGGAATCCTGACGCCCACGTAATTCTCCTTGGTTACCCCGGAAGTCAGTAACAACTCACTTACCGGGCGGAGAATCACCTTCACCATGGACACTCCCAGTAAAAAAAGGAAGAATTCCAGCATTGCCTCACCCTGCTATCTTATAGTTCTTCACTAGCAAAAAAGGCGGAGCCGGAAGCGCCCGCCTTTGTCGGCGCGCCATCATTCTTTCAGAAACTAAAGCGGTAGATGGCGCTTAAAACATCCTGCTGGTGATCACCCAGAAAATATCCCAAAACTGTCTTCCCCGGTGGAGAAAGCCGAAGAAATCCCGGTCTGTCTCCCGGTGACGCATCTCCACCGGCACCTCTCTAATCACCAACCCATGCCTGGCTAGATCAATAATCATCGCTACCTCCACCGCAAACCCCGCGGCGAACTGATTATTTAAAGCGGCCAGCGCTTTCCTGTTCAACGCCCGTTGCCCGGAGAGGGGGGCTTCCAAGTTTAACCCGGTTAAGTGCCGGATGGCTTTGCGTGCCAGATTTAAGGCCAACCCAAAACCACCCTTTCGCTTACGCGAAGTAAATCTGCCGATGGTCAGGTCAGCCTGGCCTTTGATGACCGGATCCAGCAGTTTTCTGGCTTCAATTGACGTTTTACCCAGATCGGCATCGACCAATAAAATGATGTCGCCGATGGCTTTGGTCAGTCCCAGGTTTAAAGCGCCGCCTTTCCCCAGATTTTTTTCGGAGCGTAGGACAGTGGCTCCGGCTTTTTCCGCCATCGCCGCGGTGTGATCCGTTGAGCCGTCATCAACCACGATGATCTGCCCCACGCCGGTAATGGTAGAGACCGCCTCTACGGTTTGCCCTACCAGCATTTCTTCATTGTAAGCCGGGATGATGATGGAAATTAAATATTCACTATTCTGTTGATTCTTAACTTCATTCACTCTCACTCATCTCCATGGGCCGCAGTCCGGGTGAATAACCATCCACAGCCGGAAGTAAGGCCTGGGCTGTTTCTTTCACTCCAAAGCAACCCTTTTTTCGTGTAGCCAAAGTATAAACCAGGGCTACCCGTCCGGGTATAGTATCAATATTGTCGACAGTAGTCAACCCGGCGCCGCTGTATTCCGGAATATAGGAGTATTGTATATTCAATGGTTCCACACCGATTACTGTTAAACCAAAGTTCCGGGCGGCGGCTGATAACGGAAGGTCAATCAGATCCGCCCGACAAGCGTCTTTGGTATTGCTTCCGCCCACTAGGACCATGGAATCAATGGCCTTTTCCGGGGTAGTATCATACTCCAAGATCTTCATCTCCCGGAGCAAGGGCAAGATCCGGTCGGCCTTCCCCACCGCCAATCCTTCCACCAGGGAAGTCAAGACAGGGGTGGACCAAGCCTCTTCCTGCCGGAGAGCGGGGAATAATTCCGCCAGTTTCGGGTGGTCCGGTTTCATCTCCACCCATGAAGTAAAAGCAACGGAACTGACCACCTCCGCTCCGGCTTCCCGCAATACTGTACAGACGGCTCTTTCATACCGCTTTTCTATGGAATTATTCGTCCTAAACACCGCGATTCTCCGGTCTTTCAGAAAATCTTTGATCAACGTAGGATAGATGGCCTGATGAAACTGGCGAAAAACTTGGGCCTCGACTTCCTGGTCTTTCAACATAATCTGCAGATTTTTTCTCTCCATCCGCAACTGCGCAAACTCCCGCTCCAAATCGGAGATGATCTTCTGTTGCTCCTTGCTTACGCCATCCTCTCCCAATAAAGCTCCGCCAATCACGATCCCGATGCCCAGAGCCAGAAAGATCGCAGCCAAGGAGGAAATATGGTAACGCAGATCAATGATCACAACCTTACCTCCTAAAGACTTGTCTTCCATATGTATACTTTGCCCGCACACCTCATTGCCCGTTCGTTACCGATCTTGGTCACCGCCTGTCAGGAGCCGCTGATCCGATCACCACCGGCCATCAAAGGCAGACGCCGCTTTTACCGCCCTGTTCACCAGCGAAAGAGGACCTGTAACCTCAGCCAGAGCAACCGGAAGACATCTCTGCTCGGATTGTTTTGCATCAAAACAATGGCTAAGGGGATTAAAGCCGCCATACAGAGTAAGACGATCTGCCCTACCTTGATGGGACTACGGTAGAGCAGACTAACGCCCTTGGCATCCACTAAAATCGCGCCGATTTTTAATCTAACCAGAAAAGTGCTGGCCATTCCTTTCCTGCCCTTTTCCAAAAAGTCGATCATATTGGAGTGCGCGCCTACAGCGACGATTAAGTCTGCGCCCTTTTCATAAGCCAACAATAAAGCAATGTCTTCACTGGTTCCGGGAGCGGGAAAAACGGAAGCGGTCAATCCCAGATCCTGTACTCTTTGTAAACCCGGCGCCCGTCCGTCCGGATAGGCATGGACGATTAATTCCGCTCCGCTAAGTAAAGCCCGGTCGCTGACGCTATCCATATCTCCGATAATCAGATCCGGCTTAAAACCCGCCTCTAAAAGGGCGTCCGCGCCTCCATCCACCCCGACCAGCACCGGTTTGATCTCATCTATATATGAACGGATTGCCTTCAAATCTTCCCGGTAGTTCTGGCCTCGGACTACCACCAAAACTTGTCTTGCTTTAAATCTAGTAGAAACCTCAGGTATCCTTAGGTTGCCCAAGATTAATTCTTTTTCTTTGAGCGCATAGTCCAAGGTGTTCTGGACAAAATTTTCCAACTCTTGATGGAGGTTTCCTCTTGCTTCCTGCATCAATTCGGTCAATAATTCTCTGGTCAGGATTATACCTTCTCCGATCCGTCTGTCTTGAAAAAAAACGCAGGAATCATCCACCTCAATCAGCGCTCCGTCCGGTATGGCGGTGAAGCATTCTTCGCCAACCTGATCAAGGATTGGTATTCCCGCTTCTAATAACAATTCCGGTCCCAGGTTCGGATATCTTCCGGAAACACAAGGACCGGCATTGATGACCATCTTTACTTTGGCCTTGATTAGAGATTCGGCCGCCACCTGATCCAAATCCGGGTGGTTAATCACTGCGATCTCACCCGGAAGCAACCGTTTGATCAAGTTCTTGGTTTTGCTGTCTTTTCGTGCTGTAGAACGAATCTGCAAACCCCCGACGCCCCTTACAGATCAAGTTTTATCTTGGTTTCTAAATCTTAAATTTGGATTCAAGTCTGATCCTGTCGGCCACCTTGGCAATGAATGAGACATTTGTCGGTTTTCCTTTCTTCTCATCAATGGCGTACCCCATGATCTGATGTAAATATTCTACATCTCCTCTGCTCCATGCCGTCTCAATAGCAAAACGCATAGAACGCTCCACCCGGTGTCTGGTGGAGTTATACTCTTCGGCGATTGCCGGATAAAGTCTTTTGGTAACTTCATTAATTAAAGAAGGGTCTTTGATACACAATAATATGGCCTTTCGCAGATAAGTATAGCCCTTAAAATGCGGCGGGATTTTAATCTTCTGCAGGATGTTCGAGATCTCCTTTTCGAGTTCGGTATCGTGATTGAATCTTAATTTGATTAGAGGAGTTGAACTCTGTTGTCCACAGGTTTCTTTGATTCTTTGGACTAAAATCTCGAGGTCAAAGGGTTTGACGATGAAATAATCAGCGCCCAATTCCACCGCTTTCCTTGTCATTTCTTCATGACCAAACGCGGAAAAAATAATGATTTTAGGTCGGGTCTTCAAATTACGCATTCGTTCTAGGACACCGATCCCATCTATTTTAGGCATAATCATATCAAGCAAGAGGACATCCATTGGCACTATTCTAACCATTTCCAGCGCTTTTAGTCCGTCATGGGCTACCCCGACTACCTGCATTTCCCCGTTGCTTTCCAAATATTCTTGGATAATTTGGCAAAACTCCAAATTATCCTCTGCCAATCCAATCTTTATCCTCAACAGATCCGCCTCCGTTTAAGCGCTTACACTCAATTCAAACTAATCTACATACTCCACCGCCATAGCGCGATAAGTTGGTTATTTTAGCTAAAAAAGCACGTACATCACGTAAAATTATCACAAATAATTGGTTCTTTAAGAAAAATTCGTGAAAAATACCAAAATTCCTTCTTCTTTTACCCCTTAAGAGACCTGTTTTTCTTTTGTTAACATTTCTCCCTCCGTTTGGAGCATCCACTCGGCAAATACTCCATACCCCCTGGTCGGATCATTCACAAAGACGTGGGTGACCGCGCCTACCAATTTGCCGTCTTGGATAATGGGGCTTCCGCTCATCCCTTGTACAATTCCTCCGGTCTCCCGCAATAACACCGGATCCGTTACTTTTATAATCAGTCCTTTGTCCCTGGCGCCACTTTGTCGAAAGACCCGTTGAATCTCTATGGAAAATCTTTTGATTTCTTTTCCCGATAATACTGTAAGGATCTCAGCCGGTCCGCTTTGCACCTGCGAGATGGCAGCTACCGGTATGGCCTTTTGATAAAAGGAGTTCGCCACCTGAATATGGAGAGTACCAAAGATTCCCAATGGAGTATTGGCCGCAATCTCCCCGATGATGTCTTCACTACCGGTAAAAACTCCGATCTTTTCTCCGGGTTCACCCCGGTTACTCTGATTAATCCCGGTAATCCGGGCGGATACGACTTTTCCGCGGACCAAAGGAATATCCCGGTTCCCGAAGCCTACTATCTTGTGGCCCAATGCCCCGAATCTCCGTGTAGAGGGGTTAAAATAAGTCAAAGTGCCCACCCCGGCCGCAGGATCTTCCACGTATAAACCTAACAAATAGGTATTCTTGGGTCCATCGGGCGTGTCATGCCGTCTCCGGACAGGATAAACAACGGTCTCTTTTCGCACTCCATTTCTTAACAAAGTGACGCGTAATCCTTTCCCCTCTGCGGAGAGGGCTTGCACTAAAGCATCTACGTCCTCTAACCGGTGAATAGGATAACCGTTGATGGAGACCAATAAGTCTCCTACTCGAATGTCAGCCTCTTTGGCGGGATAACATTCCACACCCTCCGCATTGCGCACTGGAAGACGCCCCACCACCAAGACACCTTGATCAGCCAGTAAAATTCCGATGGCGTGTCCACCTGGAATCACCTGGGGCATGCTGGCGATCTTCAAGTTAACCCGACGGAAGGGAACACCCAGAAACCGAAGTTCCAAAAAGGATTCGCCCTCCCGCTCCGGTCTGACCGTAACCATCGAGCAAGAGCCGCTCCTGCCCAAGGGCAACTTTTTCTTGCCTTTAAACCCGGTAATCCCCTGCGGCCGCTCGGCTGGAACATAAATGGAGAAAGGCTTACTCAAGTTGAGGTTCAATTCCTGACCGGGAACCATCTGAAAATTCTTGGGGATGGTGTGAACCTTGACCATCTGTACGCAGACAAAACCTAGAAAACCGGTAATGATGAAGAGGGATAAATAAAAAAGGATCCGGCGTTTACCGGCGCGCAAGTAGGATATCATCAGCTACTCCTCCAATAAAAGCACAGCTAAAACTAGTTTTATTACTAAATTCCCCTCGTCAACCGGTCTATATACTAAGTAAAAATATGAGGCTTTGGCAAGAAAAAAACCCCGAAACGGGGTCTTCTTCTTCAGTGGTTTTTCATGCTTGACACGCCCACTTACGCCACATTTACTTTACTATATTCACTAATCTCCCCGGGACATAAATAACTTTCCGGGGAGTCTCCCCTTGCAACCCGTTTTGTATCGTCTGACTGGACAGCGCCTTCTCTTTTACAAAAGCCTCGTCCGCATCGGCCGGAATCACCAACCGGTCACGGATCTTACCGTTGATCTGGACGACAATCTCCACGGTTTCCTCTACCACCAACCGCTCATCAAAGACCGGCCAGGCCTGATTATGCACGGAAAACTCATACCCTAACCTGCTCCATAGCTCCTCAGCCAGATGGGGGCAGGCCGGCGCCAGTAACAGACAGAAAGTACGTGTGGCTTCCTGCCAAACTTCTGAAGACCATAATTTTTCCTTAACTTTACCCATTAAGTTGGAGAGCTCCATTAAAGCAGCTAAATAGGTATTAAAGGAAAAGTTGTCCAAGTCATCAGTGGCCTTTTTGATGGTTTGGTGGAGTTTTCTCCGTAAAGCATCGACTTCTTCCCCGTTCTGCGCTTGGCTGAGGCTTTGTTCAACCGGGCTTAACAATAATTCCCAGACCCGGTGGAGAAACCGGTAAACACCTTCGATTCCTCTGCTGTTCCAGGGTCCTCCCAGTTCCCAGCGCCAGCCGAACATCAGATAAGCGCGGACGGCGTCGGCCCCGTACTCCCGCACCAAATCATCGGGGGCGATGACGTTACCCCGGGACTTACTCATCTTCTCGCTGTCTTCCCCGAGAATAATACCTTGATTTCGCAAGGACAACATGGGTTCGTCAAAATCAACCAATCCCATGTCACGCATGGCCTTGGTAAAGAATCTGGTGTAGATCAAATGCATACAAGCGTGTTCTACTCCACCGGTATATTGATCCACTGGTAACCAGTAGGCGCCCTCCTCGGGGTCAAAGGGTTGCTCTCCTTGGTAATAAGGACTCAGATAGGCATATTGATACCAGGAAGAACAGATAAAGGTATCCATGGTATCCGTCTCCCGATCCGCCGGCCCGCCACACAGTGGACAGGTAGTATGCAAGAAACCCTCATTATACTTGAGCGGCGATTCGCCGGTGGGGAGAAATTCCGCGTCTTCCGGTAGGATCACTGGTAGATCCTCGTAGGGGACCGGCACTGTTCCGCATTTCGCACAATACACAATGGGAATGGGGGCGCCCCAATACCGTTGTCTGCTGATTAACCAGTCACGTAAACGGTAGTTGACCGCCGCTCGTCCCAGGCCTTTCTCTTCCAGCCAAGCCGTGACTTTCGCCTTTCCCACCGTAGCCGGAGTCCCGTCAAAGGCGCCGGAATTCACCATCACCCCGTGATCCACATCCGTGTAGGGTTCTTTCAATTCTCCGCTGAAACTGCTGTCTTCTGGTTGGATCACGGTCACAATCGGCAGATCATATTTTTTGGCAAAAGCAAAGTCTCTTTCATCATGGGCCGGTACTGCCATAATGGCTCCCGTGCCATAACCCATCATTACATAATCGGCAATCCAGATCGGAACCTGCTGGCCGTTGACGGGATTTACCGCATAGGCCCCTGTAAAGACACCGGTCTTCTCTTTTTCCGCAGACAACCTTTCAATCTCACTTTGCCTGGCGGCCTGCGCTTTATATTCCTCTACCGCCTGGCGATACTGGTCGGTAGTGATCTTATCCACCAGCGGGTGTTCCGGAGCTAAGACCATAAAGGTCACTCCCCATAAGGTGTCCGGCCGCGTGGTAAAGATCAAGAACTCGTCCCCGTCTTCCGTATGGAAGGCAACCTCTGCTCCTTCACTCTTTCCAATCCAATTCTTCTGCATGGAGACGACCCGTTCCGGCCAGTCAATCTTGGAAAAGTCCAGTAATTCTTCGGCGTAATCAGTGATCTTAAAGAACCACTGACTCAATTCCTTCTTTAAAACCGGAGTGCCGCACCTCTCACAGTGACGATCCTCTCCCCAAACCTGTTCCCTGGCTAAAGTCGTGTTACACTGCGGACAAAAATCCACGGGCGCCAGTTTTTTATAGGCTAAGCCTTTTTCATAGAACTTCAAAAAGAGCCATTGAGTCCACTTATAAAACTCCGGAAGACAAGTAATGGCCTCCCGCTCCCAGTCAAACATGGTTCCCATGGATTTAAGCTGTTCCCGCATTCTTTTAATATTATCCATCGTCCACTTATAGGGGTGAATTCCCCTTTTAATGGCCGCATTCTCCGCGGGCAGTCCAAAGGCGTCGAAACCCATGGGAAAGAGGACATTATATCCTCTCATCCTCATATAGCGGGCCCGTACATCAGAGGGGGCCATGGCATACCAGTGCCCGATATGCAGATCCCCGCTGGGATAAGGCAACATAGTCAAAGCATAATGCTTTGGTTTATTCCGATCAATCTTTGCCCGGTACAAACCGGCCTCTTCCCATTTTTGTCGCCACTTGGCTTCGATCTTTTGTGGCTGATAGCGGTCGTTCTTCATCTTGACTCCTCCTTAATAGGTTACGCGTGTTGTACACGGGGATAAAAGGCTACACAGACCCGGGGATCCCGGTAATCAATAGTAAAAGTAAAATGCGAAAAGAGACTTCATTAAAACCGCCCCTGGTCTGATACGACCAGGGGCGACTCTCCAACCGCGTTACCACCCTGCTTCGGCAGAATGAATACTTGATCAATAGACGAATCTAGCAAGCATAAAAATTCATTCGCCCTCCTTTTCCCTTTAACCCGGCGCAGGGCAGACCATTTAAGTCTGAACCTCAGAGGCGAGTTCGTGTTGCCTACGGGGTTAGGCTTTCACCAGCTGCCCAACTCTCTTCTTACCTTTTAGCAACCTACTACTCCTCATCTTTGGTTGATCAATATGTAATTTGCTCTCATATTTCTTTAAAAGTATAAATCAGACAATATAAAATGTCAAGCCAGAGAAGGCTCGATTACCTTTGCTTCATGCCAGAGCTCCTCCAGACGATAGAAATCCCGCTCCTCTTGGGCTAAAATATGGATCACTAGATGACTGTAATCCAGAAGAACCCAGCGTCCTTCCTTATATCCTTCGATTCTTTGGGGCTGAATACCTGATTCTTCCAGGCGATCCTTGATCGCGTCCGCTATGGTCCTCACATGTGTGGTATTCAATCCGCCCACCACTAAAAAGTAGTCCGTCAGAATAGAAATCCCCCGCAGATCCAGGATTACGGGATGATCCCCTTTCTTGGCGTCCACCACTTCCAGGGTGGTCTTTAACACTAAATCATCCGTCATTAGCTAACCTCCCACGGTGTAAATCCCCATTAATCATCAGCTGATTCCAGGCCTGCACAGTAGATACGTCCAACACAAACCCGTGATTTAAAAGGTAGTTAATCTCCTGCTGAAAAACATATTGTAAAGCCGCGACGCGATTGCTCTTCGCCAAAGTTCTGGCCAGATGGGAGGAGAAGAAACTCCTCCCCGGCTCGGCAAAGTCAGCCAAGAAAATGATCTGGGCGAGTAGAGACATCTCCGGCGCTCCGGTCACATGAAGAGCCACAGCGGACAGCACTTCCGCATCAGTGATCCCCCATTCGGTAGCCAAGAGCAACTTACCTACCTTTCCATGGAGCAAAACCGGGGCGCTTCGCTCACTTTCGCTTAAAGCCAAACCGTGTTGTTGAGCCATGGCAACCAGCCGCTCAGGTTCCATCTCCCTGGCTACGTCATGCAGTAAACCGGCTAACGCCGCTTTTTCCGGGGAGACTCCGTAAAGAGCAGCCAATTCCCGGGCTAAATTCATCACACCCAACGAATGCCGGTAACGAAGAGGGGAGAGGACTCCTTTCAGTTTTTTCTCCAATGATGCTCTGTCCATAATGTCCCTCCCTTTATTTAATAATTCTTCGTCATCTGGCCGGATTTTTCCTTTTAAAAAACAGTAACAATCTTAGGTTAACTTGGCATACCCGGCGTACTTATAGACCAGTTTGTATGAAAAAAAGAGGGTGCCGAGCGCACCCTAGTCCTGTTCTTATGTTAGGCCTGCTTCATTAGGCCGGGGCTTTGCCTCGTTCACAATCAGCTCCCTGCCACCCATGGATCTACCGTTCATGGCCTCAATTACTCTTTCAGCTTCGTCATCCTCCACTTCAATAAAACCGAACCCCCTGGAACGCCCGGTTTCCCGATCCGTAATAATTCTGGCGTCCAAGACTTGGGCTTCATCAGAAAAAAACTCCAGGAGATCCTTTGGCGTCGTACTCCAGGGGAGATTTCCAACATATAGAGTCTTACTCACCAGCTTCACCTCACTTTCCGTCGCACAGGCGACCCATCCCCGTCGTTTTCACGACTGTTAAATATATTTTACCCGAGTAAGGAGAGGGATATTTATTGTGTTGACCGGAAAACCAAGGTGAGCATGGAGCATAAGTTGCATGCGCGTCTTATAAATATAACCTATGCTCAATAATATACTCATTAACTTTGGGCCAGAGAAGATAATTTACCGACCTTCCCTGCTTAATCCGCTCCCGGATTTCTCTGGAGGATACACCAAATACCGGATTGGTGAAGAAGCAGAACCGATCGGCGCAGGCGGTTAGCTCTCGCGGTAGTGTGAGCTCTTGATCGCTGACGCCCGGCCTTCTCCCCACGGCGACCTTCGCCCGTTGTAATAAGCGACGATACTGATACCAATGGGCAAAATCAAGTAAAGCATCTTGTCCAAGAATCAACCAAAGTTCCGCCTCAGGAAAAATTCTGGAGAAATAGTCAATTGTTAATACAGTATATGAAGGGGCCTCCCGATCCAGTTCCACTCTGGAGGCGGAAAAACCCGGATTCTCCTCGATGGCCAGGAGTAGCATCCGCCACCGGTGGTCATCTCCAGCGAATGAAGAACGGGGCTTGAAGGGGGAGCGTTTCGCCGGAACAAAAATCACCTGCTCCATCCCTAACTCCTCCCGGGCGGATTCCGCTAGCAATAAGTGGCCTAAATGGATCGGGTCAAAACTACCTCCGTAGATACCTAGTCTTCTGCGGTTCATTCTCTGACCTGTCCATCACCTAAGATTACGTATTTCAGCGTAGTTAAGGCATGCAGCCCCATTGGCCCCCTGGCATGGAGCTTCTGAGTGGAGATCCCCAACTCCGCCCCGAAACCGAATTCGAAACCATCGGTAAATCTGGTAGAGGCGTTCACATAAACAGCAGCCGCATCCACCTCCTGTAAAAACCGGCGGGCATGCGCATAGTCATTGGTAAGAATACTCTCTGAATGTTTGGAACCATATTGCGCTATATGAGAGATGGCCTCATCTATACTGTCCACCACTTTCACAGCTAAAACCAGATCTAAATACTCGGTACCATAGTCCTCCTCTGTGGCTTCCCGTACCCACGGCAGGATGGCTTTGGTTTCCCGGCAACCCCTAAGCTCAACACCTCTATCCTTTAAGTCTTGGCCAACCAAAGGTAAGAATATGGAAGCGATCTTTTCATGCACCAACAAGGTCTCCAGGGCATTGCAGACCGAAGGGCGTTGCACTTTGGCATTAAGCACAATCGCCCTGGCTTTCTCCGGATCAGCGGAGTCGTCCACAAAAATATGACAGTTCCCGACTCCGGTCTCAATCACCGGCACGGAAGAATTCTCCACCACAGTCCGGATTAAGCCCGCTCCGCCCCTGGGAATTAAGAGATCCAGGTAGCCATGGAGCTGCATCAAAGCCCGGGCGGCTTCCCGATCCGTACTCTGGACCAGCTGAACGGCGTCCGGTGGTAGATCCAAAGCAGCCAAGGCCTTTCTCATCAACTCCACCAGAGCTGTATTGGAGTGCAGAGCTTCGGATCCCCCCCGTAAAATAATGGCGTTTCCTGTTTTTAAGGCCAAAGCCGCGGCATCAACAGTCACATTGGGACGGGATTCGTAAATAATACCCACCACCCCGAGGGGCGCCCTGACCTGTCCGATCTGCAAACCATTGGGCCTCCTCCACATCCGCTCAACTTCCCCAATGGGGTCCTCCAGTTTTACTAACTCCCGTAAGCTATGGGCCATATCATGAATGCGTGCCTTGGTGAGCACGAGACGATCGAGCAAACTCTCTTTCATCCCGTTCTTCTTGGCAGCCTCCAGATCCGCACTGTTGGCGGTCATAATCTTCTCTTCCTCATTCTCCAGGTTTTCGGCGATTTCCAGGAGAATTTCATTCTTTTTCTTGCTGCTCAAACCGGCTAAGACTGGAGCGACCTTTTTAGCTTTTTTCCCCAGTTCCAAAACATACTCTTCTATCTTACTCACTGTTCTGACCTCCTTACTTACAGTCGCAGACTAGATTATTCCTGTGCACAACCTCCTCATAAGATTTGGTTCCTAAAATCTTACTGATTGAAGAAGTCTTCTCTCCCATAATCTTTCTTACTTCTTCCGCAGAAAAGTTCGTCAGCCCTCTGGCCACTTCCGTGCCGCCCGGCGCCATAATTCGGACCAAATCGCCTGGACCGAACGAACCATGTACCGCAATAATCCCCGATGGCAAGAGGCTCTTTTTCTTGTCCACCAAGGCGGTAACCGCTCCTTCATCGATCCGGATCTCTCCTTGCGGCTGTCCGGCAAAAGCGATCCACCTTTCACGCTGGTGGAGACGGCCGTTTCCGGGCAGAAAAACTGTACCCAAGGTATTCTCCAACCCCCGCCCATTGATGATTTCATCAATGATCTCCGGTTCCGCGCCGGAGGTTAACAGCATGATAATGCCGGAATGCATAGCTATCCTGGCCGCTTCCAACTTGGTGATCATACCGCCGGTTCCTCTGGAAGTTCCAGCCTCTCCGGCGGCGGCCATAATCTCCGGAGTTAACTCCCGTACCACAGTGATGGGTTCAACCTTTTTCCCGCTTCTCGGATCACCCGTATACAGACAGGGGATATCAGAGAGGATAATTAAGAGATCCGCGCCAACTAGAGCAGCAACTAAAGCAGAAAGGGTGTCATTATCGCCAAAACGAAGACGCAGTTCGTCCGTGGCCACGGTATCGTTCTCATTAATAATGGGAATGGTCTTGTATTCATTAACCAGCATTAGCATGGTATTACGAATATTCAGGTAGCGCTGGCGATCCCCCATGTCGTCTCTGGTCAACAGGATCTGCCCTACAGTGACCCCATATTCCATAAAAAACTTGGCATACATCTCCATCATCAAACCCTGCCCCACCGCTGCTGCGGCCTGTCTTTGCGGTAAGGAAAGCGGTTTATCAGGTAAGCCGAGCCTACCGACACCGGCCCCCACCGCCCCGGAAGTGACCAGAATGATTTCCTTCCCGGAATTATAGAGGTTAGCCAGTTCCCGAACGAGCTTCTCCAGACGTTTTATATTCAACCGACCGGAAGAGTAAGTCAGGGTACTGGTCCCCACTTTCACCACAATCCGCTGGGCTTTTTGAATCATTGCGCTATATTCCCGCACGATGCGATCACCTCAAAACGTTGTTAGAACATTATACCATAAAACTGTGATTTAAATCATAGTTTTAAACCACAGTTCATTGTTGTTGCATAAAAAAGACACCCGCCCGGGGTGTCACTGTGCTTAACTATGGTCCGACTCATAACCGGTCTTACCCAGCTTTTAACTGATTTTCAAGTCTTCCCGCTCTTTTCGTAACCGACGGCGGTGATTCTCATAGCCGGGATCACCCTTCTTCCACTGGGAGGTTCTCTCCTTCACCACAATCTCCTCCCTGATTCCAAACTCATTTCGCGCGGGACAAAAGAAGACTCTGTCTTCCTTTCGGCAATTCCCGCACTCCAAGCAGGTCATCTCTTTTACCTCCTAAATCCAACGCTTTTTGCCTGAGTAAATACGAAACCAACGCCCCTAATAATACTCGAAATTTTCGGTTAAGAATACAAACTCATAGTCACCGATGCGAACCAGATCACCCTCCTTTATTCCCGCATCAATCAGCGCTTCCTCCACACCAATACGCCGTAAAAGTTTTTCCAGCCTAAACACGGCTTCTTCTTGGTTTAAGTCAAAACGCTGTATCTTTTTTAGTAGCCAATCCCCCTCCACCCGGTAAATCCCGGGTTCTTCCCGGATCACTTTGAACAGTCCCTCTTCCGTTACTACCGGAACGGACGTCTCCGGCAGTAATCTGTCAGGTTTTGGAATTTCTTGCAAGCGGTTGGCGACTTTGCGGAGGAGCGTTTGCACCCCTTCGTTAGTCACAGCGGAAAGCGGATACACCTCATAACCCCATTCCGTAATGGTCTTGGCAAAACTCTCCCAATTCTTACGCGCCTCCGGAAGATCAAGTTTGGCACCGACTACGATTTGAGGTTTATCTGCCAATTCTAGGCTATATGCTTTTAATTCTTCATTTATCTGCCTAAAAGCGGTGAGAGGATCCCTCCCCTCTACGGAGGAGAGATCAACCAAATGTAGGATCAGCCTGGTTCTTTCGATATGACGTAAAAACTCATGCCCCAAACCTGCTCCCTGGTGCGCCCCTTCAATCAAGCCGGGAATATCGGCCACCACAAAACTCTCCTCATCCACCTCCACCACACCCAGAATAGGATGGAGTGTAGTAAAGGGGTAAGAGGCGATCTTCGGTTTAGCCGCAGAAATAACAGACAAAAAAGTTGATTTGCCGACGTTAGGGTATCCTACCAGGCCTACGTCGGCCAATAATTTTAATTCCAGTTTAACTTCGAATTTTTCCCCGGGTTCACCCTTCTCCGCATAGCGCGGAGTTTGGTGAGTGGCGGAGGCAAAATTAGGATTGCCCCGGCCGCCTCTGCCACCGCGAGCGATCAAAAAGCGATCACCGTGTTCCGTAAGATCCGCGATCAACACCTCCGGATCCATCCGCCAAACCATGGTCCCGCTCGGAACCTTAATCACTAAGTCCGCCCCGTTTCTTCCGGTTTTGTTACCTCCAGATCCACTGCCGCCAGCTTCCGCTTTATAATTTCTTTTATACCGAAGATGACTCAGAGTGGAGAGACCCTGATCAACCTCGAGGTAAATATGGCCGCCTCGGCCACCGTTTCCGCCGTCAGGTCCGCCCTTAGGCACATATTTTTCCCTGCGAAAACTAACAGCCCCGTCCCCACCCTTACCAGCGGCAACAGAGATAATCACTTCATCGATAAACATCTGCGTTAACTCCCATACATGTGACTATGTACAAATATAGTTTACCTAATCCGTCAAATGCTTCCCTCTGGTCAAATTATTATTCTATGAACCACAAAAAATATCCTTTTATCGATTGACCAAAAATTGAGTGAAAAAAAAACGCCGGCCGCAATTGGAAAACCGAATAAAGCGGCCCGCTGTTTCAACTCACATCTCCTAATGGTGACAGTCTTTCATCCCTTAGCATTTACGGTCACAGGTTCAGGATAAACACTGACCTTCTTATCGTTCTTTCCTTTTCTTTCAAAGGCCACGAAACCATCGATCAAAGCAAATAAGGTATCGTCCTTTCCTAAACCCACATTATTGCCTGGGTGGAATTTAGTTCCCCGTTGACGAACTAAAATACTGCCAGCGCGTACTGCCTGTCCGGAAAATCTTTTGACCCCAAGTCGTTTAGCTTCACTGTCCCGACCATTTCTGGTACTGCCCATCCCTTTTTTCTGGGCAAAAAATTGCAGATCAAACATTTCTTCCACCTCCTTTAGTGATACGCGCAGATACTCATCATATTCTCTGGCCAATTCAGTTAAGCCGAGATACATATTACCCAATAACAAATGGGCTTGTTCCTTCTGTTCTTCACTGTTCTCTGGGGTAAGCGCACAGAAATAAAGGCCTTTTTCGCTCTGGACTTTTTTGCGTAAACCGGCTTTTACCAGCTTTTCCAGACCCAAAGCCGTAGTTTGGATCAGGGTAGAAATTCCGGCGCAGACGATATCTTGGCCCCGGTAGGCATAACCCGCATGCCCTCGCGCGCAAAAACCGGCAAACTTTCCCTCCGAAGTAGTAAAAAACTGAATATCTGTCATTCCTAGGCCTCAATAGCCACAATTTGCAGCTTGGTAAAGGGTTGTCTGTGGCCGAAGCGTTTACGGATATTCTTTTTCGCCTTATACCGGAAGACCAGGATCTTACGGTCTTTGTCCTGCTGAAGTACTCTGGCCTTCACCACGGCTCCTTCCACGACCGGCGCCCCCACCCGTACTCCTTCTTCTCCGGAAACCAAGAGCACTTGATCTAAAGTAACCTCTTGGCCGACTTCCTGCGGAAGCTTTTCCACCTTAATGACATCTCCGGGGGCGACTTTATACTGTTTACCACCAGTCTCTACAATCGCGTACATTAATCAAATTACACCTCCCTGTCTGGACTCGCCGGTCTTTGGTACCCTAAGCGGGGTTTACAACCAAAACCGCGCGGTTGGAACAGGTAAAAAAACCTGCACAATCTATAGTATCATCTGAAATATGTATTGTCAATGGACGCTTCATATATTTCTGATCTGCCGTAAATTCGGGGGTTCTTAAAGGCAGCATAAGCATAAATTCAATAATACCGTACGCATAATGGAGATCAAGAAATGGAGGACGCTTCGCAGATTTTTGCCTTGGCGTAGGTGCGGTAAGTCTTTTCGATCTTTACGGTTACAGTCTCTCCCACCCGGACTCCGCCATCCTCGATGTCAATGACATACCCCTCAATACGGGCAATCCCATCCATGGGGTTGTTGAGGTGAGCTTCTAAAATCTTAACAGTGAGTACTTCACCCTCGATCACCGGCAAGGCTTTATATTGGATCTCCTCCGCGCTTCCGAAGGCCAATAATTTGACTTCCGAGAGAGAGATGTCTTCCTGCCCCTTAATAAACAGCATCTTTCCGGTTCTCTTCTCCAACTCCTCCAAATGAGCCCCGCCGGGGCCGATGACTAAAGAAGCTACTGCAGGATGAATACCTAAGAGCAGAGCCGGGCTGGGTTCTTCTTTGGCCAACTGGATGACCCGGCGCTCTCCATAAGCGGCCAGAGTTTCACAGGAGAAACGATAACCCGTGCCTTCACAGTGCGGACAGGGTTCCTGCAATTGCTCTCTTAAACTGGGGCGGGTTTTTTTTCTGGTTACTTCCAATAAACCTAAAGGGGTGAACCCCAAAACGTTAGTTTTAATCTTATCCTTGGCCAATTCTTGCGTAAAGGCGTCCAGCACTTGTCTTCTGTTTTCTTCGGAAGCCATGTCAATAAAGTCTATAATGATGATTCCCCCCAGATTCCGGAGGCGAATCTGTCTGGCGATTTCTTTCGCTGCCGCCAAATTGGTTAGTAAGACGGTATCTTCCAAACAAGTAGATCCGATGAATTTTCCAGTATTGACATCTACCACCGTTAAGGCCTCAGTCTGATCAAAGACCAAATAAGCGCCGGATTCCAGCCAGACTTTTCGTTTTAAGGCTTCTTCAATTTGGGATTCGACCCGGTAGGCGTCGAAGAGGAGATGATCACCTTGAAACAACTTCACCCGGCTTTTCAAGCGTGGACTAAGGGTATTCAGCAGTTCCAAGGCTTTCTCATAAGCAGAGGGATCGTCAATAATCAGGCGGTCAATCTCCTCGGTAAAGAGATCACGGAGAATACGGTATAGTAGATCATGATCATGATAGAGCAGGCATGGAGTAGGCCCTTTCTTCGCTTTTTTCTTGATCTTACTCCATAAATTGACCAGAAACTTTAGATCCGAGACCAACTCTTCTTCGGCCACACCCTCAGCGGCCGTTCTCACGATTAACCCCATGTCTTTCGGTTTTAGCTCCATCGCCAGATTCTTGATGCGTTCCCGTTCTTTTTCATCGGTGATCCGCCGCGAAACTCCGACATAGTCGACGGTGGGCATCAAAACCAGGTACCTTCCGGGAAGAGTCAGATTGGTAACCACCCGTGCTCCTTTACTGCCAATCGGTTCTTTGACCATTTGCACGATGATCTCTTCTCCCTCTTTCAGCAAATCAGTGATATTATAGACATGATCTCCCGGTTCGCTGTTCTCCTGGGCTTTGCAATTATGTAAATCATCCACGTATAAAAAGGCGTTCTTCTCCATGCCAATATTGACAAAGGCCGCCTGCATACCCGGAAGCACATTCTCCACTTTTGCGCGGTAAATATTCCCCACGTGTCTTTGGGTGTTTACCCTTTCAATGGAAAGCTCCACCAAACGTCCGTCTTCCAAAGCGGCCATCCTTGTTTCATTATGGCCGATATTGATCAAGAATTCCTTTCCCATCCTACCACTCCCTAATCTCTCAAACGCACAAACCATGTCCTAAGTTCCAAGTATGCCGAGGGGCGTTTTTTTGTGGTCTCCCCGTACTATCCAGGCGCCTACCCGCCTAATCCTTTCTACCGTACAAGCAGAGGGAAGAAAGGGCAGTAAATCTTCCGGACGAATCGTGCCCGCCGGTCCATACTCCACCTCCAGTTTGAGCCGGTACAGGCCCTCTTTGACATTGGAAAGATGATAACCTTTCCACAAGGCCCGAATATCCACCACTTTTTCTACGCCTTTCTTCATCTTAGTCGCCAGGAGTTCTTCCCGACCCCACAGTTCTTGTAGACACTTGGTTAAGGAGTCTTCGTCTCCGGCCGAACCTTTACTTATCGGGATTTTAATTAAATATTCATAATCAAGCTGGTTAATGGCAGACGTTAAAGAACGGACCTTTTCTTTTACTGCTTTTACTTCCGTCACTTCCAAACCCAAAGGCAAAGATGTATTGAGTCTGCTTTTGATCTCCTCTCCGGGGTATGCTTCGGTAAAGACTAGATCGGCATATTCGGCAGTACTCTCAATCCCCAGCGGTAAAGGAGG
The DNA here is from genome assembly GCA_012838955.1 of Bacillota bacterium. Taxonomy (GTDB): domain Bacteria; phylum Bacillota; class UBA4882; order UBA10575; family UBA10575; genus DUOH01. Next base: position 80,904 of record DUOH01000049.1, on the reverse strand, counting down.
ACCCAGGGACAACCGGGGCAAAGGATGAAAGCCCTGGGAATAGGCGATGGATAGACCGGCGCGCCGTAAGGCTCTCCCCAAAGTCCTTATTATGTCCAGATGTGAGATGAAACGGGCCGGACCGGATATTTGATAACACATTCTATAATTATATATTTACTCCACCCCCTGCCGTTTTAGGAGTAACTTTTAGAGAGGGACAGACCCCGCACCCCGGACACTTACCCGTCCGGCAATCTTCGGTTAACATCGCCTTTTCCGCCCGTTGATCCTCTGCGATCAAATAATCAAGGTCAAGTCCGGGGCTTAAATGCGACCAAGGCAGCACCTCATCATAGAAGCGGCGCCGCGCTGTATAAAACTCCGGCTCAATTCCACAACCTTGAAAAGCAGCGCACCACTGCTCCCAGTTAAACCAGTCGTCCCAGGAATCAAATTTGCAGCCGAGCGCTACAGCCTGCTCCAAAACTCTCCCTAAACGGCGGTCACCCCGGGAAAATACCCCCTCCAATTGACTGGTCTTCGCTTCATGCCAGGAAAACTGAAGGCCTCTGCCTCGTAACCCCGCTCGCAAGCGTTCTTGCTTTTCCAGAGTCTCCTCAACCGTAATCTGGGGACGCCATTGAAAGGGAGTATGTGCCTTGGGCACAAAAGTAGAGACGCTAACCGTCACCCGTACCTGTCCACGACGCTTCTCATGTATCCTCTGGCCGTTCTCCAGGATCTCCCGGGCTAAGGCTACTATCCCATCTAAATCCTCATCAGTCTCCGTAGGCAAACCAATCATAAAATAAAGTTTCAGCTTCTGCCATCCAGCCTCAAAAGCGGCACGGGTAGCCTGAATAATCTCCGCATGCGTCAGGTTTTTATTGATCACCCTGCGCAGACGGTCGGTGCCGGCTTCCGGGGCAAAAGTCAGGCTGGCTTTTCTGCCCCCTTGAAAGCTTTCGGCCAATTCCGGTGAGAAGGCGTCGATCCGCATGGAAGGGAGAGAGATGTTGATCCCCTGCGGAGAATAACAATCCGTCAATACTCCTATTAAGTCCCGGATCCGGGTATGATCCGTACTGCTGAGCGACGTTAAGGAGACCTCCTCGTAACCGGTATGCTTCAGAATCTTCTCTATACTGTCGATGATGAGTTGTTCATCCCTCTCCCGGACCGGCCGGTAAAGCATACCGGCCTGGCAAAAGCGGCAACCCCGGCTGCACCCTCTTAAGATCTCAAGCATTAACCGGTCATGTATGGTTTCAATATACGGCACAATTTCGGTATCGGGGATAAATGCTTTGTTAAAGTCGGCGATTACCCTCTTTTCCACCCTGGCCGGAGCTCCGTCCAGCGGGGTGATACTCTCCACCGTTCCATCCTGTTTATATACGACTTTATAAAATTCGGGAAGGTAGACTCCGGGAACCTTCATCAGTTCTCTCTTTAACTCCATTTTGGTCCGGCTTTTCCGTTTAGCCTCCACACACAAGGCCAGAATCTCCAAGACCGCTTCTTCACCTTCACCCAACAGAAACAGGTCAAAGAAGTCCGCCAGGGGCTCCGGATTGAAACTTCCCGGTCCGCCGCCGATCACCAAGGGATGGTCTTCTCCTCTCTCCGCTCGCCTCCATGGGATACCGGAGAGTTTCAACATGTTTAGGATATTAGTGTAGCTGAGCTCATATTGGAGGGTGAAGCCAATCAGGTCAAAGGCGCTCAAAGGGCGCCGGGTCTCCAGTGAAAACAAAGGCAGGCCGGTGCTTTGCAGCTTCTCCTCCAGATCATGCGCAGGAGCATAAACCCGTTCGGCCACATAGTCTTCTTCTTGATTGATCAGATGATACAGCAGGCGTAAACCCTGATGCGACAGGCCGATTTCATAAATATCCGGAAAGGCTAAAACTACCCGCACGGAGGTCTCTGTCCAGTCCTTAACCACTGAATTAAACTCTCCCCCGCAATAACGCCCGGGTTTTTCCACTCCAGCGATGAGCCGTTCGTATTCCTTCGATAGCTCGTCCATGGAATAAAGCTTTGTTGTCAAATCAGTCATCTTTGCTTCTCCTATCTCGTTAGCGCAAAGCTTGCGCGTGTTACTTACAGTCTCTCAAGTAATGATATCTTTTTTTTTTACTTTTGCCAACTATATTCAACCCTGTTTCTTTTACCCGCCTGACGCGGGCTGCTCAAAACTGTGGCTTCCGGATCTGCTGAAAGCAAAGGAAGCAAATCTTCTTCTTTCACCAAACCAATAATCTTTCCATCTTTATTTTCCGCCAAAAAGAGATGGTATTCCTTACCTACTAGAAAAGGGAGGAGATCAGAGATCCGGGTCTCCCCTTTGACCAACCAAATTTTAGCCGGGCCCACACCGGATTCTTCATATTCTGTCTGCTTCTTCTGTTTTTGCCGCCAATAGGCATAAAAAAAATTCTCTTCTTTGGCGGCAATAAATAAAAAAAACAACATCACAGGCAAATGAAGCGGCACTCGTTTGAGGCAGACTAGATATATAGAGAAAGGAGCGAGCAGAATGGTAGTGATCTTGGTGAGTAGCGCTACTCTTTTTGTGGCTCGGGACAGACCAATACCTAATCCCTGACTGACCAGGACCCGCAGCATTCTTCCGCCATCCAACGGAAAGAGGGGTAAGAGGTTGAAGAAGGCCAAACCCAGGTTAATCTGGCACATCTTCTGACCCAGAAGACTACCACCGAAAACTTGACTGAAGAGACTGGAAAGGATAGCTAGGATCATACTTTGCAGTGGACCGGCTAAAGCCGTTACTCCCTCAACAACAGGATCGTTAAAGAGGGCATAGTCCAACTTTGCCACCCCACCGAACGGAAACAACTCGATTACCGCTGTACGGTATCCAAAACCAAAAGCGGTTAACACATGCGCCACCTCGTGAATTAATACGGAGACAAAGATCAAAGAAAACTCCAAGATCTGGCCGGTCAAACCTGCCATCGCCAAGAGCAGGTAAAACAAAGGGTGAATCTTCAATTTGATCATGATTAGTTTAATTAATCCCTCCCGGTCCCGCAACCTCTATAGGATTAACGGATAAATCCTTATGCCTTACTTCCCAGAAGAATACGGCGCGGTGTCGCTGCTGATCCGAGCTGAGCCCTGCCCGGCCAATCATCTCCTTTCCGTTCACCCATTGCCCTTGCACCACATAGGGTACTAAGACCGGGTAGTAAACGGTAGACCATTCACCGCTATGATCAAGCAGGATCCTCCACCCACCCGCGCAGGCTTCTGCCTCTCTTACCACACCAGCGGCTGCTGAGAAGACCTCCGTACCCTGCGGAATCAATAAACCCAACCGCTGGCGCCCGGATTCGTCATGGTCTAGCAAAAATTGAGGCCTGCCCTTCACCGGCAGACTCAACGTAACGCCTCGTTCAGGCGGAGCCAAGGCCTCCTTAATCTCTCCGGCAAACCAGGAAGAAATCTGTTGCCAGGAGTTGCCAGCCTGCCTCTTCACCTCCTGCCAACCCGCGAGGTAATGGGGGTTAATATGTTCCTGCAGGTCATAGAGTAAGACATTTTTATAGTTCTCAAAAAGCAACCGGCCAAGCCGGGGATTTTTATCAACCCAGTTTAGTATGGATACTAATAAAAGGCAAACTATGCTTTGGTAGAATAAGCGTGAACGCCGGACACCATCAAATCCCGCCGGCTCCTGCTCTGCTTCGATCAAACTCTCCTCAGAGAAGTCCGGATCTTCTTGCGCAGAGGAGAGCTGCCGAGCCGCCTCAGTGTCCACCCATTCAATTCTCTTCATGATTACATCCCCTCATTTCTCTCTCTACAAAAGATATATGGAGAGAGGAAATCTAATAGAACAAGCTATTACACGTAGTAATCACTTTATAAACAACAGAATAATGGGAAAAAGCCCCAAGAGAATTCTATAAATATCGATTTTAAGCAAGAAAGAAAGAGGAAAATTCAGGTTTTAAGCGAAATTTAGTAAATGAATCAAAATTACTCAGTCGTTTTCTTTCTCTTTTGACGATCGTACAAATCCAACTCAGGCCGGTTGTGTGTAGACAGTATCGTTTTTTCCTGTATAATAAGGGTGATCAATTTTGAAGAGGTGCTAAGGTTGTCTGTAAGAATCGGTATCTTAAATCCAGATGGGTTGGCGCGAGGCACCCAAAGAGCTCTAGAGGAATTTGTGAAAAACCTGGAAAGACAGGATGTTTTCGTAAGTTTTTCTCTTTACTCCAACCGCATACCGGAAGCAGACATTATGATCGGCACTTACGACAAGAGTAGATTGATCCGTAGGCTAGTGGACGATGGTAAACTGAGCTTAAGTAAGACCCGGGAAGCCTTTGATATACAAGAAATAGAGTTTGAAGGGAAAAACACCCTGTTCGTCAGTGGTTATGACGGTCAAGGGTTAGCTTATGCCTTGTATGAACTGGCGGAGAGAGTCAGTTCTCAATCAATAATCAATCTGGTTGATCCGCTTTCTGCGGAACCTGCCCTCCAAATCCGGGAAGTCTTTAACTTTTTTAACAATTTCCACCTGGATAGCGTGTGGTTTTATGACCCCAACTACTGGGAAGCATACTTTTCGCTACTGGCCCGTAACCAGATAAATACCTTTACCTTAGTCTTTGGTTACCACAACACAAATTTTCTGCCTTTTCTACCTCACTTTGTCAGCCTGCCTGAATATGAAGAGGTAACAGTGGAAGGAATCTCCGGGGAGGAGCTGGCCAAGAATGAAAAGGCCTTAAAGACTATTACGGAAACAGCAGCCGATTACGGCATCGAATTTTACTTAGGAATCTGGCAGTTCAAATTGGACGCCGGTTCCCACCCGTTTTCTCTTTTCCAACCGGGAATCCGGTTAACCGGGTTAACCCCGGAAAATTCCGTGGAATATACTTATCTTGCTTTGAAGAAGCTAATCGCTGATTTTCCGGCAATCAGCGGATTTGGCATCCGGCGCGGGGACGCGGAGGGGGAAAAATCCGGGCTCAGTGAAGAGTTTCTCCTTCAGACCTTAGGAGAGGTTCTGGCGGAGAACGGGCGCGACCGGAAATTACGTCTTTTGGCCGGGGATTTCGGTCAGGACACCGTCGAACAGCTGATTGCAAAAGGAGTTCCCGTCTACCTCTCCACCAAATATGGGCATAATACTTTGACACTTTCCAGCCAACCGCCGGACTTGCCGAGAGATAGCAACCGGGAACAGACTAGATTCTTCCATGAAATCTGGGGGTGTGGCAGTCACCGGATCCTGTTGTGGGGAAACCCACATTACCTACGGCAGTTGACGGAGGAATTGAAAGCTCTTGGCAGCCAGGGCTTGGCGGTTACTCCGCCGCTAGCCTTGAAAGGATTTGGCGATCAACCGGGACAATGGTCTCTCCTAACCCCCGAGCATCAGTATTATACTTGGGAGTTTGAAAGGTACTGGTACTTCTATACTTTGGTCGGCCGTCTCTCCTATAACCCCAAGCTACCAGGAGAAGTCCTGCTACGGGAGTTTAATAGGCGTTTTGGCCGAAACGGGCCAGCCATCATCGACCTTTACCACCTGGCTAGTGAGGTTCTGGATATTTATCTGAAATTTCATGATACCGGAAACACCCTGGAATCCTGGCCCGAGATCGACACCGGAGGGGCTTTGGACTATTATTACCGAAGGCCTCCGGCTGACCCGGACCTCTTTTGCAGTTGCCATGAGTATGTGAACGAGTATTTATCTAATAAACCAAGCGGACGGATTACCCCAGAGACAGTGGCGGAGCGCTTGGAAAATCTGGGCCGGATCATCGTTGACAAGGTAAGAAAAGAACTTGATCTGAACCTATTGCGCATATCGGCTCTTTCCGAAGAATGGCGAATGACGCTGAATGACTTCTCCATCCTGGGCAACCTGGCATTATTCCATAGCGCGCGGATTAAGGCTGCCGTTAACTTGGGGCTCTATTATGAAACCGCTGATCTGTCCGTCCTGTATCAAAGTAAACAGTACTTGTGTCACGCCAGACGATTATGGGAAAAAATTGTTGACGCCACTACTGATCTTTACTACCCTTGGATGGTAACCGGCCCCCTCGCGGCCGGGCATTGGGCGGCCAAACTTCCTTTACTGCGGGAAGATGAACGGAGAGTAGAGACTCTAATCAAAAAACACCTTGACCGTGGTTATTTGGAGATCGGTTTTGACTTTGGCAGTCCTCCGCCCGGTGGCGGCAGAGAAAACCCTGACCCTGCTTTACTTGGGACAAACTACTACGTAGAAGTGGGTTATCTGGCGGTGGATCACCGGACGGGGTATTCTGCGGAAAAAAAATACGGCTGGATTAAATCTGCGGGTCTAATCGGGGTCTCTCCTCCGGTGCTTCGCTTGACCGATCAAGACCTGGCCGCCGCTGGAGATAATCAAAGAAACAGCAGAAGAGCATCTGCCGATCGGCTTTATCATGATTTAGTAATGGGTTATAACCCCGCCACCTTCCGGGTTGACCTGCAACCGGGAACCTACCGAATCAGGGTTCTACTCTGTGACCGAAGTCCGCGCATGGAAAGCCACGGCCCGATGAGTATTACCCTAAACGAGCGGGTCTTAGCCGAAGACCTCTTCATTCCTACGGGGAAAGAGGTCATCCTCACCGAGACTCTGGAGGTGACCGATGCTTTATTGGTTAATTTTGAATCACCACCGGAAGGAGACTGGTTTATTTCGGCTTTAGAGATCATACCTACGGTTCCTGTGATCAAACACTCCCCCAGCAAATGGGAGCATGGACAACCCTTAACCGTAGAAGCTTCGGTTTTTGCACAAAACCCCGTTCAACACGTTCATCTCTATTATCGTCTGGAGAGCGAGGATGACTACAAGTTATTACCGATGATTCAGCACAAGTCTGCCATATATAGGGCAGAGATAAAAGAGGAGATCCGGTGGGGAACGGAAAAAGTATATTACTACTTGACGGCTTCTGACGGAAAGACCGAGACTGCGTTGGGTTCAAAGGAAACTCCCTACTCCGTCCGATGGGGGTCAGCCGCCCAGCAGCAACTCTATTGTTACCATTCAGTTCCTGAGAGAATTACGACGGAAAACGGATTACGATTGGAGTTGAAAGTATCGGATCCCGATCAAGTTGAAGAGGTCTGGCTGTATGTCAGACGCCTCCTTCCTCAGCGTCAAAAAGAGGAGGATTTTCTAGAAATACCGATGTCGGCAACTGCAACAGAGGTTTTTTCCGTAGAGCTTCCCAATGAATATCTATCCGGAGCTCACGCTCTTTTATACCATTTTCGTGTAATCACCAAAACAAAAAAGGGCTTTGTCTTTCCGGATCCTTTTCAAACCAAACCATATTATGTAATCTATTTTGAGTGAAGCGTATCGCCGTCATCAAAATACAACGCGTGTCGAGCCATGTTTCGTCACCCTGGATTCCCGGGCGTTTTAATCATCACGGTTTAAATCATAGAGCAAATGATGGGCTAAATTTATAGATTGTTGGAGCTACTCCAGGGTAATAGCATCAGTTGGGCACCCGTCAGCAGCTTCTTCGGCAGAAACTTCCGATTCTGCTGGAACCTCTTCCATCTTGGCGCTGGCTTTACCATCATCATCCCAATCGAAGACCTCCGGACAGGTGCTGACGCATAGCCCACAAGCGATGCAGAGATCCGGGTCTACAGATGCGTTCAATTTGACAACCTCATTTCAATATTTAATTTTGCACGGGAGGGATCTACATGGGTTCACTCTTTCCCCTCAACGAGCAGGAAAAACCAAAAAACAGAGGAGTCCTCATTGTCGACGATATGCGCATGATGAGGATGATCCTCAATACAATCTTTCGTGACGCCGGGATTCGAGTACTAGGTGAAGCCAGGAACGGCCAGGAGGCCTTGGAGCTCTATGCCGAATTAAACCCGGCGGTAGTCACCTTAGACCTTCTCATGCCGGTCATGGACGGTTTTGTTACTATGGAAAAACTATTATCTTATGACCCCAACGCCCGGATTGTTGTCTGTTCTTCCTTACAGCACAAAGTGACGATCTCCAAAGCTCTCCGCATGGGCGCCAGAGATTTTCTGGTTAAGCCCTTTCGCGCCGACAAGGTAAGAACCATCGTCTATGCCTTGCTCCAAGAAGCCACCTTCCAGCAACAGACCTTGATCAGATATAAAGAAAAGGGGCAGTAACCTACTGACTCAAGGTTGGCTGTCCGGCGGCGGTTAACTCCGCCTGTTTCTGATGCTTCTGGTCTTTGCCTATCATGCCTTGCACCTTATCGATTAGTTGGGGCGCAGCGTCAATAATCCTATCCACCAGGACATTACCGTCAATCGGCAATAACTTGGTCTGCTCTTTTCCGACCACTAAAAAGGCCACCGGATTAAGGGTTATACCGGCCCCGCTTCCCCCACCGAACGGCAGTTTTGCCCCGTTCGCCTCTTCCATACTCCTCTTCTCCTTCTTATTGTGGTTCATGAATTCACTGCCTCCGGCGGCAAACCCAAAAGTTACTCTGGAGATGGGGATAATCACATTACCGTCCGGTGTTTCCACCGGGTCACCCAGGATTGTATTGACGTCCACCATATCCTTAATACTGTCCATGGCGGTTTTCATCAAGCCTTCTATGGGATGGTCCATCTTCTTTATTTTCCTCCTGTGGCAATACCTTATTTTCTCCGTAAGCGTAAGATAGTCCCGCGGATACCCGCACAAATAATATGTCCTAACCTGATCTTAAATATGCAATCGATGAGCGTGTCAAAGCCGGAGTGGAGGAAAGATGGTGTAAGCTTAATCCGGGGTTGGCATGAAAGTTCGTATCCACTCTGGAGCACACCCATGATCGTCCCCTTTAATTCCCAGACCAGGCCATAGAGGACTCCGGTTAACGCCGGATCCGGCAATCCCAAGGTAGAAAACCAAACAAACCTGGTGAATCTCCCCTTCTGCTCCATGCCCTGTACTACGGTAATATATTCCCGGTATTGCTCGGGAAGAAATAAGTAAAGCAGGGTTCCACCCAACCCGTACTTCTCCAGAGTCCAATAGATTTGGTTGAAACGAAAAAACAGATCCGTCAGCCCGGTAATACGCACTTGATCGCTGTGGTCTTCCGTCAGCAACGGCCCTTCTTCCCCGTGTTTCTCCTCCATCTGTTGGTTGCTCTGCCAGGGAACCGGGGTTTCAAAAGGAACCAGATAGCGCCAAGAGAAAACGGATAAGAACCGCAACTCCAAAAGGACGAAATCATCCCGGCCCAAGCGATGTAGATGCAGATGAAAATGGACAGGAATAAACAAAGCAAAGCAAAGAAGAGTTAGATAAAGCAATATACTCAAAACCAACCACCCATCTTACCAAAGGATGGGAATAGTCTTCCATATCCCGGTCCCAACTATTCTTTACCCCAGTCGCCCCGGACTACCATCTCCCTCCGTTTGACTTCCTTCTCCAGGTGGCGCGTTTAAACATTCGTCCGAACCCGCGTACGGTCTCTGCCATGATCACAGAGGCAAGAGCGGAAATAGCCACTAACGACCATCCTCTGGCGTTCAAGGGGAAAGTCTGAAAGATCCTGCGCAAAGGTGGCGCATAAACCACTAACAACTGCATAATAGCGGAAAGGACAACCGCTCCCACTAAAAATGGGTTTTCAAAGATCTTCATTCTTCGTAAGGGACGCGTCTCCGAACGGCAGGCAAAAACATAACTCAACTGGGAAAAAACCAAAGAAGAAAAGGCGATGGTCCTTGCTTCCCGTAATCCGGCGCCCAACCGCATAGCCAGAAAAAACAGGGAGGTAGTCATCAAGCCAATCGTGATCCCTTGAATTAGAATCTTCCACCCCAATCCCCGACTGAATACGCCTTCATCTGGCGGACGTGGGGGTTGATTCATCAATTCCTCTTCCGTTGGCTCCACGCCCAAAGCGACCGCAGGTAATCCGTCGGTCACCAAATTAGTCCAGAGAATCTGGATGGGTAGCAAAGGAATAGGTAATCCCGTTACAGAAGCCAGAAACATCGTGAGGATCTCCCCTATATTACAGCCCAGTAAGTACCGGATAAACTTTCTGATATTACTGTAGATCCCCCGACCTTCTTCCACAGCAGCCACGATCGTGGCGAAATTGTCATCTACAATGACCATATCGGAGGCTTCTTTCGTGACATCAGTACCGCTCAAGCCCATGGCCACCCCGATGTCCGCTTCTTTTACCGCCGGAGCGTCGTTTACTCCATCGCCGGTCATCGCCACCACTGCGCCTTTATTTTTGAAGGCTTGCACTATCTGTAATTTATGGTGGGGATTTACCCGGGCAAAGATATCAACGGCTTCCACAACTTTGGCCAGCTCGGATCCGCTCATCTTATCCAACTCCCGACCGGTGAGGATCAGACCCCCGGGGCGTAGCAGACCGAGTTCCGCCCCGATAGCCTTGGCAGTGATGGGAAAATCACCGGTAATCATCACCGTCCTGATCCCAGCCCTTTTACAAACAGCAATGGCTTCTTTCGCCTCCACGCGGGGCGGGTCAATCATCCCCACCAATCCCAGAAAGATCAGTTCATTTTCGGCTTTTTCCTCCAAAAGCCGCCCCTTGGGCCAGGGTTTATAAGCCAACCCCAAAACACGCATGGCCTGTTTCGCCAAGTCCTCTGCTGCCCGCTGCACGGCTTCCTTCTGCGCCGACTGTAAGGGAACTTCCCTTCCCGCCCAGCGGATTGCAGTGGAAAGCTCCAAGATCAGATCGGGCGCGCCTTTGACGTAAAGGGTACAAGCTCCGGTAGGCTTCTCCTCTTCACTCACTAACACGCTCATTCGTTTTCTTTCAGATGTAAAAGCCACCTCACCAAGGCGTTTACCTTTGACCCCTTGGATCCCTCCCTTGGCGGCCAAAACCAGGAGCGCCCCTTCTGTCGGGTCGCCCACCACCTGCCATTGTCCTTCCTTATCCTCTAATTTACTGTTGTTACAGTACAAACCTGTTAACAGCAGACGCCTGAGGCCTTCCGGATCCCGGTAAGCAAAGCTCCGCTTTTGTTCAGCGTTCATCCGGTGATGACCGGACAAGGTAAGGATGTGGTTCCGCCACAAAAGAGCACCGTCCGGAGCAAAACCCTTACCCGTTACTAAGATTTCATCTCCGTTGATGAAGAGCTTTCTCACTGTCATCTGGTTTTGCGTAAGGGTGCCTGTCTTGTCGGAGCAGATCACATTTGCGCATCCCAAGGTCTCCACTGCCGGCAAATGCCGAATAATCGCCTTACGCTTAATCATTCTCTGGACTCCCAAGGCTAGAGAAATAGTGACAATGGCCGGAAGTCCCTCGGGAATCGCCGCCACCGCCAAGCTCACTGCGGATAGAAACATCACCCGAAAGCTCTCCCCCCGCCATAGCCCCAACAACCCTACCAACAGACAGACTATGACGCAGATTAACACTAAAATCCGACCTAATTGATCCAACCGTCGCTGCAGAGGGGTAATATTATTCTCTGCCACTTCAAGCAATCCGGCGATCTTCCCTAATTCCGTACTCATTCCGGTGGACACGACAATGGCCAAGCCCCGGCCTCTGGTCAGGATAGTACCGGCATATACCATATTTTTCCTGTCGCCCAGTCCCGGTGCATCCGTACCGGTCACCTGGGCATGATCTTTTTCTACCGGCAAAGATTCTCCGGTTAACAGAGACTCATCCGCCTCCAAACCTATTGTCTGGAGTAATCTGGCATCAGCCGCGATCCGGTCCCCTGCTTCCAAAGAAAGGAGATCCCCGGGAACCACTTCACTGGCATGGATATTTTGGACCAGTCCATCCCGGATCACCCTGGCTTGAGGAGCGGAGAGTTCTTTCAAAGCCTCCAGTGACCGTTCGGCCCGGTATTCTTGGATAAATCCTAAAATCGCATTAAGCAGAACTATGGCCAAGATTGTGAGGGCGTCCTCCCATTCACCAAAGGCTCCAGAGACCACAACCGCTCCCAAAAGCACCAGCACCATAAAGTCGGTGAATTCAGAGAAGAATAAACGCCATGGAGATAAAGGCTCTCTTTTCTGTAATCGGTTGGGACCAAAACGCGCCAACCGGCTCTCCGCTTCCTCCCGGGTTAATCCCCTTTGCATATTGGTTTTTAAGGTTGCCACTACTTCCTCTGCAGTCATCTGCCACCATTTATTCGACAAGACTCCCACCTCTTCGTTTTATCTCCTGCTATTTCTATGCTGAAATCATGGAAAAATGTCTTCATCTACAACCCATACAGATTTTGTTGCAGCAATAAACAGCAGATGATATACTCTTTATTGGCGTTGTATCATTCTGCTCACTCAGTTTTGGTAAACCCTTTACCTACACCTGATGCTGGCGCCAAAATTACGACGGAGGAATTAACATGCCCTTTGATGCTCTAGCCGTTGCTGCGGTCAAAGATGAACTAAACAAGACCGTCATCAACGGACGGATTGAAAAAATATACCAACCACAAAAAGACCTGATCGTATTGGATATTTTTCATCCCTATCCCCGGCGTAATCTGCAGTTACTGCTCTCTGTAAACCCCCGTTTTACCCGGGGACACCTGATCACCAATAAACCGGAGAATCCTATACAACCCCCGGCCTTCTGCATGCTGCTCCGTAAATACTTGCAAGGAGGCAGAATTCTCCGAATCGAGCAACCCGCTTGGGAGCGAATTTTAAAAATTGCCGTGGAAAACCTCCACCCGGATTATGGTTTGACCGTTTATTCCCTGATCTTTGAAGCCATGGGGCGGTTCAGCAACTTAATTCTAGTGGACGACAATGATACTATTCTTGATGCGGTGAAACGTTTTCCCCAAGGGTCAAAAGGAGCGAGGGAGATCTTTCCCGGGCAAAAATACCTGGCGCCACCGGTCCCTGCCCGTTTCAACCCGGCCACTGTCGATTCTACAAGTTTTGAGATAATTATTCATCGTTCTCCCTCGGATCGCCCACTCCGCCGTATTCTCCTGGAAGAACTGATGGGACTCTCTAACCCTTTGGTTTTAGAAGTCTGCGCCAGGGCCAAAGTGGAGCCGGAAGCGACCGCCGGGAGTTTGCACAACGGGGAGATCAAAGCGGTCTTCGGCATCCTCAAATTCTTTCAAGAATTGGTTGCCACCGGAGATTTCTCACCGACAATCCTCCTGAACGACTCAGGACAGGCAGTGGATGTCTTTCCTTACCGCCCTGTCCATCTTGACGCCGGACTTCTCCGGTCGGCACAGGAAATGAATGCAGCTCTCGAGTCCACCATCCATCAACAACATAAACAAGAGAAGCTACTTGCCCATCAGCAGAAGATCAGGAGGGTGATCAGAGAAGCTTTGCAAAAGGCGCGGAAAAAAAGGGATAAGCAGATTGCCGAATACCAAAGGGCGGAGGATGCTGACCTATATAAGCTCTATGGCGAACTCTTAACCGTGCATCAAATGATGATCAAGAAAGGCCTCTCCCAAGCGGAAGTAGAAAACTACTATGACCCCGGACACAAAATAGTCATCCCCTTGGATCCGGCCAAAAGTCCCAATGAGAACGCGCAACAATACTTTAAACGCTATAGTAAAGCAAAAAAAGCCCGGGTTCTTGCTGCTGAACAGTTAGCCAGAACCGAACGGGAAGTAGAGTACTTGGAGTCCTTAGAGAATACCCTCTGGGACTTACTGAGTCACCAGGAACTTGCAGAAATTGAAGATGAGTTGTGCGAGGCCGGCCTATGGCGAAAAGAGAAAAAGAAAGCGCGCTCCTCCCCGACCGCCAGCAAACCTCATGCCTACACTTCCAGTACAGGTTGGAAAATCTTGATCGGACGGAATAATAAACAGAATGATTTACTAACCATGAAGATGGCCTCTGCCCGTGATCTATGGTTTCATGCGCAAAAAATCCCCGGGAGTCACGTAGTAGTAAGAACCCAGGGTAAAGAGGTTGATGAACAAACCATTCTGGAAGCGGCAAGTTTGGCTGCATTTCACAGTAAAGCCCGAAATTCAAGTAAAGTACCGGTCGACTATACAGAAAAGCGTCACGTGCGTAAACCGACAGGCGCCAAACCAGGATTTGTTCTTTATGAGAACTTCAAGACGATCATCGTCGACCCGGACCATGATCCGGCGGGCAAAGATCCGGACCGGATGTAGAGGGAATAAGAATTAATAAAAAAACCCTGTTTATGACGGACTATATAAACAGGGGTTTTTTTATTCCGTAAATTTAATTGGCTATGGTCTTCTCCTCCGGCTTCTCAGCAACTGGAATCAGCTTGTTTATTTCCTTCAGAAGCTCGCTTAAGCCCAACCCATTCGCCACTTCTTGGTGGGCCTTGGCCACCCGCTCGCGCCAAGCCCTTTTTTCTTCGGGTGTCAGCTCGGTTATTCTGATCCAATAATTCTTCACCAGTTCTCTTTCGACCTTCTTATTCTCGGCGAAGCTCTCGTCTACTTGCCACGAAGCAGCTTCCGCACCGCAAGCAACCACCTTGGTCCTTAGTTTCTCCGGTATCTTTTGATAGGCTGAATTTCCTAAAAGAAAGAGGAGCGGCGTGATCTGGTGCTCGGTCCGGAGAATGTATTGGCTGGGAGGCTCATAAAACTTCATCTGCTTTATGGTGATAAAATCATTCTCCGCAGCGTCCACCAACCCGGTTTGCAGGGCGGCGGTCAAATCATATCTGGCGACAGCGCGTGGTTTTACCCCCAACGCCCTCCAGACCGCTAGCTCCGATGGGACAGTCGATACTCTGATTTTTAACTCTTTCAGCCCGGACCAGCCTATGATCTCCTTCCGGCTGAAGATATTTCGCGGACCGCTGGTCATAAAGCCGAGGAGCAGATCGCCGCGCCTTTCATAGGCATAGTCGGCAAATTTCTCTCCAACCGGTCCGAACATAACTCTTCGCCAATGTTCTTCCCCGGTGAACAAAAAAGGCAAGTTCAATAACTCCATCTCCTGAATAAAAGCAGCATATTTATAGGATGAAGTAATAATCGCATCAACCGTCCCCATTTGTAGACCTGCGGCCAACTGTTGCTCATCACCGAAAACTCCGTTGGTATAGACATCAACTACAATCTGCCCCCCGGTCTTCCTTTCCACCATTTGTTGGAAACGGTATAGTCCTTTTGCCACCACCGATTCAGCATCACAGGCGGTAGCAACCTTAAGTCGTAACGAAGCTGGGGCGGAATAAGTAAAATGAGTAAATATCATGAAAAGCAAGGCGATCACTATTGTTCTACGCAAAAATTTTTGCACCCTTTCATCCTCCCATCGCATCATCCCTGGCGCACTTTATTACTATATCTGTGATTTACACGAAGATCCCTTATTTCCTGCTCACAAAGGCAAAAATTTTTCTTGACCGGCTGAAATATACCTTACACTAAGAAATAGCCTCATCGGTCCCAGGGAATCACTCTTCCATCACAGCTTCAATGAATCTTAACTTCTTTTCCCGGCTATAATTGATTTTTTGTAAATCTTCCATGACTACCTGGTCTTTATAGACTAAATCCAAGGAGAAATCGAAATGCTTTCTTAAGTAATAATACAGGAAGGCCTCGGCAAAATCCTCATTCATCCCTGTACCGCTATAGATACTGAAAAAAGAGGATTCTTCCTTAAACCAACGAAAGAAGTCCAATAATTCTTCTTCGTTCGTAATGTTATGCACTCTTTCCAGGATTGACTCCCGGTCTTTCCAATTCTGCCGCTCATCCCAGGAGATTTGGACGAAATCACGGTTCAGTTCATTAGCCACAAACTGTCCTCTCCAACTAAACTGCAGTTTTTTATATTCAACCAAGTGTCCCAACTCATGAAGCATGATCCGGAACAAGTTGGAAAACTCCGGATCTCCTTTGATGTGGTAATCCGGGTGAAAACCAAATTGCATCAGTTTATAATCCCAATCGTTGCCCAGTGTAATATGGGGTTTAATCTTTTCCCGGTCAAGATAGATGGTGGATTGCGGCTTATCGGCAAAAGAATAAGGACAATTCACAATCACGAATTTATTGGTTAGTCTCAGGAGATGGCCTAAATCATGATCAACAAACAAGCGAATACTCTTTTTGAGCATCTTCACCTCAGCGCGGTTCAATAAGACTTTTTTCTGCTCCACACTGCTTGCAAACTCTGGAGAGGGGGCGTGAATCGCCGGATCATAGCCCTCAACCACAACACCTTTATAAGTAAAGGAGGCAATATCATGCTGAACGTTGCATCTAAAGCTCATCATCGCTATGCTTGCTATTATTACGAGAAGAATCAGACCGTTTTTTGCCTTCATCATTGCCACAACCTTCCTGAAAGATCTCACAAATACCGGCAATCATCTGGCTGATGCGGTTTTATATCATATTACCCCTGGGGATGTGCCGATCTACTCTTATGATTTTCTAAGATGTGCAAATATTTTACTTCAGTACTTTGCAGATCTCCTCGCCAAATCTTACATGAATTTGCAGGAATTTAAGTAAATTTGGTTAATTAATCTATAGATAGGTTTTTTTTATTCTTCTTGCCTAACAGACCGCATATCATCGTCTAATCCTTTCCCTATTTATGTTACCATACTTTATTCAATATATTAAGTAAATATATATTTATATTAATAAAGATCATTATAGAATTTCAAAGGAAGTGATACCATGCTCTACCGCCCCTTAGGTAAAACAGGAATTAACCTGTCCGTGCTAGGCTTCGGCACTCTCCGGTTACCGGAACATAAAAATGTAAAACACCGCGTTGATCCGGATTTATCCATTAAACTGATTCGTCATGCTTTTGAACTTGGGATTAATATTATAGATACCGGCTATAACTATTGTGGGATGGACGGCGAAAAAATCGTCGGACATGCCCTCAGAGGTTGGCGCCATGAAGTATACCTCTCCAGTAAATCGCCAAGCCATCTCATTAAGAAACCAGGTGATTTTACAAAGTACCTGAAGGAACAGTTGCACCGGATGAGCCTGGACCATATAGACATTTATCATCTAGACGGTGTCAACTACCAAAGTGTGCAAGAGATAGAAGAAAAAACGGGTTGGCTGGAAGAAGCGCAAAAAGCTAAAGAAGAAGGGTTGATTCGGTTTATCTCTTTTTACGCCAACGGAACGCCGGATGACATAAAACAACTGGTTAATATGGGTATCTTCTCTGCAGTGCTCTGCTCTTATAATATGTTGGACCGGCTAAATGAAGAAGCCATGGAATATGCGGCAAAAAACGGTTTAGGCGTCATTGTCACCAATCCACTAGGCGGGGGCGCTATGGCTGAGTTGCCGGATAAATTCAGAGAACAAATGGACATTAAAATTCGAAACAACATTGAGCTGGGATTAAGATTTGTACTGGCCAATCCGGACGTCTCTTGCATGCTTTCGGGGATGTCCTGTATTGAAAAGTTGGAAGAAAACATCTTTTATGCAGGTAACCCCACCCCTATCTCCGGTGGTGACATGATCAAAATTGAGCGGGTCATCAATAGACTCCAAAAAATGGCGGATCTTTACTGCACGGAATGTAGAAATTGTCTACCCTGCCCTAGAGAGGTCAACATTCCTTACATATTTAAACTCTATAAATATCTTCGCGTCTATGAGCTGGAAGAATTCGTGCAAGAGGCATATAGAGAGTTAGAGGTTAACCCGTGGATTCCCGGGAAAAATGCCTTGGCATGCTATGATTGCGGCCTCTGTGAGAAAAAATGTCCACAGGAAATTAAGATCAGGTCCCAGCTGAAAGAGGCTCATAAAACATTATCGACCAGTCGACGGAAAAAGTTAAGCTAATTATATGATAAAAGCATAAACAGAGAAGTTCTGCATTAGCATGAATCGGCCTCCCCTGAAATCTGTCTGCCTGTATTTTTCTAGCTTATTACCCATCGTCCGGGCACGCAAAGACTTCCTTGACATCTTCAATTGATCGGTTCTCACCTGTTACGCAAAGTAAGAAAACCGGGGTTTATCCCCGGTTTAAATAATTACATAGGTGGCTAGACCGAAACACTGAAACATGGTTCTTTTTAATCAACTAGATCAGGATAATTATATACTTCTTGGATTACAGCAACATTCCGGTTGGAACTGCGCGAAGTAATTAGCCTACTGATGGGATGAGCGCTCATTAAAGTGTCATCCAAAGGTTTTGTCAAAGCGATGATCTCCTCCCTGCTCAGCCCAGTTCGAAGCCACTCCGTCTCCCCTTCTCTGGATAAAATCACCGGCATTCGCTTTTTAGTGTTATGAATCTGCGCCATTAATGCATTAGCCTCTGTAGTCAGGATGGAAAAAGTCCTCCAAACCTCCCCCGTCGAGTGGTCGATCCATTCCTCCCAGATCCCGGCGAAAGAAAAAACCTCTTTACTTTTCAGATAAATATAATAAGGATACTTCTTTCCATCTACTTCCCGCCATTCGTAAAAACCATCGGCCGGGACTAAGCAACGCCGTTGCCATATAGCATTACGAAACGATGGTTTATCAAACACCGTATCGCTCCGGGCGTTCAATGTATAGGCCCGGATCTCCCTGGCCTGGCTCTCCGATCTTACCCAGCTTGGAACGAGCCCCCAGGTAAAGCCTTGGAGCCGATCCGGATGTTGGTCTGTAATCACCGGCATTTTAGGGAAATCGAAACCGGCCACATAATACTTGGCTTCCTTTAACTCCGGTTCCAATTCGAAATCAAAATCGAGTTTCAATCCATATCGATTTTTTAATACTTGTGCTGACTGGCTTAGCGCGTAAAAGAAACACATAATTTACACCCTAACTGTTATAATATCATCCCACTTGGTCGTATAACTCGGTGACAGTTTTTCCTGCCGTAGTTTCCATTTTTTATTTTCACCAATACCTTGGGCCGCTATCTTTAAAGTATCCCTCCCATATTTGGAATTGATCGCATCCAGCGTCTTCATGACGGCGGTATGTTTAGCGCGGTCGACCCGATCAAATAAAGCGCCCTGGACTTGGTTTTCCGACACGATATCCAAGGCCAATACCCCGGCTTTTTTATAACGGTACCCTTTGCGGTAGATGGCCTCCAGGGCGAATAGAGCATAGCGGATCAGTTCCATAGTACTATTGGTCGGCGTCGGCAGCTTGCAGACGAAGTTGCGTTCATATTGGGGTTCATTCCTCTTAAAGCCGTTGGTATGGATGAAAACCATCAACATCCCGGCGTAGGAATGTTGGCGCCGCAGTTTTTCCGCACATCGGGTCGCATAGGTGGCAACGGCTTCCCGGAGCGGCTCCAACTCGGTTTGGGACTCTCCGAAGGAACGGGAAGTACAGATCGCTTTCTTGGCTGATGGTACTAATTTCATCTCCAAGCAAGAAACTCCTTCCAATTCTTTCTTTACTCGAAGCCCGACAACGGTCATTCTTTTTTTGACCCATCCATCCTGAAGTTGGATGAAGTCCCAAGCAGTTTCTACCCCTCGGGATTTTAACAGTCTCGAGTATTGCCGGCCGATTCCCCAGACTTCATCAATGGCAAAGAACTTAAGAGCTTCATCGATTTTGGCAGGACTGTCCAGAACATAGATTCCCTGGTTTTCCGGAACCTTTTTAGCATAATGGTTGGCTACTTTCGCCAATACCTTGGTCGGGCCGACCCCCACACTAACCGGAATCCCGATATTCTTCAAAACGGTCGCGCGAATTTTCCAGGCGTATTCCTCCAAGCGAACGGACAAACCGGCTAAATTCAAAAACGCTTCATCGATAGAATAAACCTCCAGCTCCGGTGTGAACCGACCTAGCGTACTCATGACCCGATGGGATAAATCGCCGTAGAGTGCGTAATTAGAAGAGAAAACTGCTACCCTGTTTTGACGAAGAAAATCAGCGATTTTAAATGCTGGTTCGCCCATTTTGATCCCCAAAGCTTTAGCCTCATTAGAGCGGGCGATGATACACCCGTCATTGTTGCTGAGAACCACTACTGGTCGATCGTTAAGATCGGGCCGGAAGACCCGCTCGCAAGAAACGTAAAAATTATTACAATCAACTAAAGCAAACATTTAGTAGGCCTTCTTAATGATATAAGTAACGATTCCCCAAACGGCAAAGTCGGCGTCTTCCTTGACCAGGATTGGCTGAAAGTCAGGATTAGCGGGCATCAGGAGCAACGTATCCCCTTCTTTTTTAATCCGTTTTAAAGTGAATTCGCCGTTCAGAAAGCAAACCGCCAAAGCGTTGTTTCGATAAGTCAGCGACTTATCGATCACAAGAAGATCGCCATCGTCAACCCCAGCGTCTTTCATCGAAGTTCCCTTCACTCGGCCGTAAAAGGTAGCGCTGGGATTTTTAATCAATAATTGATTCAGATCGAGCATCGCCTCCACATAGTCTTCTGCTGGCGATGGAAAGCCAGCTACTATTTGATTTCCGACATTGGGTAAAGGCAGATTCGAATTGAGATCGGGAGGATGAATTATAATACTCATGATGTTCGCTCTCCTCAAACATATGTTCGATTAAATTATATACCCTCTTCATGGGTTTTGCCAACCAGAAATATTTGTCAGTAAAACACAGAAAAACCCAGCCCCTCATCTATGAGGAACAGGGCTTACGCCAATAACCTAATAGTCAGCTATTAACCTCGAACTTTCCTTACTGGTTTAGCTCTTTTCGGAAGAGCTAATATGGGCAGGATAAATAGAAAACCACATCCTCAACTCTCTATTTTCTTCCCGGATAAAGTGACTCTATTTACAGTAAGCCACAATTGCTAAAAGCAGAAAATTCTTGACAGGCTCCAACTCATTTTTACCGTTAAATTCCTTCCAAGCCCTTATACTGAATAGCCTCTGCCAGACTCGTCGCGTTGATCTTCTCTTCTCCCTGAAGGTCCGCGATGGTTCTGGCCACCTTCAACAACCTGCTATACCCACGCGCGGAAATATTATAAGTCCGGATTGCCGCCACTAATAAGCGTCTGCTCTCACCGGAAAGCTCACAAAAGAGTTTCAACTCCCCCTCTCCCATCTGAGCATTAGCATGAATTGGCCTCCCCTGAAACCTGTCTGCCTGTATTTTTCTGGCTTTAATTACCCTTTCGCGGATCGTCCGGGAAGACTCGCCGGTCTTCATCCCCAACATCTCCTCTTCACTTAAGCGCTGCACCTCAAGGAGGAAGTCAATTCGGTCAAGAAAGGGACCGGAAAGCCGGGAGCGGTACCGCTGAATCTGCCTGGGCGTGCAGGAACACGGCTGCCTGTCGTCATGCAGATAACCGCACGGACAGGGGTTCATCGAACAGAGCAGCATAAACCCGGCCGGATAGGTCAGGGAAAGCATGGAACGGGTAACTGTGACCACCCTATCTTCTAAAGGTTGCCGAAGAGCCTCCAAAACATCCTTGGGAAACTCGGGCAACTCGTCCAGGAAGAGCACCCCGTGATGGGCTAAGGTTACTTCTCCCGGCCGGGGATATCGTCCCCCGCCAATCATCCCTACTTTACTAATGGTATGATGCGGACTACGAAACGGGCGCTTGGTGACCAGAGACATTCCGGGTGTCAGTAACCCGGCAATGCTATAGATCTTGGTTAGCTCAAGCGCTTCTTCCGAGGTGAGATCCGGTAGGATGGACGGGAGCCTTCTGGCCAGCATCGTCTTGCCCGAACCCGGCGGACCGACCATTAGCAGATTATGACCGCCGGCAGCCGCAATTTCCAGCGCGCGTTTGGCGGTTTCCTGCCCCTTCACGTCCAGATAATCGTGGTTATAACCCCCGGTTTCCTGCGCCGGTGGGGAGGAAGTGACCAGCGGAAGCGATCCGGTAACCAAAAAATCCACCGCCGTTCGGAGGTGATCAACAGGGATAATCTCAATTCCCTTGACCACCCTGGTCTCCGCATAATTGCTCAACGGCAGGATCACAAAGCCCAACCCTTCTTTCTGGGCGGCGATGACCATTGGTAATGCTCCGCGAATGGGCCTGATTGAACCGTCTAACGCTAATTCGCCCAGGATCATACCGGTCGCTAATTTAGGGGTAAAGATCAGACCCTGTGCAGACAAGATGCCTAGAGCGATTGGTAGATCAAAACTACTCCCTTCTTTTTTCAAGTCAGCCGGGGCAAGGTTGACGATGATTCTTTGAATGGGAAACTCATATCCCGTGTTCTTAATGGCCGCCCTGACCCGCTCTTTGGATTCCTTCACTGCGGTATCAGCCAAACCCACCAAGTCAAAGGAGGGTAGCCCGTTCGACAAATCGACTTCAACCTCAACGATTTGCCCGTTAATCCCCAATACCGTGCCGCTTAGTGTTTTGGCCAACATCAGTAGTAATTACCCCCTTCGACTTCTATAGCGTTGACCACCAGATCACAAGCCTCCAGTCTCCCCTGGCGGTCAAGAGTTAGGGACAATAGATCGAAACGGCAAGCCTGATTAGAAAGGCCCTTCCCCCTTAAATAACAGTACGCCGACTGGATTAGCCTTTGTTTTTTGGCCTTGGTCACCGCGGTCAGTCCGGAACCGAACCTCCGCCCGATTCTGGTCTTAACCTCCACAAAAACAAGGTACTTTCCTTCTCTGGCAATCAAGTCAACCTCCCCGTACCTGGTATGGTACTTGACGTCGATGATCCGGTAGCCCTTCTGCTCCAAGATTGTCCTGGCCAAGTACTCTCCGTAATCGCCCAGTCTCTTCCGGTACATAAAACCACCTGTTCTTCAAGGATGACTGATTACTAATATTCTCATAACTTCCTTAATTTTCCTGCCATTTTGATCAAAAATATCTCTTGCATCGCTTAACTCAGAGATGCCCGCATAAAAAATTCCCGGTGGGTGCCAAGCCCGCCGGGAATTTTCGCTAAGAAAACACCACCGGAATTCAAGTCAAAGACTGAAAAGACTGTCATCTACCGCTCTTTGGGGTTTTTTAATGAATCTCCAAATAATCCAGGTACGCATCCCACTGTCCGTTATCCGCTGTTAGAATCAGCTCGATCGGTTGATTTCCAGTGCCATGGCTGACATTGTACAGGGTATAGACTGCAGGATAACTCCCACCGTAGTAGAAAGTACCCTTATACTGTCCGCCGATTCTCAAATCAACCCTGGCCATGTTGGAATTATTGGAACAGCCACGGAGTGAAAAATTATGGGTACCATTGGCGAAATACTGTGTATATTGGCAACGGTCATTGTTGGCATATAAAGCCACCCCGGAGAAGGGTGAACTGATTCTCCCGGCGTACGGACCACTGATGCTCATACTCTCACATTGCACGATAGTGGTTCCGCCGCCACCACCGTTACCACCGGGAGGCGGAGTAGGCGGCGGATAATCACTACCTCCGCCCACATTAATTGTATTACTATACACATTGGCATTCCCGCTGCTTTGATAACCTTCCACACAGAGGGCGACTTCATACATTTTCCCCAGGCGCATGCCCCTGTTCTCCCAGGCGTTAAAGTGTTGACTGACAGATATTGTTCCGCTCGTCCGTTTGGACGTCCGGACACTCCAATACTGCTGAAAAGTTGCAGTTCCTCTGATGGACGGCTGGTTGATCCGGGTGGTCTCATAGATGTCATACGTGCCACCGTCAACAGTGATGGTCCCCTTGGACGTTGCCCCGGGCGGACGCCAGCTGCCCCAACTGTCAACAATGTAATATTCTACGAGGGGGTCAACTGTCCAACCGTAGACGCACAAATATGAATTGCCGTTTGGTTGGTAGTTACAACCATAGTTTACTGAAATATTCCCAAGTTGCTGGTGGGTCTTGGTTTCGTCGAATTTCTTTCCTTTACGGAATAACGCATTATTGATGTTACTCCACTCGCAATAAAAAGTACCGCCACTGTTAAGCGTCATGCGGGTATTCCCGGAATCCTTCCACAATTCATAGTTATAGCCGTCATGAACGCCGGTTTGATTGGAAGTAATCGTCGTTTGCGCCTGTAGGCTTACGGTAGCCAGTGTAAATGTAACACACATTAACATGGCTAATAACAACCTGATTGGCTTTAGTTTCACTTGACTTTCCTCCCTTTTTTTCGTGTTTAATCCCTGTTCTACTCTATCAAGCCGATCTAGTGGACGTCACTTTTCTTTCTTAAATTAAATAGCTTCATCACCTCCATGGTGAGAACGTTCCGGAGCGCCGGATTTTTGATTCTTCCTTCCTGAGCACACCTCAAAAGAGTAGGAACGTTCCCTAATTTCAAACCAGCCTGACTGTGATTGCAACCGGTTTTAAAAACGCCTCCAGGTCAACAATATTGTTTCCATTTTTTTCCTGTTACTGATATTTTAACTGATCGTTGGTTTTATGTCAACTAAATAAATTCCTCCGGTATGAGGCTGTTCTTCAGATAAAGCCTGCTATTGCCCAAGAAATATTATTGTAGAATATTTTGCCCAGTCCGCTTTATTCTGTTTCCATGGCTGCTTTGCGCAAAAAAAGAGCCCCGTTTATAAACGGGACCCCTTAGTAATTGATTCAATTTTTACCTGTACCATGCTTGTTAACTAACCACCAATACTCGTTTAGCAACCGATCAAAATCTTCTCCGGCTGCCAAGACCCTTTGAAATAACATTGGCATTAGTCTCTTTTCCCGCTATCTCCAGGAGAACACTATTGAACTTCTCTGCCTCCTCATACATTGGACTATGAGCCGAGTTGTCAAACCAAATCAATTCTTTGCGCGGAGCTTTCAAATAATAGTAATATCTTTCCACAAGTGCAAATGGCGTATTATAATCATGCCTGCCCACTAGAAAATATACAGGTACTTCCAGTTCAGGAAGTTCTTCAAATAGGTTATACTCCATAATTTCCGGCCATAATGCTCGTAAGGAAAATTTATTCCCTTTTACCCATTTTATTAGATCCACCACCGAATATTCCGGAGCTTGGAAAAACTGAAGAGTCCATTTGTTGTTGTTCTTTTCCCTATAAATACTCCCGCCAAAATAAAGCAACCACTGTCTTAAAGTTTACGGATTGTTCCAGCCAGTATCCGGGCAAACCCCTAAACCTTTTCCACATATAAAGGTCGCCTTCACCGCCTTGAATATTACATTATATTCTCAATAATACCTTAATTTTCCTGCCGGGCTCAGAAAAATAATTCCTTCGTCACCTCTGGAGTGCAGAACAATATATTACAGTGAAACAATTAACCTCCTTTTCTCAACGCCGCTTGTTAGCGCTGACAAAAAAAGACGGTTTACAAGTATAGAACTTGTCCTCCCGTCTTTTTTGCCTAAATAAGATCATGATTTCCCTTTTTTACTGACCCGGGCCCGCTCATCAAGGCTCATGAGGAAAGCGATAATCTCCGCCACCAAGGTATAAGCTTCCGGGGGAATGTATTGCCCGATCTCTACCCCCTCTAGCAACTGTAAGAGCTCAGGCTCTTCAATGGCAGGGATTCCGGCTTGACGCGCCAGTTCTAAAATAGCCTCGGCAATATACCCCTTGCCTTTGGCCAACACTACCGGGGCATCATCCTGGTCCGGATCAAACCGGAGAGCAACGGCGGCCCGGTTTCGTAAATCCGCGCTCATTTCAGACCCACCCATCTATCCGTGGCGGAAGGGTTCTCTCCTTGGACTGCTTGTTTCTTTCCGCCACCCGTATCCTCTTTACAGACCAGCCTCTGCCAGTCAAAAAGTCCTTCAAATCGGAAAAATGCGGCTGTAGCCTGGAAACGTCCTCAACCTCAATCAACAGCTCCAAACCACTTTTAGTATAAGCTCCGATGAGCTCAACCTCCTGCAACTCCTGAGAGTGGTAAGACAAGCGAAAACTATACCCCCTCCCCCGCTCTGACCGGTGATCGCCCCTGGCCTCACAACGAATCTCTTGCTCCTGGCGGGGGAAGAGACAGAAGATAAGCTGAGCCAAACTCTGGTCTTCCTTGGATTGTACAGCCAAAAAACGGGAAGATTCTTTGAGGATCTCCGTCCACATCTCTTTAGGATCATGGATCTGCCCGGCTTTCCCTTTCAAGGTTTTTTCCATGACTTCTTCCTCTGGGTTGACTTCGGAGGCAGACTCCGGTTTTAACCGTTCAACGGTCTTATCTTGAGGAGGGGCAACAGGGCCCTTCCCCCTCCTTTCTCCGCTTTTCTGCGGACTGTCAAGGCCAGGCGGAAGCGTCTCCCCGGATTGTCCCATACCTTTCTCTGTTCCGGTTGGACCGGCGTCTTCGCCGACCTGCTCTGACGTAGAGAACAGATGGACATCAGAAAGTTCCCGGCTTACTCCTTTAGCTGCGGCCTCCGGCGCCTGCACGGCTTCCGCCGAAGCGCTCGTCACCTGTTGGTCTTGGAGATGCCCTCTTCTGGGCGGAGCTGAGGTCTCCTTTCTACCTTCACCCAGTAATTTAAGGAGATTTTTAATGGTTACGGCCAGATCTTGCCCGCTCTTTCCGTGTAGAAAGTTAGTTCGGACTTCTTCACCCTGCTTAAAACCTGGGGTTCCTCCCGATGAAGGCGAATCTTCCCCTGGCGCCTGGGCCGGAGCGCCTTCTTCCTGGCTTAGCCATAACTGATGCCAGATTTCTCTTTGGACAGCAGGATACCTGGTGTAAAGAGCCCACAGTACTGTAGCTTGCGTTACCGGAAGCTCTTTACGGAGTAAAAAAGCGAATACCCGCGGCGCCACCTTCACTCCCCAGGACTTTTCCGCAGTTAAAGACATTTTTCGTAAGGATAGTAATACTTCTTGATCGAGAGGGAGCTCTTCCGCAACCGCTGCTTTCACCAGCCCCTCCCAAATTCCCGGTTCAGCCTGGGGCATCCCTTTCAGAAAAGGCAGAGCGTGTTGTAGCGACTCCCACTCCGTCAGTGGGGTAAGCAGCAGGCGCCCGGGCTCTGCCCGGAGGAATTCAAAAAGCGTCTCTTGGTCTAACGGAACTGAGGCGCCTTCAATCCGTACAGGAATCGATCCGGAGGAGGTCTTTAAGAACAACTCTCCTGCTGTGGTCTTCGTCAGCTTCCCGTTGATGAACCGGGGAAAAGCGGTGGAGTTCATGATCTCAGTCATCCTTCTCACCTCAGCATTCAAGACTGTACGCCTACGCTTCCAGGTCCAGAGGTTGTTGCTTACTCCGTAGATGAAAACTTTTCCGGTGGACCGGTGACAGGCCATAAAGTGAGATTGCCTTGATATGTTCGGCCGTGGCATACCCTTTATGTTTGGCAAAACCATACTCCGGATAGGCCTGATCCAACTCCTCCATCATCCGGTCTCTTGTTACCTTGGCGACTATAGAAGCTGCGGCAATGGATAAACTTTTGGTATCCCCCTTAATTACGCCCCGGTGAGGAAGGCTGATTCCGGGCCAGGCATAACCATCAATCAATAAATAATCCGCCTTCCTCGGCAGGTTTTCCACTGCCCGTAGCATAGCCAATCTAGAGGCTTGCAGAATATTAAGGCGGTCAATCTCCTCCACCCCGGCTTCGCCTACGGCATAGGGCAGGCCTGATTCGACAATCTCCTGATAGATCCGGGTTCTTCTTTCCGGACTTAGTTTCTTGGAGTCGTTGATCCCGGGTATAAAGACCTGCGGACACAGAATAACAGCCGCCGCCACCACCGGCCCGGCCAATGGCCCCCGCCCCGCTTCGTCCAGGCCAGCCACGGCTTGATATCCAAGTCCCATAACCTCCTCTTCCATCCAATACATGGCCTTCTGGCGTAGTCGTTCCTGGCGCAGCTTGGACTCTGTTCTTGTTCTTCCTTTACCTTCCGGGTTTTCTTTGCTCCCCATCGTTTTCTCTCCAGACATCTTCATATTCCTGTGCAAAAGTTAGCGTGGCTTTCAAGGAGAATATTCGCGGTCAAAAACGGATTCCCTTTATAAAGAACCCCTCTGAGGAAGTTCAAAGGGGTTTACTAAGCGGTATAAATTATGATAAAGCCTTTCCTGTTACACTCTTCTACCGCAAACCGGGCAAAAGTTCGCGCCCTCCGGGATCTCGTGTCCGCATCCTTCTGGCTCCAAGACCTCAATCTCCGGTTTTTCTTCGGTTACTCTCGCCGGAGAATCCTTTCGCACTTCTTCAAGCTCTTCATTCTTCTCCGCGATCTTCCTTTCCAAGTCGGAGAGGCCCGCCACCTCTGCGCTCAAATCCGCATTTTCCAGGCTTCCTTCTTGTACAAGCCGGTAGACTTTGGCGCCCAAAGCTGCCAACATCTCCGTCCTCTCTTTCTTCAAAGCGTTCACTTCAGTACTGAGCTTTGTAATCGCTACTAACTCCTTGGATTTACTTCCGACAAAATTGACCCCTTTCTTCAGGGTTGAAGTAATTTCATCCCAGGTAGCCACAGCTTCCCTAACCTCCTTTCCCTTTAAGATTGATAATTATTCCCTTCTTATAGATGATATTTTTCAGGTAAACAGCCTAGGACAAAATCCCAGACTTCATTGGCGGCGTCAATCTGATCAGCTATCTCCTCAGCAGTCAAATGATGATCCTCCATCGTCAGATAGGCGATGGCCTCTTCCAGATTATAAAAATCCTCCTCCAAATAGGCGCACCTGGAAAAGAGTTGATCAATGCTTTCCTCTTCCGTATTTTTTTCCCCTTTATAAATGAGGAAGGCTTGCAGCAAGAGAACCAAAGCCTGCAGACACCCGTCATTTATCTTCCGGGCTTCAGATTGCCCCTGGTTGGCCAGGTCTTCCGCTTCGATCAGCAAATGATGGGCTTTATTTAGATATGCTTGTACAGAAACGATTACCTTACCTCTTTCTTCCATGATGATACCTCCCTGGAATCTTATCTAATCATATTCTTCATTCCCGGTGTATAATCGATCTCTCCCTGAGCGTCAACAACTACCGCCTCTACCTGCCATTGTCTGAATAGTTCTATCCGATCCATGTTTTCCGCAACGAACGCGGCAGTGGAGTAGAGATCACCGGTAAAAGCCGAATCAGTGATGACCGTGACGGAAGATAGATCAAGACCGGGGTAACCGGAGAAGGGGTTAATAAGATGTGAATACCGTCGTCCCTCCCACTCAAAAAAACGTTGTGTATCAGCTGAAGTACTAATGGCTTTTCCGGGGGGCAGATTAATAACACCAATCCAGCCTTGATTTCTGGGATGAGCCAGTCCGATTCGCCAGGGCTTGAAATTGGGTCGCCTGCCTAAAACCCGAATACTACTCTCCCCACCATTGATCAAAGCGCCCCACACCCTGCTTTCGTTCAAAACCTCCCAAGCCCGGTCTACGGCATACCCCTTGGCCACTCCTCCCAGATCCAGCAGCATCCCTTTTTGAGCTAAAAAGACCGTTTGTGCCTCTTCATCCAGGATGACCAAGTCTTGATCAACCAAGGGCAAAGCCCCTGCAATCTCATGCTCTTCTGGTAATCTACCGGTTCCGTTATAATCGAAACCCCACAGTTTCACTAGGGGACCAACCGTAGGATCAAAACGCCCTCCGGTCATCGCCGAATAAGCTAATACTCTTTGGATTAGCGCAAAAAGGTCCTGATCTACTCTAACCGGCTTCACTCCGGCATTTCGATTTATCAAGCCGACCTGACCGGTATCGGAGGCCGTATACTCTTCTACTTTCGCCATCTCGGCCATAGCCTGGTCAATAGCGTGTTTTGCCCCCGGTCCATAAGCAGTTATTCTTATATAAGTTCCTAATAAGAACCCTTCTCTCCGCACAGGCGTCAACCTGTAATATGCCTGCATACCTAAGAAGGCAAGAAAGACCGGAAGTATTGTGATAGCGCACACCCGTACGACGAAACGTTTATTAATTATGCTTACCCCCTCCGGTATATTATAAGTGAAAATCCGGAAAAAATTAAGACCCCGCGCGGGTCTATAGGACTTCGAGGGGCTTCAATAGTATACACGATCAATGGTTCAGGTTTATGGGAACAAGCCTCTCCCGGATAGGAACCACATCTCCCATCTCCCGAACCTGATCTTGAATCTTCTTTAATTCTTTCAATCCGATCTCCAATAAGGCCTTCACACTCCATGGGCAGAACTGTTTACCGGCCAGGCTACGGATTTCCATAATCGCCTCTTCCATGGAACAGGCGGGGCGGTAAGGACGGTCACTGGTCATGGCATCCAAAGCGTCAGTTACCGCAAAGATCCTGGCCGGTAAGGGAATCTCTTCTTCTTTTAAGCCAAAAGGATACCCTCTCCCGTCATAATGCTCGTGATGATAAAGAACAATATCTGACGTGATTCTGGAGAAGTTTAAGTTGGCGGAGATTTGGTTCACAATTCCATGACCCATCTGAGGATGGCGTTTAATCGTCTCCCACTCGTCCGGCTCCAAACGGTCCTTTTTCAACAGGATAGCGTCTGGAACGCCGATTTTACCGATGTCATGCAAAAAACCTCCCCAGGCCAATTGCTGCAATTCCTCCCGAGAGAGGCCCATCCGTTCCCCGATGGCGATGGCATAAGCTACCATCCGCGCTGAATGACCCCAGGTCTCATGGTCCCGAAAATCCAGAGCGTAGGTTAGAGCCTTGAGTGTTCCTTCGTAGGTCTTATTGAGCTGCTCAAGATAGGAATTCTGCAGTTCAATCTTCTCCCTCACCTCTGTATTGATGTGAATAAAAGACTGACGCAAGAATAACACCATACAGACCAGTGTAGCAGCGAAGATTAATGAAACAGCCAGATAGTACCGGGTCGAGATCTGGATTTGTTGGAAAATTCGCCAGAATAAAAAATAACCTGTAATCAACAGAATCAGATTTATTATACTGAATACAAAGATTCCGGAGGTAGAATTCGTCTTTTTCATTGTTTGATCATCTCAACCATCATATTTATCGGAATTAAAGTAAGACTCTTTTTCCATAAAAAATAAAGAAAAACTGACCAGACCCTTCTTCCATCTGCGCTTTTTTCAAATTAAACAATAAAAATTGTATTCGACAGTTTTGTAGAAAAAACCTCCTCGTATTTTATTTTCTATGGATAAATCTTCTTTGCCGGGCTGCTTTAAACTACCAAGCGGATTTTATACCCTGCACTCACCTGGGCAGTAAAAACTCTTCCTCCCTACCCTCCTGATCACGGCAGACCCATTTGATCCACCCCTCCCCCAAGAACGGTCTGATGGTGGCTCCATAATCAGCGATGGTGTACGGGAGTTTCGTTAATAGCGCCCCGTGGGCGCAACTCTTCACACAAGCCATACAGTCCCAACATTCTCTTTGTTCCCGGATAGCCACTTTTTTTGGGGCAGTTAAGTACAGCAAGTCACCGGGACAGACTTGCACACAGCTGCCGCAACCGAAACACTTGGACTCCTCAATCCATAAACCCATTGTAACCCTCCTCACCGGTTAACTCTCCATGCCTGGCTAGGCACGAAGGAGCAGTACTGTCGCTGCGGTTATACTTCTGTTTCGAGAAGTATAACCGCCTGCCTTACCGCGGTAAATATCGCTCTCCGGAAACCAGTTGTTCATAAGGCCGTTCAATGATTTCAATCCGCCCCTCCTGATTCATTCTGGAGTTAACAAACTTCAACCAGTGCAAATCGTCTCTTTCCGGATAATCTATTCTGCTTTGAAAACCGGGCCACCGTGTTTCTTTCCTGTGCCTGAGGTGCGCCACTAATACCCTGGCCACCGCCAGTCGGTCTATGACCTCATGGGCTTTCATCAGCTCATGAAAGTCTGCGGCTACCAGATATTTCACTTGTGCCACCAAACGGTCTAGTTTTTCTTGAGCGATCACTAAACGGTTCTCACTGAGCTCATAATATGAGCTGATTCCTCCGGCGTAATCATCCATGATCGTTTGGATTCTCTCTTCCATCTCCCAAGGTTTGACTCCGCTCTCCCCCCGCACCTGCCGGAACCAAGGAGAAAATACTCTCTCCACTTCGCGGTCAAGCTGTAAACTTAGATCCTCTCCGACCGGAGAAGGACCCAATCCTCCTCTTTCTTCCTTGATATATTCCAGAGCGGACTCTCCGGCGATTGTTCCTTCCGCCCAACAACCACTGACAAACTTGAAGGGATAGCCCCCGGCCACATCTCCACAGGCGTACAAACCCTCAATAGTGGTCTGCCTTTTCCGGTCAATCCAGTAGCCGGCTTGGCAATGACCACCCATGACGTAAGGTTCTGTTCCTGAAAGCTCAATGGGTTCCTTTCCAGGATCGATTTTATTGGCCGCCCAGTACAGAACGATCCCCGGATACATATCCAGATAAGACTCTTTCAATTCTCTGACTCGTTCGGGTGTCAAATGTCTGGTGTCCATATAACAAGGACCACGGCCTTCTTTTATCTCCCGTAAGTACCCGTACAGCCGTAGACAAGTCGGTGCCCCCTCCCCTCCTTGATGAGTAAAGTCTGTGGTCATATAACGCCGGGCAAGAGAATTGACTTGCGGCGCCTTGAAACCCAAGGCCAAAGTACCGGTGGGACAGATTACGTCCTTGGTGCGTAGGGCGATAAACCGCATTTCAAAAGAGGTCATCTCCGCAGAGGCCCGGATTCCCATAGCATAACCGGCGCCGGTGTTAAAAGGTGAATACCATGTCTTGTGATGTCCGTCCACCGGATGGTGAGGGTGATAAATTCCGGCCGCTCCTCCGGTTGCGCAAATCACCGCCTTGGCTTTGATTGAATAAAAGCACCCGTCTCTTACCCCAAAACCCATCACCCCAGCGGCTCTCCCCTCCCGGTCAAGCAGGTAGTTGGTGGCGACTACCCTGTTTAAAACCTGCGCCCCGCGTTCTTGCACCGCCCGGGCTAACAAAGGTTTGAGGTTTTCCCCGTTGATCTTAATATTCCATCTCCCTCTTGGCGTATATGTTCCATCGGCATTCTTCTGAATCGGCAAGCCCAACTCTTCCACCTTTCGGACCACGTCATTGAGACGCCGAGCGGCGGAAAGCACCAGGTCTTCCCGGAGCAAGCCCATAGCGTCATACCTGACATATCTGGTAAAACTCTCCGGCGTCTCGCCCGGGTTCAGATAAGCGTTGATGGCATTCATACCTGCGGCCAAACAGCCGCTCCGATTGATATGGGCTTTTTCCACGATTACCACCTGGGCCATGGGCTCAAGTTCTTTAATGGTAATCGCCGCCAAACAGCCGGCGGTTCCGCCCCCGACGATTACTACATCAGCACAGATGTTCTTTCTTTCCGGTTGCATTCTTGTAATTCCTCCCTAAACCTGTCACATGCACGGAATGCATGACTGTACTAAGCATCTTATTCCGGGAGGAAGTCATTCATGTTTCAAAATTAAAAAAACCCATCCACCATCAGTGGATAGGCTTCCGTCGGCCGCCAGCCGCATGTATCATAGACTTACGCACGCGGATCACGCGCGCATTTATTTGCTGTTCACCCCGGCCACGGGAATCGGTTGATTGGCTACAATTTGACAGATCCTTTCCGCAGTAAGTCCGTATAATTCATATAATTGGGAAACCGGACCGCCTTCAATGAAACTATCGGGAAACCCCAACCTGGTAACCTTGACCTTCCGGACCCCGGCATCACTCAATAATTCGGTAACCGCCGAACCAAACCCTCCGGCCAGCACATGATCTTCAACCGTGATCAGCTGCGGAACCCGCCGAGCCCAATAGAGGATGGTCTCCTGATCCAAGGGCTTTACAAAACGAGCATTAATGACCGTGCAACTTATCCCGGCCTGCCTAAGCAATCTGGCCGCCTGCTCGGCCACTGCCACCATGGGCCCGATCGCCAGCAATGCCGCGAATTCCCCTTGATAAAGCACTTCCGCCCGGCCTACGGGTAACCTGCCCGCTCCGGTCATCCCCACTCCCTGTCCTTCTCCCCGAGGGTATCTAATCGCCACCGGACCTTCAATCTCTAGAGCAGTATAGAGCATGCGCCGCAGTTCATCTTCGTCCTTTGGCGCCATCACAGTCATGCCCGGCATCATCCGTAAATAAGCGAGGTCAAAGAGCCCATGATGCGTGGGGCCGTCCTCGCCCACGACGCCCGCACGATCCAAGGCGAAAATGACCGGTAGTTTTTGTAGACAAACATCATGGAGAATCTGATCATAAGCCCGCTGCAAAAAAGTGGAATAAACCGCCACCACCGGTCGTTTCCCACCTTTGGCCAAACCGGCGGCCATCGTCACGGCGTGCTGTTCGGCGATGCCCACATCAAAAAAGCGTTCCGGAAAGGCATGGGCAAAATCCAACAAACCGGTTCCTTCCGGCATCGCGGCGGTAATCGCCACGATTCTTCGGTCTTGTCTACCCATCTCCAGCAGAGTTTCTCCGAAAACCTGAGTATAGGTGGGAGAGCCCGGTCGACTTTTGAGGCGACCCGTCTCCACTTCAAACCCGGAAACGCCGTGAAATTCTTGAGGATTCTCTTCAGCCGGCGGATATCCTTTACCCTTTTTCGTCAATACGTGGATCAAGACCGGACCTTTATGGGCGGCGGCGGCTCTGAAGATATTCATCATCTGCTTGATATTGTGTCCGTCCACCGGGCCGAAATAAGAAAAACCCAGTTCTTCAAAGAGGATTCCGGGGATTACCAGATATTTAAGGCTATCCTTCAGCCGGTCAAGGTAACGCACGGTGGCCTCACCGAACTTCGGTATCCTCTGGATTAACTGTTCCATCTCTTCCTTTAATTTGTTAACCGCCGGATTAACCCTGATCCGGCTGAGATATCCGGAGAGCGCGCCGACATTCGGGGCGATGGACATCTCATTATCATTAAGCACCACAATCAAATCCGTCCCTAAATGCCCGGCGTTGTTCAGAGCCTCAAAGGCCAAGCCGCCGGTCATGGACCCATCTCCAATCACTGCCACTACCTTATAATCCTCGTTAGACAGGTCTCTGGCTTTGGCCAGTCCCAACGCAGCCGAGATTGAGGTGCTGCTGTGCCCGGTGGCGAAGATGTCATGGGCACTCTCTTCCGGCTTGGGAAATCCACTGATACCACCTAATTGACGCAACGTGGAAAAGTTTTTTAAACGGCCGGTCAAGATCTTATGTACATACGCCTGATGCCCCACATCCCAGATGATCTTATCCCGGGGGCTCTTAAATACCGCATGCAAAGCCAGGGTCATCTCGACTACTCCCAGATTGGGCGCTAGATGTCCGCCGGTACGAGAGACTG
Organism: Bacillota bacterium; assembly: GCA_012838955.1. GTDB lineage: Bacteria > Bacillota > UBA4882 > UBA10575 > UBA10575 > DUOH01. The sequence continues at coordinate 45,719 of DUOH01000049.1, read as the reverse complement.
TATTGATGAGTAACTCTCTGATTTGTCCGGCTAACTCCTGTAGTTCTCGAAGGGACAACCTATGTAAATCATCTGGTAATTGAAGCTTGTCCAACAATACCTCCATCTCCATTCCAGGTTAGATTAACCCTAAGGCCTCTTCTTCTTGGGCAGGCCTGTTCTTCTCTTATTATTTCCCTTGCTGAATAAGTTTGCGCTTCGATCCAAAAGGCGGGCGACAGTCCAGACTATGGTATTGGCTTGGCGAATAGCGAGACTTTTACCGAATGCCTTACCGCCCACAGTCAAAGCAGCTACCAAACCCACGGTAAACAGAGAAATAATCTCCTCCATCCGGTACAGATTATATCTGGTGACCAGATCAATGAGGAGAGCCGCGCTAATGGAACCGCTGACTGTTCCGCAGATATCGCCGATCAAATCATTACAAAAGCTGGCCACCCGGTCCGCATTTCGTACCAGCTCAATAGCTTTACGTGCACCCGGCACCCGGTCCGAAGCCATAGCATGAAAGGGTTTTTCCTGTGCTGCTGTAACCGCTGTGCCGATCAGGTCAAAGACAATCCCTACTAAAATCACGATCAGTAAGACAAAGAGTGAGACTCCCAAAGCCGTCGTGGCTCTGGTCAGCCGAAAAAGCGCTGAAATGATAATGGATAAAAAAAAGGTCAGGAGTCCTACTTTAAAGACCTGACGCGAAAGAGTACCCAAAAAAAATCCTCCCGAGACAAAGTTGAGAGGATGGTCACTGTTGAGTAAACATTGTGGCTTAGGTCCAGTAGGTTTTCCCGGCGGTCTCCGGAACGTCGCCGTCCCGGCGGTTTCCCTTTATGACCACCTTACCGAGTCGCCTACGGTAAAACTGGATCACCACTAAGTCCACACCGCAATCCCCAACAGCCCCTCGAGAGCAGTACTCTCAAAGATAGCCTAGGAGTTTTCCTCAACGGAAATTACCCGTCCCTATCCTCTTTTGCAGAATGGGTTTCAAGCAGCAAAGAGCGCTGATCCTAGGCCTCGGGATCAGATCGCTTGACACCTGCTATCCTCCGCACTCCACCTCAAGGCAGGCTACACTGCACCGATACTAAGTAAATACTTCGTACCACCTGCAGGTTCTATCCCAAGCCGTAATCCAGTCACCTGTACCACGTACTTGGGTCTCCGCGGCAATAGGGTCAACGCCTGCATGCCATTGCAGATCGCCCCGTTGCCTTAACCCCCAGCACCAGCCCCCGACTGGGCGTCAGCGGCCAGCACCAGAGACTTCATCGATGTGCCCTTGACGGATTTTTAGGCCCGTCTTCGGAACGGGATTTCCGACTAGGATACTACACCATCCTCATTCATAGTATATTATAACATATAACCGCTGAAGCGCAACTATACTTTGGATTACAACAGATTTTACCCTAACCCCCAATAACTGATAGAGATCCCCAATAAAGCGCCGATAATTACCTCAAACGGCGTATGTCCCAGTAATTCTTTGAGCCGCTCTTGCTTGAACTCTCCTTCCGCAAAGAGTTCGTCAATGATCTTGTTTAAAGTAATCGCCTGTTTACTGGCGGCCAAACGTACTCCCGCCGCATCATACATGACAATCAAGGCAAACACCACGGCTAGCGCGGTGACAGGGGAAGCCCACCCTTCAGTCTGCCCAACTCCGGTGGCCAGAGCGGAGACGAAAGCCGAATGCGAACTGGGCATGCCACCCGCCCCCACAAACCTTCTGATATCCAAGCGCTTATACCGGTAATATGAGAAGAATCCCTTCAAAACTTGGGCCACTGCCCAGGCTGTAAAAGCATTCCAAAAGACAGTATTCTGCGAAAATCCTCTAAAAATAATGATCACTCCCGTAATCACTGTTGGAGTGGGATAAGTGAATTTTAATATTCTCTCTCCAACAAAAAATCAGCAAGCTGGAGAAGGTCGGAGGCATCCTCTCCAAAGCTTCTCAATGCTTCTTTTGCCTTTTTTATCTCTTCCTCCGCCAGGCCATAGGCTTCCTGTGGCCCAAAAATCGTGGCGTAAGTAGCCTTCTCTTTCTTCACATCGCTTCCCACATTCTTCCCAAGCACCACTGGATCAGCCTGTAAATCCAATAAATCATCGATAATCTGAAAAGCCAGGCCAATCCCTGCCCCATACTCTGAGAGAGCGCCGATGGCTTCGGCCGAAGCCCCCCCGATGATTGCCCCGATGCGCAGTGCAGCCTGGATTAGAGCGCCGGTCTTTCTCTTATGGATCTCCTGTAATTCGTCGATAGTTAAAGATCGGCCTTCCCCCTCCAAATCCAGAACCTGTCCGCCTATCATACCTGTAGTGTCAATGGCGGAGGCTAATTCCCCGGCCGCTTTGTAGTACCGGTCAGCCATCCCGGGCGGATGATGCTTGCACATAATTTTAAAGGCCTGAGTCAAAAGGGCATCTCCGGCTAAGAGCGCGATTGCTTCACCGAAGACCCGGTGATTTGTAGGCTTCCCCCGGCGCAAATCATCATCGTCCATGCAGGGGAGGTCATCATGGATCAGGGAATAGGAATGAATCATTTCCAGGGCGCAAGCAGCGGTAATCGCCTTCTCCCAAACGCCGCCCACTGTCCGGCAGGCTAACAGACACAAAGAGCCACGAATTCGCTTCCCTCCACCACAGACACTGTAATGCATCGCTTCATGGATACTCTTGGGCACCAAGGTTTTGGCGGGCAAAAACTCCACCAGCTTTTCTTCGATAATTTCCCGGAATTTTATTAAAGCCGAGGGTTGCACAGTATCTTATTCCTCCTCATCAATACAGAAATCTTTAGTTAGTATATTCTCCCCGTCCACGCCTAAAAGTAACTCCACTCTCCCTTGGGCTTCGTCAAGTTTGGAATTACAATAACGGGCCAGGCCCACTCCTTCCTCAAACAGCCTTAAACTCTCTTCCAGTTTGAGCTCACCGTGATCCAATTCTTCGATAATCTGTTCCAACCGGGCCAAGGCTTCTTCGAAGCTCTTCTCCGGCGCCTGAGCCGTTACAGTCTCCTTCATCCTTCTCTCTCCTCCTTTACCTTCCGTACCGCACAGCAGAGTTCACCCTGGTGCAGAAGGATATTAATCTCCTCTCCCGGCTTCACCTGTCCGGCCCGGCTGACCACGGACCCATCCTCCCGGAGACAAATACTGTAACCCCGGGTCAAAGTAGCCAAAGGACTAAGCGCCTCCAATTTGGCGATCTTCTTTAAGAGACTGTGTTTCTTCCCTTCCAGTTTATTCCTGATCCGGTTCACCATCTCCTCCCTGGCCAGATCTATCTGTTGTCTGCGGAGCGCCAGCCACCTGTCGGGACGGACCAAATCCGGATAGGTGGCGGCTTTGGAGAGCAGAATCCTCTTCTTCTCCAGAGTCTGCAGAAGCAGATTCTTTAATCTACTTTCCATGGCGCCCAAGTCTTCCCGGAGCTTATTGATCTCCGGCACACTGAGCTCGGCTGCGGCGGAAGGGGTCGGCGCCCGCAAGTCGGCCACAAAGTCGGCGATGGTAAAATCCGTTTCATGCCCAACCGCGGAGACCACCGGAATCGGACAACGGGCAATGGCCCGGGCCACGTGTTCATCATTGAAGGCCCACAATTCTTCGATGGACCCGCCACCGCGACCGATAATGGCCAGATCAAGGCCGGGAAGACGCCCAATCAAATCCAGACTTGCCACCAAACTCTGCGGCGCGGATGCTCCTTGCACTAGGGCCGGGATCACCAGGATGTCCACGCGTGGATACCGCCTGTGCAAGATACGGATGATATCCCGCACCGCTGCTCCGGTAGGTGAGGTAATCACCGCAATCTTGCGGGGAAGAACAGGAAGCCGTCTCTTTCTGGCTTGATCAAAGAGCCCCTCCTCGGCCAGGCGTTGTTTTAGCTGTTCATAGGCGAGATAGAGTGAACCAACTCCGGACGCCTCCATTACAGCCACGTAAAGCTGATATTCACCATTTTTAGGATATATGGCCAGCCTGCCGAGTACAGTGACTGCCATTCCGTCCTGTGGTAAAAACTTTAGCCTCTGGCTTTCCCGGCGAAACATCACACACCGGAGCCGGGCTGATTCATCTTTTAAAGTGAAATATTGATGTCCGGAAGAATGCCGGGTAAAGTTGGAGATTTCACCTTGCACCCAGATTTGCTGGAGATGCGGATCTTCTTCCACCAAATTTTTAAGGTAAGCCGTAAGTTGGCTCACGGAATATACTTCAGCCATCAGTCGCTCCTCTCTTCTACCGGAAGCCGGTAAGCGGATTGTCGAGAGACATAGAATTTAGTAATTCCATACTTGGATAAAAAATCCTTCTCCATCGTCCATATCCCAGCCCGGCCAAGATTTACATAAAGGAATCCCAGGTAAACGCGAGAATTAGTAGAGCGTAGCACAGATCGAAGAATGTTAAAATGATTACCAGCAATTCAAGATGCGCTTTTACCCTGTAACAAAAGTGCCGACCTACCATCTATACTCATGAAAAACCATACAGAACCATGATATCTCTACCAGAAAGGAGTAGTTCTCTATGTTAACCCGTGAACGGTTCTATATTATTCTCCTTACTACTGTGTTCATCCTATTATTCTCCCCAATCGTCCAGGCCATGCCCACCGATATCGAGGGGCACTGGGCGGAGAATACCATCCGCAGCCTGGTACAACTGGAGATCATCAACGGCTATCCGGATGGCACTTTCCGTCCGGATCAAAGTATCACTCGGGCGGAACTTGCTAAAATTCTGGCCGTGGCTTATGAATTGAAGGGTTCAGAAACAGACGGATTCACAGATATCGAAGACCACTGGGCAAAGGAGTATATTACTGCTTTAGCAGCCAATAAGATCATCTCCGGTTACCCGGATGGCACTTTTCAACCTGAACGGCCGGTCACCAGAGCGGAAATAGTCGCCATGCTGACCCGCCTGCTCAAAGTAGGCTTAGAAGAAGAGGAGTATACCCTGGAGTTTACTCCCACTTTTTCCGATGTGCCTGAAGATTTTTGGGCTTTTCGCCAGATAGAGTTAGGCGCCCGCTTAGGTTTTCTCCCCGGCTACTATCAGTCGGAGTTCCAACCCTCCAGATTGGCCAGTCGGGCCGATACTGCCTGGATGATCAGCACCATACGCAATCTCAAAATTCTCCGTGGCGAAGTCTTGGAGAACTCAGCAGAATCCGGACTCTTAACAATCATTCCGGAAGAAGGAGATGTGGAAATCGCCTTACTGCAACCGGAGACCATCGTGCTCAGAAATGACATTACCACCTCCCCTGAGCACATCATGGAAAAAGATAAAGTAACTATTGTCTTTAATCAAACTGAAGAACCGGCCATCATTAAAGCCTATGGTGACATGAACAGCAACGATCTGCTCAGCAAGATCAGTTCCATGATTAAGGGACGTTTGACCGCTGACCAAGTTGCTTCGATTCTGGCCGGTGACTGGGATTCAGTCAAAGAAACGCTCCAGGGTGAACTCTATAATGAAATGATCGAATCCGGACTGACTACAGAAGAAGCCGAGTCCATCCTGGTACAAGACTGGCAGTATCTGGACACCTTAGGACGGGACCGGCTCTCCGAGGCGCTCTCCAATTATTTGGGAGTAACCAAAGACTTGTGTCGGGCGGTTCTTGACCGAGATATAGAACGCATCAAAGAGTATGCCAAGATCGAATTGACTACCGTCGCCTTAAGTAAACTCCTGGAACAAGGATTAACGGAGAGTCTATCCTAACCGTTTGGATGAATAAAAAAAGAAAAGCGCCCTTGGGGATACCCGGGGGCGCTTTTTTTCATCAAAGCAACCAGCTTCACCTGAAGTCAATCCATCCGGATTACCCAATCGCCTGCTTCCCATTGAAAGCGGAGCTGCGGACAGAACTCTCTCAACTTGGACAAACCTATCCACTGTGTCGCGTCCAGCTGAACCACTGCTGTAGAAGACGCAACACTTAGGTTTTCCCCCGGTCCGCCGTGTTCCACCAGACCGATCTCCTGAAAGACGCTGAATAGTTCCGGCCACGGCAGATAAGGTTCTTCTCTCAACCATCCTCTTACCGGTAAGGGTTTCCCTTGATAGTACAGACGAAGAGTGGTAATCCGGACAGAGTTAGTTTGTTCATCCCAAAGGCCAAAGGCCTTCCCGGAATGCTCTGCTAAAAAATCCCACAGGAGCGGATACTTCTGCCCGGGCGTCCCGGCGCGGCGCATTCCCCACAACTCATGAACCGAAGGAGGAAGAAAAATTTGGTCTTTCCATCGGAAAGCCTTCTCCGGAAAGAGCTCTTCATCTATATACAGATCCATCGCCTCCGGCAACTCCAACAATACGGGCCGGTGCTCCCCGATGACATGCCATAAGCCGTCCTCATGTAAATTGAAGGAGGGATACTCTTTTCTTACCGTATCGCGCACTAGTTGGCGCTGATCAAGAACCAACCGGTAAATATCGGGATACAGGTCCAGCCAAATCCGGTCCTCTTTTAATAGGAGGTTTATCGGCTCATAGACGATCTCCACCGGTGTTCCCACCGGTAAGACCGTAAACAATAAGGCGATATCCTCATTCTTTACTCTGATGCACCCACTGGAGACCCAATAACCGATGGAAAACGGGTTATTGTTACCGTGAATACCATACCCGGGAATGTTTAAGCCCAGCCAATATGAGCCAAGGGGATTCTCCGGTCCGGGAGGAACAGGATCTTTCCCCTGCGGATACCAGGTTGGATCCTTGATTTTACTGACGATGTAAAACTGCCCGATGGGTGTCTGCTTCTCGATCCTCCCCACCGCTACATTGAACTTCCGCCACAGAAGACCGTCCTTATAAACGAACATGGTCGTCGCAGGGATATTTATTTTAACCTTCCACTGTTCCCCGGTTCCTCCCCGGCTGACTGCAGAACAGATCAGAAAGCAGATAAAGATCATCACGGCTAATCTTAACCTACGCAGAATAAATCCTCCTTCACCGTACACAGTCCGGAGGCTGGACATGTGCCTGTGTCGCGTGCCGCCAGAACCAGTAATTACCATCTGAAATCCCTTTTTCAGCTTCACACTTCCCCTAATCCAACATCTCCCCGACTACCGGATGCTCATAAATTCCTAGGTAATAATATCCGATAAAAATCATTTTTATTCCGGTTTTTCGTGAAGCGCTGCGTTTTTTCTTCTCTGGAAGCCAGTGAGCAAACGTCCGCGGGTAATCGCGGTCTCTCCAAACCGATCCTTGATCAAGTCAACCGTCTCATGCAGGCGCTTCAAGTCTTCATGATCTTCTGTTAAAAAAAGCGGAATCTGCTCTTGAAGACCCTTCTGTAAACCGGAGACACTCACCCCGACCAGGCGCAACTGTTTACCGCCCCAGTTTGCCTTCTTGGCCAGGCTAAGGGCGTGCCTGAAGATGATCTCTTCAAAATCAGTGGGCGCAGGTAGAGTAAGGCGCCGGGTAATGGTTTTAAAATCCGTGTTTCGAAGCTTAACCGTTATGATCCGTCCGGCCAAGCCTTGCTTTCTCATTCTTCTAGCCACCCGCTCACATAATCCCAGCAACGTGCCTTCTAAAAGATCACGGTCCCCGGTATCCGTGGGAAAGGTCACCTCATGACCGATGCTCTTCGCCTCCTCCTCCACAGTAACCGGTCGCTCATCAATACCGTGAGCTAAATTGTAGAGGACCTCTCCTGACTCGCCCAGTCTACTTCTGATCTGCGCCGGAGGGATCTTTTGCAAGTCACCGATGGTCTGCACGCCCAATTTATGTAGGAGCTCCGTGGTTTTAGGCCCCACTCCCCATAATTTGGAGACCGGAAGGGGCGCCAAAAACTCTTCTACACCGTCCGGAGGAATAACCACAAAGCCTTTTGGTTTCTTCAGATCGGAACCTAGTTTAGCCAGGAATTTATTATGGGCCACCCCGACGGAAGCCGGCAGCCCCACCTCTTTATTGATCCGGCCAACCAGCGTCTTCGCAATCTGCTCGGCGGGACCAAACAGCTTTTCCGAGGCGGTAACGTCCAAGAAGGCCTCATCCAACGAGATTGGCTCCACTACTGGAGTATACTCCAACATGATCTCTCTGATCTGCGCGGAGACCTCCATATACCGGTTCATCCGTCCCGGCAGGAAGATCCCATGCGGGCACCTTCTACCCGCTTCCCTGAGGGGCATGGCCGAATGGATCCCATACTTACGGGCTTCATACGAGCAGGTAGACACGACGCCTCTGGACTGCGGACTGCCGCCTACAATAACCGGACGTCCCAGGTAGGCCGGGTTGTCCATCTGTTCAACCGAGGCGAAGAAGGCATCCATGTCCAGATGAATGATCCTCCGCAAACGCGTTCCCCCTTATAAAACCCAATTCTACTATTTCTGGTAAATAAAACGAACTCCTTCATGAAAATTTTTCTCCGATCAATTCTGGCTAAATCTTGGTGTCATCTCTTCCCCCTTCTGACCTAATCATGCCATGCAGAACTGATGTTCGTCAAGAGGATCCTGCTTGACTTTTTGCTCGAAACTGAATTAACCACTCGTGAGCCGAGTGGTTAATTCGTAAGCATCGTGGTTTTCTTAATTATTATAATTTTATAATTTCGCCGGGCGGCGTGAGCCAGTTGCCCGGGAACGGTCAGAAATCTCTTCCGCCAGTTTAATAACGTTTTCTTCAATCTGACTAATGATCGCCATAAATTCCAGATCACTTCTCCCGGTGAGGTCCTGAAGTCCCCAGTCTTCCCGATGTTTACACGGAAGGTATAGGTAAGCTACATCACAACCTGAAAAATAATTTTGTGACCGCTTAAACTAAGCCCGGTGGTAACTAGAGATGTTTCTCCGTCAGTTTCCTAAGACCGTCTATAAACGGCGGACGGATAACTCCTGCTTCTGTAATGAAAGCTGTCACGTATTTGGCGGGTGTGACATCAAAGGCGGGATTATATACTCCTATTCCTTCAGGCGCGGTCCGTCTGCCGAAACCGCACGTGACTTCAGCAGGATTCCTTTCCTCAATAACTATATCTGCGCCGGATTGCGCGGAAAAATCAAAAGATGAGGTCGGCCCGGCCACATAAAACGGGATCCCGTGTTCTTTAGCTAAGATGGCCACCCCGTAGGTGCCGATTTTATTGGCCACATCACCGTTACAAGCCACTCGATCACAGCCGACGAGGACAGCCTGGACTCTTCCTTGCGCCATAACCGCCGCAGCCATATTATCACAGATTAAAGCGACATCAACCCCAATTTGCTGCAATTCCCACGCGGTCAACCTGGAACCCTGATTCAAGGGTCTGGTCTCATCAGCATAGACCTTCACCGGAATTCCACTCTCGTGCGCCAGAATCAGCGGTCCCAAGGCGGTACCGTATTGTGACGCCGTCGCGATCGGACCGGCATTACAATGGGTTAATACCCCTGTACACTCTTTAATGAGGGGAAACCCGTTTTCTGCTATTCTTCGGCAAAGATCATCGTTTTCTTCTTTTATTCGATCCGCCTCTGCCAGCAAACCCTGTTTGATCTCGGAAACGGCCTTTCCCTTCATCTCTTGGACTTTATTACTCATACGATCCAAAGCCCAAAAAAGGTTGACCGCAGTCGGACGGGAAGAAGCCAAATAGGCAGCGTTCTTCTGAAATTCCGCCCACAACTCTTCATAACTGTCGGCTTTGGAATTTAACGTCGCTAAACAAATGCCGTAACCGACGGTAATACCGATGGCCGGAGCCCCTCTGACTTCCAGCTGCCGAATGGCCTCCCACACCTCATCAAGGCAGGTCAGTTCTTTATACACAACCTTTATGGGCAACTCCGACTGATCCAAAATTACCAACCGGCCGTTCTCCCAGCGCACAGAGTCCGGCAAGTGGCTCTGCCCCTTCTTCATAATATATTTCCCTCCCCATGAATCTCTACCAGACCAACGCCTGACCCAGACAGCAAGTGCAGAATATTATCTGGTACTATTGTGGCACAAGAGCGCCACCCTTGGCAAGAAATTTTTCCTCAGCCGCATCCGGACCGGTCTGGAAGAAATACTCTAAATGTTATGATAGTTTCCATTCCGCTCTTTTTGTTTTAAAATAGAAGTATCATTAGTTCTGCAATTTTCCATCACTGTTTTGGAGGGATGAACATTGTCAAAATGCAAAAACTGGTTATTACCGGTTTATCTAATATTGTTATGTAGCATACTTTTACTGGGAACACCTGGGGCGTATGGACAGTCCGGTACTGACCCTCACTCCCGAAAAAGCTCCATATCCAATCCTTCCTTTATAATCTTCGCCCACGGGCTGTGGGGTAGCTTGGACAAGCTGCCCACTACCGATGAGAAATGGATTGAAGCCTCTCCCTATCCCCATTACATAAAACACCAGGAGGCGTCCTTCTTATTAGGGTCGGAATACCGTGAGATTCCCCAGAAATATCTGAAAATCGGTGAAGGTGGAGGACTGGCTAAGTTGGTGATCCACCCCTACTGGATGATGCAACACGAATTTTCTTATTGGGCGCAGCGAATAAATAACAAGGCCGGTTGGGAAAAGGTGAAGATCTTTGAGGATTGGCAAGTCCTGACCGGGTTCGAAACCGGTTGGACCCCCACGGGCGACCAAGAAAGTATCGGCCAAATTAACGTCATCTTCTTGAAATATGATTGGCGGCTTGGTCTGCCCGAAGTGACCAAACATTATGTCGAGCCCCTTCTGGACTTCATCGAGAGAAACTGGCCCACCGCGGAGACGCATTGGGTCGGACACAGCTTGGGCGGACTCATCGGCAGATATGCCGCCTCCTCTTTTCCGCACCGGCTAAAATCCCTGATTACCATCGGCTCTCCCCACTATGGCCTCTATGAAATCAAACTACAAAGAAGGGGGCTCCGCGCCACCTATGGAGGTCAATGGGATCTTGAAGTCTCCCAAAAGTATGGTTTATGGATCATGGAAAAAATAGTCTTTCGCACAAAAATTGTGCGTTTGGGCGCTTCTCATCTGGAATCAGCGGTCTTATTCACGGAAAAATACATCCCTTTGGCCAAATGGCTTGATCCCAGTGAAGGTCTTTTAACGGACGGTTTCGGACACCTGCCCAAACTCGAAGAGGCGGTTGAACACAGTATCGCCATCTACGGACTGGGTTACGGCAGTTATGACTTGAAAGGAGTGTATCACCGGGAAATCAACCATTGGCAAGTGGGGCCCGGCGTTGAACCAAACGCAAAAACCCCTCCCGCCTACGCCTCCTGCGGTGACGGCCGGGTTGACCCGGTTAGCGCTCAAGGCCCTTTTAAACATACTTTATGCCTGGGCAAAGAACAGCCTCATGGGAATTTAATGTGGTCGGCTCTGGTGTTGACCACACTGATTGACCGCTATTTCTTTGCCGGGCAGATGCCCCCCTCCGAGCTCTGGCGTTGCCTGCGCAGGTTGGAGGTGCCCTTGGACCAAAAAGCCAAACACTTCCACTGGATCGCCCAGGCAAGAGAGGCTTGGAACAGCCAGAATTATCCGGAAACCCAAACACTTTCAGCTACTATGCTATCTAATTGACAATTAAGAATGAGTGGCGTTTCTCCCCTAGTGACTTGACAGAAACGAACCTGGGATTTATAGTATATTAACAACCATGCTCCTTACGAAGGAGGATTTTAATGCCTATTGACTTACACCTCCATACTCAAGCTTCTGATGGAACCATGACTGCGGACGAACTCATTGCACTGGCGGCCAGGAAAGGTCTGCACGCAATATCCATTACCGACCATGACTCCACCGCTTCTTTACAAGCCGGAGCGGTGGCTGCCGCTAAAAACAATTTGACTTTTATTCCCGGGGTAGAAATCTCTACAAGCTACTCACCTGATGTATCTCTGCATATTCTTGGGTACGGGATAGACAAAGACAACAAAGATTTACAATTGGTACTGGCGGAAAATCAAAAGGCCTGGGATAAAAATGAGGAAGACTCCATCGCTGCTTTACAGAAATTAGGGGTCGAAATCGATCGCCAGCGGCATGAATACTGGAAAACCCGTTTTGACCAAGGCGGATGGCCATTACTCAATGTCTTAAAGGAAATGGGTTTGGTGACCGGAGTAGACGACTATTTCGGGAAGTATTTCGGATATGGCAAACCCGCCTATCTCACCTATGAATTTGTCACTCCACAGGAGGCGATTGCCGCCATTAAATCCGCCGGAGGAGTGCCTGTCCTGGCCCATCCCGGACTATATGTCGAGGGAGTAAAGAAACTCATTACCGAACCGGGATTTCTCTCCAAGATCGTATCCTGGGGCATCGGGGGGTTAGAGGCGATCGCTTGCGGTCACTCGGAAGAAGAGACCAATTATCTTCTGACCTACTGCCAAACCCATAATCTTCTGGTGACCGGGGGTTCGGACTACCATGGGGGATTCGCTGGCCGGACCCTGGGCCTGCCTGAAGTGGACGAGGCCTATCTCCCACCCCTGCTGCAAGCAGTGAAAAACGCTAAATCTCTGGTGCTCGCGGCTGAGCCCTAAACGGGCTAACGACGGCCAACGGGTTGAACCTCCACGCCGATCCGCGTCTCTTCATCGATCAATACCCACTGGGCGGAGAGGAGAAAGATCTCCTCCTTCATCTGTACTCTACGGTCATTAATGATGTTCCAGATTAGTTTAGGTTCAACCCGGGCGATCTCCATCCCCACCAAATCCCCTAACAAATCATGTATATACTCATGAAAAAAAGGCTTATACATCCCTTCCGATCGCGTTGTTTCTATTTGCAAAGACGTAATCACCCTCTTTTTCCGCTTGGTCAGACTGGCCGTCAACTGTTCTGCTTTAGCTCGCTCCTGATTTAACTCTCGCGCTAACTGCAGATTATCTAAGAATAACCCCTCCAGCCGCCTTCCGGTGACCAGAACCGTGCCGGTGGCGCCCAAGAGTAACCCAAGGAGAAAGCCTGCGACTAAACGGCGCCAAGCAGAAGGAGGGGTGGAAAAGGCGGCAACTTTCATTCTCCTCCTCCGGCCAAAGTAGTAATCAACCAGTGGCCAAAATTAGCGCCAACAAAGGCGCCGGTCAATAAGAGCAGTTGTTTCCCTAAGACTACCAATTCCCGGCCTAAGATCCCTTCCTCCAGCGCCCTGATGGTAGGAAAAGTTCCGCCAATCGCCACGATCATCGCCCATAACTTCAGACTGCGGGCCAACCCATAGGCGGCCATAAACGGACGCCCGTCAAAGATTAAGCCGGGGATTACCCCAAAAAACGACCCTCCCAAGACCACCCCTAAGGAAGTAAAGAACGGATAGCTGACCATCCGTAATAACCTGAATAGCATAGCCCAGACCCCCTCTACCATGAACAAACGCTGCTGAACTCAGTTTAATATATGCGCATCCACCTGCGTAACAGACCTGTGAGCTTACGGGTTTCCGTTTCCCCACAGTTTACTGTGAGAAAAGAAAGGATATGAGGCGCTGAAATAAAAAGAACCAAGGTTCTCCTTGGTTCTACATCTCTTGTCTACCTTCCAGAGCCTTACTTAAAGTAACTTCATCAATATACTCCAAATCCCCGCCAACCGGCAGGCCCCTTGCCAATCTGGTCACTTTGATCTGTAAAGGTTTGATCAGCTTTGCTAAATAAAGAGCGGTAGCTTCCCCCTCCACATCGGGATCACAGGCCAGAATGACCTCACGTACTTCACCGCTGGAGAGGCGCGCCAATAATTCCTTGATCCGTAGTTCATCAGGGCCGATTCCCTCCAGTGGCGAGAGCGCGCCGTGCAAGACATGATAAACGCCCCGGTACTCCCGGGTCTTCTCTAAAACAATAACGTCTTTCGGCTCTTCCACCACACAGATCAAGCCATGGTTGCGAGATTCATCCTGGCAGATTTCACAAGAATCCTGCTCCGTCAAGTGTCCGCACCTTTGACAAAACCCCAGTTTATCCTTGGCTTCAATCATGGCCTTCGCCAGACGAGCCACATCCTCTTTTGAACACTCAAAGAGATGAAAAGCCAGCCTCTGGGCTGATTTAGGACCGATTCCCGGAAGTTTCGACAGTTCGGCAATGAGTTTGTTCATAGACGCCGGGTAGTAACGCATACTGACTCACACCGGCTTAGAAAAGGCCGCCCGGTAAGCCCGGTATTTTTATATTTCCTGTTACCTTCGACATTTCCTGCGCGGACAGTTCCTGCGCCTTTTTAATCCCTTCGTTACAGGCAGCGACTAAGAGATCCTCCAACATTTCCCGATCTTCCAGTACCTCCGGATCGATGGTGACCTTCTTTACCTCCAAAGCTCCACTGATCTCCATGGTAACCGCTCCGCCTCCGGCTGAGGCCTGTACTGTTTTTTCCGCCAGTTCATCCTGGACTTGTTTCATGGCTGCCTGCATCTTTTGCACTTGTTTCAACGCCTGTTGCATATTGGGCATCATGTTAAACTTCCTCCTTAATGATTCTATCATTGATTCTATCATTTTCTTGCCAAAGTATTAAGTTAATGATCTGATTTTATCACTTTCCCGCCGAAAAGATCCAGAGCATTTCGGAGAATATCCGGTTCTTCCTCTACGTCTCGCTCTTTTGGGGAGTTTTGGCCTTCCTCTAAGAGGCACTCTACTTTAAGCTCCTGTCCGGTTACTCTCAAAATGGCCTCCTCCACCAGTCTCAGATTATCCGGGCGCTTAGTGTTCTCCCAATGAAATTTAAATTCCGGAGAAAACTCAATAATGAATTTCCCCGCCGGACTCGGCCGGGGCTTCCCCTCACGCAGTAAAGCCTCGACCGTTCTTTTCCGTTCCCGCACGACGGCCAGAATCTCATCCCAGTAGGCAGTAGGAGTTGTCTTCTCCGATGGAGAAGTCATCGTCTTTTTCGATGGAGTCTTCTTCAACGGAGAAGACTTCTCCAGTGAAGAAGATGACGGCCGCTCGGAGGCTGCGATCTCCCGATCATCCTGATTAGCAAAGGTCGCCGGTTCCGACAGTGGAGACGCTTTCTCCTTTGGAGACGGGGATCCTCCGCTCTCATCTTCCTTATGGACTTTCCGGCTGGCGGCGACCGGGTGCAAAGCCGCCTTCTCCTCTGTTTGCTGTTGAGGAAGGGCAGAAGCTGAACGGAGTTTTCCGGTGATGAGCGTTTCGATCTTCTCCACTCGTTTCTCCAAAGTTTCCAATTGCGCTGCTAAAGAGAGGCTACCGGCAGAGGCGCCTTCCTGTGGTGAAAGCAGTTGAATTAAAGCCATTTCCAATGGTAAAAGCCCTTCCACTCCGCGTTTCAATCCCATGCCCGCTTCTAAAAAAAGGTCCACTCCTTTCTTTAGAAGAGGAAGACCGATCTGTTCGGCAATTTCCCCGCCTTTACTCCTCCATTCCGCTTCCAGGCTAACCGGGGCTTCATCCCCTGCCACCAGCAGCACAAGGAGATCCCGGCATAACTTGGCGATTTGCTTGGCAAAAACCTGGAGGTCTTTGCCGCTATTATAAACCTGTTCGAGCAGACTCAGACCGGTCTGGAAATTCCGGTCCGCAATGGCCTGGGCCAAAGAGAAGAGCGCCTCGGTCTCGACCAAACCTAAGATTGACTTCGTGTCAGCCACCGTTAAGGACTGGTCGGCATGGGCCATACACTGTTCCAAAAGGCCGATGGCGTCACGCAGTCCGCCTCGGGCTTCTTGCGCGATCATCTCCAAGGCGGCCTCCTCCGCCTGGAATCCCTCTTGCGTACAGATATATTTTAAATGCGCAAAAATCTCCTCCGGCGTCAAGCGTTTAAAATCAAATCGCTGGCACCGGGAGAGGATTGTAGCCGGTACCTTATGCGCTTCTGTGGTGGCAAAGATAAAAATGATATGCGGCGGCGGCTCCTCCAAGGTCTTCAGGAGCGCATTAAAAGCCTCCGTTGTTAACATATGTACTTCATCGATAATATAAACTTTATATTCTCCCTCTACCGGAGCAAATTTGATCTTTTCCCGCAAATCGCGGACCTCATCTATCCCCCGGTTGGAAGCGCCGTCAATCTCCAGTACATCCAGGGAGATCCCGGCATTAATCTTTTCACAGTTTGGACAGGTATTACAGGGATTCGGGTCCGTGCCCCGCCCGGTACAGTTCAGAGCCTTCGCCAGGATCTTGGCAGCCGTTGTCTTACCTGTCCCTCGAGGTCCGGTGAACAGATAAGCATGGGCTACCTTATTTAAGATGATGGCATTTGTTAAGGTGCGCACCAGATGTTCCTGACCGACAAAACCTTCATCGAAACGTTGAGGGCGCCATTTTCTGTAGAGGCTCAGATAATCCAATGGTTAAAACCTGCCTTTGTAAAAGAATTGCGCGTTAGTCGCGCACTTTATTTCTATTCTTTCCTCCGACGAAAACTCCTCTTTATTTTTCCCGCCTTCCCTGGCCAAACCTTCCGCCCATCAATGAAACAACCACCATCCGGTGGTTATTTCTTTAAATGAAATCAAATTATCTCCTGTAGAGCCTCTCTTTCTGCTCAGACTTGATCAAAACCCCATCTTCGTCGCACCACCGCTTCCAGACGAGAGAAGAGAAGACGATCAAAGAGTAAACCGATGACGATTAGAATGAACATTACTGCAATTACTTGGGCCATATCATTTAATTCCCGTCCGATCATTAATAAGTGCCCCAAGCCCAGATTGATGAAGAGCAGTTCACCGGCCATCAATGAGCGCCAGGCAAAGGACCATCCCTGTTTCATCCCGATCACAATCGAAGGGAAGGCCGCCGGAAGAATAACCTGTGTAAACAGGGTTTTTCCCTTTGCGCCCAAGTTCTTACCGGCTCGGATATAAAGGGGGGGAACATTCTTCACCCCGCTATTTGTCGCAAGCGTAATGGATAATAGAGCGCCCATAATCACCACAAAGAGAATGGCTTTCTCACTCAATCCGAACCAGAGCAGAGATAAGGGAAGCCAGGCAATGCTGGGTAAGGCTTGAAACCCCAATAACAAAGAACCTACCGTTTCATCAAGCCATTTGAGGCGTCCGGTCAACATCCCCAGGGGGATCCCGACCCCCAATGATATTAAGTACCCGAGCAGGATACGTCTGATACTGACTGCGATGGCCATTAGGTATCGTCCAGAACCGATTCCGTTTACCAGATTCCGGCAGACCGCTTCCGGCGCGGGTAACATATACTCCGGCCACCAGCCGCTATGCGCCAAAGCATACCAGGTTAAGATGAGGAGAAGAAAAAATCCTCCCTTCTTAGCAGTGGATCCCATGAAAAACTCTCCCTTATTCTTTTATCCGGTTGCTTCGTTGATCGAGGCCCCATCCAAGCGCTTAAAGTCATTGGAGATCAGGTTGATCATCTCCTTCAACAACGGATTCTCCCTCTGCCGGGGCCTGCTCAGATTCAACCTATACTCTTTCTGCACTGTCCCAGGACGTCCCGAGAATAAGATGACCCGGTCTCCCAGAGTAACGGCTTCTTCCACATTATGGGTAACAAAAATAATCGTCTTCCCCGTCTTGCTCCAGATCTCCTCAAGCTCACGAGATAAGTTCTCCCTGGTCTGAATATCCAAGGCGGCAAAGGGTTCATCCATCAGCAGCACCTCCGGGTTCATGGCTAGAGCCCGGGCTAGAGCCACTCTTTGCTTCATCCCGCCGGATAATTCGTGAATATAGCAATGGGCAAACTTTGACAACCGTACCAGATGTAAATAGTCCATGGCCCGCTCGACCCGTTCCCGATACCGCATCCCCTTTATTCTGAGGCCGAACGCCACATTTTCCAATACCGTCAGCCAGGGAAAGAGCGCGGATTCTTGAAAAACAATCAACCTTTCCACCAAACGCCCTTCATCTTCTGTAGAGTATAATATGATCTCTCCCTTGTCGGGCGCCTCCAATTCAGCGATCAGATGCAGCAAGGTTGATTTACCGCATCCGGAAGGCCCGACGACGCACGTAAACTCACCCTCTTTGATGGTTAGGTTGATCCGATTCAAAGCGCAAATCCGCCCGTCACGGGTGTTAAAGGTCTTCGAGACATCCTTGATCTCCAGTTTCAGCCGAGTGTTCTCCGGTATGGAAAGGAACTTGGTCCTCAGATTCTGCTCTAGATCAACCACTGCGGTATCTTTCAGAATTTGTAACCCATTCATCCAACTTCACCTCTTACTTGACTTCTCTCTTCCACCACTCCCCCGCCGCAGGCGTGGGGTATCTTCGGCGCAGGGACGTGTTCCCGGTGTACAAGTCTATGTACTCAGTATACTATGACCATTAACCGGAGGTACTTTGTCCAAATAAACTCACCTGCTTACGGGATTTCGGCATAACCGCGCTCCTTGACTTCAGCTTCTATAAAAGCCGGCTCAAAGATAGCGGATAAGTTTGCTGGCCTCTCCTGCAAAAAGCCGAGGGAGTACGCTCTTTCTGCCATCGCCGCAAAGGGCTCCTCCATTGGACGACAGGTGAAGTATAACCGGGAAAAAGCGGACTCTAAAACCTTCATAGACAGAGGCTTACCCATCCACTTCTCCATCTCCCGGTTGAGTTCAGCCATGCATTCTTCCGGATGATCCCGCAACCGGAGTGTCAAATCCAAATGGGCTTTCACCCATTTTCTGACCAGCTCCGGGTGGTTTTTTATAAAACCGATCGCTCCTACCAGATAGGTCGTGGGATATATCCCCTGTGGCCACAGATCGTTCTCATTTATAAAGATCTCTCCCTCTTCCTCCAACACCAAACGGGAGACCCAGGGTTCAACGGTCCAGGCGCCGTCGATCTCGCCTCTCTTAAAGAGCAGCAGTAAATTGCTATTCCCTGCAGGGAAGATGGCGACAGTTCCCCCCTCTTCCTTACTCAGAAGGTTATTTTTCCGCAGATAATAGCGCAGAGCCACATCTTGGGTATTACCCAATTGAGGCGTACCCAGCTTCATACCGCTAAATTCCGCCACGCGCCGCACCTGCCGGTCCGGACGTAAAACCAAAGCCGATCCGCCGGAACAGGCCCCCGCCAAAATACGTAGAACCCGGCCTTTACTGCGCAGGTGAGTATTGAGAGCCGGATTAGGACCGACATAGACCAGATCCAGCCGTTTGGCGAGCAAAGCCTCCATGGCTGAAGGCCCGGCATTGAAGAGATACGGTTCGATCTCTACATTGGAACCCAATTGAGCGACGAAATAACCGTTTCCCATTCCTACTAAAGCTTGAGCATGCGTAATATTGGGAAAATACCCTACTCTCACCTTGAGCTTTCCGGCTTGTACCGGCCGGACTACACTGCTCAGCTGAAATAGTAGAAATAAAGATAAAATCAGGTGTTTTATTTTGCGCATAAAAAAAACCCCCTTCCAAAGGCATTATATGCGTAACCTTGGAAAGTGGGGTGTAGAGTCGGGGCTTTGCTCCAGGAAATTATTTACAAAATCGAAACGAAGTATGGATCACTTGCTCCTGTTTTTACAGATGATTGCCCGGGCCCGGTTCAACTCCTCTTCATATGTGGTCGAGAGAGTAGCCACTCCGCTCTTGACAGCCGCCACAGCCACAGCCGCTGCGATCTGCGGGCCAATGGCAAAATTAAAAGGCGGGGGGATAATGCATTCTTCACTCAGCATCTTCGGCTCCACCAGATCAGCCAAGGCTTTGGCTGCCGCCAACTTCATCTCTTCGTTAATCTCTGTAGCCCGCACATCCAAAGCCCCCCGGAAAATTCCTGGAAAGGCCAGGACGTTATTGACCTGGTTCGGATGATCCGACCGTCCGGTGGCGATGATCCGCGCCCCGCCCGCTTTCGCCTCTTCCGGTTCGATCTCGGGAACCGGGTTCGCCAACGCAAAAATAATCGCCTCCGTTGCCATCTTCTTCACATCTTCCGCAGTTAGAAGCCGGGGCGCGGAGACCCCAATAAAAACATCGGCTCCCACCAGCACTTCTCGTAACGTCCCCTTTTCCCGCTGGGGATTGGTGAGCGCCGCCAGTTCTTCCTGGGCCCAAGTAAATTGTTTCTCCCCGGCGCAGAGCGCGCCTTGGCGATCACAGACCACGATATTTTTTGCGCCCGAACTAAGCAACAACTTAGTAATGGCTGTTCCGGCCGATCCCGCCCCGTTAATCACGATCTTAACCTCGGTCAACTGCTTACCGACGATCTTTAAAGCGTTATACAGTCCGGCCAAGGTAACCACAGCCGTACCGTGCTGATCATCATGAAAGACAGGAATATCGAGCACTTCCTTCAGCCGCTTTTCAATGTAGAAGCACTCCGGCGCCTTGATGTCCTCCAGGTTTACCCCGCCGAAGGTTGGCGAGATGTTCTTTACCACCTGAATGACTTCTTCCGGATCACGGGTCCGCAAGCAAATAGGAAAAGCGTCTACCCCGCCAAACTCTTTAAAGAGCACACATTTACCTTCCATCACCGGCAGGGAGGCCGCCCCGCCGATATTGCCCAGGCCGAGAACGGCCGTGCCGTTGGAGACAACAGCCACGAAATTTCCTTTATTGGTATACTCGTATATAGCCTGGGGATCCTCGGCAATCTTTAAACAAGGTTGCGCCACCCCCGGGGTATAGGCTATACTCAGGTCGGCACTGGTATTCACCTCTACCTTGGAGGTGACAGCGATCTTTCCCTGGCGCTCCCGGTGCAGCTTCAATGCTAATTCACCATAATCCTTTGCCATCATCCACAACCTCTCCAGCAATCTATCATTATGAATTTTCGCAACAAAACCGGAGACTCCTTTGTAAAACCCGCCTTGGCAGGCGGATTTAACCTTATTTTTACCTACAAATCATCAGCATGTATGGTTTTCAGCTTCCACCCCGCAGTAGACACCCTTGGTCTTCAGCGAGGCCTCTCCCACTACCAGGGCGGATTACAAGCTTTCATCGATTAGTTCACGCCTATGCCGGGCGCACACACCAAAACAGCCTGTCGGCTTCTCTAGCCAACAGGCTGTTTACGCCAGCGAATACAGGCGCGCTACAGGTGAAAACATGGGCAAAAACCCGTATCCGTGGTGTGAATTAGAATCTCACCTCTACGGAGAGGCGATCACTCTTCTCCAAGCGGCTCAAAGGAATCTTACGCAGATCACCGATGAATTCACCATTCACGTATATGCCACGTTCCCCATCACCCGCCCGGTTATAGGTGATCTCCAATTCTTTCCCCCGGAATACTCTGTGTACCTTAAAGCGATCCCAGTGGTCGGGAACACGCGGATCAAGAATCAACCCATCATAATCCGGGCGAATACCCAGCAGATACTGGGTGGCCACTACATATGCCCAGGAAGCGGTCCCGGTCAGCCAGGAGTTCCTGCCCAAGCCAAACTGCGGATGTTCCTTGCCTAAAATATTCTGACAGTAAACGTACGGCTCCACTTCATGCAGATCGGCCAAGTCATTCTTGAAGATGGGAACGATCCGTAGATAATGTTCATAAGCTTCATTCTTTCGCCCCAGCAATAATTCGGCCATAATCAGCCAGGGATTGGTATGCACGAAAATACCGCCGTTCTCTTTAGCCCCTGGCGGATAGGTGGTAATGCCTCCTCTACGTGGGTCATGGGCTTTATAGGCCGGGTAAACCAGGACAAACCCATACTCCGTCCCCAAAAGCTCATTGGCCTTATCGATGGCGGTCTGCGCCCTCTCCTCCTCGGCAATCCCGGAGATCACCGCCCAGGTTTGGGCGTTCAAATAGATCTGACCCTCGCTCTGTGTTTTGGAACCTACTTTTTCTCCCCAATCGTCAAACGCCCGTAGATACCACTGGCCGTCCCAGGCATGGGTATTAATGGCTGTCTTCATCTCCGCATACAACTTGGAATACTTGACAGACTCCGCTTCTTTCCCCAGGAAGTTGGAGAGTTCAATCATGAGGTTCAGGGCGCGGCAATAAAGCATGCCGGTCCAGACCGATTCAGCGCGGCCAACCCCTTTATCCAGGTTTAGGGTGTCGTTCCAATCGGCAAACCCACTTAAAGGAAGCCCATGCTCACCAAGGTGCTTGGCGGTAAATTCCACTGCCTTTTGCAGATGCTCCCAGACTGTTCCTGCTTCTCCCTCCTCGGTAAAGGGCACTTTTGAGTCCAGGAAGGCAAAATCACCTGTTTCCTTCAGATACGCTACAGTAGCTTCAATCAGCCACAGATGATCATCGGAATACCAATTATACTTGCCGCCCTCCGCTTCACCTAAGCCACCCTCGCCGGTCAACGGATAAAAAAGATGATAAGCGTGGCCATCGGCGAATTGACACTTCAGCAACTTAACCAATAACTCCCGGGCTTGATCGGGTACGGCATGCACCACGCCCAGGACGTCCTGGGCGCTGTCCCGCAACCCCATTCCTCTGCTGATCCCCAATTGGTACAGAGAAACAAATCTGGACCAATTAAACGTAGTCTTACACTGATAGGGATTCCAGGTATTCAGCAACAGATTAACCGCAGGTTCTGCCGTTTCCACCTGCAACGAGGCTAAAAAACGTTCCCAGTAATTATGTAAATCCATAAACAAATCCCGCACAACCTCCGGCCGGCAGATAGGCTTCACCTCTGCTTTGCACTGTTCCTTCTCTGCCGTAACACCCAGGGCATACACAACTTCCTCTTCACCATTGGGCGGAAGCACGAATTTATGGCAGAGCGCGCCTACGCCGTTTCCACGCCGAGCCAGGCTGTTACCGCACTCTCCGTTTTCCACGGCCAAAGGTAGACTAAGGTCACGATAACGACCGATAAACCTCTCTCTGCTGGTATCAAAGGAGTGGGCCGGCTGATTGGCGGTGAAGAAGATGTACTCCCAGGTTTTCATGAAAGCATTCCAAAAAATGAAGCCGTCTTCATAATCTCCTTGTTGGATCTGTTGTACCCAGTCCACGTTCTGCTGGTCCTTAACAGCGTCAAAGAAACAGAATTCCGCATAAGAAAAGATACTCAGTTTACGTGGACGTGTACTGTTGTTCTTTAATTTCAGCCACCAAAACTCCATTTTTTTGCCGGTCGGGACAAAGTAAGTCACTTCACTGTTGATCCCGGAGTGTTGCTGGGAAATAACTGTATAACCCAGACCGTGGCGACATTTATACTGGTCATACTCGGCTTTCACCGGTTGCCAAGTGGCGGACCAGACCTCTCCGGTTTCATCGTCGCGAATATATATGTATCTCCCGGGTTGATCCTCGGGAATTGAATTATAACGATACCTTAGAACCCGTTTATATCGAGGGTCACAGTCAAAACTGTAACCACCTCCGGTGTTTGAGACTATTCCTCCATATTCCCCGTCTCCGAGATAGTTAATCCATGGTGTGGGGGTCTTCGGTTCAGTCACAACATACTCCCTTTTTTCTTGATCAAAATAACCGTATTTGCCCTTCTCTACCATGATTCTCCTCCTTAAAGTACTGCGTATTATCGGTGAGGACCTCTGTTCTCTACGGATGACTCACACAGTTATGCCATTATAATCAAAATTTTAGTCATTATAACATATAGATCAGCCCACCGACAGATTGAACTTTTATAGACACTAAGACCGGAGAGAACTGGGAGAGAAATATCAGGCAGAAAAATTTCAGCAGACTGAAAAAAACATTAGAGTGACTCCTTATAATGAAGGATTATTATAAGAAAATGCGAAATATATAAATCAAAGTAGACCGCAAACGCGTCCGCTTGTCTGTAGCGGACGCGGGAAATGAATGGTCGAGGAGGATAAAATGCCCCCAACACTTTATGCCGGAGTAAAAATCCAGCTAAAAAAGGCTGAGCTCTTATCCGCCGCCCCCCAAGCAACACAGCTGCCTGGCTTCATCGAAGATCTGAATCAAGCATTCGGAAGCTCCCTGGTCAACCCGTTTAGGCTCAAATCCGCGGAGATCACGGGCTTTTTACAGATCCAGGATGCCTGGAGGTTTACTGAGCTTATTCAGTATGTCGATTTAGAGTTGTACGCGGCCTGTCCTAGATACGCGCTGGGTATCGGCACCCTGACTAAAAATCTAAATTACGAAACCGCTGAAGTGGACGGCCCGCTACTTAGAATCGTCAATCGGGCATTAAAGGCCGCAAGCGTCGGAGAGCGAGATGTGGCAGTGCGTTTACCGTCACCCTTCTTAACGAAGATGGTTAATACCTTGTTTTACATAGAAAGCAATCTGAGAAATAACTGGAGCGAGGCGCACCGCGACGCCATTAAATTGGTAAAAAGAGGATTAACCCAGGTGGAGATCGCCGCGTCTTTAGGAGTCACGCAAGCCGCCATCAGCCAAAGGCTGAAGCATGCCCGCTGGGAACTGTATCAAGAGATTACCGAGACCCTGCAAGAACTGCTGACCCAAGTCCGGTGGAAGACATTGTTGCCTTGGGATATAAATAAGAAAAGAAGAAGAAACCGGCAGCAAGGCCAGGAGAGCAATTAAGCCGGGACGAAAAAAAAAGAGGCTCTATTTAAGCAGCCTCTTTTGGTTTTTTGGCGCCATAGCCATATAGGAAACCGGCGATCACCGCAGTAATCGGTACTGCTAAAACCATGCCGATACTGCCGGATAAAGCCCGCACGATCTCAGAGGCGATCATATCCAGGTTAATCATTTTCAAGAACGATTCTTCATAAGCCATGAGGATTAGTAATAAGGACACGGAACTTCCCGTATAGGCCAGAATCAAGGTATTTGACATGGTACCGATGATGTCTCTCCCCACATTCAGCCCGGATTTAATCAGAGACTCCAAACCCAGCTCCGGGTTGACCGTTTTTACCTCCTCCACCGCGGACGCGATTGACATCCCAACATCCATCACCGCGCCCAGCGCGCCGATGATAATTCCGGCAAACAGCAGTCCCTGAATATCAAGTTGCACATCATTAGGGAGATATAAAAGCATCACAGCCTCTTCATTACCGAAACCCGTCAAGTGCGCGGCTTTACCCATAAGCAAGGCCAAAGCGCCGGCCACCCCCACACCGGCTATGGTTCCCAAGGAAGCGGCAATACTCTTCCAGCCGAATCCGGCTACTGTAAACATGGTTATCGCTGTGGCCACCGTAGCCACAGCCACCGTATAGATAACCGGGTTATAACCTTTTAATAATCCGGGAATCAAGACCCACCAGACTAAAACCAGGGTAATAAGGAGTGAACAGAGAGCTTTGGCGCCTTTTCGCCACCCGATCGCCAACAGCAGGATGACGAAGAACGCAGCCAAGGTATATACCTGCGGCTCCCTGAGATAATCGGCGATATAGGTCTGGACAATTTCACCGTTTTCCATCTCTAAGGCCAGAATCACCCGGCTGCCTTCGGTGACATTGATCTGAAAAGCCGGATTACTGACCCCGTGGTTATAAGCTTCAATCTCTTTCCCTTTAAAAGCGCCGGAAGTTATTCGCACGTATAATGTTTGATTACGTATTGTCTCGTTAGTAAACGGATCAGCCTCTTCCTTCTCCTCTATCACCTTGAGGATGACCCCCCGGACCAGTTCCGTATGGAAACTATCCGCTTCCGGCCGGTAATCCGCTGCTTCTTCCCACTCAAACTCCTCATCGAACTCCATCTCCGGCCAGTTTTCTTCCACTTCCGACCCCAGACTGTATGCAGGTAATAACAACAGAACCAATACAAAAATAACTCCGCATGAGACCAATCTCTTTTTCATGGAATCCCCCCATTATATAACGGCTTTCCATGCATGACAAGCTACGGACGGATCTTTTTCAGCAATACTTGAGGGTTCTCTCTGCTTGCCTGCAAGATCTCGTCTGAAGTTAACCCGGCGCCTTCCGCTACCTTCCGGAGGTACTCCGTGGTATGCAAATCCGCAGGTTCATGGGCATCCGAGTTGATCAAGAGAGGCGCTCCGCAGCGTGCCGCAAGCTTCGCCACATGCCCATTGGTCAAGGAGTGACCCCTCCTGGAAGAGAGCTCTAAATACACGCCATTCTCCCGAGCAAGCTTTGCTTCTTTCTCCGTGAGCAGACCCGGGTGGGCCAAAATGTCCACCTCCGGTGTGGAGACGGCCGCCAGGTTAGTTCCGGGTTCGACCGGTTCCGCTATGGTCTCCCCGTGCACCACCACAATCTCCGCGCCCAGCTCCCGGGCTCTCCGGGCCAAAGAGCGTACAGATCCGGCTGGAATATTGGTTAATTCTACCCCGCAAATGGCGGTCACTCCCCAATACTCTTCAGCCAATTTGCAATCGGCCCTTACTTCCCTGAGTACTCTTTCCATAGTAGCCGCAGAAACATGATCAGTGACGGCGATTGCGCCATAGCCCCTCACCATGGCAAAACGAATCAACTCAATGGGGCTCAATACTCCGTCACTTAGGTAGGTATGGGTATGAAAATCATAAACAACCGGCTCCATCTTACTTCGCTCCCCTGTTTTAGGGCCCCGCCCTTCTTTGTAATTATCGTTCTACATTAAACTATATTATCCTTCATAGAACGCAATCCCCCCTCCATGATGATCTTTTCTGCAAGCTGAAGGAAGAGCCTGCATGGACCCGTGCCGAAGGCCGATGGTATGCTATCGTGCGGCGCATCGGATTGGACAGGCTAATCGCCGGACTCTCCGGTTTATGAATCGGCCGACTCACCCAGACCTTCCCTCCTGGGTTTTTCCTGGTAGGGTGGATCTACCCCGGCCCCATGCTGGACAACCTGCTTGAGAAGGACCGCTAAAAAAAGGCCCCATACTGGGGCCTTTCCATAACCTTCGTAACACGCATACGCGCCTAATGATTATACCCTTAATTACCTTCTCGTCTGATAGCACTCACGACAGTAAACAGGTTTCTCTCCGGTCGGTTTGAAAGGAACTTGGGTCTCCTGGCCGCATTCGGCGCAAATTGCGGAATACATCTGCCGCTCTCTTCTCCCAAATCCCTGTTGTTGCTTTCTGGCTGCACGGCAAGCCGAACACCGCCCGGGTTCGTTCTGAAAACCTTTGGAAGCATAAAACTCTTGCTCACTGGCGGAAAAAGTAAACTCCTGACCGCACTCTTTACAGACCAAAGTCTTGTCTTGATACATAAAAAAATCCTCCTCCTATAGCCCAAAGGGCCTGATTTGCCTTTTTCCTTTGGGCTACGAATGGAAGGCGAGGTTTGACTAGTCTGGGAATCTGCTAACCCATGCAACCCTAAGTATACGGCACTGATTCAATTGTACCATGAACCAGTAAAAAAGCAATACCCAAATGGAAATTTCAGTCATTCGAGACTATCCACTCTACTTTGACAAATCAATATAAGCGCCGTCGGCATGCTCCGGGAGCTCAACCAAGATTACGTCCTGGCCGATCCGGATAATCTTATTCCAAGGAATCACGATCTCCTCATGCTTGCCGAAGAACCAGAAAAGCTTGCCGACGCCGGGCGCAACCAAAGCCGTAATTCTCCCGGTGTGCGGATCAATCTCCAGATCAGTAGGGTACCCCATCTTCTTGCCATCCAGGATATTCACTATTTCCCTGGCTCTCAACTCCGAAGTCTTGGCCATCAAGGCAGTCCCCTCCCATCGCCCCTACATTATATGCAGATGACAAAGAAGAGTGTCCCGAAGAGAAGTACGCCCCTAACCTCTACATAAAAAGAAGATTCTTTCTTCGTCCGGAGCGGGGGGAGTAAAGGAAAAAGCCCCAAACACCTCAATAGAAGAGAAACCGGCCTTCTTGGCCAGGTCAACAAAGTCATTTATAGAATATGCCTTTTGGATATGGGTTTCGTGGAAATGACGAAAAAGCTCTCCTCTTTTCCGCAGAAAAAAATCCAACTCCATTCGACAGATTCCGCTCTTTTGGTCAAAGGTATTGACCCAAATATAAGCCGAGTTTTGATAAGTCTCCGCAAATACATTGTCTCCCAATATATTTGCATACTTATAGCAGGAGTTCAAGTCGGCGATAAAAACGCCCTGTGGTGACAGGAGCTTTTTGACCCTGGATAGTACCTCCTGTAAATCCTGAGGGGAAGTAATATAATTCAAACTGTCACAAAGACAAGTAATTAAAGGAAACTCCGCGGTAAGCTCCAATTCCCGCAGATCCTGACAGAATAAACGGGGCTCGGTCCGGAACCTGCTCAACCTCTCTTCCGCCACCGCCAGCATGGATGAGGAAAGATCCACCCCCGTTCCGTCCCAACCCTGTTCCGCCATGAGCTCCAGAAAAATTCCTGTTCCGCAAGCCAGATCCAGCACAGGACCGGGTTGGACAATCCCGTACCGTTCAGCCTGGGCTGTCACGTACGAAGCCCACACCGGGTAGGGCAACTCCGCCATCATTTCATCATAGACCAAGGCAAAATCCTGATAAGAACTTAAGCCTTCTTCATATCTATCCTTATCTACTGAGGGCATCGACACTCTCTCCTTCAGCCCCGAGAATCCGGATCAATAGCTTGTTCGGCACACAGAGAATGGATTCGCCTTGTTTCCTGATCCACCCGGTATGAGAGCAGATCCGACGGGGACAAAGCCCCTCCATGTCTTGGAGCCTAACCGCCCCGTCATCGACTTCAAGCACGGCTTGTCCGCGCTCCAATGGAATCAAGTACCGGCCGGACTGATTCGGGGATAATTCCAGATTCAGTATTGTTTCTCCGTTAACGGTAACCACTACCTGAGCAGAGCGGGAAGAATCCCCCCACACCCGCCACCCCATCAGTGTTAAACCAAGGATCAGCAGAGCTACCATTAACCAGCGGTCTACTGTAGTCAAGACGCTCCCCTCCCTCCCACTCTACTTCATAATTTCACCTAAGGCCTGCCAGAATACGACCGCCCCAATGCCGATAAAGAGAAAGGCCGCTCCCAACCGGAGATAGGACGGAGGAATATAACGGGTGACCGCATCCCCAAAGAGAACACCGATTAAAGTAACAGCTGTTAAAGCCAAGACCGACCCGGAAAAAACCTCCCAGGGCGCTTTGGATTGAGTAACCAAAGTAAAGACTGCCAATTGCGTCTTGTCACCCAACTCCGCCACAAACAGAGTGGTAAAGGCCATAAAAAAAATCTTCCAGTTCAATAAGTCTCCACCTCATTATCTAAATATATTTACCGCCACCCCCGGACAGACTTATTATTACTCCCGGTGGAGACCTTTATTTTTCCAGGCGGAGCAGACATCCCGTCATACCTGTGTCTCGATGAGGCGAAGCATTATGAACTGAAAATAAATAAAAAAATATGAGGGTTCTCGCCCTCATCTTCGTTGAATTTTTGGGGTGAACGGAGGGATTCGAACCCTCGGCCTCCAGGGCCACAACCTGGCGCTCTAACCAACTGAGCTACGCCCACCATGTCGCAAAAAATATAATACCATAATAAAACTCATACGTCAATAGGGCAAAATCTGCTGATTAAAAAGTGAAATAAAGCCCCAATTCGTAGGCTAACGCAGCAACCAACTACAACCAACTATAGATAAATCTCACTCTCATTTCTTAGTTACTGTTAATTACCATTGACCTACAATAATTTTAATCTCCCGAACTTAGCGTCAATCCTTCGGGATAACTCGATACCCTCTGAAACATCACTAGTTAATAACGAGCGGTAGTTCTTCAATTCTTTCTCCGCTTCATGGTAGTGCCTTTCTCAAATGCAATTAACGCCGCGTAATAGGAGGCTTCATCCAGCAAAAAGTTTCCCTTTTTATTCGCTGCTTTTAAATACTCCTCGGCTTTATCTTTATCATCCAGCCAATAGTGGGCTACTCCTTGCATAGTCTGCCAAGCCCGCTTCTGTTCTTTATTCAACTCATCTTCAGCAAGGTTAATCTGGAGTACCTCTTTGTGTCTCCATAAACGGTGGTTAATATATGCATCGACAAAATCCTCATTATGACGGTATTTATATACACGGTTCATTTTTTTGTATTTGGCGTGTAATCCCCCCCATAAAAACTCTTAACAAAAGAGGCGCTGGCAAATGATTTACTTTTTTATAGTTCTTCCAGTCTTTTTGGAGGAAATAATACTCCGACTGTTTGATATAATAGGCATAATAGTAATCACGAATGTCTTCTTTGTCCTTGGAGAACAATTCCGGCCCTTCATCAATGATCTTCTTGGCTTCTTCCATCTTCCCCCAGGCAAAATACAGATCAACCAGGTCTAAGGCTTTAAAATATTCATTGAAACGGTTATAATTCTTTTCTTTCTCAATATAGAATTTCAGATTTTGTTCGGATTTCTCATATTCTTGGGTTCTTAAATACATGATTCCCAGCCGCCATCTTGCCGATGTTTCAAAGATATCTCCTTTAAAATTAAAAAACAAAATCCTCAAAAACTTCTATCGCCTAGTGATATCTGTTTAAATCACACAATAACCTGCCTTTTTCTTTATAAAAATAAGCGTCCCCTTCATAATTCGGATAGCAGTCTACATATTTCTCCACAAACTCCAAAGCCTTCTCCAGCTCACATTGTTGTTCTAGCGTAACGATGGCACTCCGATATTTGGAGTATATTTCTCCAGGCTCCTTGCTCATCAGCAACTCATCCAGATATTTTTCCACTTCAGAAAAGTTCTTTTCGCGAATCAAGGCCCTTACTTCTTCTTTACTATAGGCGGCACTTGTCACGTTTGAGACAGTAACTATTAACAATAACACCAGAAATATTAGTCTCACTACTAAACACACCTTTATATATCCATTTAATTATTCTTTGAAAAATAAACATTCAGAATCGTTCACTTCTAAACAACTGTCTACTGAGTATCCGGCCAACCGAGGAACCTTAAAACTATGTATTAATCCTATAATTTGCCGAAGAAGTGCAAAACCATCATGAATCATGTCTTTCAAGTTGTACAATTATTTCCTCTGCTTCTTTTAATAGGCCCCTCTCGTTAGAAATAACTGTAAAATTTTTTGAATCATAAATGTCATAATTTAAATCTCCCTTAGAACTTAGAAGCACAACACCCTTTAAATAACTTATTGGGTTAATCCTTACTCCTTCTTGCACGGGTCTCTTAAAAAAAACTTCGATGTTGTTATTTTTCTCTATAGAATCAAGATTTATATAAATATATTCAAGATAGATTTTTTCATACAGTACTAAGCTGACTTTATGTCTTGGGATATCAACAAATCCATCATTATCTGTAACATACTTTTCCTGAATTACATCTCTATAATAAATAGGATCGATTATTGGAATTCCTAACAAATTCTTTATTCTCGTGGTTTCTACTCTATAATATACAACAGCATTTGCTACTGGTTGATCATTGAAAGCATCTAGTACTTGAATTTTAATCGGTCGTACAAATTCTTTATATAATGGAAGATTTGTCAATCCCAATGAAATAATAGTTATTATTCCTATAACATATGTAACATATAATTTCATCTATTTTTAAACCTCTGCAAATATTCCTTAGTATCAGTGCGCGCTTGATAATATCTTTCATTCAAAGTATCAGTGCCTGGTATCAAGGGATTATCTGCTTGTTTCCCTTTTTCCCCTAAATGATGTAAATAATCCACTCTTAATATACTGCCTTCTTCTACAAATTGATCCTGATGAGCGCTGATGTCTTGTATTGCATGTAATCCAGTTCCTAATTCCTTTAATGCTTCTTTCTCCATTTTATTTGCTTTAAATTCTTTA
Organism: Bacillota bacterium; assembly: GCA_012838955.1. Classification (GTDB taxonomy): domain Bacteria; phylum Bacillota; class UBA4882; order UBA10575; family UBA10575; genus DUOH01. The sequence goes on along the minus strand of DUOH01000049.1, from coordinate 14,025 downwards.
ATCGTATCACCAATTATATTCAGCACTCCACCCTTTTTAGATTCCCTTAATGCATCAGCTTGTTTTTGTAAGGCAATTGCATTTTGTAAATGTTCCTCTGCAACTTGTTTTCGCGAATCACCTACTGACCCGGATTCAGCATCGCGATTTGTGTTAAAGTGATATCTCTGGTCTCCAATAATCGGAATAGGACATTTACCTGACGAGGGGGAATCTACAAATTGGTTCGCCTTTGCAATAATTTCAGCTTGCTTTTCAGTAAAGCCCACCTCTTTAGCCCATTGCAATGTACCGCCGTATTCTTCACTTCCATAATGAATATTTTCTTCCCATAATCCAGTTGGATCTACCCAATTCACCGGATCTCCGCCGCAATACTCATACCAATTCAGTCCATCCTTAATCGGATCCACGGTGAGCCAGCGCATCATCTGCGGGTTGTAGTGCCGGTAGGTAAAGGCATACAGTCCGGACTCCGGTTCGAACCTTTGGCCGGTAAAACCATAGACATTACCGGGTTTACTGCCACAACCGCTAGATCCATATCCGTAACCACACCCATAGCCAAAGGGATAACCATGGCCAAACCGCTCTTTGGCGGGGGAGAACTTGCCGCTGTAGGCGTTACCATATACGTCATATTCGTACTTTTCCACCGCATGTCCCTGGTCGTTGGTCAGCATGACAACTGAACCCAAAGCGTCATGGTGGTAGAAGGTGACATTCTCCAATGGGTTGCGGTACCATCCGCCGTAACAACCAAAGCCAGGCTCCAAATCCTTCTCCATGTCTTTGGCCGCCAGCAGCATCCCGTTACCGTAATAATATTCTCTGATTTCCCTCTTGCTTCCTGCCGACCACGGACCAAATTGCCAATAATTTCTGAATCTATTCTTTTTGTAGTAGTGGCCGTGGTGGGGCCCTGCGCCATGCTCCTGGTCTATCCTGACTTTTACGCGGTATTCCAGAAGCACATCAATGCCCAGTCCGTTATAGATGTAATACTCTACGTCTTTTTCGTGACCCATAAACGGAATGACTTCTTTCCCTACTTTCCGGCCTAACGCATCGTAGTGGTATTCTATCTGTCTTCCTATGCAGATCTGGTCCTTAAAAGGCATTTTGATGCCGTTTTCGATTCTGACCAACCGGTTTTCCTGGTTGTACTCGTAGTTTTTAACGGATCCGCCGAAGATCTCCTTGTTGAGGTTTCCATTGGGGTCATATTCATAGATCCTGAACCCGGCCTGCGTCAATTGGTTGCTCCGGTTGTATTGGTATGTAATCTCCCCCCATCCGTTACGCTTGGCGGTGATGTTACCGTTCGGATCATAATCGAACTCTTCCCCCCAGAACCGTAGATCCCGGAAGTTGAGATAGCGCAGGTACTCTCCAATTCTTCCATACAGTTTATTTAAGGCCGCTCCATCTTCATGGGAAAGATCTAAAGTCTTGATATATCTACTCTCCAGCCGGATTCTAATCTCGTCGGTTCCGCCCCAGCCGTGCCTTCCCGGATCATCCGGCTCACCATAGTTCAGGCTATTTAGGAACTCCCTCATCTGTTCTTGGAAGTTTTCTCTTTCTTCCCGCTTATATATGCTGCTAAAGTCAAATTTGTAATATTGCGGGCCTTTACAGGGGGGCAATAACCCATATTCATATCTTTCTTTCAGATCTAAGAGTTTTTTCTGATCATGGAGAGGGTAATAAGCCTCTTTGATCCGGCCCGCCGGATCATATTTATACACGGTAATCTCGCCGTTTCCCCGGATTTGATAGGTCCTTTCCCCCCGGGCGTTATAAAGATAGCCATAAGCGCTTATAACTTTGCCAAAGCCCCAGTACTTCTTCTCATAATTGACGATACTCTCTATTTCTCCCCTGGGTGTATAAGTATATTTCGTCTTCGTCCAGTTGCTATTGCTCCTCTCCACCACCCTGTTTAAAGGATCATAAGTAAAAGCCACTTCTCCGCCATCCGGTAGAGAAACTTTAGTGAGGCGGTTAAGTTCATCGTAAGCGTATTTAACCTTCCGTTTTTCCCTAGTTGATAAGGAGGTGGTAATAGCCTGGGGATCGCCTACTTTGTTATAGGTGAACTCCACGACCTCGGTTCCTTCTCCCATCAGTCCAATGGTTTCCGCTTTGACTAATCTGGAGAGATCATCGTAGTAGAACTTTTCCGTTACTGTTTCATTGATAGCGGTGCGCATATTTCCGACCGCATCGTATGTGTAAAACTTTTTACTGCCATCGGCAAAGACCGTTTCCAACAGCCGGTTAAGTTGATCATATTTGTAAGTCGTTTGCTTTTGGCTAAAATCCGTCTTCCTGATTAGATTTCCATTGGGGTCATAAGCATAGGACTGTGTCCCGCCCTGGTAGTTAACTTCTTTGATCAAGCGATCCAAGGCATCATACTCATAACTGTAGCTATCCCCTTTGGCATTGATAACCTGCAAAAGGTTTCCTTTGGGGTCATACTCATAAGTAGTCGTTTGTCCCAAGGCGTTTACTTCCGCCACCAGTCGGTTTAGAGCGTCATAGTGATAGGTCTTTTCATACCCCAGCTGGTCAATTTCTTTGATCAAGTTACCGTTGAGATCGTACTCAAAACTACGAATCGCGCCTATGGGGTCTGTCTCCTTAATCATTCTACCCAGCGCATCATAGTCATAAGCAGTGACATTGCCTAAAGCGTCTGTTCTTTTCATCAAAAGTCCAAGATGGTTGTATTCGTAATGCGTCTTGTTTCCTTTGGCGTCGTTCTGCGTGATAAGCCGGTTTAAGGCGTCATATTCATAGGTGGTAACCACGCCGTTTTCGTCAACTTGCGTTACCAAATTGCCCATCGGGTCATACTCAAATCTCCGGACTCCGCCAAGAGGATCTGTTACTTTTACCATAATTAAAGTTATCGGCGATGCTCTGCTCTATTAAGCAAAACTGCGGAATAAAGGATCTGGAAACGAGATAAATAAAGAATACCAACCCGATCCGGAATACCTGATGCCTTTTTTGCTGATTAGCCAGTAACGGGATTAACAAGGCAAGGCCGACGCTGATGATGGGCGTTGGAGACATTAACATAAGTATATATATGACAATAACGCCACCTGCTCTTAATAACCATTTTCCTTCGCCTGATATTCTTATTCTTAATGATAATACGTATAAAAAAAGAAAAATCGATCCTCCAAGTTTATTAAGGGAAGAAAAATACAACCCCGCCTCTTCTCCATAAAGAAGCAATGCTAAAAAAAAGAAAAGGGACGAAAGACAATTTTCAAGAAAATTTCTCACTGCGCCCATCTTGTCACCGTCCAGATAAAAAATGCATACTACTGCGCAACAGAGATTTGCACGTTTTCCCGCAGCTCCTCACTGTACTTTTGCAATACATCCGGCTCACTGTCACCTGTTTCTCCTCCCTCACCTTGATCCGCGCCGGAGAGCAGGTGCGGGGTGATCACGATCACAAACTCAGTCTCTTCCTTCATCACACTTTTGCTTTTAAACAATAAGCCCAACAAAGGGATCTCTCCCAGGATGGGAACTTTCCTCTCTTCAATGCTATTTCGGGTTTGCACCAAACCGCTGATGACAATGGTATCGCCATTTCTCACCCTAATCGTTGACTGGGTTGAACTCTCGCTGGTCGCAGGCAGATCTGTCGACTCCGTAGGATCAATTCCTCCGATGGTCTGGGTGAATTTCGGCGAAATCTCCAGAGTAATCTCATTACTGGCTGAAATCCAAGGCACAAGCTTCATTTGGATACCGGTCTTGACCTCCACCAGTTTCTTCTCGGTCAAGGGCTCACCGTCGGCGTTGGTGATGGAAGAGGTGACTTCAATCGTCCGTGGGTAGTTGGAGATGCAATTAAAATCAGCCGCGCATCCGTTTAAAGTTGTAATCTGCGGGTTGGCCAAGAGCTTGGCCGTGCCATTCTTCACCTTTGCCTGTAGACCGGCTTTGATTTTAGTGGTGGCGGAGGAGCCGGGGATTAACAAATCCGCGATCAGATCCCCGTCGAACACGATTTTTTCTTTAACATTTTCCGCATCTGTAGAGTAGGTCAAACCTAAACTCCGATCCTTGCTCCTGTTGATCTGAACCACCATCACATCAAAGAGGATCAAGGGGTTTGCCACATCAATCACCTGCAGATATCGCTGCACGCGATTGATCTGGACCGTGGTTCCGGTTACCGCCAACGCATTGGCTTCTTTGATCACTAAAATATCATTCTTGGGCAAACTGGGTGGAAAGAGCTTCAAAGCCTCTTCCGCTTTGAGGTGAGACAGCCTGATTAACTCCGTCTTTAACTGGTTTTCCGGCCGGTCGACAGTCTCCAAATAACCCGCGAATAACTGGTGCAGGGCGGGAGCGGCGCTCACCAGCAAAGCATTTTGTTCCTTGAAGAGGACGATATTGCCCCGGGGGAAGCTGGGGGGCAGGCTGTTAAAGACGTATTCCACGTTGGTATACTCCAAAGTGTACAGCCGGGATTCGATTAACTCCACAGTCTCCGGCCGCAGATTCGTCCCATCGCCGATTAAGTATACTCCGTCCGTTTTTTTATAAGTAAAAGGCGTTCCCTTCAGCAAAAAATCGAAGGCTTCTTCCAGAGTAACATCTCTGACGATCAGGTTGTTCACGGAGTAATTCACGTGGTTGAAGATGATGATATTCTCCCCTGCTTTCTGCGCTATCTCCGACAAAGCCTGTGCTAGAGGGGCGTTGGTCATTTCCAGATAGAATAATTTGCTTTCTTGGTCGAAATCAATGCGCATATTCGGTTGCGACCGGCTCCTTCTGACGAAATAATGGCCGGTTCGTTTCTCCAGAGAAAAGTTGTTCGCCTCCAGCAGAGTATATAAGCCGGTTTCCAGAGGAAGCTCCTGAAAACGCAGGGTGATTGCCCCTCTGACCTCCTGTTCGTACAGGATGTTGATCCCGCATTGCCGGGAGATCTCCTCCAAAACCCGGGTAATGTCAGTATTGTTTACTTCCACACTCAATAGCCCGTCTTTATAGAGGATATGGGTCCGGCCCATACCTTTGGTAATTCTATAGACCTTCTCCCCTTCGCTGATTAGAGAGAGGTTATTGGTGGAACACAAGATATGTAAACCAGTCTGCAAAGGCAAGCTTTTGAAGAAAGCCGTCACTCTGCTCTGCAAATCGTTGTCGGTCAGGATCGAAACGCCGGTCCTCTCCGTTAATTCCCTGGCCACTTCTTTCAGATCCGCGTTGGAGGAGTCCAGGGAGAGCAACCCCTCTTCCCATTGCATATAAAAATGCTCGGCCGGGCTGGTTTTTTTGGTGAAAACATAATAATTATGCTCCTTTTTCATATTGTACTCGGCCCGTTCGGCAATGACGCCCAAGAGAGTGGGCAGATCCACATTATACAGGGCAATGGTAATCCGTTCTTGAGCGCTGGAAGGAAAGATGATATTAACCTTGGAATCTTCGCTGATTCTCCGGAGAACACTACCTAAAGCGGCATCTTGTAAAATAGCGGTATACATTTCCCCCTCTTTTTTAAGCTCAATTCCATATTCCAGGTTGGGAAGGATTTTATATAAATTATTCTCCTGTTTAACCATGAAACCATATTCCTCTCCCAGGATCTTCAGGACTTGCTCGAAGGTGACCTGCTGCAAGTGGATGGTTACCCGTCCTTGCACCCCCGGATCGATCAACAAGTTAACCTGCTCCAATTCGGCCAAAGCCCGCAGCACATCATGGAGATCGGTATTTTTAAAGTCCAAATCCCTTTTGGCGCCAGCCGCTTCTCCACTGAAAGACAGGAAGCAGCAGGCCACCAGGACCAGTAGAGGAAGGTAAAACCGTTTCCATCGTAAAATACTTACCACAACATTTCCTCCCAACCGTTTCATAGTGTGGTGGATTATTGCCCGGTAGATTCCTCCTGTATTTTTAGGATAATGCTTCCGCCATCCCTGGATAATTCCACTTGAAGGCGGCTAATCCGCATAACCTGCGCTCCGAAGATCCAATCCCCTTCCTGCACAATCCAACTCCGGTAAGGAGGTTCGGCCTCCTCCAAAACGGCCAGTTTGCGCTCGCCGAGGATCAGCCCGTTAAAGTGCAGTCTGGGAAAGGCTTCGGGCGTCCGGGGACGTTCCCGCTCAGGAAAGAAAGGGTTACCGACGATCACCACCTGATCCGGGAGATTCTCCACCCGATCCGTAGAGACGCTGTTTTGAAGAGCAAACGCAGGGTTCGGAGAGGTTTGTATAGTAGAGTCATAAGTCCACCACTGCCGGAAAGAGTAAATAAAGAAGGCCAAGCCGCCCAGGGCTACCACGCCGGAAAAAATAAGCATCTGTCTTGTCTTATCCTTCATCTTGCGCTCCTTCCAACATCCTGTAGTCTGCCATGACATACTGCTTCTCCTTACTTGGCAAGTCGCGCGTCCTTTGCCACTTGCAAAGTGGAGATCAGTATCTCAAAATTTAACTTGGGTTCTTCGAAAGCAGCCTCCTCGCCCCGGCGTTTCCTTCCGGTCCTGGTATGCACTTGAAGTCTATCCACTGCCAGATATTTTTCATAGAAAGTCAGCAGGTTCAGGAAGTCAACCAGCTCCTGAAAGGCGCCTTCCCCTGTAAACGTCATCCCCGCTCGTTCCCAGCCTCTTGGCGCCGCCAGCCGCGGATGCATCCTCTTCTCCTTAATCTCTACTCCTGATAAATCTGCCAATTCCAGAGAGATCTCCATCATCTCACCGAGCACATGATCGACCGGGCCGGTGAAGAGTCCGGCCTCCCAGCGGCGAATCTCATTCTGCAAATTATCGACTTCCACCGTGGTTGAAATCACCGGAGGCTGTTTCTGCTTCTCCGAAAAAAGACTATCCCGAGCCGGTCCGGCAAAGCGCCACAGAATAACCGGTAAGCTGAGGCATATTACCAGCAGCGGCCAGCGGGAATTCTTTTTATTGTCCTGCTTCTGATAGGGTTTTTGCTGCTTCTTCAAGATTAACCTCCCCCAGTGGCCCGGCCAGATAAAAGGCTTCACTATTATGCGTTCCGGTGGTGATTCCCCCCCTGACCTTCAGCCCTTTCAAAAAAGGGGAGGCCAGTAAGCGCTGGTACAATTCACCGAAGACCGGAGTATACCCGGAGACTTCCTTCACTTCCGACCCGTCAATCACCAAGCTGTTCAGGACGGTTCCCTCCGGAGCGATGCTTGTCCATTCCCGCAAAAACCACAGAGGCGCCAGTCTCTTCTTTTGCAGGTCGGCATAGAAATTTGCTTTGACCAGCAACGAAGTCTTCTCCTGCTGCCAAACTGCTTCCACCTTTGCCTTCTTGGCCGCCAGACCCATTTGAAAAAGGACGCCCCCTACGATAAAGCAGAGGCCTACTGCGGCGATGAGCCCAGAATAGAGGAACCTTCTGCGCTGGACTATGCTTTCATCGGGGTTGAACCGGATCCCATACCCAGTGGCGGCGCCCATCCCCTCCAAGGCCAAACCGGTGGCGGCTACAGCACCGGTGGTACTGATCCCCTTTTCTCCGAGTCCCTGTAGGAAACCGTAGAGGGGCGGGTACCCCACCTGCCTCTCCTCCAACCCAAAACAAGCGGCTACTGTTCTCCTTAAATCCGGGTAATCAAGGCCGGTGGCTGAACCCAGTAAATAACAGCGCAGGAGCGCATCCTCATTCTCTCTCCTGAGCAACAATTGGACAATCTTCAGTTCTCCCCCTAAGGCGTCCAGATTGTACTCCTGCTCCGGCTTTAAGGGATTCGGTAAACTCCGTAAGAAGACTATTCTGTCTTTATTGAAGATCCCGATCTCCGTCTCCGTGTCCGATACCTCAATATAGGCATAGTTCCCTCGAGAATGGCTTGGCAGCGAATGCCCGCCGCCGAAAGCCCCGGATTGCACAGCGTACCTTTCCAGCCTGTTTAGGCAATTAATAATCCCGCAGGATCTGGGGGAAAAATACACATCCTTTAAACCCGCTGCCGAGAGAAGGCCGACCCTCTCTTGGAGAATGCTCCGGTCATACAAAAAGGCTTCGATTTCCTTCCCTTGCCTACTGCTGGCACATTCTTTGAAACCCAGAAAGGGCTGGTCCCTGCCGGTCTCCTCCAGAGAGTTTAAAATAGCCTCCCTCAGCATGGAGCCGGGCAAAGCTGGCAAAGACAGATGACGCCAATCACCGGCTTCCAAAGGTAAAGAAACCGTCACCCTCTTTCCGTCCCGGACCCGACCGGTGACCAGATCACCAATAATCCGCTGCTGTTCCCCGGCATCCGTCGACGGCCAAGCGCCATACTGATACTCCTTAATAACTGGAGTGCCCGCTCCCTTACAGACCTCCACCATGCACCAGCCGTCTCTTCTGAGATCCAAACCTATCCAGGATTTTCCCATCTTGATCCCTTCTTTTTAAAACTCCAAACCTATCTCTCATTGATCTTTGTCTGCTCTTCATAAGCCAACACCCTGATCCGGCTCTTTGTCATCAACTCATCCCTCTCCCTGCGCAGCACAGCTGTTGTCTCCAGCAGACGGCCGGTGGAAACAGGAACCCGCATCCGTACTCCCCAGATCTTCGTCTCCAAAGCAAAAATCTTCCAAATTTCCTCACTGGTCACGGGAATATTATGGAGTGTTTGCAAGTAATACTCGAAGACACTCTTCTCGATAAATGGGTTCTGCTCCCGGAATTCGTCCAGATCATAAAAACCGTATGTCACCTCGTTATTCTTCTGCTTGAAGAGGGCTTCCAAGAAGCGCGCGCTGATCAAGTTTGGATTAAGACAGCCCTCCATCATTAAGAGGTCATTGATGTCGTCCGTTTCCAAGACCAGATCCAGATGTAACCTGGCGGCCAACTCGTTAAAACTGCCCAGGCTAATCAGGTCTTTCCGGTTCCGGTTAAAATCATCAATAATCCTTAACACAGTGGTCTGATCATACTCTTCACCCCAGCGTAAAAGGAGAGAGACCAGTACTTCCCCGTCGAGCAAACCTAAGATGGCCGGAGAAAAAACCGTCAGGTCCTGCCGGAACTCAGCTTTCCCCTGCTTCCCCTTGCCACCTGTCAAGAAAACCTCATTCAACTCCGCTTTACTGAGAAAAAAATCCTTCCGTACCACCTGCCCATAAGCAGCTTCTCCGTCTACGCCAAAAAGCCGGTTTTGCACAGCATCGAAGCATCCCGCCTCTCCGGCAAAGTAGGCGGATAATAACGGTAACGGAGCATTATTCGGGTTCAGCTTGCTTCCTTCATCCCACAACTCCACTTCCGCCCCGGACAAGCCGGGATCAAGAAGTTCCTCTACAGGAAAAACCATCTCCTCCTTTGTATCATACCGAGTCTTATCTTGTTGCAAATAAAGGATGACATGGTGGAAGAGATCACGGCTCCTCCGCCGGGCAACGACTAAAGCATCATGCTCCGCATAGAAGATCCGATCCAGACTCAACCGGTTATGCGCCGCCAAGAGCAGGGTGGAGAGGACTAAAGTAACCCAAATGACGATCAACAGAGCGTTGCCTTCCTCCCCACTGCGGCGAAGTCCATTCCAACCCTTCATAGCTCTCCGTACTCCCGTCCAACCATAATCGGAAAAACCAGGGGCGGCAGGTCCTGGCGGAGAGAACTGTCTCCCCCTCGGTCCTTCCGGTTTGACTTGCTGTGGACCTGTAAATCCAGGCGTAGTAAAGCAGGATACGCTCTATCTTCCGTCCAGTCACTACGCCAAGCCTCTGCTGATTCATCTATATATTGGAACTCACCGGTCACACCGGTCAGAATCGTCTCTTCCCTCTTTTCTTCCGGGTTTCTTAGGCTTTCCTTCTTATAAACCAGCTTCCCATCGGTGAGCATCAACTCCTCAATGGCGATGCCGTTCTCTCCATCGGTCAGCATCCGGAAAGCTGAGGCGGTCCCTTGAAAAGACGAAGACCTTTGGTCATAAAAGGGGTACTGGTATGCCACGCCCAACTGCTCCGCAACTCGTTGGTAAATCAACAAGGTGACGTTCTCCAGCTTTCCCCGGGTCATACTATGTTGATAAACTGTATAGCTGTTACCATACAGCGCTAAAGCCGCCATGATCACCAAGCCGGTTAAGGTCAGGGCCGCCATCACCTCCAGCAGGGTGAACCCGGAACGTCCCGCAGAATCCATGCCCACCATCACTTTCACAACCTCTTCCCATTTCAGCTCAGAAAAACGTATTCAAGTATCCTATTCACCAAGTCGCACTGTGCTGACTATAACTCTTCTTTCACCGGTTCCGTCCGCCCATTTCACCGTCACTACCTGCCGGACGATCCACTCGTCCTGTTGTTCCTCATGATAGCGCCAGGCGAACCGCTCCCATGGTTCCCGGCAATATCCCTCCTGAGCCCGTTCAGCTCCACAGATTACTTCTTCCAGTTTCAAAGCAGCCCAAAAGGTGGCAGCCATCCGGTCGGAGAGGTAGCCACGGGAAGAGAGAAATTGGGAAAAAACAGGGACTAACATGGCGGCTACAAACCCTAAGAGAAGCAGAGACGCTGTTACCTCCAACAAAGTAAAGCCCTTCTCTTCCCGGTAACACGCACCCAGACCCGCTTTTCCCCTCATCACCTGGTAGTCACCTCCAACTCGCCGCCGGACTGGATCACCAGGGAGTATTCCCGTTGCGTACTCCCGACCAAGCAGATCTCCTCCGCCTCAAAGGAAGAGTCATCCTCCTCGTCTACTGCAAAACGCCGTACCCCTCCGGTGTCTTCTTCGTCCTCCCCCACAGATTCAGGTCGATAAAGAACGATTCTTCGTTCCTCTTCACCGGCCAGTCTTAATCCCCTCACTTCCCTGTCCACCACCTGATAACCGAAGTCCAACCGATAACGGCAGCCTTCTCCGGAAGCCGTAGGATAAAAGACGGCCTGCAGAATATAGCCGGGCTTCATCCTGCTTTCCATCTGCAACAACTGTAGATCACCGGTAATTTGCCGTAGATCGGCCTTTTCCACCAGTCGCTGGTGGGATCGGCCTATTCCTTGCAGCGTCAAGGAGTAGATCAAAACGAGGACTGTTAAGACCGCGATCGTCTCCACCAAGGTAAAGCCATCTTCCCGTTTAATGCGCTCCATCTTTCAAAAGCCCGGAGCGGAATCCTGTTGCTTGCCGGTTCTCACCTTAATACTCCATAATCCCTTCAAAGCTTCGCTCTTCTGCTTCCGTCCACGCCCGAATATCGGCATTGACTCCAGTTCCCCCTTCCTGGCCGTCGGCGCCGTAAGAATATAACTCAAAGGTGTTGGCTCCGCCGGTTCCCGGGTAAATATAGACATAATCGTTCCCCCACGGGTCCTTGGGCACCGGACCGTCAATATATGGACCATTCCAGCGTTCAGCGCCGCTGAAAGGCGGTCTTCTCAAACTCTCCAAACCTTCCTCAGTAGAAGGATACACCCCCATGTCCAGGCGATAATCATTCAGGCAGTTCTTTAACATAGCTACCTGAACTTGGGCTGTCTGCATCCGTCCTCTCTCCAGCCGGTTCCAGATGGAGGGCCCCACTACGGCAGTGAGCGCTGCGATCAAACATAAGACCGCAATCACCTCAAATAAGGTGAATCCTTCCTCATCCTTCCTTTTTAGCGTCCCGCTCATTACTGATTCCTCCTATTAATTAACTTGCTAATTAAGTTGCCTGCACGTAAACCAAACCCGGATTATCTAGATTATATTGAAACTCATCACCGGCAAGATCACGGCTAGAGCAATGAAGAAGATGATCCCCGTCAAGACGAGGACAAGCACAGGCCCGAGTAAAGCAAGTAACCGCTCCACTCTTCGCTTGGCGTCCGCTTCGTAGAGGCGGCCCAAGTGCTCACACATCTCATCCAAATTGCCGGCTTCTTCACCAACTCCAACCATCTGCGTGACTAAGAACGGAATCTGCTCCTGCCTGGAGAGAAAACGGGCGAAGCTTCCGCCTTTCCTCACTTCAGCTTCGGCATCTGCCATAATTCCCGCCAACACCTGGTTTTTGATGGTCTTCTTCAACAGCCCGAGCCCCTCCAGCAGCGGAACCCCGCTTTTTAACAGCATCCCCAGGTTCCTGGCGAATTCCGCCATATTAAGGCGGAGGACGATTACTCCAAAAAGCGGTGCTCGCAGCCAAAACCTATCCCAAGCCAGCCGCCCTTGAGGAGTTAGAAGATAGTGTCTACTGGCGAACACCGCAATGAGGATGACCGCCAAAAGAAAAAGGCCAAACCTGCTCAATCCCCGGCTGAAATTCAGAACTACCTGTGTAATCAGGGGCAGCTCCCCGCCGGCTTTCGCAAAAAGCAGTTCAAATTGGGGAACCACCTTCCACAAGAGAAAGATCGTGGACACCATACTTAAGGCCAAAACCATCCCCGGATACGTCAGATTCGAGACGATATTATTCTTTAGATTAATCTCCGCTTCCAAAGCGAGAGAAAGCCTCTTCATCACCTGGGGAAGCAACCCACCGGCCTCTCCCACCTTCACCAGGTTGATATATAGCGGATCGAATACTTCTTTCTTCCGCTCCAACGCTTGTGAGAAGGAAGCGCCTTCATGCATCAGGCGATGTACTTCCTTGATTACCGGTCCTAACGGATTCTCAGCCAGCAAATTGACGAGAATCTCCATGGCTTTGTTTAATTGGATTCCTGATTCCAAAAGGCCGGTCAACTGTTGGGTAAAGGCCAGTAAATCTTCTTTTTTAAAGCGCCGGAGGTCAAAAAAGCCTTGGCCTCCACGGATCTCTTTAACCCTGATCGGTAAGAGCCCTTTCTTTTTCAGTTCAAGAATAACCTCGTCCCTGGTGTTCCCGGTCAGGCGCCCGGTGCGAATCTTTCCTGACCCTTCAGCCGCTTTGTAATAAAACTGTAATATGATTATCAACTGCCCTTATTTAAAAAATTATCTTACTCAATGATTGTGTCATCCAATGATGAATTTTCTATTAAATACATAAAATTCCTGCTGGAAAAGGCAGAATTCATACCATACTTTTGTCCCGGTTCCGCCAAACTGCCAACTGCATACAATAGAATTAAGCCAAAAGCGAGAAGCCCGCCCAAGCGCGAGCGCTTATCCGGAAGGGGGTAAGGTTTATGGGATCTGTCGGATATGGAAATGACCTTTCATTTCTGCTCTTCTTAATTCTAATCCTCTTATTATTGGGTGCAATGAGTTATTAGGGATAAACCTGGTAAATGAGTGTAAAGAATGAAATGCGCCCGCTCCTCCAGAACCTCTGAAGTCTTCAGAGGTTCTCCTTTAGTGGCTTTTGTCATCGTTAAGCTAGTCAAGGGCAGAGGAAGAGTAAGAACCATATGTCCTTGATATTTTTTCTACAGATGGAATAATATTCCTCCTTTTGCTGGTAATTTTTTCTGTCCTTTCATCCGTCAGGGGTACACGCTTATCCGGGCGGACTGGTCACTGTTTCGGGCTTTAGAAAAGCAAAAACCCGGGTTACCGGGTTATTGTTTAGGGTCCGTAATCTTAAATTCATGTTCTATTCTTTCCTGATCTGCAATGCTTCATTTTCGATTGATTCCATAAGCTCATCAAGCCCATGCTTTAACAGCTTTGTAATGTTCTTTCCGCATTGACGGTCTGTCCTTTCTGGTGGTGACTTCACTATATGACTTCAGTCGAAAACATCTATAAACCTGATGATTTTATTATAGAATTCAAGCTCCTCATCTTCTAAAGTAAAATCATATCCCTTTAAACCAGTATAGTCCCCCTTATTATATAAAACTATCGGTCTCGATTCCGTTTCTTCTTTATCAAAAAATACTTTGTAAGCATAAATCTCTCCTTCTAGATTCCAAAATGTAATTAAAACTGAATAATGGTATAGTTTTCTCTGTTTTGTAAGAAAAATCAAGGCCGAGCAAAGCGAGCAGCTTCGGAATCCCGAATAGTTTTTCCCTTTAGCACACCTAATATTAATAAACGCAATCCTATGATAGAGATTACTATTTAG
>DUOH01000048.1 GCA_012838955.1 Bacillota bacterium | reverse complement strand
TGAAGATAATAAGGACGGTGAAAGTCAAGCCAGGGCAGACCGGGCCCAAGCCTTGGCCGCCAGAGCGGGAGCAGTGACCTCATTTATTATCCCGGAATTAATGTCCCTTCCGGAAGAGACTTTACTCTCCTATCCGGAGCAAGATCCGGAACTGGCGGTTTACCGTCATTTTTTTGCGGATTTGCTTCGTAAGAAAAAACATATTCTCTCCCCGGAAGAAGAGCGAATTTTGGCGCTCGGTAGTGAGGTCACGCAGGCCGGTGAAGATGTATTTTCCATGTTAAACCATGCTGATCTGAAATTTCCGCGGATTAAAAATGAAGCAGGTGAAGAGGTTGAGTTGACGCATGGCCGGTATCTGAGGCTCATTGAGAGCCGGGACCGGAGGGTAAGAAGAGAGGCTTTTACAGCTTTGCATCAGACGTATCGAAAGTATCGGAATACCTTGACCGCTACTTTGAATGCTGGGATTAAGCGGAATGTCTTTTATACCAGGGCCAGACATTATAATTCGGCCTTAGAGGCGGCGCTGGATGGAGATAACATTCCAGTGGCTGTGTATGATAGCTTACTTACCACGGTCCGGGAGAGTCTGCCTATTCTCCACCGGTACTTGGAGATCAAGAGGCGTCTTTTAGGTTTGGCCGAGTTGCGTTTGTATGATCTCTATACCCCGGTGCTCAGTGATTATGAGGTGAAGATCGGATTTGAGGAAGCCAAGTCTCTGGTCCTGAAGGGGTTGGCGCCCTTAGGGGCGGACTACCAAAAACTTCTGGAACGGGCTTTTATCGAAAGGTGGATTGATGTATACGAAAGTCAGGCCAAAACTAGTGGAGCCTATTCTTGGGGGGCCTACGACGGCCATCCGTATCTGCTACTGAACTACCAAGATACAGTCAATGACTTATTTACATTAGCACACGAGTTGGGCCATGCCATGCACAGCGCTTACTCCAATCAAGCACAGCCTTACGTTTATGCCCAGTATCCTATCTTCTTAGCGGAGATCGCCTCTACCGTCAATGAGGTCTTGATGGCTTTTTATATGATGGAAACTGCTGCGGATGAGCGGAGTAAACTTTATTACTTCACCTATTTTCTGGAGCATTTCCGGGTAACGGTCTTCCGCCAAACTATGTTCGCAGAATTTGAAAAGCTCCTCCATGAGCAGGTGGAGAAGGGCGAGGCCTTAACCGCTGATTGGTTGGAAGAGGAGTATGTGAAGTTGGTCTGTGCTTATCACGGGCCCAAGGTGGTAGTGGACGAGGAGATTGCCGCTGAGTGGTCCCGAGTGCCTCATTTTTACTATAATTTTTATGTTTATAAGTATGCCACCGGGTTCTGCGCTGCTGTGGCTTTGGCGCAGAGTTTCCGGGAGGAAGGAGAGACTGCGCTTCAGCGCTACATCCGGTTGTTGCAAAGCGGCGGTTCGGACTACCCCCTAGTCCTCTTGCAGCAGGCGGGGGTTGATCTGACAACCACTCAACCGATAAAAGAAGCCATGCGCACCTTCGACCGGCTGGTTGAGGAGTTTGCCGGACTCAGTACAGCCGCGTCCCGGTAGGATGAGGAGACTTATATCATTTCAGGCGGTGTAATGGAAACTCCGTTTGTCTAGACGAGTTCCTACGCTGGAAATGGCGGTATGGTTGAATTTTGCTATGAGGTTTATTCCTGTGCCGCAGGCTGTGTCAGAGCGGAGCAAACCTATATTACCTTAGCGGCAGGACTTCTGTTGCTTGGTGGGGGATGAAGGCAGTTGTCACAAAAATTACTGGTACTCTCTGCGGCGATCGGCGCCGGACACCTGAAAGCGGCCGAAGCCTTGTGTCAAACTTTTGAAAGACTAGTGCCTAATGGAAAAGCGGTGCATCTGGATTTTCTAAAGTATTGCGGACCGAGATTCAGCCGGTTGATCGAGGAGTCCTATTATTTTATTACAAAGTATATGGCCGGTATCTACCGGCTGCTCTATGAGATTGCTGATAAACCGGATGCCATGGCCAAACGGAATCAGATCCTCTTGGCTTTGCGGAAATACAGGGATTTTATCCATGAATACCGTCCTGATTTGATCTTGAGCACTCATTTTTTTCCAGCCTCTGTGGTTTCCCATTATTACCCCAAGTATCCGGTGAAGAACGGAGTGATCTTAACGGATTACGAGGCTCATCCCATGTGGGTTTACCCGAATGTCCACTGTTTTTTTGTGGCTCATCCCGGGATGGTGGAAGAGCTGGTCCATCTAGGAGTACCGGCCGGGAAGGTTCGAGTCACCGGGATTCCCATTCGGCCTGAGTTCAGTCATGATTTTGTGCTTGAAAAACTCAGAGCAGAGAAGGGCGTGCCTGAGGGGGTACCGGTTCTACTCGTGATGAGCGGCGGAAACGCCATCGGGCCTCTGGACGAGGTTTTAGCTTCGCTGAACCAGATCACCGGGGAGTTTTATACCATCGTGATTACTGGAAAGAATGAAAAGGTCCGCCGGGAATTGGAGGAGAGGAGAGACCAATTCCGGTTTCCCCTGAAAGTCTTAGGTTATGTAGAGGATATGCATAAATGGATGCGCCTCTCCGATTTATTAATCTCAAAGGCCGGGGGGTTGACGGTCTCTGAAGTTTTAGCAGTGGGGTTGCCCTTGTTGGTGGTGAAACCAACCCCAGGACAGGAAGAAGCGAACGCCCGTTATTTAGTGGAGTATCAAGCCGGTATTTATGTAAAAAACTCTGAAGAATTAGGCTCCGTCTTAGGGGAGTTATTGTCGAACCGCACCGGACTGCAGGAGCTGAAGAAGAACGCTTTAATGTTAGGAAAACCTGAGGCGGCAACGGCTGTGATTCAAGAAATGATGAAAGAGTCAGATTATCCACCCATCTTTTTATAATTGTCTCCCGAATGGAAAAGATAATAGGCAGATAATGATGGGCTGTTCTTTAAGACCGCGTGGTAACCGGAGAAGGATGCGGTCTTTAGGAAGATCCGGCCGCGAGAAATAGCCGGGCGTCCATGCGGAAGCAGGACGGTAGACACTTGTTCATTACGAGTGTATTTGCTATAATATATGGATGGAGTGGGCTTGGCCGAGAATATAGTGGTTTGTTGTTTCACAAAACCGTCGGGCGTGGACGGTTTTTTGGATAGATAAAAAACGCGCTATCATGCGTTATACAGTGGAGGTGTTTTTTTTATTGTTTAAAAAGGATAAAGTTTCCCTAATACCTTTAGGGGGACTGGGTGAGATCGGTAAGAACATGACGGTCGTAGAATACAAAGATGAAATCTTACTGATCGACGCCGGACTGATGTTTCCCGAAGACGAGATGCTCGGGATTGATATGGTAATTCCGGATATTACTTATTTGGTTGAGAATAAAGAAAGGGTGAAGGGGCTGGTTCTCACCCACGGACACGAGGACCATATCGGAGCTTTACCTTATGTCTTACGTCAACTAAACATGCCGATTTACGGAACCCGGCTGACCCTCGGTTTGGCGGAAGGAAAATTGAAAGAGCACGGTCTGGAGAAGAAGGCGCAGTTGATTCCGGTACATCCGGGAGAGTCACGCAAGATCGGTTCTTTCCATGTGGATTTTATCAATGTCAACCATAGTATCGCCGGGGTGGTGGCCTTAGCCATACATACTCCGGTGGGGATTATCGTGCATACCGGGGACTTTAAGATTGATTATACGCCGGTGGATGGTGAACCGTTGGATTTTCGCAAATTTGCTGAACTGGGGGCCAAAGGAGTGCTCGTCCTCCTCTCCGACAGTACAAACGTGGAGAGAGAAGGATATACTCCTTCAGAGAGGGAACTGGCGGAGAGATTTGAAGAGCTCTTCCATAAAGCGGAGGGGCGGATTATTATCGCTACCTTCTCCTCTAACATCCACAGGGTGCAACAAGTGGTCAATGCGGCTATGCTGCACAACCGGAAGGTCGCTTTGGCCGGTAGAAGTATGGTTAATGTCGTTTCGATCGCCAGGGATCTGGGTTACCTTCAGATTCCGGAGGAGATCTTGGTCGACCTGGATGATATCGATAAACTTCCCGCCAACCGGGTGGCGGTGATCACCACCGGTAGTCAGGGCGAGCCCTTATCGGCTTTAGCCCGGATGGCCATGGCTGAACACCGAAAGATCAATATCATGCCCGGAGATACCGTCATCATTTCTGCCTCGGCTATCCCCGGTAACGAAAAACTGGTGGCCAAGACGATTAATCATTTATTTAAACAAGGCGCTAATGTGATTTATGATGCCATCACTGGAGTTCATGTTTCCGGCCACGCCCGCCAAGAGGAACTCAAACTCATGCTGAGCTTGGTGCGTCCGCGGTTCTTCGTGCCTGTACACGGCGAATACAGACATCTTGTGCAGCATGCCCGTCTGGCTCAGGAGTTGGGGGTACCCAGCAGGAATGTGTTTATTGCCGAAATCGGTGATGTGTTGGAATTTACGAAAAAAACAGGAAGGGTTGCAGGTAGAGTTCACTCCGGCCGAGTATTTGTGGATGGCCTGGGTGTCGGGGACGTTGGCAATATCGTATTGCGCGATCGTAAGCAACTTTCCCAAGATGGAATCTTAATTGTGGTGGTCACGATCGACAAAACCAGCGGACAGGTTTTATCAGGACCGGACATTGTTTCCCGTGGTTTTGTTTATGTGCGGGAGGCCGAAGCCTTGCTCGACGTGGCCAGACAGCGGGTCAAAGAGACTCTGGATAAGTGTTTGCAAGAGAAGAGCTCCGACTGGGGGTTTATCAAAGGACAACTGCGGGAGGTGCTTAGTAAGTACCTTTACGAGCGGACCAAACGGCGGCCTATGATCCTCCCTATTATTATGGAAGCTTGAATCAAGGAAGAGTTGAAAAAACCTCCCACTGAAGAAGGGAGGTTTTTTTCTGTGGATCTCGAAATAACTCCTTATGGAAAGGGAGTGAGTGCTTTGGTGCGTGTTTATGGGATCTTTGGAGACCCCATCGAACATTCTTTATCTCCTTTACTACATAACGTAGCCTTTAAGGTTTTGGAGATGAACGCTGTTTATCTGCCGTTTCTGGTGACAGCCGGGAATCTTTCTGGGGCGGTACAGGCCATTCGCAGTTTGGAGCTGGGAGGCGTAAATATAACAATCCCGCATAAGCAGGCGGTAACAGCATATTTAGATCATCTCCAAGGAGATGCGCTCCTTACGGGGTCGGTGAATACCATCGTGAATAAAGATGGTGTATTATACGGATATAGTACGGACGGAGACGGACTACTGCTTGCTCTGGAAAGGGAAGCGGGGTTTTCACCGCGAGGGAAGAAAGTTTTGCTGTTGGGGGCCGGAGGAGCAGCCAGAGCCGTGGCTTTTGCTCTGGTTCGGGCGGAAGCGGTAGAGCTGTGCTTGGTCAATAGAACTTTGCAGCGAGCCGAAGCCCTGGCGGAACAGATTAAGGACAAAACCGGATTCGCTGTGCAGCTCCTCTCGTATGAGGACCCGGCTTTAGTCGGTTATTTAGGGGAGACGGATTTAGTGGTCAACGCAACCTCCGTTGGGATGCATCCACAGAGTGAGACCGCGCCGCCTTTACCCCTGGACAAGGCTAATCCCGCTTGTTTAGTTTATGATCTAGTCTACCGCCCGCCGGAGACGGAGTTGCTTAAAAAAGCCAAAAAACACGGATTGAAAACTTTAAACGGTTTAGGCATGCTTCTTTACCAGGGGATGTTGGCTTTTCAGCATTGGACCGGGGTTGAGCCTCCGGAGAAACCCATGCGGATGGTGGTGAAAAAGTTTTTGGAAACGGAATTGAGCTACTGATCTATCATCTTCTCCCGGTTTGCAGGAAAAAGGTTGGTAACAGCGAAATATTTTAAGAGGTGGAGTAGTATGTCTTTCCGGGATCGGAAAGGGGGGCCGGTGATGCGCGGAGGACGGGTTAGACCTATGACCTGTCTATTTAGTGTCTTCATCTTCTTATACCTATTTTTTCTGTTTGCCTCTCTTCCGGTACGAGGGGAAGGCGGATCCTGGAGTTACGGTTCCGATCTACGTTTGACCCTACGTAATTTAGCGGAACACAGCGGATTTAGGTTGTTGATGGATTCTACGGTGCAAGGCCCGGTCTCCATAGAGTTCCGGGAGGACCTCGCCACTCAAGTAGTTGTGGGGCTGCTGGCCGATACTTACGGTTACTCATGTCAGTGGAGCGCGGATGGTAAAGCCGTAATGATTGGCCAGGCTGAGAATCTGCTCAATCTGGGAGAAGAGGAGACCGTTGAGTACCAATTATATCATATTAACCCCGGTGAGCTTATATCCAGCCTCAGATCAATTGTTCCACCGGAAAGAATCCGCGTGGAACAAGGCACAAAAAAGTTGGCGATTACCGGTAACCCTCTTGAACAGGCTAATGCCCGTGAGTTAATCAACCGTTATGACCGGGATAAAAACGGTTTGGTGGTGGAGATCCGGTTAGAAGAGATCAGTACGGAAGTGCTGAAAAAAATGGGGTGGCTTGATTATGATCGGCTGGTTCCCGGCTCTCCTTTAAAATTCAACATCGTGGAGAGGCGAAAGATTGATGATCTGGAGGCGCAGAACCGGGCCAGCCTGATTGTGGAATCCAGGCTGACTGCTACCGACGGAGAAAAAGCCCACACCTTTGTCGGGGACCGGTATCCGGTGATCTTTACCAGAATTACGGAAAAAGGTGTGGAAGAATTGGTTGACTATAAAGAAGTCGGGATTAACCTGGCTTTGCTCCCCAGGGCAGAAGAGAAGATGATCATTATGGAGTTAGCGGTTGAGGTCAACAGCATCTCTGATTGGCAAAGAACAGCGAAGGGTGGCGATATCCCGCTGATCACCCAGACGAAGGCCGGCGCGACCAGAAAACTACAAGCGGGTGAGTCCTTTGTCTTAACTGGTTTTAATTTAATCCCAAAAGGGGACGAAAAGCGGATTCCGCCGGCTCTTTCGGAACTCCCGGTCATCGGGGGGATTATTCGTGCCCGGGATTTAGTCACAGTAAAGAATAACTTTGGAGAGGAAAGATTGCCCTGCCTGATTCTAACACCGAGGAAAGCGCAGACTGATTCCCTCGGAAGCAAAGAACAGTCGGCAGACTCGCCCGGAAATTCTTCGACCGCGGTCACCACGGAGGTTTATAATATAACCGGTGAAAAGTCAGGAACAGATGAAAGTGTTCCGCAAGTTGTGACCCAAGTGGAGCTGGTCGGAGAGGGAGAGTATCCGGCCGACAAAAAGGAGGCAATCCCTATTATAGAGGTGGTGGTGACGGAGAAAACTGATACTCCCGAAGAAAAACAGACCAGTCCAGTGGAGGGAGGAGTCGGTCTACGTATATCATACACTGTACAGAAAGGGGATACGGTTTATGGGATAGCCCGGAAATTTGGGTTGGATCCGAACCGGATTTTGCAGGCTAATGATTTAACCTCATCATCCTTGCTTTCTGTGGAAGACGTATTGATTCTGCCGATTCCCGAGGATCATCTCTATCAAGTAAAACCAAGAGAAACGCTTTGGCGTATAGCCAAAAGATATGATTTGGATCCGGAATTACTGATGGAGATTAATAGTCTATCCGAAGTTACAGCCATAAAATCCGGCCAAGTATTGATTCTGCCTGTACCGGTCGACCGGGTTTCTAATCCTGAATATTAGTGTTTGTTTGGAAGGATGTAGGGGGGTGTAAGCTGTGGGGTTGAAGAATTATACTGAAGAAGTCGCCGTGGAAGTTTTAAATGAGATAAAGGGGATGCATCCTAACTGTTGTTTCTGTGAAAAGTGTACACAGGACATTATTGCTATTGCCCTCACCCGCTTGAAGGGTAAATACGCAGTTACCCGCGAAGGGGAGATCTTTGCCCGGGTGGAGCAGTCGGATCGTCAGGTACGGGCCGATGCTTTGCTGGCGGTGATGGAGGGTATTGAGAAGGTTTCAAAAAGACCGAAACATGATCCAGATAAAATAAAGCTGGATTAAGGCCGGAAACGGCCTTTTTTTGTAAGCCGGACCCCTTTTTGTGGTCGATTCGGACTGAGTTGATGGTGAGTTCGCCTGTTTATTAATGCAATTTTTACAAGGAAATATGAGGGAAGGGAAGAATACAACGGAAAATCCTGTTGATTATAATATCTAACCGTCTGTAGTATTCTGTAGAGCAATATCTTTTTTCTGATTTACCAGGTTGCTCAGGGCTATGGGGGAAGGAGGTAGGTTTAGTGCGGTTTATAACAGCCGGGGAGTCCCATGGGCCGGGATTGACTGCGGTGATCGAAGGTTATCCGGCTTTAGTAGAGGTTGAGCAAGAGCAGATTAATAGAGAGCTTCAACGTAGGCAAAAGGGGTACGGCCGGGGCGGACGGATGAAAGTGGAAAAAGACGAAGTCATTTTTATTTCGGGGATCCGGAAAGGACGGACTTTGGGTTCACCGATTACGATTCAGATCAAGAATCGTGACTGGGCGAACTGGGCGGCTGTGATGTCTCCCTTGGCGGATGTTAATGGAAGACGTGAGAAGGATGGGGAGACGCGGGTCAGGATTGAGGCTGATCAGAGATTGACTACTGTACAATCGGAAGTAACGGCGCCCCGGCCCGGACATGCCGATCTGTCCGGTGCTTTGAAGTATGGCTTCTCCGATCTGCGAAATGTTTTGGAGAGAGCCAGTGCCCGTGAGACCGCAGTCAGAGTAGGGGTGGGGGCTTTTGCCAAGATCCTCCTAGCCAGGTTCGGAGTATTTATTGGTAGTCATGTTCTCCAAATTGGGAGGGTGTGTGGGGGAGAACCCAGAGTCCTCTCTGCTCGGGAACAGCAAGTAGTAGATGAAACGCTCTTTCGCTGTAGTGATCCAGCAGCTAATCAGGAGATGAAGAAGGAGGTTGATCTTGCCGCGAAGCAAGGCGAAAGCTTGGGCGGGATCTTTACCGTCTATGCCACTGGGGTAGTTCCGGGTTTAGGTTCTCATGTTCATTGGGACCGGCGCTTGGATGGTTTACTGGCACAAGCGATTATAAGTATTCCCGGGATTAAAGGGTTGGAATTCGGTTTAGGCTTTGTCGGCGCCGGGATGCCGGGATCAGCGGTCCATGACCCTATTTACTATACGCCGGAACGGGGTTACTACAGAAAGACGAATCACGCCGGTGGGCTTGAAGGCGGAATGACTAATGGGGAGCCGCTGATGATCAAGGTAGCGATGAAGCCCATACCCACCCTTTACAACGGCCTTCCGACCGTGGATCTGTGTTCCGGACAGCAAGTAACGGCGGCGGTAGAACGGTCAGATCTGACGGCGGTGCCAGCGGCAGCTGTGGTAGCCGAGGCTATGGTGGCTTGGGTTTTGGCCGACGCTTACCTGCAAAAGTTCGGCGGAGATTCGCTCCCGGAGATCCATGCGGCTTGGCAAAGGTATACGGAGATGATTAAATGGCGTCCGGAAAATGCTTAATTTTGATCGGTCCCATGGGGTCGGGTAAAACAACGGTGGGTTCGTTGCTAGCTAAAGAGCTGGGCTGGGTCTTTCTTGATACGGATCGGTTAATTGTGGAGGAAAGTGGGATGCCAATCCCGGAGATCTTTACCAGGTATGGGGAAGAGTATTTTCGCCGCCTGGAAACGGCGGTGATCGCCAAA
Source organism: Bacillota bacterium (assembly GCA_012838955.1). GTDB lineage: Bacteria > Bacillota > UBA4882 > UBA10575 > UBA10575 > DUOH01. The sequence goes on along the minus strand of DUOH01000048.1, from coordinate 46,487 downwards.
GCGGTTAGTCAGAAGGAAGCAGTAATTGCTACCGGAGGAGGCGCGGTGACCGTCCCAGCCAATCTACAGTGTATGAAAGATCACGGGGTGGTCATTTATTTAAAAACAAGTCTCCAGGAGTTAGCGAGGAGAGTGGGCAGTGGAGAAGGACGGCCGCTGCTCGCGGGGAGGGACCCGTTCTCAGCCTTACAGACCTTACTGGAGGAAAGAGAGAGCCAATACAGCCAGAGTGATTTGGTAATCTGCACCGATGGATTGATACCCGGAGAGGTAGCACAGAGAATTCTTGCTGAGTATCAGAATTTTTTCAGGGAGTAGTTGGGTCTTGAAGAGGGAAAGTAGGACGGAAGGAAGGCGGTAGTGGAGTGAATTGCTTAAAAAGAATAAAGGTGGATCTGGGGCGGAGAAGTTACGAAATCCTGATTGGTCCCGCCTTGTTGACCGGCAGTGGAGAGATCCTACGCGGGATCGGGTTAAAAGGTAAAATATTGGTGGTTACTAATCCTAAAGTAGGGGCGTTATACCTTTCATCACTAAGGGAGTCTTTAGTGGCAGCCGGGTTTGAGGTGGAGTCCGTTACTATCCCGGACGGTGAGGAATACAAAAGTCTACTCCAGGTGGAAAGGGTGTATGAGGCCGCAGTGCGGATGCGCTTGGAGCGTTCTTCGACTATTCTTGCGTTGGGTGGAGGAGTAATCGGGGACTTGGCCGGGTTCGCCGCAGCCACTTATCTTCGGGGGATCAATTTCGTACAGGCGCCTACCACCCTCCTGGCTCAAGTTGACAGTTCAGTCGGGGGGAAGGTCGCTGTTAATCATCGCGACGGGAAGAACCTGATTGGCGCCTTTTACCAACCACGGGTGGTCATCGCGGATTTGGAAACTTTGCATACTTTGGAGGAGCGTGATTTTATCTCCGGGATGGCTGAGATTATCAAGGCCGGTCTAATCAAAGATCCCCACCTCTGTAGCGTATTGGCTAAGAAAGTCAGGGCCATCAAAGATCAGGACCGGGAAACCTTGGGCCAGGTAATTGCCACCGCTTGTTCCATCAAAGCGAAGGTCGTGGAAGCCGATGAGCTGGAAGGAGGAATCCGGGAGATCCTGAATTACGGACACACGATCGGTCATGCCTTGGAGGCTGAGACCGGATATGAGGTATACCGGCACGGAGAGGCGGTGGCCATTGGGATGCATGGGGCGGCCCGTCTGGCCGTGCTGATGGGGATCTGCCGACCGCAGCTTCTGGAGTTTACTCTAGATCTGCTGGAAAGATACCAACTACCGACGAGGATTTCCGGGCTATCCATGGAACGGCTGATTGAGAGGATGTCTTGGGACAAGAAAATAAGCGGGGGAGAACTTCGTCTGGTTTTACCTGTGGCTACCGGACGGGTGGAGACGGTGGTGGCTCCCCCCTTTGAGCTGCTAAGGAGGGTTCTGGTTTCGCTTGGGGCAAAAGGAGGTGAAGCGTAACAAGGCTATGAAAATGAAGATCCTGATTTTGCATGGACCCAACTTAAACTTGCTGGGAGAGAGGGAACCTGAGATCTATGGCCGGGTGACTTTGGCGGAGATCAATCGCAGACTGGAGGAGACCGCTGCTGAACTGGGCGTGGAATTAAAGATCGTGCAGTCCAATTATGAAGGCGCGTTGGTGGAGGAGGTCCATCGAGCAGCTAAGGAATGCGCGGGAATTGTGTTGAACCTGGCGGCTTATACCCATACTAGTGTCGCCTTACGGGATGCTTTGGCGGCCGTGGGGATTCCCGGAATTGAGGTGCATCTCAGCAATATCTATGCCCGGGAAGACTTCCGCTGGCGCTCGCTGACTGCTCCGGTGTTGATGGGGCAGATTTCCGGGTTGGGCGCTGACGGCTATCTCTGGGCTTTGCGGGCTTTAGTTAAAAAGCTGACCACCGGCTAATTCAAGTCATGGTGCGCCCTTGGTTCCGCAAAAAAACTGGCTGAAGACGCGATCTTCAGTCTAAGCAAGAAGGGGTATGATCCGGCGAGAACCGGTGATTAGCGAAGTGATTTTCTGAAAATAGGGTAATAATGAGTAGTGTGGTGAATCATCATGAAGATTACCATCGCTCAATTGAATCCGGTGGTTGGCGATGTTAACGGAAACCTTAGGCGGATCAGGGAGGTTCTTTCTACTACCCATACTGATCTGCTAGTCTGCTCCGAGTTATATTTGACAGGTTATCCGCCTCTGGACCTCCTGGAGAGGAGAGCTTTTCAGGAGGAGATCAACCAGGCTGTTCAGGCTTTATGCAAGTTATCCGCAGAAACTCCGGACGTAGGAATTATTTGCGGTTTACCGACTTTCTCCGGAGCAGAGCAGGGGAATACCAGGCATAATTCGGCACTCTTTTTTTACGGGGGAAAGGTCCTGCTTCAGCAGGACAAATTCATACTGGCCACAGGAGATGTTTTTGATGAAGCCAGGTACTTTGAGCCGGGATCCCAGGTACAAGTGGTGGATTTTAAAGAAGAGAAGCTTGGAATCGCCTTTTATGATGAGACCTGGTCTTCTCCGTCGGCTATGGCGCCAAGCGGCCCGGATTCAGATCCCATAGCGGCTTTGGCCACTCAGGGAGCGACGGTCTGTATTATCATTTCCGCCTCACCTTATCACGTGGGAAAAGAGAGCGCCCGGTACCGGTATGTACAGGAAAGAGCGGAGAAATACGGGATACCTTTTGTCTACTTGAATCAGGTCGGTGCTAATGATGAACTGATCTTTGATGGCCGAAGCATGGTTTTTGACCGGCAGGGCAAGCCGATCCTGATCGCTCCGGCTTTTCATGAATATATTGGGACCATTGATCCGTTTGTCTCTAATCCCAAGGCGCCTTATAGTCCATTGGATAAAGTGGAATCCGTCTATCAAGCCTTGGTCTTGGGAATTAGAGATTATATGCGTAAAACCGGTTTTTCCCGCGCTTTACTCGGACTCTCGGGCGGAATTGATTCGGCTTTAGTGGCTTGCCTGGCTGTAGAGGCGGTTGGTAAAGAGCACGTGCTCGGTATCTCGCTGCCTTCCCCATATTCTTCAGAAGGTAGTGTAGAGGATTCAAGGCTCCTCGCGGAAAATCTCGGGATGGACTTTATGGTGCTTCCCATAGCCGAGATCTTCCACACATATCTTGGGATTTTAGGGAAGGAGTTTGCGCGGATGGGACCCACGCGTGGGGAAGAAGACTTAACAGAAGAGAATCTACAGGCGCGGATCAGAGGCGACATTTTAATGGCCTTTTCCAATAAATTCGGCGGTCTTCTGCTTTCTACAGGCAATAAAAGTGAGATGGCGGTAGGGTATTGTACGCTATATGGAGATATGTGCGGGGGGTTAAGTGTGTTGGCTGATGTGCCCAAGACTTTGGTTTATGAATTGGCTCATTATATTAACAGAGAGAAGCAGACTATTCCAACAGCGATTATTGAGAAGGCGCCCTCAGCCGAACTCCGTCCGGACCAACGGGATGAGGACACGCTTCCGCCATATCCGGTCCTTGACCGGATCCTCCAGGGCTATATTGAGCAGAACTTATCTGAGGAAGACCTCATAGCGCAAGGCTTTCCTCAGGAGATTGTCCGCTGGGTCACCAGTGCGGTGGGACGTAGTGAATATAAACGAAGGCAAGCCGCGCCGATTCTAAGGATCACTCCTAAAGCCTTTGGGATGGGGCGAAGGATACCGGTTGCCGCTAAGAATATTTTTTAACCCCCCTGTCTTGGGGGGTTATACATTTAACCAGGGTCTCTTGCAATCCCAAACCCTTGGCCACCACGACGAGCCGATGTTTTTTACTTGCGTTTGCTAACAAGGCAGGTGTCAGATTTTAAATAAATCTACCTTGATGAGGTCAGTCCGGAAAAGAAGTTGGAAATAGCAGGATAAATTGGTGGAGAACGCGAAATATTTTATTTATTGTCCGGTCAAAATTCTTCGCCCAAATTTTTTGCGGTTTCTTTTTAGCGCAAAAGTAATTGCAGACTTCGTACAGTTCTGATGCGGGTGAAGTCTTTACTGATGCCATCAGGCTTCGAAGGGGTACTCAAAGGAGGAGTTTTAATTGTTTCCGATTAATCGACCATTGAAAACCTGGACTGAAGAGGACCTTCAGATGTTATGCGCTGAAAGACAACAAGAAACCACCAGGCTGAAATATATAAAAGAGATTGATCCTGATCCGTTGGGCGGGAGGTACGAGTTATTAACAAATATCACTGCAATTGCCAATTCCTTGGGAGGAGTCATCATCTTTGGGATTGAGGGATTCTGGGATGACCTGCTGGGTAGATGTGCCGGAAAACTGACGCCTTTAAAGACCGCTACCGGAGAAGAGGAGATTATTAGGATCATTGAGTCCCAGATTTCGCCGAAACTCCTTTGTTATTTTCACCAGATCGAAGCGGCCAAGGGCGGTTTTTATTTAGTAATGCACATTCCTCAAAGCTTGGAGCGACCTCACGCTTTTACTTGGGAAAAGCATTTGTGTTGGTATATAAGGAAGGAACAAGAGAACAGATTATTAACAGAAGATGAAGTGAGAGATTTATATTTTAAAGCAGCCGCTCCTCGAAGTGCGCTGATTGAGAGATATAACAGTCTTTATCTGCGTAATAATGTGGAGGCGGAAGTGAAGATAGTGGCCATGCCGGTGGCCGCGGACTTGGAATTGATTAATACCTTGTTTAGGACCGGGGAAGAATTAATGTTAGGTTCGAAACTCTTCTCCCAACTGTCGGGGATCTCCAGTGTTCTGCAGCCGAAGATCGATCATTTTGAGGCGATCTTTAAGAATCATAATATTGTCTTCATTATAAAGTTACTGAAGAACGGAGAATTCTTATTTAGTATGGGCTATGATTTTCTGGAAAGAATCGACTATGTGCCTATGCCCAGGCTGTATGTATTATGGCATCATGCGTTGAAATATTTTGGTCGCCTCTATGCTTATCTAGGCTATTATGGTCCCTTGCGTATCTTTCTGGAGACTAAAAACCTTAACCACCAAAAGATTAAGATTGCTTTAAAGTTCGGTTATTTCCAAAAATTCCTCAAAGACCGGGTCTTGGTATATAAAGATACTACGGTGGAAGGTTTGGCGGACACGGATCAACTCTTTGGGGTCTGCACCTCATTCTTAAAGTATATTGCCCAAGGGTGTGACATGGGAATAGAGGATGAGTATTTGAATGAGTTGGAGCGGCAAGTGAGGGAGAGGGTATCTGATGATATTATTGATCATGAAGATAATGAAGAACAGGTCAATGAGGAACCTCAACTCACCGATGAGCAGCTGGGAGAGGAAGAAACTGCCGCCGGTGAAGATATGGCAGCTCCTTTGACCCCGGAAGCGAAAGCGGAAGACGATTCTGTTGAGGATGGGGAGAATCCGGATAAGGATCAAAAGAATCGAAAGAGTAGAAGCCCGGAGAAGAGAGAGGAACCGGTGGATGACCCATCCGCTTCTGAAGTAGAGGTAGAAGAAGAACCGGTGAAGAAGGCGAGTGAAACCAAGAGTACAGGGAAGAAGAGAACAACCACAAGCGCGAAGAATAAAAAATCCAGTAAAACGGCTTCGGCCCGGAAGACGACGACCACCAAAAAGGCTTCGGCGGAAAAGTCTACAACCAAAAAGAGTACGGCTAAGAAGAGGACTACGGCTAAAACAGATAAATAGGCAGAACACAGCTGCACTTGGAGCGGGGAAGAGGAGGAGTTTTGGCTGGAACGTTTAAAGCGTTTTAGAGAACTTCTGGTTCGGGAAGGGCTGGATGGTTTTTTAGTAACCTCCGGGGAGAATCGAAGATACTTAAGTGGGTTTACCGGTTCATCCGGAGTTTTATTAGTCAGTTTAGAGGATGCCCTCTTGTTAACGGATTTTCGATATTTGGAACAAGCGGAGCAAGAATTGACAGGCTCCGGCTTTGCTCTGAAAGAACATGAACCGGAGATGTGGAAGACTGTTGGCGACTTGCTTGAGGTGGGGAACGGCTTTATTCCACGTCGACGGTATAGACAAGAGTTGCGATGGGGGTTTGAAGGAGATCATCTTGTTGAAAAGGATTATCGATTTTTGTCGGAAAGAGCCAGGGGCATCCGATTAATACCTAGGGAAGGCTTATTGGCTGAGATGCGGAGTATAAAATCTCCTGAAGAGTTGATGCTTATTAAAAAAGCGGTCTCAGTGACGGATGAGGCTTGGGGCAGGGTGTGGCCGCAGATTAAACCCGGCCTTACCGAGACGGAGGTGGCGGCTTTATTCGAGTATGAGCAGAGGCGGTTGGGGGCTTCCGGGGCTTCCTTCGAGACTATAGTCGCCTCCGGTCCGCGCAGCGCTTTGCCCCATGGGATTGCAGGTCAACGCCTGCTTCAAGCAGGAGATTTGCTGGTCTTGGACGGCGGCGCCGTAGTAGATGGATACTGTAGTGACTTTACCCGCACCATTGTAGTTGGGGGGGAGTTACGTGAGCAGAAACAGCAGGAACTTTACGATCTGGTTTTGGCCGCTCAAGAAGCTACCCTTAGCGGTCTCAAGCCGGGGATCACCGGAAGAGAAGGAGACGCCCTGGGCAGAAGGGTTATTGAGGAAGCCGGTTATGGCTCCTATTTTCGGCACGGATTAGGCCATAGTTTGGGATTGGCCATTCATGAGGAGCCCCGGCTTTCTCCCAGAACCGAGACTGTACTTGCCCAGGGAATGGTGCTTACGGTGGAACCCGGGATCTACCTTCCCGGCTGGGGCGGGATCAGAATTGAAGATGTGGTGGTGATCACGGAGTCCGGTTGTGAAGATTTGACCGGAAGTGAGAAACGGTTAACCTAAGCGGCTGTTAATTAAAGCTCGACAGCGCAGATGAGCTTATGGTAAAATAAGAAAGTATAATCTGGAGTTAGGGGGATATCAATGGTATCTGTAAATGATTTTCGTACCGGACTGACCATCGAGATAGATGGAGATCTTTTTACTGTTGTCGAATTTATGCATGTGAAACCGGGGAAAGGAGCGGCTTTTGTCCGTTCCAAACTAAAGAATATCCGGACCGGTTTTACGGTTGAACGCACATTTAATGCCGGGGAAAAGGTTTCTTTGGCCCGGATTGAAACCAGAGAGATGCAGTACTTATATAATAGTGATCAGGATTATGTCTTCATGGATATGCAAACATATGACCAGCTGACTTTACCCCAGGAAAAACTGGGGGATGCCGTGAAGTACCTTAAGGAAAACGAGACAGTGCTGATTCAGATGTATGAGAATGAGGCCTTGGGAGTAAACCTCCCCAACACCGTTGAATTGGAAGTGGTCGAGACTGAGCCCGGGTTTAAAGGAGACACGGCTACGGGCGGAAGTAAACCGGCAAAACTGGAGACCGGCGCAGTCGTCAATGTCCCGCTCTTTATTAACGTCGGTGATATTCTGCAGGTGGATACCAGAACCGGCCAATATTTGAAACGCAGTAGTAGTAAGTAAGTCGAACCGTCCCTCGCAGGGGACGGTTTTTTGTGTACGTTCCATCCTTTTACCCTGAGTTTCTAGGTTGAATACTCCTGCCTGACTGTTCAGGCCAGGTAGGTTTGGAATAGGGTTTTTTATGATCATCCCGTATCAGGCGCGGCTTTTTTGTAACACAAGCCTCGCTTTTACCTCCCTCAACTCGAGATTGTCCAGGCACGAAGGCGCGGCAGTGATTAATAAGTCATAAAAACTGACTGATAACCAATACTAAAAACAGCCCAGCCTATCCTATCCAGTCAAAAGTGGGTAGATATTTGAATTTCATAGTAGAGACTGGTTGGTGGTCATCCCCACCTGCTGCGCGGGATGAGTAGTGGAAGCAAGAGATGGAGGTGAGTTCATGGAATTAAGTGAACAAGTTGCCTATTTACGCGGCTTAATTGAAGGACAGGAGTTTGGTGAGGAGAAGGACATAATCATCTGGGAACAAGTGTTAAATTTGTTTGATTTGGTTAGTGCGGAGATCAAGAATCTCAAGGATCAAGACGATGATCTCGAAGAGTATGTGGTAGCCATAGATGAAGACTTAGGTTATTTGGAAGAACAGTATTGTCCGGCGGAAGCGGAGGAAGATCCGGAGAGTACAGAGGGAAATACGGATCTAAATTCTTAAGACTGATCAATAATCGGTGTAGCATATTTTTTAGCCCGTCCCCATATGTATTAGTACAGTGGGGACGGGCTTTTTTTTCGGACTATATTTCTGAATCAGCTGTTGGTTTATTCTGTGGAGAAGGGGGATAAAGCAGTCCAATACTTTAGGTAGATTAAAAATAGCGCCCGGGAGCACACATACACGACGGACAGTTTGGAGGAGGAGGGAGACGAGATCCAAGAAAGATACGGAAAACGGCCAAGAGAGATCCTGCCTTTTTTAGCTCCCCGCCTGCGTAGAATATTCGAGAAGTTAACGGAAGACTGGTGGGCGAACTTGGAAGAAATCCGGTTACGGGCCGGAAAACCGTTACAGATCAGCGGGAGCACGCTTGCGTTTCTCACCAGCGACGGGGCAGTATCCGTCGATCCTAAAGCCGGCTACGTAGTGACGGAGGATGATATATACCGCACTATACAATTGATCGGAGGAAATTCCCTATATACACTGGAAGCGGAACTGAAAGAAGGCTTCATCACTATCCCCGGGGGGCATAGAATCGGATTATCCGGGGAGTGTCTCTCCGCAGACGGTCGCTTGGTGAGGGTGCAGAAGATTACTTCTTTAAATATCAGGCTGGCTAAGGAGTTGATTGGAATCGCCCATAACCTCATGCCTTATCTTTACACAAAGGACCGCCTTTTACGGACGCTGATCTTATCTCCACCACAGGCTGGGAAGACTACTTTGCTACGGGACATCATCCGCACCCTGAGTAATGGGGAGGGGATCGGGCGCCCAATAAAAGTGGGGTTGGTTGATGAGAGAAACGAGATCTCCGGGGCATTCCATGGAATACCTCAGTTGGATATAGGAGTCAGCACGGATCTGCTTTGCGGATGTCCCAAAAAAGACGGCGTCTTTCTGTTATTACGTTCCATGGGTCCGCAAGTCATTGCCATGGATGAGATCGGGCGGCCCGGGGATATAGAGTTTGTAGAGGAGATTCTCAATTCAGGGGTGGGTTTTATCTCAACAGCCCATGCCTGGAGTACACAGGATTTGGCGGTCCGGCCTGGATTACGCCGGATTTGGCGACGAGCTCTGGTGGAGAGGGTGGTGATCTTAAGCAGACGGCTGGGCTCCGGCACTTTGGAAGGGATTTGGGATGGCCAGAGTAAAGAACCCCTGTGTACAGAGGCATTTCGTTTGGAGGTGAAAGCGGAGTGAAGGTCTTCGGCGCCTTACTCATCCTTTTTTCCGGGGCGGCGATTGGTTGGATCTATGGGCTAAATTTGCGGAGAAGGGAAAAGCAATTGGGAGAGTTTATCCAGTTTTTTCAGTGGTTGAGCACGGAGGTGCAATATAGCGCCCTTCCGCTGCCGGAGGCCTATGCCAAAATTGCCGGCAGGCTCAAGGGCGAGACCGCCGGTTTAGTGGAATGTTGCCGGGAATTCCTTGAGTCTGCGCACGGTATGACCGGAGATGAAGCCTGGCAAGAGTCGATCAACGCCAAACGGGAACGGTTCTCCCTAAATGAAGAAGATTGGTCAGTCCTGGTAGACTTCGGACGGACACTGGGCAATACCGACCGGGAACACCAGGTGAAGGCGATTACCCAAACGACTAACCGTCTTGAACTTCGACAGCAAGAAGCAAAGATAAACGCGGATAAAAATGAACGGATTTATCGTTACATGGGGGTGGCGGCCGGAGCTATAGTGGTGCTCTTTATTTATTAACCAGGTACCGGGGTGATGGTGGGAGAGGAAAGCGCGCGTGAAGCTAAAAACGGGAGACGGCGCTAAAGGGGGAAAAGCTGTGCCTGATATAAACCTGATCTTTAAAATAGCCGGGGTGGGAATTTTGATCTCCGTATTAAATATGGTCTTAAAGCAAGCCGGTAAGGAAGAGCAGGCCCAGATGTTAACTTTAGTCGGTGTCATCGTTGTGCTCTTTATGGTGATTCAATTGATTCAGAGATTATTTACTGAAGTTAGAGCGGTCTTTGGTTTATAGGAGGGATGGCGGGTGGAGATACTTCCTTTTCTCGGAATGACCCTAATTACTGTGGTGTTGCTCAATTTACTACGCCGGGATGCACCGGAGATGGCAGTAATGCTTTCAATTGGAGCCGGAGTGATAATCTTTCTTAGATTGGTGGGGCGTTTAACCGAGTTAGTGGCGGCTTTTAATTATTTGGCGTTGCGGGCGAAGATCGATCACTTGCATCTGCAGACAGTGCTTAGGGTGATGGGTGTGGCCTACTTGGCGGGGTTTGGCGCGCAAATCTGTAGAGACGCGGGAGAAAGCAGCTTAGGAATAAAACTGGAACTGGCCGGAAAGATTATTATCCTTTTTTTAGCGGTGCCGATCATGGTGGCCATCATGGAAATGATCCTGCGGCTGCTTTGAGAGGCGAATGATGATAGAGTCTGGCCCAACATTTGATCAGGCGAAGGCCCGCCCGGACCGGGGGCGTTTCTTTTTCCAGCGCCGTAAAGGACCGAGCCGTCTCTGGCGGTTCGTCCTTTTACTGGTGTTAATATCTTTAAGTACCTCACTATGCAGCGTACAAATCTTGGCTGAAAGCGGCGCCCGTGTAGATTGGGTCGGTCAGGATGAAATCTTGGCCGGTCTTTCTTCAATTACAGAAGAAGAATTGAGCCATTTGGATTTGGATGAAGTCCATTCGTATTTAGCTCAACTTGATGAGGAAACCAGGGAGTTATTACCGAGATGGGATCCGCTGGAGTGGATCAGGAGCGGAGTTGGTCTGAACTTCAGCCGGGTTCTACAGAACGGCGCCAAGCTTCTCTGGAGGGAAGTGGTCGTCAACTTTACTTTGCTTGGCAGGGTGATTATTCTGGCGGTGATAGGGGCGGTGCTCACCCATTTCCAACAAGCCTGGGCCGGTGAGAGCTTGGGTCATCTGGTGGAGAGTGTAATCTACTTAATCTTAATGGGTCTTTCCATCCAGAGTTTCACCTTCACGCTTCACCTGGCCCATCAAGTTCTGGAGCGGTTGATCAACTTCGTCTATGCCTTACTCCCGTCAGTCTTTGCTCTCTTGACGGCCGCTGGGGGTGTGACCCTGACCACAGTCTGCCACCCGATCATCTGGGGAGGTATAGGCCTGGTAGTGCATTTGATCAAAGGCTTAGCGCTGCCGGTGATCTATTTATCCGGAACTGTGGGCTTGGTCTCCCGTTTGGCGGAAGGGTTTACTATGGGTAAGTTAGCGGCCTTAGGTCGCAAGTTATCCATCGGACTGTTGGGGTTGTTTGTCAGTATTTTTCTAGGACTGGTCACAGTGCAAGGGATTACTGTGGCGGTGGCGGATGGCGTGACCTTACGCGCAGCCAGGTTTATTACAGGTAACTTCCTTCCCTTGGTGGGAGGGGCGATTGCGGATAGTATTGAATTGGCCGCCGGGTGTTCTTTGCTGTTGAAGAACGCTCTTGGCGCCTTTGGAGCAGTAGCTGCGGTGATCATCTGTATCCACCCGGCCTTGAAGATCTTGGCTGTTTCCTTAATCTATCAGTTGGCGGCGGCTTTGATTCAACCCCTGAACCAGGAGAGATTAGCCGATTCCTTGCAGGAGATTGGCGGAACAATAATGGTGGTTTTTGCTGCGGTCGCTGTCACCGCGATGATGGTCTTCTTTGGCCTCTCCGTTCTGGTCGGGTTGGGAAATATCATGGCGATGATTAGGTAGAGACGAGGTGGTGTGATGAAAGGTGAAAGAAACTTTGCGCTCCCTTTTGGCCTTGATTATCTTAGCCGGTTTTCTTGAATTGTTGCTGCCAGAAGACGAAATGCGCAAGTATTCCAGGATGGTCCTAGGGTTGCTGGTTTTATTCTCTCTACTGCAGTTAATCGTCTCCGCGGGGAAAGAGTTTTCTTTGGAGATATTGAACGCAGATCCAAGCCTGTATGATCAGAATAGTGTCGCGTCTTTGGACCGCTTATTGGCAACCGGTCAGCGGGTTCAGGAGGCCGGTGCGGAAAAGGCGGAATCCGCAAGGCAGGAACGTCTGACCAAACAGGTGAACACAGTGGTTCAGCAGATCTGCGCCGGGTACGAGGTCCGGACCGAACTGGCCATCTCCGACGGAGTATTAACCATGGTCCGGGTGTATCTGGAAGGAACGGATACGGAAAGACCTATTGAGGTAGTTAAGATCAAAAAAGCAGTGGGTGAGCTGCTAATGATTAGCCCGGATTTGGTGGAGGTGGAGAAGACAGTTGAAGGAAGCCGATAGATCCACGTGGACGCAATTTGGAGGGAGAATATGCTCGGGAATAAAAGGTGGTCTGTGGCCGGTCTTTAAGCTGTTGCACGACATACCTGTGGGAGAGCGGGGAAAGATTTTAGTTTTGTTAGTGATGATGCTGATGGGGATCGGCCTCATTCTGTTATCCGGTTTAGGGGGGAAGGCGCCACAACAGGAGCAAGTATTGAGTAAGAAAGAGTCGGCAACAGTCTTTACCGATGGAAAGACTTTCAATCTTTGGGTGGAAGAAAGGGTAGAAGATGCATTGCTCTCCGCTTTAGAGCGGATTGAGGGCGTGGGTAGAGTAAAGGTGGATCTTACTTATGCAACCTCTGCGGAAGAGGAGTGGCTCTTTCGTACGCATGAAGAAAAAAGGAAAAACCAAGATCAAAATGGAGGGACGGTTTTGGAATGGAGGAGCGAAAAAGATCCGGTCTTACGGAGACAACGGGATGGAGTGGAGGAGCCCATTCGCGTGAGAACCATGGCGCCAAAGATCGCCGGAGTCTTGGTAGTGGCGGAGGGAGCGGCGGATGCGATAGTCCGGGAGAAGCTCTGGCAGGCTACAGCCACCGTATTGGGGATTCCCTTACATCGGGTAATGGTAGTGGCCTGGGGAGAATAAGGCGGGCTGTTACCGACAGCGAGGCGGAGCCGGTATGCAAAGGCCGGGTTGTCATGGCTATACTTTTAGCAGTTGGTTTTTTGATCGGATTTTTCTGTGTCTTTTATCCGGTCTACGAGGAACGGCGGGGTGTGCAGTTGATTCTCCCGGTTACCAGCGTCTCTACTGAGGAAGGTGTTTTCAAAAAACAGGAGACCACGCCCGGAGTAGACCGAGACTTAGTTGAGTTAACCGAGTTGCGTTTAGCCAGGGAAAAGGAGAGAAGTAGGCTACAAGAGAGATTGGAAATGTTATTGGTGACTGCAGATGAAGAAAACAAAAGAATTATTCATGATCAGTTGTTGACATTAACCAACAGATCCAGTATGGAAAGGGAGGTCGAAAACTTATTGACCGCCCGTGGTTGCCGGGGGGCGGTAGTGGTGGCGCATGATCAATCTGTCACTGTGGTAGTAAAGGGGATGACTCTCGACGCCGCCGCGGTCTCGGCCATTGGGGAACTGGTCGCGGAGGTTACCGGATATTCATTGGAACAAATCAGGATTATCGAATAAAGGGGGAAGGAGAGGAACTGCAGACAAAAAGGGATGGTTGGTGGCAAAAAGAGATAATAAAAAAGAGGAAAAAAATACTTACCGGTGAAATAATAAAAGATGCTGTTGACCTTGGTTCTTTTTTATGGTATAAGTCATAAAAGACTTTCATCGATTTTGACTCGTTCTTGGTGTTGAGGCTTTTTTTGATTTCTCGGAATTTCGTCATATTTTTCCGGGCGCACCGGGACAAAGCGGATGAGAGTCGTGTTGATCACAGTTGCATCTGAAGGAGGACGGTTATGAAGGTTAAAGAAATAAAAGAGTTGATCAAGATATTAGCGGAAACCGATATTACAGAATTAAAACTGGAAAGGTATGGAACTAAAGTCGAGATTAAGAAGGGTCGTCCGGAGTTTGCCATCGCCCCTGTGACTACAGTGAACAATCTCCCCTCTGCCCCTCAGGTTCAAATGGCGCCTGCCGCTCCTCAACCAATGCCGCCCCTCGGCGCCGAACAGGCGCCGGATCCTTCTCCAGAAGAAGATATGGAGCTGCCGCCTAATCAGGTGATGATCGTTGCTCCGATGGTTGGTACTTTTTACCGGGCGCCGAGTCCGGGAGCGGACCCATTTGTCGAAGTCAATCAGGTTATTGAACCCGGAGAAGTGCTCTGTATTATTGAAGCCATGAAACTGATGAATGAGATTGAGAGCGACACCAGAGGCAGGGTTATTAAGATCCTGGTAGAAAACGGCCAACCTGTCGAGTATGGACAACCTATGTTTATATTGGAAAAGGTATAATACATCCCGGAGGTGGAGGTTTAGTTGTTTCGGAAAATATTGGTTGCAAATCGAGGGGAAATCGCCTTACGGGTGATTCGGGCCTGTAAAGAATTGGGCATCAAGACGGTGGCCATCTATTCCGAGGCGGATCGGGATTCGTTACATGTGCGTTATGCGGACGAAGCCTTTTGTGTGGGGCCGGCGCCCAGCAACAAGAGTTATCTGAATATCTTAAATATTATCAGCGCAGCCAGAATAGCCGAGGTAGACGCGATCCATCCGGGGTATGGTTTTTTAGCGGAGAACCCCCGTTTTGTCGAGATCTGTGAGACACATAATATAAAATTTATCGGACCCACAGCGGAGGCCATTGAAAAATTGGGTGACAAGGCCCAAGCCAAACAAAGCATGAAGGATGCGGGAGTTCCGGTGGTACCCGGTTCTGACGGACCGATTGCAGACTTTTCCCAAGCAGCAAAGATCGCGGAGGAGATTGGATATCCCGTGATTATCAAGGCGTCGGCCGGGGGTGGCGGACGAGGAATGCGGGTGGTCTATACCCCTGGGGAATTGGAAAAAGCTTATCAAACCGCACAGATGGAGGCGGAGGCTTCCTTCGGCAACTCCGAGGTGTATATAGAGAAGTTTATTGCCAAGCCGCGACATATTGAAGTGCAATTGCTCTTCGATGAACACGGAAACGGAATCTATCTGGGTGAACGGGATTGTTCGGTCCAGAGGAGACACCAAAAGGTGATCGAGGAGTCACCATCCTCCGCGGTTACTCCGGAGATTCGGAAGGATCTGGGTGAGGCTGCCGTACGTGGCGCCAGATCCGTGGGATATACTAATGCCGGTACCGTAGAGTTTTTAATGGATGAAGATGGTAGTTTTTATTTTATGGAGATGAACACCAGAATTCAGGTGGAACATCCGGTGACCGAAATGGTGACCGGGATTGATCTGGTCAAGCAACAGATTTTAATCGCCGCTGGGGAAGAACTCTCCATTCGCCAAGAGGATGTGGTATTAAACGGACATGCTATTGAATGCCGGATTAATGCGGAGGATCCGACCAAGAATTTTATGCCTTTCCCGGGTCAGATTGAGTTTTATCAACCCGCCGGTGGGCCAGGGATCAGAGTGGACAGTTGTGTCTATACGGGCTATACCATTCCTCCTTATTATGATTCAATGGTGGCCAAGTTGATTGCTTGGGGGAAAGACCGCGATGAGGCGATTAAACGGATGACCAGGGCGCTCGAGGAGTTTGAAGTCTATGGTGTGCCGTCCACCCTCCTTTTTCACTTGGAAGTACTGCAGAATGAGTATTTTATTAGGGGTGAGGTAACCACTGACTTCATTGAAAAACACATAAAAATGAGGAAAACAGAATAGACTTGAATACCGTACTTGCGTGTGTGCTCTGGCAATAGTCTAGAGGAGGTGTTAAGGTTGGCAAGTGGAACCTTTCACGAAAAGGAATGGAGCGAGAAGAACGGCACGGTCCGCATCGCCGATGAAGTGGTGGGGATTATTGCCGGTTTAGCCGCTACGGAAGTCAAGGGTGTGGCTGGAATGAGCGGTGGAGTGGTCGATGGGATCTCTGAGTTATTGAAGAAGAAGAACCTTTCTAAAGGGGTACGGGTTGAGGTAGGAGAGACTGAGGCGGCCGTCGATTTATACGTAGTCATTGAATATGGCGCGAAAATACCTGATGTGGCTGTAAAAATTCAGGAGAATGTCAAGAAGGCAATTGAGAGTATGACCGGTTTAATCGTGGTCGAGGTCAACGTGCATATTCAAGGAGTGGAATTCCATCAGGAGGAACCCCCGGCTCCTCCAGTGGAAACAAGAGTAAAATAAGGCGTTAAAGGCGTTGCTGACTGTAAAACGATAAACGCCTGTGGCGCAAGGAAAGGAAGAGTTGCTGAACATGAAGGTTTCTTATCGATTGGTTATTCTATTTGGTTCTCTCGTTATGTTGGCCATCTCTGTTTTCTTCTTTGGCCTGCTGATGGGACAAGACCCTTTGCGGATCGGCGAGTTTCTGGTGGCGAAAGCCGGGACGGAAGGCTTAAAACTACTACTTTTTGTAGTCTTTTTTATCCTCTTTCTTTTACTTGCCATGGCCGGTTTACATACCAAGCAACCCTTAAGAGCTATCATTCATGAGACTGCCTTGGGTGAGGTCAGGGTAGCCTTTTCCGCAGTGCAATCCTTGGCTCTGCGGTCGGTAAAGAAGATTCGCGGGGTGCGGGAAGCTGAAGTGGATGTCCAGGCCGATGTGGATGGCCTCAACTTTGAAGTGGAGATTGTTTGTAGTCCGGATTTGAACATTCCCCAACTGGTGCAGGAGATTAGAACCAAGTTGGCTGAGTATATCAGAGAGACGGTAGGAATCCCGGTGAATAATTCCACGGTCACCGTGGCCAGAATTGCCGTAGAA
Organism: Bacillota bacterium; assembly: GCA_012838955.1. GTDB lineage: Bacteria > Bacillota > UBA4882 > UBA10575 > UBA10575 > DUOH01. The sequence continues at coordinate 29,683 of DUOH01000048.1, read as the reverse complement.
CCCCGGGCCAGGGTAGAGTGACTTAACGCCTGGCGTTAAGTACAAAATAAGGGGGCAAGGACGATGGAGGAACCGAGGGTCCGGATTGATTATTTTCTCCAATACAAAGGGAGAATTGTTGGGACTTTATTAGGGTTTATCACCGGTATTCTCGTGGTTACACTGGGCTGGCTGAAAGCGATCTATTTTCTAATCTGCGTCAGCGGCGGATACTTTGTAGGAAAAAGGATTGATGGAAAAGAAAACCTTTTTCAGCAGATAAAAAAGGTTTTTTCCGCAGATGAAAGAGGATAAGGTTGGCGGGGAAAAGTCTGAAAACAAGAGGTAGGATTAGATGAGTAGAAGATTGGTAAGGGAATTGGCTTTTCAAATCATATTCCAGGTGGATATCGGTCATATTCCCTGGAAAGAAGCGCTGACCAGAACGAGTCAGGATTATGACCTGCCGACAAAATCCCGGATCTTCTTGGAGGAACTGGTCGGCGGGGTGATTAATAACTTAGAATGGATTGACAACCTGCTTACGGAATTCTCCACAGAGTGGCCGCTTCAGCGGATGGCCAACACGGATCGGAATATTCTGCGACTGGCTGTTTACGAGTTGATGCGCATGAAGGACGTCCCGGTGGAGGTAACCGTGAATGAAGCGGTAGAATTGGCCAAGGCATATGGAGAGGCGGACTCCGGCCGGTTTGTCAATGGTGTGCTGGGCAACATGATCAGAAAGATCAGTCGGGCGGTTCAAGCGGAAGGGCCTCCCCTGCCTGCGGAAACAGAAAAAGAAGAAAGCAGGAGATGAAGGAGTTTGGGCGGAGCTGACCATGGCTTTTTTTTGGGTTTGGATACCAGTTGTTATACAACCTCAGTGGGTATTGTGAACGAACAAGGGATGGTAGTAAAGGACTTGCGCCGGATCTTACAAGTGAAATCCGGAGAGAGAGGGCTTCGGCAATCGGAGGCCCTCTTTCAGCATGTGAAGAACATTCCACAGTTATTGGCGGAAGCCGTGGCAGACACTGGCGATGGCTTAAAACTGAAGGCCATAGGCTATAGTGGCCGCCCCCGGCCACGGGAAGAGTCATATTTACCAGTATTTTTAGCGGGGGAGAATTTCGGTAAAGCCTTGGCTTATAGCGCAGGGGTACCGGCTTATCCCTTTACTCATCAGGAAGGACATATCAGAGCGGCTTTAGTGGACACTGCTCTCAGGCTGACCACGAAGAACAAGCGGTTTCTGGGGTTTCACTTATCCGGAGGAACTACCGAAGTTTTATTAGTGGAAAAGGCCGGTCAAGGAGGTTATCACCTGCAAATCCTGGGCGGAACCACGGATCTGCATGCCGGTCAAATGTTGGATAGGTTGGGGGTGGCCATGGGACTTCCCTTCCCGGCTGGTAGACATCTGGAGGAGTTGGCCAAAGAGAGTCTGCGGCAGGCGGAGGGGCGCGTTGGAGGAACGGAGCCAGGGGTCATTGTGGACCCTCTTCCCATTTCCGTGCAGGACTTATCCCTGAGCCTCTCCGGTCCTACTTCAGCCGCTTTTCGCCGGTTGGAGGCAGGAGCTCATCTTCCTGATCTGGCTTGGGCGATACAGGATTGCCTGTTGCGTTCAGTTGCCGCTCTACTTAAGAATGCCGTGCGGAAAAGCGGTTGCCGACAAATATTATTCTTTGGAGGGGTAGCTTCCAACTCTTATCTGCGGCAGGGGCTGATCTCCTCCTTTCCTCAGTTGGAGTTGTATTTTGCCCGGCCGGAACTTTCTACAGATAATGGGGTGGGAATCGCCCTCTTGGCTTGGGAATACTGGAGGGATGCACATGCAGGATACAATGTTGATTATTGATGGGTTAAGCTTGGCGCACCGGGCTTTTCACGCCCTAAAAGAACAGGCTTTTCAGACCTCGGACGGGGTGCCGACCGGGGCTTTATATGGCGTCGCCATGATGGTCTCACGGTTATTGGAAGAAGAAAACCCCGATTATTTCATGGTCGCCTTTGATCTGGGAAGAACCTTCCGCCACGAGTCTTATGATGATTATAAGGCCACTCGTCTGCCTATGGAGGAGCAATTTAAGGAACAGCTTCCGCTCATCAAAGAGTTTTTTCACTTATTGGGCGCACACGTGATCGGAGTGGAGGGATATGAGGCGGACGATGTGATCGGGACCATGACCACCTTAGCGCGGAACCAAGGCTTGCAAGTGGATATCTATTCCGGAGATAAAGATTTGTTTCAATTGTTAGGGCCGGGTGTGCGGATCTTCTATCCGAAACGCGGGGTGACAGAGAAGCAGATCGTGACGGCAGAGACGATGAAGGAAGACTACGGGTTAGCACCCGAGCAGTGGGCGGATTATAAGGCGTTGAGGGGCGATCCTTCTGATAATATTCCAGGCGTCAAAGGAGTCGGGGAGAAGACGGCTACCCGTCTTCTGCAACGCTTTCACAGTCTGGAGCAGTTATTAGCCCGTCTTGAGGAGGTGGAAAAAGATCGTATTCGGGCACAGTTGTCCTCCCATGCCCAGTTGATTCCGGAATACAAGAAATTAACCACCATCTTGCGGGATATACCACTGCCTGTCGCACCGGACGACTGCAGATGGACGCGACCTGACCATCAGGCACTGGCAGAGTTCTTTCGGAAGATGGAGTTCAAGACTTTACTGTCCCGTCTGGAAAAAAAGGCGGTAACCACTGGGCCGGTGGTAGAGACCAGAAAGTTTGTAGTCACAGATTATACACTCTTGACTGCTGATGATCTTCCCGCTTTTTTGGAAGGTGCCAGTGAACAAGTGGTTGCTTTTCAGTTCTTGGCTGAGGAATGCAACTGGGCACAAGGGAAAGCCTGGGGTGTGGCTTTTTCCACGGGTACGGGGAAAAATGGTTTTCTCTCGCTTACTGCTACCTGTCTGCCGGAGAGCTTAAGCCGCTGGCTCAGTGATCCGGAGGCGAAAAAAATTTGCTATGATGCAAAAACGCAAATGACCCTCTTGTCTCATTACGGAGTGGAGCTTGGGGGGGTGGATTTTGATCTATTACTCGCTGCTTATCTGTGCAGGGGAGGAGAGAAGGCTCTGGACTTTGCCGGTCTAGTCCGGGAGGTCTTGGGTATTGAGGAGATTCCCCAAGTGAAAGACAGAAGAGGAAAGCCCGTGGATTTATTGGGCGTAAAACCTGACCTCTTTTCAGAGGAAGGAGTAACCTCCGGGGTGACTAGGGCGGTCTTAATTAATAAACTACATGTCCCGCTCAGGGAAGAATTGGTCAGGACCGGGATGGATAAGTTGTTCTTCGAGATTGAGCTACCTTTAGTAAAAATACTCTTCGCCATGGAGCAAAAGGGAATCAGGGTGTCCCCACTGCGTTTGGGGAAACTAAGGGAGGGTTTTCTCCGGAGAATTCGTGATTTGGAGAGCGAAATTTATGAACTGGCCGGAGAAGAGTTTAATATTTCCTCACCCAAGCAGTTGGGGGTGGTTCTCTTTGAACGCCTTAAATTACCGCCACTGAAGAAGACAAAGACCGGTTATTCCACGGATGCCGGTGTGTTGGAGGAGCTTTCCGGAAGACATCCGCTGGTCCGCAAGGTGCTGGACTACCGGACCCTGACGAAACTAAACAGCACCTATGTTGAGGCTTTATTAGGCCTCATCCGGCCGGAAACAGGTAGGGTACATACTACATTTCAACAGGCTGTAACGGCCACCGGCAGATTGAGCAGTACTGATCCTAATTTACAGAATATTCCAGTTCACTCCGAGGAGGGGCTGGAGATCCGGCGTTGCTTTATTCCTGATTCAGAAGACCGGGTCTTTGTTTCTGCGGACTACTCCCAGATTGAGTTGCGGGTAATGGCTCACCTGTCCGGTGATGAAAGACTGATAACAGCCTTTCTGCAGGATGAAGATGTCCACCAACGTACGGCGGCGGAGATTTTTAATGTTCCGCTCAATGAGGTGACTCCGGAGTTGAGAGGGCACGCGAAAGCCGTGAACTTTGGGATTATCTACGGAATCAGCGGTTTCGGTTTGGCCAAAGGAACAGGAGTCTCGCGAAAAGTCGCAGATGAGTTCATTGCCGCTTATTTCGCCAGGTACAGTGGTGTACAAGCATATCTGGAAGAGCTTATTAACCGGGCGCGGGAGGCCGGGTTTGTTACTACTATCTTCAATCGCCGCCGTTATCTAGGAGATTTACGGAGCAGAAATTTTCAAAAACGGTCATATGCGGAACGGATAGCTAGAAACACCCCGATCCAAGGTTCGGCCGCGGACTTGATCAAATTGGCCATGGTCCGGGTGGCCGACCGGCTCCGCCGGGAAAAGGCCCCTGCCGACCTCTTGCTGCAGGTGCATGACGATCTTTTGGTGGAGACCGACCGGGCGACGGCAAAAGAGGTAGCGTTGATCCTCAAGGAAGAAATGGAGGCGGTCTTCAGCTTATCCGTACCTTTACGGGTTGATCTTAGGGCCGGAGATAACTGGGGAGATTTGAAGAAGATATGAGGTTGGGAACAATAACTCTGTTGGGGATGAAGATTAATTGTACGCGGTAGACGAGTCGCCCATTCTATACAAGAAGGCGAAAGGGGCTGAATTCAGGATGCCTGAATTGCCAGAAGTTGAGACAGTAAAGCGGACGCTGGCTCCGGAGATCGAAGGTAAAGAAATTATTGGCGTAGAGGTTTTTTTGGCCAAGGCCGTCAAACCCAGGCCGGAGATAGCGGAAGAGTTCTTGCCGGGGCGAGTGATTCAGAAGGTGACCAGGCGTGGTAAGTACCTGATCCTTACGTTGGATTCGCAAGTAAAGGTGGCATTTCATCTACGAATGACCGGGCAATTATTATATCAGCCCCGGGAAACACCACTGGCGAAACACACTACTTTGCGTGTGAGCTTGAATGACGGGTTTGACCTGAGGATGGTGGACCAGCGCAAATTTGGGACAATTAATATTTTCGCGCCGGACGGGGCCGGGTTGGCTCCCTGCGGCTTGTTGACTCTGGGACCCGAGCCTTTTGACGTGGACGCCTTGTTCAGCCTCAAGAAAGCCGCGCGACGCAGAAAAGGGCCTGTGAAGGGAGTTCTTCTGGATCAGCAAGTACTGGCGGGGCTGGGGAACATTTACACTGATGAAGCTTTGTTCCGCGCGGGAATTAATCCGGCCAGACCTGCCAATTCCTTGACGGAGGAAGAATGGACAATTTTATATGAGCAAATCTGTAGAGTTCTGACCGAGGGGATTAACCACCGGGGCACCACCCGCCGGGATTATGTGGACGGTCGGGGACAGCCCGGAGGTTACCAAAAATTGTTGAAGGTCTACGGACGGAAGAGAATGGCCTGTCTTGTTTGCGGAGAACCCATTAAGTATGCTAGGATTGCCGGTAGAGGCAGCCATTTTTGTCCGCATTGTCAAAAGTGAGAAGCACCCACCTGTACCATTCATACATAAATTATATGGATTGGTATTAGGGGGGATCACCAATGGGATTTTGGTCCGCACTATTCTTTGCCATCGCTCTGAGCCTTGACGGGTTAGGGGTGGGAGTAGCTTACGGTATACAAAAGTTAGTTCTACCGGTAAAGGCCAGAATAATGATTTCGGTGGTTTCTTTCTCCGCCATTACTGCTGCTCTTTACTGCGGAAAGGTAATTGGCAGACTGTTGCCTGGGGAATATGCCACCACGTTGGGAAGGCTGATTCTTCTGGTGATTGGCTTATGGTTTTTATTCCAGGCCTGGGTGGAAAAGAAGGAAAAGAGCGTTACAGAACAGAATCTACCCTTAGCGGAGTTATCTTTGAAAAGTCTCGGGATTGTAATTCTGGTGCTCAGACATCCGTCTGCCGCCGACTTCGATCGGTCCGGATCGATCAACATTAGAGAAGCGGTCTTCTTGGGTATGGCCTTAGCCATGGATGCCGTGGGCGCCGGAGTCGGGGCTTCCATCGGAGCAAGTTGGCCTTGGTACACCCCATTATTGGTGGGATTAAGTAAATTCACCTTTTTATCTACCGGGTTAGCCTTAGGTAGAATATGTTATAAGCAGCAAGCCCCAAAACAGGCACATCCCGGTTTATCTTACCTTCCCGGACTAATCCTTTGTCTTCTGGCCATAGGTGGTTTCTGAAGAACAGCTCCGTACGCCCGAAAAGAAGCCCGGCTGTGGAGAGTTTCCGGAAGGAGCGGTGTGATGATTATTGGCTTAACGGGTGGGATTGGAACCGGAAAGTCAACTGCCGCGGGTATATTAAGAGACTGCGGTCTACAGATTATTGATGCGGATGAGGTGTATCACGGTTTATTGTTACCCGGTTCCCCCATTATGGAGGAGATTCGCCGGATCTTCGGAGCTGAATATTTTGAGCCGGACGGAAGACTCAACCGTAGGCTTTTGGGAGCTAAAGTCTTCGCTGATCTCCATAAGTTACAGTTATTGGAGAGTATAACTCATCCTGCGCTCAAGCAAGAGATTACAGCCCTGCTGTCGCAGGCTCGACGGACACGCCGGGAGACGGTGCTGGATCATCCATTGCTTTTCGAGATGAAGATGGAATCTTTAGTGGATGAAGTCTGGGTGGTGACTTGTCCCCGCTCCTTACAGGTCTTGCGGATTTGCCAGAGGAACGGGCTCCGTCCCGAGGAAGCCGAAGCACGAATCAATGCCCAATTGCCGATGGAGATGAAGGAAGCCCGGGCGGATGTAGTCATTAATAATACGGGTACAATTGATGATTTAAGAATTTTATTAGAAAAGACTTGGAAGGAGCGGAGAGTATGAAGCCCAAGGTAGCCTTAATCGCTCATGACCGTAAAAAAGCGGAGATCATTGAATTTGTCAAAGAAAACAGGAAAGTCTTTGAATTGTGTGAGTTGTACGCGACCGGGACTACAGGGCGCCTAATTCAACAGGAGTGTAAATTACCGGTGAATGCCATGCAATCGGGGCCCTTTGGCGGCGACCAACAGATTGGGGCCCGGGTCACTGATGGCGTCATTGATCTGGTTATTTTTTTAAGGGATCCGTTGACGGCTCAGCCCCATGAGCCGGATGTCAGCGCTCTTTTGAGAGTCTGTGACGTGCACAATGTGGCTTTAGCCACCAATCGAGCGACTGCGGAGATGTTAATTATCGCGCTCAGCGAAAGGCTCGGCCTGGGATATTATACACCTCGTGAAGCATAGAATAGATTACACGTGGCCCGTGCGTAGAAGCGCTTGGAGGTGTTTTCATCGGTTTTATTGATTGTCAGAAAACCTCGTCTCCTGGTCTTCTTTTTCTGTCTGGTCTTTTTAGGCTGTCTTTTATTTCATAAGGAAATTGGCAGAGTGCTCTTTTCTTTTCAATATAGGGAGATTATTGAAGAACACACCAAAGACACAAAGTTGGATCCGAGACTGGTGGCTGCCCTAATTTATGTGGAGAGCGGTTTTAATCCCCGCGCTGTATCGAAGAAAGGAGCCAGAGGATTAATGCAGTTAATGCCGGAGACGGCGGAATGGATTGCTAAGCAGCGAGGGGAATCCTTCGACCTGAATAGCCTCTTTATACCTCTGGTCAATCTGGATTTGGGTATCTGGTATTTGAACTATCTCCATCAGATCTTCCAAGGAAATACCGTGACTATGTTAGCCTCCTATAATGCAGGATGGGCGCGGGTACGGGTCTGGGTCGAGGAGGAGGTTTGGCAGGGAAGGATTAGGGATCTACGTAACATTCCCTACCCGGAAACCAGGAGGTATGTGGCTAGGGTGCTTCGGGTATATCAGATCTATAAGTATATATATCCGGCAGTCTAGTAGTTTGTCGCAATGTTACTAGTTATTTATAAGGAATAATCCTGGTATACATTGGAAGAAGGAGTGTCACCAGATGAAGGCAGGCTGGATTTCGTTGGGGTGCCCGAAAAACCTGGCCGATACAGAATATATCATGGGATTGCTGTCGGATCAGTATCCCTTGACCACTGATCCGCGGGAGGCGGAGATTTTAATCATCAATACATGTTCCTTTATTCAACCGGCTACTCAGGAATCGTTGGATACCATTATGGAATTTGCCCAGTATAAAAAGGGACAGTGCAAATTGTTGGTAGTTGTTGGGTGTTTAGCCCAACGTTATGGGGTAAAGGTGCAGAGGCTAATCCCAGAGGTGGATCTCTGGGTGGGCACCGGGGAGTATTCTCGTCTCCCCTTTCTGATTGCCGAGGCGTTAGAGAAAGAGACGAAGGGGGTCTACACCGCTCATCCGGGATGGGTGGGAATGAATCCGGAACAAAGGGTCTTAAGCACCAGCGGGTATACTGCCTATCTGAAGATCGCCGAAGGGTGCAATAACCATTGCCTCTTCTGTATTATCCCTCAATTAAGGGGAAAATATCGTAGCAGGGATTTTTCTCAGTTAAAAACAGAAACCGAAAAGCTGGTGGCGGGCGGAGTTAAAGAAGTTGTGTTGGTGGCGCAGGATACAACAGCTTATGGGCAGGACTTGGACGGCCGGACATTTTGCCAGTTGTTATCGGCTTTAGATGAAATAGAAGGTGATTTTTGGCTAAGGATTCTCTACACTTATCCGTCACGGCTAGATGATGAGCTGCTAACCTTGATCAGAGACTCCAAGCACGTCTGTAAATATTTAGATATACCCCTCCAGCATGTGGCGCCCGCAGTCTTAAGGGCGATGGGAAGAAAGATTGGATCTGAGAGTTATCTGGAATTAATTGAGAGGGTTAGAAAGCTTATTCCTGATATTTCTATTAGATCCACGTTTTTGCTGGGCTATCCTGGGGAGACGGAAGCAGACTTTCAGCAGGTATTGGCGTTTTTAGACCAAGCCCGGTTGGATTGGGTTGGAGCCTTTCCATATTATCGGGAGATGGGAACAGCGGCTGCCAAGTTGAAACCGCAGGTCCATCCGAGCACCAGAAGAAGAAGGGCCAGGGAGGTCTTGAAGGAACAGCAGAGGATCTCGGCGGCAAAGAATAGGGCTCTAACCGGTAAAAGACTTAAGGTCTTAGTAGAGAAGGAATCCAGGCGGGAGCCGAATGTGTGGATTGGCCGTTCTTACCGGGAAGCGCCGGAGATTGATGGGCTGGTTGAAATAGAAGCTCCTCCCGATCGCCTTTTGGAGGTGGGAGAATTTGTCGAGGGTACGGTAACCGGAGGAGAAGCCTACGAGGTCCGAATTAGGCTGGATACTTAGGCTACTTTGTTAGGGAAGGGGAGCTATTCATATTTGGTATAATTTTGTCAGGAGCCAAAGGAATAATAGAGTGTAATGTCGAAGTAAGTTAAAGTTGGTCATTGGCGCGCTAGATCGATGGCACTATAAAAAACAGTTGGGTGGTTAATTATGACTATATCAAACTCCTTGACTTTGCTGAGAATAATCCTGACACCGGTTTGTGTTGTTTTTCTGTTTTTGTCCATTCCGCACAAAGAATATTATGCTGCCGGTGTTTTTTTATTGGCCGCCATCACGGACGGTCTGGACGGGTATGTGGCAAGGGCAAGGAAAGAGACGAGCGCTTTTGGAAAAGCCTTCGATCCGTTGGCTGATAAGATTCTAATCGGCGCTGCCCTTTTAAGCCTCTATAAATTGGGGAAAGTCGCTCTCTGGATCATCTTGGTCATCCTCGGACGGGAGCTGCTAATTACTTTGTTACGGTTCATCGCGCAAAAAAAGGAATTGTCCATTGCTGCCTCCATCTGGGGGAAGATAAAAACGGTCACCCAGATTTTCGCGGTTATCGGGTTAATTCTGGACCTTCCAGGCGCCCGGATTCTGTTGTGGGCAGCAGTCTTCTTCACGGTCTTTTCCGCTCTTGATTATGTCTGCAAATGGAAACAAGTTTTTCTTCCGTCAGGCTCCCGTCGTTAGGTGGGCTAATGGCGCCGTACGGCTACGTCATTGGTGTGTTGTTACGCCAGTAAATATCCTATGCCATTAGGCGTTGCGCCACTCGATATGGAAGTGTTCTTCCAGCAGAGTCTGTAGTTTACGGGTAAAGGTTTCTCCGCCAGAGAGAGGGGAGTATTCTCCGGTTTCTTCATTGATTTGGTAATCCGTTCGAATTTTATCTTTATTTTCTGCTATATATAAAAGCGTCTTCATCAACCAGTCAATTTCCTGCCGTGTATTAAAAAAAGCGAGACTAACTCGGACCATGCCTGGCAGGTCTTTTTTTTGCCCCTTTTTAGCCAATGCTTCATAATAAAGGATCTCCTCCTCTCTTAGACCCAACAGATGATGAACATAAGGGCGGGCGCAGAAACAACCGTGCCGGACGGCAATTCCTCCTTCATAGGCCAGCGCGGCGGCTGTCAAACCATGGGGCAAACCGGTGATATTAAAGGTAATTACGCCGACCCGTCGGTGGGCGCCTGGTGATGGACCGTACAGGATCAGGCCGGGTATTTTTTGTAGTTCTTGGAAGGCATAGGCTGTTAATTCCTCTTCGTAAGCAGAGAGAAGGGGAAAATCGTTTTCTTCCAGCCACTTGAGGGCCTTGGCCAAGGCAAAAGCCCCGATTAAATTGGGGGTGCCGGCTTCTTCCCGATCTGGTAAAGGCGCTAAAGTAAAATTCTTCTCCGAGACCGTGATGACAGTTCCTCCTCCTAAGGATTCAGGACACCCCTTCAGGAAGATGGAAGGACGGCCGATTAACACACCGGAACCGTAAGGAGCATATATTTTATGTCCGGAAAATACTAAAAAGTCAAGGTAAGTGCCGGACTTCTCCAGAAAGACCCGGTGATGTGGGAGAAGTTGAGCGGCATCAACCGCGATTTGGGCTCCGTAATAATGGGCCATCTCCGCTATGGTATAGATGGGATTAATCAAGCCGGTCACATTGGACGCTCCGCAGAGAGTGACCAGGGCTACTTGCTTCCGGCGTAATTTGTTTTCCAGGTCTTCCAAGTCCAGGATGCCGTCTTTGGTGACGCGGACAAATTCGGTTCGATGCCGGACACGCCAAGGTAAGTCATTGGAATGATGCTCCATTTTTGTGGATAAGATGATCGAACCGGCTTTGCGGGGAAGTCTATATGATAGCTTATTCAGGGCTTCGGTGGTGTTTTTCACAAAAAAGGCGGTATATTCTTTGGTATCTCCACCTAAGAAACGGATCACATAATTCCTAATTTGCCTGTATAAATCAGTGGAGAACTGGGATTTAAAGCCAAATCCCCTGTGAATGCTGGAATACCATGGTAGGAGCTCTTCAATGGCTTGGCTCACTGCTTTTAGGGGTGGGGTAGTAGCGGCATTATCAAAGTTTATATAGGGACGGTTCCCATGGACCGTTGGGATTAATTGGTCCAGGCCGATAATTTGCGATCGCCAAAAGTTTATAGTCGCTGCCTTCAAGCTTACCCCTCCGCAGACTTTTTTCTTTATCTTATGTCATAAAGTCATCAGCGGTGAAGTCAGATTCTTAATGGCTAAAGAACCAAAGTAGATTTGGCCGGACCGGAATAGATCCGGTGGAGCTTTTAACCTTGGTACTAACGGCAGCTTAAACCGGATTTTCCATGGATTCTTTGTTTATTACCTTCTTTAGCTGGGAAAAGTAGAATTAGACCAACGCTCATGCGGAGTATGGTATGGGCGACGAAAGGAGGGTTAAACATATGGCGGCTGGTCAAAAAAGTAATGACCTTGTATACGCCCAGGCGAAAAAGGCGCTGGATCAGATGAAGTATGAGATCTCCAAAGAGTTGAATATCGATACTTCGCCAATCCAGGGTGACTACTGGGGTTACATGACGGCCCGGGATTGTGGCGCTGTTGGGGGAAATATGGTCAAGAGGATGATTGAAGCTGCTGAGCAGACCCTATCGCAACAGGCAGTTCAGAATGTGCAAGCCGGTTTCCGAGCCGGTTTACAACAGCAAGCACAAAACCAGGGCAATAATACCAACCAAAATCTTAGTTTAAACAATCTAAACCAGTACTATTAATGTCAAGCTTGTGAAGGAAAGTGCAAGGGCTGTCGATAGTGACAGCCCTTTTTTGGAATTTGTGTTTCCTTTTTGGGTTAGCCGTTCGTCTGTTTCCGAACAACCTACGCACAGTTGTCAATCCCCAAAAGCGATTAGATTAAGCCATATTTTTTACCCACCCGCTCAATTACTTCAAGGGTATCATCAAGGTCTTCCTGGGTATGGGTAGCCATCAGGGAGAGACGTAATCTGGATAATTTTTTCGGAACCGCCGGATAATAAACTGGATTCAGGAAGATACCGGCTTGATGAATTTCCCTGCTCATCAACATTAATTTATCATTATCCCCAACAATTATCGGGATAATCGCGGTCTCTGCGTTCCCAAGATCAAAACCCATCTTCTTCAGATTGCTGATCATGTAGTTTATATTATACCAGAGTTTCTTCCGGAGTTCCGGTTCGGTTTGGATCACTTCAATGCCAGCGATTAAGGCGCCGACTGCGGCCGGTGGTAAAGCGGTGGAGAACATATGAGACCGGGCATAGAATCTAAGATAGTTCACTACTTCTTTAGAAGAGGCGACAAAGCCTCCGACTACGGCCAGAGCTTTGCTTAAAGTTCCGGCCACGATGTCAATCTGGCCCTCCATCTGAAAGTGTTCGGGTGTGCCGCGACCGGTCTGACCAATCACTCCAGTGGCATGGGCCTCGTCAATCATAATCTTAGCGCCGTATTTGTCAGCTAGTTCTTTAATTTCCGGAAGGCGGCAGATGTCTCCATCCATACTGAAGACTCCGTCCACGATGATTAATTTACCGTTGAATTCTTTATCTGTGACTCGGAGAACCTTCTCCAGGCTGTTCAGATCATTATGCTTAAAGGTACGTAGAGTTCCTCCGGAGAGACGGCAGCCATCAATGATGCTGGCGTGGTTTAGGCGATCATTAATGGCTACGTCGTTTTGGCGTACTAAAGCGGAAACGCAGCCGACATTGGATGAGTATCCGGAAGAAAAGATGATCGCGTCCTCGCAACCTTTCATCTGTGCTAATTTTAATTCTAATTCCCGGTGTAGATCCATACGTCCGCCGAGTAGTGGCACACTACCGGCTCCACCACCGTATTTCTCCACAGCCTTGATGGCTGCTTCTTTCACCCGGGGATGGGTAGTTAACCCCAGGTAATTGTTGGAAGCCATCATCACCATTTCCCGTTCTGTGTTGGTGTACCGGTCCAATATGGTTACTCTGTGCTCCGACGGACTGGTCAGGATCCGGCCCCAATGGTGAAATTGCTGATTAACCAATTCATCTGTAAATTCGTGAAAAGCATAGGTTTTGGCCAGGATATCCCTGTCGGGAAGTTCCAGAAAGTGGCTAAGATCTTTGCCTTTAATCTCTATGGTAATCTCCTCCTTAGTAGAATCTGCGCACAAAGAATGATATGTAAAGCATCATAGAAAAACTGACAGAGAATCCAAGAAAAAACATGATGTTTATCTAATTAATCTTACCGCACACCTTTACTTCGGTCAAGAGTTTTGATAATATTTTAGGATAAGCCTATGGTCTGAACGTGTCGTCAGATCCTGATCTTCTGGAAGCACCTGTTCTAATTGGACATTTCATAAAGAAAAGGGGGAAGTAATACCGGACAGTAGCGTCAATTCGTGAGGAACTTCTTTTTTGTGGATTTGAAAGATTAACGCGTGTACTTCGTATACTTCGTGTACTGCGTACACGTGGCAGAATAAAGGCAGAGGTGATCTGGAATGGACTTATGGTTTACGGAAAAGCAAACTGAAGAGCTTGCCATCTCTTGTTTGGTCAAGAATACGGTCTTTCGCGAAAAAACTAAATACCAGGATCTGGCGATCGTAGATACATATCAATATGGACGCCTACTTGCTTTGGACGGAATAATTATGACTACAGAGGCGGATGAGTTCTTTTATCATGAAATGATCACGCATGTGGCGATGAATACTCATCTCAATCCTGAGCAGGTTCTGGTGATTGGTGGAGGTGACGGAGGGAGTGTACGCGAGATCCTGAAACACCCTACAGTCAAGCGGGTAGTTTTGGCAGAGATTGATGAAGGAGTGATCAACGCCAGTCGCCGATATTTACCAACTATATCCGCAGGGCTCTCCGATCCGCGGGTAGAGATTAAGATCACCGATGGAATAGTGTATGTTAGAGAACATCCCAATGAATTTGATGTGATCATAGTAGATTCCACAGACCCGATCGGGCCGGCGGTGGGACTCTTTGCGCATGAATTCTATAAAGATGTCTCCAAAGCTCTACGCGCGGACGGTATTATGGTGGCGCAGACCGAATCCCCTGTTGTCAATCAGGATCTTATCAGAAAGATCTGGGGGAATTTAAAGGGAGTATTTCCCATCACTAGAATGTATTTGGGAATAGTACCGACGTATCCCACAGGTCTTTGGAGTTATACCTTAGGATCTAAAGGGCCCGATCCCGTTACGGTTCCGGCAGAGAAGTTCCTACCCTTGGAGACCAGGTACTATACGCCGGAGATTCATAAAGCCGCTTTTCTTCTTCCGCCTTTTGTCCAAGAGTTGCTTAGATAAACAGTTGAATCCGGGATGCTGCGGCTTTTTGCAGAAAAGTCTCAGCATCTCCCGGTGTTAATAAGTCGTAGGGAATTAATTCTTCACTGCGGAGGCCCAGGATCTTCATGGAAGCTCGACAGGCGATGAAGTTAATCTTGCGTTCCATCGCCATTTTGATCAAGTCCTGAAGGGACTGGGTTCCGCGCTTCCGGATTAAAAGCCGCATCAATGCCCCGCCCAGTCCGTAGAAGTTAAACTTGGAGAGGCCTGTTTTTTCTGGACCTACCGGGAGAAGCAGTTTGAACATTTTTTCTAGAACCCCTCTCCCTTCACCTCTTTCTTTACGGAGAAGTGAAATACCCCAAAAGGTAAAGAAGATATAGACCGAATAACCATCCCCGGCCGCAGCGCAAGCAATGGTGAAAGCCGCCATGGCCTTGTCCAGATCTCCGCTGAAGAGGATGATGCTTAACCCTTTTTTTTCACCTGTTTCCATCAGTGTCATTCTCCTTTCTCATACCACTGTTAGCTTAACCAGTTGGCAGCGGGGTTAGTGACTGATCTGGTTGATGAATTCCGGATCCGGGAAAAGAATGGCCTGTCTATCCTTGGAATTTGCCGTATCTGAAAGCAGGTTAACAATCATTAATAGATGTGCTAAAATATGAACAGATAAATACGGACATCTACGAATTTGCTAAGTAAACCATTTGGAGGAGAAAACGTGGACGATCATAGTCGTAGCCGGGTACAAGGGTTTAAGATTCGGACAAGTGTCTTCTTTGGATGGATTTTCACAAGCCTGTTGGGTTTTTCCATCCGGTTCCGGAAAATACGGGAAGAAATTTTAACTGAATATAAAGACGGATTTGTGATTGTTTGTTGGCACGGACAGCAATTGATCGGTTTTTATCACTTCCGGGGCAGGGGTTACACAGCTTTAGCCAGTGAACACCGGGATGGGGAATACGCCGCTTCTATACTACGGTACTTTGGATGGAGGTTAGTTAGAGGCTCCTCAACCAGGGGTGGAGTAGGAGGCCTGATTAAGCTGATCAATACATTAAGAAGAGGCATTCCTGTAGTCATCACTCCGGATGGGCCGCAAGGACCAATTTATCATGTGGAACCCGGTGCCATCTATCTTGCCCAGAAAAGCGGGGTTCCGATTATCCCGGTCGCCTTCGTCTTCAGCAAGGCTATATACCTTAAAACCTGGGACAAGTTTGTGGTGCCTTACCCTTTCTGCCGCTGTGTAGTTCAGTACGGAGAACCATTATTGATCCAAGGTAAACTGGACGAGAACCGGCTGGCAGTGGAGAAAGAACGACTGGCCCAGGCTTTACACCAGACCAATGAGGTGGCCCAGAAAGCTCTGACGGAATGGTAGTAAGTGTTGGGGCTACAAGACTAAAACGGGTAAAATGACAAACCTTCATATAAGTAAAATGGGGAAAGTCTTTGAAGTGGCCAAAACATACTTAATGTTTGGCGCTGGAGGACTTTCAAGTTGCAGTACCAATTGAAGAGAGGGGCTAACCTGGGTATGAGTTTGCTGGAAAAAATAGAGGATGTAGTATCCAGAGAACGAAGTAACCTATCTTTGTCCCACCGGATACTCTTGGCGGTTCTGCGTTTATTATCACTTTTTTATGGATCTGTTGTGCTTCTTCGAAATATGGCCTACAGATCAGGCTCGTTACCCAGGAAAAAGCTGCCCAGACCGGTGATAAGTATTGGTAACATTTTGGCTGGTGGCGCCGGGAAAACCCCGACCGTGATCTATTTGGCAGGATTGTTGAAGGCCAGAGGATACAGACCGGCTGTGTTAAGCAGAGGCTACTGCAGAGATAAAGATGCTCCAGAAGTCCAAGTAGTAACGAGTGAGATGAGGGTAGAGCAGACTGGTGATGAGCCGTTACTGATCGCCAGAAGACTGCCGGGAGTCCCCATTTTGGTAGGTAGAGATCGGTATCAAAGTGGGAAGCTTGGAATGGTCAAGTTCAAACCGGATCTGTTTCTACTCGATGACGCCTTTCAACATCTCACCTTAGAAAGAGACCTGGATATTGTGGTGATTGATGTTTCTCGCCCATTAATCCAACCATTATTGCCTAGAGGCTATCTCAGGGAACCCCTTAGCGGTCTGGAACGGGCCGGGGCTTTTCTCTTAACAAGGATTGATCAGACTACGGCCCAGCAAGTAGAGGCAGTTGAAGAATATTTAAGTACAAGATTCCCGGGGAGAAGAATCTTTCACGCCTCTTACCAACCAGTAGGCCTAATACCATATAGTCAGTGGGTTGTCAACTCCGGTTTTACCGGGGAAGACACTCTTCTCCAGGAGTTTAGGGGGAAGAAAGCCGGGTTATTTGCAGGGGTGGCTTCTCCGGCTTCGGTGCGGAAGACCGTTTCCAGACTAGGTGTTTGCGTGGTGAACACTTTAAAGTTAGCCGATCATCAGCCAATTACAGCCGGGGAATTGGTGGATTTTTCCCGGGAATCATTGATGATGGGAGCAGAGATTTTGATTACTACAGAAAAAGACGCTGTTAAGTTGGAGGCTTTGCGTACTACTTCAGAAACCCCGGAGCTCCTTCCTCTTTATATTCTAACAATCGAACTTAGTCTCCGGGAAGGAGAGGAAGACTTTCTGCACTGGTTGGCAGGGCAAATTCCAATACAGGCAGGGAAATAAGGATCCACTTACCTTGTTCAGGTTGAAGTCTGACAGTTAAGGAGTTAACACCGTTGTCTAGTAAAGAAAATATAACAAGGGAGTAATTCAGTTGTTCTTTGAAGAAGGGAAAAAGGTATTGCGGGCGGAGGGAGAAGCCTTATTGGCCCAGGCTGATTTATTGGGGGCTGATTTTGACCGGGCGGTAAGGATGATCTTGGAGAGTAAAGGAAGAGTGGTGGTGACCGGTATCGGCAAGGCCGGTTTGGTTGGGCGAAAGGTCTCGGCTACGCTGGCCAGTACAGGGACGCCGTCTTTCTTTCTTCATCCGGCTGAGGGAATCCATGGCGATCTGGGGATGGTCACCCGAGATGATCTTATTCTTGCTTTTTCCAATAGTGGGGAGAGTGACGAGGTGACAGCCCTTCTCCCTACTTTGAAGATCTTGGGAACACCAATTATTGCTATTACGTCAAAACCCCGGTCTACACTAGGAAAAAACTCTAATTTAGTTATAGAACTGAAGGTGGAGACGGAGGCCTGTCCGTTGAATTTAGCGCCTACCACCAGTACAACTTTGATGCTGTCTGTGGGAGATGCTTTAGCCGTTGCTTTACTGAAGGCCAAGAACTTTAAGGAAGAGGATTTCGCCCTCTTTCATCCGGGCGGCGCTTTAGGGAAGAGGCTGCTATTGACTGTAGAGGTAGTGATGGTTACCGGAGAAGAAAATCCGGTGATTAACGAAAAAAGACAGGTGAAAGAGGCGATTTTTGAGATTACTGATAAAAAGAAGGGCGCCACCAGCGTCGTTGATGATCTGGGTAGGCTGGTAGGGATCGTTACTGACGGCGATTTGCGCCGCTATTTTGAGCGCAGTAGAGATCCTTTGTCCGGAGTAATCTCGGAAATGATGACGAGAAATCCAAAGACGATTACAGCAGAGAAGATGGCTGCTGAAGCCATCCACATCATGGAGAAGTATAATATTACGGTGTTACCTGTAATTAATGAGCACAATCATCCGATTGGTTTGGTTCATCTCCACGATTTATTGAAGGGAATAACCGGATTGCAGTAAGGCGCCTTCCGGATATTATCAAGAATATGGTATGTAGGATGGCACGGGTGCTATAAGGTCAATAGGGAGGAAGCTAATGGCTGATTTACAGAAAAAACTATATATTTCTTTTGAGGTCTTTGCTTTCTTAGTAAAGTTGGTTCCCCGTTCCGTAGCGGGGGTTATTGGTAAAGGGCTTGGCTTGTTGGCATATTATCTTCTGCCGGAAAGAAGAAAAACAGCCGTGCAGAATGTGGCGTTGTGTCCAAACCTCCCTTCGTACATCAAAGCGGAGTCCCTGGCGAAAGCGTCTTTTGCCAATATGGGCTTGATGGGGGCGGAATTTGTCCGGTTTTACAGTATGTCCAAAGCAGAGATCTTGTCCAGAGTGGAGATCATCGGCAGGGAGCATCTGGACGAGGCTTTGAAAAAAGGAAAAGGGGTAGTTTTTATCTCCGCGCACTTGGGTAACTGGGAATTGATGGGGATGGCTTTGGCGCTGGCAGGTTACCCCATTAGTCCTCTGGTGAAAACCCAGAAGAATAGTTTTTTTGACCAATATATAAATGAAAAAAGACGGTCCTTGGGGATGAAACCGGTGGCCACCGGGTTTAGTCTGCGCCAAGTGATGAAAGCATTAAAAGAAAACAGAGTGGTTAATTTCATGATGGATCAAAATGCCGGAAGACATGGGGTGAAGAACGAGTTCCTGGGGAGAACCGCCTCCACTCCACGGGGCGCGGCGGCAGTCGCCCGGAAGACCGGTGCGTCGGTTATACCAGGCTATATAATCCGGACAGGCCCCTGGCGGCATAGAATAACCATCTTACCTGAAGTGAAAGTAATCAACGGCCATCAGGAAGAGGATATTGTCGTAAACACCAACCGTTTTTCCAAGTATATTGAGGAGATGGTTTTGGCCGCCCCCGAGCAGTGGATGTGGATGCATCACCGGTGGGGTAAGTGAGCGGCCGACCTTACAGTTGCTGGGTGGGGTTTTCTAGCCAACAGACCGGGTTCGTAGGCTGTTGGTTTTTTATTGCTTAAGACGGTGAATAATTTTCCAAACCGGCAGGAAGTAAAGGATTTTCAAGGAATTATATTCAGTAAAAGAAATTTATAAAGAAATATTAATCATTGCCAATTGGAAGTGGAACCATGAGTCAGCATGATACCAAGAGACAGCGACGTTTATATAGATTTTTTCAAGGTTTTGTCTTTGTCATAAGAAAGCTTCCTTTCTTCCTCACTATGCATCTGGGAAAAGGACTCGGGTTGCTGATGTATTACCTTTCGACCAGGGAGCGGAGGAACGCTGTGCAAAATGTGGCTGCTTGTCCACTATTGAACGATGAACCGAAAAAAATCGCCAAGGAATCCTTCAAACACATGGGTTTATCCGCAGTGGAATTCATCAAAGCCACTCAACTCTCCAGGAGCAAGCTTCTCTCCATAGTCAGGGTTGAAGGCAGGGAACATATTGAAGCCGCGTTCGCAAAAGGCAGAGGAGTTATCTTAATCACTGCCCATCTGGGAAACTGGGAGCTTTTAGGGGTCATTCTGTCCTTGTCCGGATATCCGTTAAGTCCTTTGGTCAAAACTCAACGGGGAAATGCTTTTGATCAGTTTATTAATAACCACAGAAAGCATTTTGGGATGCGCCCGATTCCGGTAGGTTTTACCTTACGACCGGTTTTAAGGGCCTTGGAAGAAAACCGGATGTGCGCTTATGTTATGGATCAGAATCCGGAACAGAGTGGGGTTAAAGCGGAGTTTTTGGGCAGGAAAGCCCGGATTGCCCGAGGCGCGGCGGTGGTTGCCCAAAAGACCGACGCACAGGTGCTGGCTGGAAGTATCATTAGAATCGGACCTTGGCGTCATGTAGTTAAAATTGTCCCGATCGAGCTGATTCGGACCGGAGATCCCGTAGAAGATATTAGGAAGAATACCCAACTCTTCAGTGCGCATCTTAGCGCATTAATTATGGAAGCTCCCGAGCAATGGCTCTGGTCTTACAAGAGAAAATGGGAGGACTAGCAGGTGAGTGGCGGGTTTCTTTATTGATGGCAGTAGAAGAAGGATCAAGCGCCGGTGACAGTCAGTAATAACCGGGCGTACAATACGCCGATTAGCGTTCCAACGAAAACGTCCAACAGATAATGCTTCTTCAAATATATACGGGAAAAACCGACTAGGGCGGCCCAGAGATAAAGGAGATCTGCCCACGCCGGTAACCAAGCGGCCAGCAAGACAGAGGCGCAAAACATGTTGGCTGCATGGGATGAAGGAAAAGAAAAATCTGTACCGTAAGGGCGGACTCTTTTAGTCAGTGACTTTATTAAATTGCAGGTTTGATCACTTAGTAAGATAGAGAATAATAAGATTGCCACCCGTCTACGGGTTTGCCCTGTTCCCACGGTTAAGGCAATGATTATGGCCACGAAGGTCATTCCTAACCAGCCGGGGGGGTTGGAGAACCATGTCATGAGTTTATGCAGGAAGGGACTGGGCAAACCATCGCTGATCTGGTGGGAAATGTATTCATCCCAGTACAGGAGAGACGCGCCAATGCGGGTAAGCCACTGTATTCTACTTTTCTTACGTGTGTGGTCGGTCATATTATGATTGTCTCAAAGAACCGAAGGAATTATTAGTCGCTTTTCAGAATGACTTGTAGATTTTAATGAAGGAGCAATGTTGGTCAGTGTTTTTTTATTTATATAATCTTCTGTTATCTATTTTCACCGTGATTTTTCTTCCTTTGTGGGCGATTAGCCTGAAATTGAAAGGCAGATCGGTGGCGCCTTATTTTCACCGTTTTTCCCGGGAAGAAACGGAAAAACTCAGAGGTAGACCGGTGGTCTGGGTACAAGCTTCTTCTGTGGGGGAGACCATGCTGGCCGCAACATTTTTGCAGGAATTCAAGAGAGAATTCTCTGGATGGGCAGTGGTTTTCACTTGCACAACTCAGACCGGACATAAGACGGCCCGCCGGTTGTTGACAGGGGTAGCGGAGTTAATCGGATTCTTTCCTTATGACCACCCTTGGGTGGTACGGAGATTTTTCCGTCGGCTGCGACCGGATGTTTTAATCCTAATCGAGACCGAGCTCTGGCCAAACGTACTCCGGCAGGCGAAGAGAGACGGAGTGAAAGTCTTTATCGTCAATGGACGGCTGGGGGATCGTTCTTATAAAAGACTGAAAAAAACAGGGTTTTATAGTTCACTTCTGGGATTAGTGGATTATTACTGTGTCCAGTCCGGGCTGGACAAAGAGAGGTTTATTTCTTTAGGGGCGCCGACAGAACGAGTGACAGTGACCGGGAACATTAAGTTTGATCAAGAGATTACTGAAGTAAGCCAGGAAAAGAAAGAAGAATTTTCCAGGCCTCTGAATCTAAGAAGAGAAGCTCCAGTGCTAACAGCAGGAAGTACACATCATGGTGAAGATGAGATTATTTTGTCCGCTTTTGCTGAAATTAAGAAGAACCTTCCGGATGCCTTGTTGATTTTGGCCCCCCGTCACCTGGAACGGGTGGAAAGCATAGAGCGGTTATTGGCGAAGTCTCCTTATCAATGGATGAAGCGTACCCGGATCCTCCAGGGAGAGGTGGCGTTAGCACCCATTGATCTGCTTCTGCTGGATACTTATGGGGAACTAAAACTGGCTTATGCCCTTAGTACTGTAGTATTTGTGGGAGGCAGTCTGGTGCCGGTAGGCGGGCACAACCTGTTGGAAGCAGCGCTCCTGTCTAAAGTAGCTCTTTACGGAGAGTATATGTATAATTTCCGGGACAGTCAGGAACTGTTGGAGAAGGCAGGGGCGGGTTTTACCGTTCATAACGCCCTAGAGCTAAGTAGGGAGTTTTTGCGTTTGGCCAACGATCAAAAGCTCCGAGAAGAGCTGGGTAAAAAGGCGCGGGCTGCTGTGTTGGCTAATAATGGCGCCACCAAACGGACGATAGAGATTTTAAAAGCACAAGGGCTCACGGGAAGGATATAAATATTGCGGCTTTAATCTATTAATTATTATAAAGCAAAGTCCGGTTGAATGCAGGGAATTTAAATTCAATTTTTTACGAAGGTGACTTAGATGTACGATAATATTCTGTTAATCCAATGGATGTATGGAATTGGGGATAATTTATTTACTCTCCCTGCTTATCATGTGGTTAGAGAGGCATACCCCGAGGCTACATTAACTTTTTTAGTTGCCAAGCAGAATGCCCAGATCTATCAAGGATTTCCCGGCTTAGATCAGGTGCTTACCATAGATCGTCAAGTATATCACGGAGCTTCATATAAGCAGATGCTTTCGGAGACGCTCAAATTAATTACCACGGTCCGGCGGGGAAAGTATCAATTGGTCATCGACTTTACGAGTTCTGGAGAGACTGCGCTTTTAGCGTTAGTAAGCAGAGCTATGGAGCGGTGGGGAATGATTAAAAGAAAAAGGAGCCGGGTCCGCTCTTTCTATTATACAAGAGTATACAAAGCAACAGAGCACATACATAACGCCGATAAATATGTGGAATTAGTAAAAAAAGGCGGGCTGAAACCTTTGGGAATAAAAAATCAGTTTCAAGTACCTCATGAATATATTGAGAAAGCCGGCTCTTTGTTGGAAGAGTTTGGGATCGCGCCAAAGCGTCCGCTCTTGTTTATTCAGCCATTTACGTCTGATCCTAATAAAGATTGGCCTCTGGAAAAACAGATCCAAGTAGCGGAATATCACAGAAAACGAGGAATACAAGTCTTGTTTGGCGGAGCGCCTGACGAGCGTCGGCGATTACGGGAAGTGGAGGCCAGGTTTCCGGTGGCGGCTGGAAAAGCGGATCTGTTGACCACTGCCGGATTAATGAAATTATCCACAGTAGTGCTGGGGGGGAGATACCGGGCCTCTACACATGGCGGTTGCTTTAGGGAAGCGGGTGGTTATGTTCATGGGGCCCACCTCACCTGTGCGTTATGGACCATACCAGCGGCTGTCATGGGCCTTAACACCGGATGAAGGGACAGATACCAGGCGGATTGCTCTGGAAACAGTAATTAAAGCTATTGATGAGAGATTTACAGAGGCACAGGGGGACGAGGATGGGATTGATAATATCTAAAGAAGAGCTCAAGGGATTAGTGAAGGAGTGGCAGCGAAAAAAGGTTAAAGTAGTTTTAACCAATGGCTGCTTTGATTTGTTACATGCCGGGCATCTAAGAACTTTTTACGAAGCGAAAAAAATGGGAGATCTACTGATTGTCGGCATTAACAGTGATTACTCTGTCAGGCGGCTCAAAGGAGAACAGCGGCCACTAATTCCTCAAGCAGATCGGGCCCAATTAGTAGCGGCTTTAAAACCTGTGGATTATGTGACCGTTTTTGATGAGCCCACGGTCGATACTTTATTGGAAACAATACATCCTGATTATTATGTGAAAGGTGGAGACTATACTTTAGACAGTCTGCCGGAGAAGGAAACCATTACCCGGTTAGGCGTAAGGGTTTGTTTTATCCCGGTAGTGGCGGGGATCTCCACTACCGAAATAATTAGAAGAATTAAAGGCTTAAAGTAACTCTTTAGTGTGCCTGGATTATGAGGAGGACCAATGATAGACAGGATTAATAACATCATCAATCAACCGGTGATGGTTTGTGGAGACTTTATCGCCGATATATATGAGTATGGTACTATTCGTCGAATGTCGCGAGAGGCCCCTATTCCTATTGTAGAATTTGAACGGGAAAAGCTGGTTCCTGGCGGCGCTGGAAATGTAGTAAACAACATAATGGCCTTACAAGGTAAAGCCTTTCCCCTCAGTGTGGTAGGGAAAGATGAATCCGGTACTATGCTTCTGGCTTTTTTGGAAAAATCGCGAATACAAACTGAAGGCATCTTGTGTGTAGATGGACTTTTCACTACCACCAAACGGCGGATCCTTGCCCAAGGCGAGCATACTGTCAGGCAACAGGTTTTACGGTTGGACCGTTTGCCACGGAAACCGTTGGGAGAGAGGGAATTGGCAGAGCTTTGGGATCAATCAAGTAACTTCTTGAAACAGGTGGAGGCTGTGATCATCTCTGATTATCACTTACCTGTCATTCCCTTGCGATTCTTGATGGATTTATCACTTAGCTCGCAAAAAGCAGGGAAAAAAGTGATTATCGATTCCCGGCACCGCGTAAAAGAGTTTCAGGGTGTCACCTTGAGCACCCCGAATTTAGCTGAAGCCGAGGAAGCGGTAGCAAGAAAAATCTCTAACCATACTGAATTGGAAGAAGCGGGGAAGCGGTTACTCGGAGAGACCGGCGCCGAACTTATCTTGATTACCCTCGGTGATCAGGGGATGGCTTTGTTCTGCCCCCATAGCGGCATGCAACTGATTCCCGCCCACAATAGGCTGGAGGTATTCGATGTCAGTGGAGCCGGAGATACTGTGGTGGCTGCGATCACTTTAGGGTTGCTGGCAGGAATGGAACCCTTGGAGGCTGCTAAATTTGCCAATATCGCCGCTGGATTGGTCGTGCGTAAATTGGGAACTGCTACCGTATCCTTGACAGAAATAAAAGAACATTTGGGTTTGGGTATATAATGTGCTTTAGTAATGTTTACCCGCTGGTCAAGATTTTAACCCACAAATACTTGTATAGATGGAAGATGGAGTTTATGGCATGAAGGACCTGAGACAAACGGAGAAGGAAATCAATATAAACCGGTATAAAAGGATTTTGATTATTAGGTTGAGCGCGATTGGGGATGTTATTGAGACCTTACCTGCTGTGCATGCCCTGAGACAAAGGCGGCCTAACGCTTATATTGGTTGGATTTTGGAGGAGGCGTCCTACAGTCTTTTACAGGGGCATCCTGAGATAGACAGGTTTTTCATTTTTCCGAAAAAAGAGATAAAAAACGCGGTAAGGCAAAGGAATTTTAAGAAGGTAAAAAACCTTTTGGACAGGGTAAAAGAGGAGTTAAAACAGGAACGTTTTGACTTGGCCCTTGATATGCACAACCTTTTTAAAAGTGGAGTAGTTGCTTTATTGTCCGGGGCGGAGGAGAGAATCGGCTATGGCCGGTACAGAGAAGGAAGCAGGTTTTTTTTAACGAGACAGATTCCGCCCCCTAAAAGCGAGATGCATTTTGTGGACTGGCAGATGAATTTGGTACAGAGGCTAGGAGTAGAATACAGAAATAAAGAATTTATTTTGCCGGATTTCAGTAAAGAAGAGCAGACAATCAGGGGATTTTTAGCTGACCACAAAATTACAGAGAGGTACTTTTGCTTAGCGCCGGGTACAAGCTGGCCGAATAAATGCTGGACAGCTCAAGGCATGGCGGCAATAGCCGATCGCCTGAGCGCATATGGAAAAGTAGTCTTGATCGGCTCAACTCAAGATAAAGCACTGGCAGAGGAAGTCAGCTCATTGATGAAAACCCGGCCCGTAGACGCCGTAGAAAAACTAAATCTTAGAGAAGTAGCGGTCTTATTGCGGCAGGCGGAGTTATACATAGGCGGGGATACCGGTCCCATGCATTTGGCAGTGGCTGTAGGCACTCAGGTAGTTGCCTGGTTTGGACCGACTAGTCCGGCGAAGACTGGACCTTATCAGGAAAACGCTGCGGTGATACAGGCCGGTTATCCCTGCCAACCTTGCTTAAAAAGAAGATGTAAGTCCATGGTTTGTTTAAGAGGGTTAAGTGCCGAAACTGTTTGGGAGAGAATTCAACCCTTACTATGAATTTGTATGTTTACTATTCTCTTGGAATCATGCTCCCGGCATTTCACTCTTGAGTAATGATTAGATTCTATGAGAGTTTATGGTTAGCCGGTCATATAGTTTTCACTTCCCGTGCCGGGGAGAGTATTTGATCTTTTACGAGATTTTGTTGGAAGTTATTGACGATTCCCATATTTAGACCGAGTAGATACCAGAAGAAGCGCGCTGTTTCAGCATCGGCAAATGTGTTTTCAGTTAGACCTTGAATATTAAAGACAATGATTCCACAGAAAGAAGCAAGGAAAAAAAGGTGCCAATTCAAATCCGGGTTATGTTTATAGTTTTGATAGAGTAGTCTGAGTACCGCTAACATTAACCAGGTAAAGGAGAGTAAACCTATGATGCCCATCTCAGCCATATAATGAAGGACGTTGTTATGAGCATGAACAGTTGTGGCTAAATCCTTACCTTTAGTGTATTTTGTCTCGCATAAATGTGAGAAGTTCTCTATACCCACACCGTTGATTGGGTGATCCCAGAACATCTGGAGAGCCGCTTTCCATAGAGTTAGGCGGGTTGCGTTGTCATTTTTGTCAAAACTGCTGTAAAACCGGTTCACATAAACCGAGGGTAGGGCAGACAGAAGTATAAGACAGAATACTGCCAAAGCGATCAGGAGTTTCTTGTTTTTTAGCCAGAAAAGAACGAATAATCCCACTAAAAATCCGAACCAGGCCCCTCTGGCTTGGGTAAATAAGAGGTTTAAGCCGAAAAGTAGGGTAGTGAAGAGTAGGATCACTTTATTAACTTGTTTTGTATCGCTCCAAAGCATAAAAGAGATGGTAAATAACATAACAATTCCTAATAGGTTGCCAAAGGCCAGAGGACCAGAGAAAGAGCTTATGCGGGTTACATGCAAGAAGTAGTGCTCATATAAGCCATATATGGATGAGATTAGCATAGACGCTAAAGTTACCAGGGAAAGTGATTTGATGGTCTTCAATTCTATCCTTGTATTTATCACCGCAAAGTAAAACAAGGCTAATAAGAGGAATTTTCCGAAAGTATCAGCTGTCTCGGAATTCCAGGCGTCTATTCCAGAAATTAGAATTCCGGCAATAAAGATAATAAAGGGTAGGCCTATAGAGGAGAGGTGGAATTTATATTCTCTTGTGATAATCAACTTTATTAACCAGAACAGACAGATAAATCCTCCGCTCGTACTGGTCAAGGCTTTAGAAAATGAACAACTGAAGGCAAAAATGAACAGATTCACAATAATACCTTTTTCCAGGAATGTTACTATCCTCTCTTTATTCATGGGGGCACCTCGCTTCTAATCTTATTCATAATTTTATTTCTTATTGATATATTTCGAATATTCTTCCCGAAAAACCTGCTCATAGTTTTTTACCATAATATCAACATTAAAATTCTCTAAAATATACTTTTGAGCGCTTTCAACAATTTGGGTATACTTCTCCGGGTGCTCAAGAACTGAGATGATTCGATCCGCCAGAATTTCTGGAGATTTTGGGGGAACCAGGAAACCTGTTTTCTCGTGAGTAATCAATTCCGTTACCCCTGGAGCGTTAGTGGCAATTACTACATTCCCCGCTGCCATTGCTTCCATGATCACTCCGGACAATCCTTCATAGTGAGTAGATAAAACAGAGATTTGATACTTAGCCAGAAGTTCCGGCACATCTTCTCTTCTGCCCAAGAAATGCACGGTATCTTCCAATCCCAGTTTTTCCACTAACTTTTGGCTTTTATCAAAATGTTTTCTTGAGCCGTCCCCAATGAAATAAATGGGACAGCTCTTCTTTTTATCCTTCATAATCTTTGCTGCTTTGATTAGGGTAATATGATCCTTTTGCGAGGAAAAACGGGCAATCATCAGTACGCCAGGTAAACGGGATGTAAGTGGCGTTTCATTAAAAAATCTGTCTATATAGAATCCATTATAAATAACGTGCATTTTGTGTTTGTTAAAAAAGAATAAATTTAGCAAGTGTTCTTTTACAGCATGGGAAACGCAGATGATTCTGTTGGTAAAAAAAGAAAGAACGAACGATAGTAAATAATAAAGGATGGCATAAGGTTGGGAATTATGCTCCACTTGAATGATGATTGGAACCTTGGCTCTAAGTGACGCAATTCTTCCAAAGATATGTTCCTTATATCCATGGGAAATTACGATATCAGGGTTGATCTCCTTGATGACCTTTGTAAGTTCTTTTATAAGCTCCATCTTTCGCTGGGCCTCAACTTCCCAGAATGGGATCCCATAATCGCTCTTAGTCTGCTTGTTTTTAGCTTGGCCGTGGTATACCATATAAGGCTCGAAGAAATTTCCCTGTTTGTTCCCAATAGCGATTTCTTCCGCTTTCAAGGTAGCCCCACTACCACCGCCATAGACAAAATGGATGATTTTCTGTTTTTTCATCAATGATCACCTGTTTGTATAGTATTAAATCCAGCGTCAATAGGGATTCGTTTTTGAAACACCGAAAGAACCTTACTTTGTCGTGCAGTAATATTTTTCCCATAATTTAATGTATTTGAAGAAAGTATAGTATGTAGAGACTACAGATAAGACAAACCCCGGAGAGCCTAAGAGGATCCCGAGTTTAAGAAAGTATAATTTGATAAACTCAAATATAGATCTGAATATAATTTTTAGGAGTGTCACTTTTTTTCCGGAAGCATATTTTTCCTCAGCCCATAATGTAGCATATTTCTCCATTTTATGCATGTAGTGGGAAAGATCTTTATAGGTCAGGTGGATTAAGTTGTTTTTAAATTTTCCTGTGTTCTCATAGTCAATAGTTTCATGAACTCTTTTAGTATATCTTTTATCGGTTTTTTTAAAAAGTCTTAGCGTGTAATCGGGATACCACCCACAATATTTAATCCATTTTCCCAGGAAATAATTCTTGCGGGGAATAAAAAAAGCGTCATGTCTAGGTGAGGAAATCTCTTTCAATATTTCAGCGCGTAATTCCGGTGTTACTCTCTCATCCGCATCAATGACGAGAACCCAATCAGTATTGATCTTCTCCAGTCCGAAGTTACGTTGCGCAGAGAAATCATCAAAGCTTCGGCTGAAGATTTTACTTGTATACTGTTGGCAGATTTCAACCGTTCGATCGGTGCTATATGAGTCCACAATAACGATTTCATCCACCCAACTAACACTCTCCAAACAGTCTCTTATTTTTTGTTCTTCATTATATGTTAGGATCAGGGCACCGATTTTTTTCACTGTGTCACCTCCATAAAAATAAATAGCAATTCCAGATCATTTAACGGCAGACTTTTCTGTGGATCGCTGCAGTATTTGTTATCGCAAAAGACGCCTTTAGGATTCATCAAAGTGGAATGTCTCTATTTAAAGGATGAGGTTTTTAATACCTCCCTAATATGATCCGGACTTGAGCCAAAACTTCCTCAACTCCAATATCTCTCATACATTTATGGTGCTGTAACGGACATTCATGTTTCCCGCAAGGACGGCAAGGTGCATTGGATTTGACGATCAGATGATCTTTACCGTATGGTCTGTATTTAATCTCATCGGATGGACCAAAGATAGTTATAGTCGGTGTGCCTACCGCGGCGGCCACATGCACGGGACCGGAGTCATTACTAATAACTAAGGCGCATCTTTTCACCAGTGCCGCCAGTTCCGATAGGTTTGTCC
>DUOH01000047.1 GCA_012838955.1 Bacillota bacterium | reverse complement strand
CTTACCTATGAGGAATTGAAACATTGGCGAGGGTAGTCATGATGAGGCGGTTCTACCACTCGGTTTAGCTTACCTATGAGGAATTGAAACGAGCGTTCTGGAATAGCTTTGGATGGATTCAACGCCGTTTTTAGCTTACCTATGAGGAATTGAAACCCCGGATATGAACGGACGGATTGAAGCCGGGAGACCGTTTTTAGCTTACCTATGAGGAATTGAAACCTTTCATTGAGTACTTGTTCGGCTTTCTCTATATTAGGCGTTTTTAGCTTACCTATGAGGAATTGAAACCGCTTTGGTTTTTCCGATATAATGGAGGGGTAAATTAGTTTTTAGCTTACCTATGAGGAATTGAAACCTGTGAAGCCATTTCTGGCCGCTTTTTGTGATGCGTTTTTAGCCCACCTATAAAAATTAAACCCCTCCACGGCCAGTATGGGCTGGGCCGGGAGGGTGTTTTTGAGTTAATAGGCTACCTATGAGGAACTGAGGCTATGACAGGAGAACCGTCTTCCTGTGTTCTATTTCCAGGTGACAATCTCATCAAGACTCTTTCTTTTTTTATCCGGTATTCCTTCTTCATCGGGATAACCCAATGGTAACAGGGCAATTGCTTCCAGATTCTCTGGTAGCCCCAATATTTCGTGACACTTCCGGGCATCAAAGGCACAGACCCAACAGGTACCCAAGCCCAGCTCAGCAGCAGCCAAGGCCATATGTTCAATGGCAATTGCCAGATCAACATCACAGTGATCTTTACCATCCGCCCTCTTCCAGGAGACAGAGTGATCTCCACAGGCGAGAATCACCACTGGAGCCTTTTGAAACCAATCTCTCGGATAGGTTTCAGCTACTTTAGTCTTTATTTTTTCATCAGTAAGCACAATGAAGCGCCAGGGTTGTAAATTACAGGCAGAAGGCGCATTTCTGGCCGCTTCCAGTACACGGAGGAGCTTCTCCCGTTCCACAGGCTGATCTTTGTAATTCCTCACAGAATACCTCTTCTTTGTGAGTTCCAAAAATGACATTACAAATCCCTCCTTAAATTGTCTTGATTGTCTCCAGTCTAGTTCGCAATCTTCTCACGGGCTCCCTTTACCATTTCACAGTCAGACAGCTTTTCCTTTAGAAGAGTGTGAACTTACATTAATGATTCCTCTCCCTAATCTAAAATATCCTTTTAATAGCTTCGTAATTTTTACTCCTTATGATTTATGATATGATATTGATTGATACCAAGCAAATTAATAGCAAAAAAACTTATATAAGAGAGGCGATACTTTGAAGGGTGTAATCTTTGATATGGACGGCGTTATTATTGACAGTGAGCCCATTCATGTCAAACTGGAAAGAGAGTTATTGGAAGAAGCCGGAGGAGACTATTCCAAGATTAAGCACGCGGATTTTATGGGAACCACTGATGCTCAGATGTGGATCACTTTTACAGAACAATTTAATCTCCAACTTTCGGTGGAAGAATTAGTAAATATAAAACGGGAAAGATTTATCGAAAATCTCCCTCAAATACCTTTAGTGGACAATGTATTGGATTTCATGGCTTCTTTACGTAATATAGGTTGTAAATTGGGACTGGCCTCCTCCAATAACGAAAGAGCGGTAGAAGCAGTAAAAAACAAGTTTGGCCTGGCTGAATATATAGATGTGTTTATCAATGGAGAAGCGGTTTCCAAAGGGAAGCCTGATCCAGAAATATTTCTTACTGCTGCCAAGCAGATGGGTTTAGAACCAGAGGTTTGTTTGGTGATTGAAGACTCCAGAAATGGTGTGCTGGCCGCAAAAGCAGCTGGCATGAAATGTGTCGGGTTTCAGAATAAAAACTCCGGAGCGCAGGATTTGTCTGCAGCTGATTTAATAGTGAGCAGTTATAGAGATTTAACTATAGAGGACCTGAAAGACTTATTTAAATAAAAGTTCATGAACGACCGATTGAAAAGCGGACAGGCCCTGAAAGCGGTCTCTTTTGCCCGAAGAGGGGGGAGAAACGGTCTTAAAAACATCAGAGGGTATAGAGTGGAGGTTTACAAGGCAATCATTGGTCATGGGTATTCTTGCGATTTAGGGGAAAGATTCACTCTGGAGAAATAAAGATAAGAAAACCACTGGGGGGGATCCTCCCCAGTGGTTTTTTGGGGTTAATACTCGATCCGTTGGGTCAGTAGCAACCCGATTTTTAGAATTGATCTAGATCATCGTTTATCACTTCCCACTTGGTTTTGGGTTCTTTACGCTGAGAAGGGAGGGCAGTGGCCGTCTCTTTTCTTTCAAGGGTGTGCGCTTGTTCTTCCTGCTTATTCTGGCCATTACTTTGCCTTTGTCTCTTAATCTTAAAAGCTTGCATCATTTGGGAAAGCTCCGCCGCTCGTGAACTCAATACTTCACTGGAAGAGGTGATCTCTTCTACTAGGGCGGCGTTTTGTTGGGTAACTTCATTTAATTGTTCGATTGCCGTGCTGATCTGTTCGGACGAGGCAGACTGTTCCTCTATGGCAGCGGCAATTTCCATTATAACATCAGAAGTATGCTTTGTATTCTGTACGATCTTTTGTAGGATTTCACCGGATTGCTGAACGGCCTCATTTCCCCGCTCAATCCGGTCTACACTTTCATTAATGAGCATTTCGATCTCTTTTGACGAGTTAGCGGTACGGCTGGCTAAGTTTCGCACTTCTGCTGCCACAACAGCAAACCCCCGTCCTTGCTCACCGGCGCGGGCTGCTTCAACTGCAGCATTAAGAGCCAACAGGTTGGTTTGAAAAGCGATATCACTCACTACTTTAATTATATCGCTGATCTTCTTACTACTCTCGTTTATTTGTTGCATGGCGTTAATCGTAGCATTGATCGACTTCTCTCCGTCTTCAACCACTCCCAGCGTGGAGGTGGACAGTTGTTTGGCTTGTTCCGCGTTGAGCGCAGTTTGTTGAATGGAAGCGGTAATTTCTTCAGCTGAAGAAGAGATCTGGTGAAGAGTTGAGGCTTGTTCTTGGGTTCGTGAGGAGAGGTTCTGGTTTCCGATAGTTATCTCCTGCATGCCGGAACCCACTTGCTCTGCCGTCTCCATGGCCAGGCCGATCATTTCAGAAAGTCGATCACTCATATTGTTAAGATCAGCCCCCATCTGACCAATCTCATCTGAACTTTCGATGTGAATGGTGTTGGAGAAATCACCATTACCCATAAGTTGAATTCCTTTGGTCAGTTTACCTAATGAATTAGTAATAGTTTTCTTCGTGATTAAATAGGAAGAGAGTAGTCCCAGGATTACACAGAGGCCGAATAAGGTGATGATCGTTTTTAATAAGGCGTTGATCTTTTGGTCATATTCAGAAACTGGTATGTATGTTACAGTATAAAAGCCATGGATTGGGTCTTTGCTGAAAGCGGCAAGGTATTTTTGGCCTTCCCAGGTAAGAAAATCCACTCCTGACTGGCTTTGTTCCATGTTGGCAAAGAACCGGGCAGTATCGCTTTCTGCTGTTTTGAAGTTAAGGGTCATGATTTGTTCTTGGTTATCAGAGGCGATGATTAAGCCGTTTTGATCTAGAATAATCGATCTCATCGCTTCGTTTTGCCCGTTATTAATAATCTTTTCAGTAATATTGTTTAATTCAATCGCCATAAAAAAGGTATTGGCGACGGATGAATCTTTATAATAACTTATCCTATTCACTAAAACAGGTCGACCGGTGGTGGGGGCCAATCTGATCAGGTTGGTAATGGTCTTATTCTCTTGGAGGAGATCCTGGGTGGACTTACCGCCGATACCGTCAACAATTACCCGTCCTTCAAAGTAGTAACCGATGTTTTCATAGATCCCCTGCCCTTGCTCATAGATCTTTTCCAAGTTTGTACTGATTCGCCGTAGTTTTTCGGGTTCAATAGTTTGTTCTGAGCGAAGCGTGGCAAAGCAATCCATCGCATAATTGTCGTGGGCTAAAAAATAAGCTGTGTTTTGAATGTTAGTAAGCTGCATGCTTAATTTGGATTGTTTTTCCTCACTGATCCGTTGTAGCTTTTCTCGAATTTCACCGGTAATTGTCTGTGTAAACTGGTAATTTACGACAAAACAAATGATTAAGGCTGGGATAATGATAAAAGCATTCAATAAAAGCATAACCTTGAAAAATAATGAGGTAGATTTTTTCTTGAACAAAGATTCCGCCTCCTATAGCCAAAGTGGTAGTCTGACCCTTATGACCCTTATTATGGCGATTAATATAATACTTACACTATATATATCGACAAAATCTCTAAAAATATGATATGAATATTAAAATACCAGAATGACTAGCTGAATGAGGGATATATTGCATACTGTTGTCGACCCCCAGTAGTGTAAAAAACCCGGACTAAAAAACTGCAGTTCAAAAGGGTTTTTAGTCTACCTATGATGATCATAAAAGTTGTAAAGCGCCAACCGCATCTGTGGGTTGGCGCTTTACAACAAAAATTCTCAATAACTTGTTTTCAGCGTATATTCTGCAACTCCAAGTAAAGGGCTTCATATTCCTTAGCCGCAATACTATTCGGATCATAGGTCATTATACTTTGGGCGGAGGCAGGGGATTCCTCGAGTTGAATATGATGGTGAATAGTTGCCGAGAGGAGAGTAGTATCAAACTTTTCTCTAATAATACTCTGTATCTCTTCTGATACAGAGGAATGCTGATAGCTCATGGTGACAAAAGCTTTGATAAACTTGGAATCCAATAATCTTCTTTTACAGAAATTAAGAAAGTCAGGAAGAATCTTTAGGCAGAAATACGTTGCCTGAGTGGGGATCAAAATACCATCGGCAATAGAGATTGCGTCAATTGTTAGTGAAGATAAAGTGGGCGGGGTATCAATCAGGATTAGATCGAAGTCTTTGACGTAAGGAGAGATCTTTTCTTTCAGACTATATGTTTGCCGTAAAACTTCCTGCTGCGGTCTTGTAAACCCGGTCAACTCCTGGCGGGCGGGGACGAGAAAGAAATTATCCTGAACCGGTAGGCAAATTTCGATAAAAGAGGTGTAATAAAAGAGCAGGTCAGTAACTGTAGGAATACTGGCTGTCGTCTCGATCAGGGCTTCAGTAAGGTTCGCTTTTGGGTCATAGTCAATCAGGCAAGTGCGTTTGCCATGATAAACGGAGATTGCTCCCAGG
>DUOH01000046.1 GCA_012838955.1 Bacillota bacterium | reverse complement strand
GCAGCGTCACCTAATATGTCATCTTCTACCGATCAAATCAGGCGAAATCCCCAAATAAGAGGCGATATGCTCCTTCTTAACCCGCTTTTCAATCCCGGGAAAATCCTGTAGAAACTCGTTATACCTCTGGACATCACTTTTCAGGAGAAAACTGCTTACTCTTTTCTCCTCGATCCTCTTATGTCGCTCCAGAATCTTCTTGGCCAACATATGCCAACAAGGGTGACTTTCAAATAATTCATTCAAATTTGCGACCTTCGTTACAAAGATCACCGAGTCTTCCTCCGCTACAATACAATTGTTCACCCCTAATTTTAAGTTACAGAAAGCGCTATGAGAGATGATTAAATCATCTTCACAGAAAAAATGCTTAGTGAATTCATTACCCCGTTCATCAAGGCCATAACACCTAAACAGTCCGGAGATGACATAGGCCATATTCTTCAGTTCCCCACCGCTTTTAGTAAAAAACTCTCCTTTCTTCATCTTTTTACGCCGCAATTTATCGGTAAATTTTCGTAACTCATCGTCGGAAATCTCTGTTAAAGAATTAAAAGATGAAGAAATCTGCCTAAAATACTTTTCTTTCATCACAAATTCTCCTTAATTAAAATTCCCACCCTTCGGGAAAAATATAAAGACCGCCATCTTGATAACCTCAATTTAAGATTATCATTAAATGGCGGCCGGATCAATATTCACTGACGCGCTCGTCTGTAATTCACAAATAAGGCCACTTGTGCCCGGGTTTATCTTCCTTATAATTGATTTTAAGAAATTAGTATTCGTAAACAGCCAACCTGCAAATCATCTGTTCAGCAGCTTCTGTCCATCTCAAGACAAAAGTTATTTCCGCCTCAATAAGCCCGGGCAAAAATCACCTCGCATTGGGCCTGCTCGCCACAGCAGACGCATTTCCCCCCGGTCTCTTCTTGCTCAAAGGGGATACATCTAGCTGTAGCTCCGGTCTTCTCTTTGATCGTCTCTTCACATTCTTGTTTCCCGCACCAGAGCGCCCGGATAAATCCTTGTTTCTTCTCCAGTTTGCTGATGAATTCTTCCATATTCGTAGCGCTTTGTGTTCTTTCTTCTCGGTTCTTCAAAGCCTTTTGGAAGAGGTTATCCTGAATCTGCTCCAGGAGAGAACCGACCTCCTCCTCAATCCGCTCCAAGGAGACAAATGTTTTTTCTCCTGTATCTCTCCTCACCAGCACCGCTTGGTTCTTCTCTATGTCCTTGGGGCCGATCTCCAATCTGATGGGAACCCCCTTCATCTCCCATTCATTGAATTTCCAGCCCACCGAGTAATTATCCCTCTCATCCATCTGTACCCGGTAATTCTTCTTCAGCTTATCCAAGACTTCCCGGCATACATCCAAGACTCCTGGTTTATGTTGAGCCACGGGAACCATAATCACCTGCAAAGGAGCGATTCTGGGCGGCAAGACTAATCCTCTGTTGTCGCCGTGTACCATAATTATAGCCCCGATTAGTCTGGTGGAAACTCCCCAAGAGGTCTGCCAACAATACTCCAGCTTACCTTCTCTGTTCTGAAACTTAATATCAAAAGGCACAGAGAAATTCTGCCCGAAATTATGAGAGGTGCCGGACTGCAAAGCTTTTCCGTCATGCATCATAGCTTCAATGGTGTACGTGCTGACCGCCCCGGCAAACTTTTCTTTCTCCGTTTTTTTGCCCTTAATCACCGGAATGGCCAAATACTTCTCGGCAAACTCCGCATAGATATTGAGCATGCGGATGGTCTCCTCCTGGCTCTCCTCCTGCGTTTCATGGACGGTATGCCCCTCTTGCCAAAGAAATTCCGAAGTACGCAAGAACGGCCTGGTCGTCTTCTCCCAGCGCACCACGTTACACCATTGGTTATAGAGCATTGGCAGGTCTCTCCAGGATCCCACCCATTTGGCGTACATGGTTGAGAATAAAGTCTCCGAGGTTGGACGGACACAGAGTCGTTCCTCCAATTTTTCGCTACCACCCATGGTTACCCAGGCCACTTCCGGAGCAAACCCTTCTACATGTTCTTTTTCTTTGTTCAATAATGATTCGGGAATAAAAAGCGGAAAATAGACGTTCTTATGGCCAGTCTCCTTGAACATCCTATCCAATACTGCTTGGATCCGCTCCCAGATCTCATACCCATACGGCCTAATCACCATACAGCCCTTGATCGAGCTGTAGTCGACAAGTTCCGCCTTGAGGATCACATCAGTGTACCACCGAGGAAAATCCTCTTCCATATTGGTTATTTCTTTAACAAATTCCTTCTCCGCCTGCTTTTCCAAGAACAACGACCCCCTACTTGATTAGTATCGTGCGTAGACGCAAGCATACGCACGCCTTATCGTTCCAGCATCTTTATTTTCAGATAAACTTCATAGGGATCATTCACCCCTAAAGAAAGTTCTTCCATTGGACAGCGACCGTCTCCCGCGTGGTTCTTAATATATGGCGCCATCCGCTCAAAAGTGACGGGAATACCCAAGTCATCCAAGGTGTTCTTCGCTTCCGCACTGATGACTCCGGCATAGATGGATTTCATTCCGCACAAAGCCGCAAGCAAAGCCGAGGCCCGCCCGATTACTTTGTCGGCCAGGACAAGTCCTACGCCTGTATGCTTGCGCTGTTCTGTATATTCTTCATAAAAAACGATGAGGGGTTTGACGCCCCTTTCCACAGAAGTCATGACTACTTGCTCGCCACTTACGATTACACATGTGTAATTACCCTTGATCAATTCGGATTTCGCCAGTTCAATACCGTCCAAAGCATCATTCCCCTTCGTAGATGTGTCTGAAAATATAGTTTCTCCATCCTTGTTCCTCTAAGCTTTCATCTAAATACCCCCGGCAGACGAATTTCAGATTAGCCGGTTCAGCCACGAAAACCAGATGCTCTTGGGTATAACAATAAACCGTCCTTCGAAGTTTATAAGGACCCACCGTCAATTCGCTCCATTCTTCTTTGACCCCGGCCCCATCCTGCACAATGAGGGCGGCATATCCGCCGATCTTTAAGACGCTTTGAATATTCTGAACTACCCCCGGCAATTCACATGGGTTGATATGAATCAAGGAAGCGCAGGCCCAGACACCGTCAAACTTGCCGATCCTCTCCTCCAGCCGGCGCAGGTCCATTACTTCAAAACGGCACTCCGGCGTACGCTCCCGCGCCACCCTGATGCACTCCGGACTGAAGTCCACCCCCAAAACTCTTGCCCCGTTCGCTGCCATTCGTTTGCTTTCATGACCCGGACCGCATCCCAAATCCAAAATCGCCGGATAGGGCGGGAGCAAGTTCATGAATTCATCGATGGTAGGCTGGAGGATGGTTTCTTTATACCACTGGTCGGCAGTGGTTTCAGCTGTCAGATCATAATAGAGTTTTATCTCATCGTTCATTACACCACCCCTTTAAACTGGGGATAGCCTTTTCGATCTCTACCTCTTGGTCGTAATCAATACCTGGACAGGCAAAACCGAAGAGATTAAAGAAGTCCCGCTTATAACCGTCCACATCCGAAAGGGAGCGGATGTTCTCCGAATTAACCTTTTCCCACAATTCGGCCACCTCTGCCTGGACATCATCCCGCATCTCCCAATCATCAAGGCGGATCCGCCCCTCTTCGTCCACGGGCGGAACAGGGGCCGCCGAATACAACCTATCCTGAAAGAGACGGTAGATCTGCTGAATACACCCTTCATGGATCCCCTTTTCTTTCATGACCTTATACAAGAGAGAAACATAGAGTGGCACAACGGGAATGGCTGCGCTGGCCTGCGTTACCAAGGCTTTATTTACTGAGACGTAGGCCTGTCCACCGCTCTGCCTTAGCTCCTTCGCTAAAATCCCGGCCGTGGCCTCCAAGTCCTCCTTGGCCCGTCCAATCGTGCCGTCCCTATACACAAACCTGGTAATCTCCGGTCCGATATAAGAATAAGCGACGGTCACTACAGCCGGGGCCAAAACCCCTGCTTGCCTCAGGGCATCGATCCACATCCGCCAATCTTCCCCGCCCATTACCGCCACTGTCTGTTTGATCTCCTCTTCCGAGGCAGGCTCGATGGT
>DUOH01000045.1 GCA_012838955.1 Bacillota bacterium | reverse complement strand
CCCGCCATGACAAGCAGCCTAAAGTGGACGAAGACTCTTTCCACTTGGTGCTCTTGGCTGAAAATGAAGAAGGTTACAAAAACCTGTTGCAACTGGTCTCCCTAAGCCATGTGGAGGGCTTTTACTATCGGCCGCGGGTGGACAAGGAGCTCCTGGCGGCCCACGCCAAGGGGTTAATCGCCTTATCCGCCTGTCTGAGCGGGGAGATCCCTTATTACCTCACCAACAGCCAGCCGGAGGCGGCCCGGCAGGCGGCTGGGTGGTACAAGGAGACTTTCGGGGCGGAGAACTTCTTCCTGGAACTGCAAGACCAGGGTTTGGCCGGTCAGAAGCAGCTCAACCGGGCCTTGATGGAACTCGCCGCTGAACTGGGAGTCGGCTTGGTGGCCACCAACGACTTGCATTACATGCGCCGGGAGGACGCGCGGGTACATGATGTACTATTATGTATTCAAACCGGGAAGAATCTAAATGATGAAGATCGGATGCGCTTCCCCACCAATGAGTTTTACTTTAAAAGCGAGGAAGAGATGGGCAGACTCTTTGCGGAGACACCGGTGGCGCTCGCCAATACACTGGCCATTGCCGAACGGTGTAATGT
Organism: Bacillota bacterium; assembly: GCA_012838955.1. Classification (GTDB taxonomy): domain Bacteria; phylum Bacillota; class UBA4882; order UBA10575; family UBA10575; genus DUOH01. The sequence continues at coordinate 100,879 of DUOH01000045.1, read as the reverse complement.
CCGCCTGAAACTGGGTGAGTACCACCTGCCCGAATTCACCGTGCCTGCCGGAATGAGTGCCAACTCCTATCTTGAACACCTCTGCCAAGAGGGGCTGAAGAAAAGATTCAAGGTGGTCACCCCGGAGCTCAAGGCCCGTCTAGACCATGAGTTGGCAGTCATCAAAGAAACGGGGTTCCCCGGGTATTTCTTGATCGTCGCGGATTTTGTGCATTATGCCAAAGAGCGGGGAATCATGGTCGGTCCGGGGCGGGGGTCGGGCGCCGGCAGTCTCGTCGGCTACCTCTTGGGCATCACCGACCTGGATCCCCTCAAATATGATCTGCTCTTTGAACGCTTTCTCAATCCGGAACGGGTCAGTATGCCCGACTTTGATATAGACTTCTGTTACGAACGCCGGGGGGAAGTCATCGAATATGTAAAAGAGAAGTATGGCCGGGATCATGTGGCGCAGATTATTACCTTCGGCACCATGGCCGCTCGGGGCGCCGTGCGTGATGTCGGCCGAGTCTTGGGCTTTTCCTATGGGGAAGTTGACCGGTTGGCGAAGTTAATCCCTAATGAGTTGGGTATTACTTTGGAGGAGGCCATCAAGTCTTCGTCGGAGTTACAAACGGCGATCAGTGGGGATCAAAGAATCGCCGATCTCTTTGCCATCGCCCAGGCCTTGGAGGGAGCGCCCAGGCACGCCTCGATCCACGCGGCCGGGGTGGTCATCTCCGAGGAACCGCTGACCAACTACGTTCCCTTGGCCAGAGCCGCGGACGGCGAGTTTACCACTCAATTTCCCATGGAAGACCTGGAGACCATCGGCCTGCTGAAGATGGACTTTCTTGGACTGCGGACCCTTACCGTCCTGCAGCAGACGATCGACTTGGTGAGAACCTATTCCGGAGTGGAGATTGACCTCTCCGCCTTGCCGGAGGATGACCCCAAAACCATGGAGCTGCTTTGCTCCGGAGAGACGTTAGGAATCTTTCAGTTGGAAAGCGCCGGTATGCGGCGGCTGCTAATACAGTTGGCACCGGAGTCGTTCCGGGACCTTATTCCGTTGGTGGCTCTGTACCGGCCGGGTCCGTTGGGGAGCGGGATGGCTGAGGACTTCATCAAACGGCGGCACGGCGAGAAGGAGATTACCTATTTACACCCGGCTCTAGAAGAGATCCTCAGACCGACCTATGGAATCATCCTCTATCAGGAACAGGTCATGCAGATCTGTAGCAAATTAGGAGGGTTTTCTCTGGGGGAAGCGGATCTGGTACGGCGGGCGATGGGCAAGAAAAAGCCGGAGGTGTTGGCGGCCATGCGCCGTAAATTCCTGGAGGGAGCGGCGGCCAGAGGAATCTCCCGGCGAATCGGGGAAGAAATCTTTGATCTCATGGAGCATTTCGCCGGGTACGGGTTTAACAAGTCTCATTCGGCCGCTTATGCCTTGATCGCCTACTGGACCGCTTATTTAAAGGCCAATTATCCCCAGGCCTTCTTGGCTGCCCTCTTGACCAGCGTCATTGGGAATGGCGACAAGGTCAGCCTCTATATTGAAGAGTGCCGTCGATTGGGCATCCCGGTTTATCCTCCGGATGTCAACTACAGCTCCTCCCGGTTTACCGTGGAAGGCCGGGGCATCCGGTTTGGCTTATTGGCTGTGAAAAATATGGGACTCGGGGTGATTCAGGCCATCGAAAAAGAACGGAAGAAGACCGGCTTTACCTCGATTTATGATTTTTGCCAGCGTCTGGAGGGCGGAGTCATCAACAAACGGGTTGTGGAGAGCCTGATCAAGGCCGGGGCCTTTACTTCCACCGGCCGTAGTCGCCGGGAACTGCTGGACGTCTATGAACACGCCTGTGATCAAGCCCACCAGCGCGCTGCTTCCCGGCGAGGAGGCCAGTTGTCCTTCTTTGATCTGGAGACCGAATTCGGGGTAGCCGGAGAAGAGAAGTGGACTGGTGCGGAAGAGTTTCCCTTGGCCACGATCTTGGCCTTGGAAAAAGAGTATCTTGGGGTTTATCTGAGCGGCCACCCCATCGATCCCTGGCGGGAAAAGTTCAAGGAAAATCAGATTCCGACTGTGGCCCACATCCTGGAGCAGGCGAAAGAGGGAGGGGCTGCTACCGATACGGTCCTGACCGGCGGAGTAGTCAACAGGTGGCGGCGGATTACTACCAAAGCCGGAAAGACTATGGCCTCATTTGTCTTGGAGGACCCCACCGGCTCTCTGGAGGTGTTGGTCTTTCCCAACTTATATGAACGGGTGGCTGCCGAGGCGGAGAACGACCGGGTAGTGGTAGTTAAAGGCCGGCTGGATGTGGCAGAAGAAGGAGATAAACTCCTGGCCCAACAGATTCGGTGGTTGCCAAGACCTGAGTAGCCGGGTAGATTACAGAAAGGCCTGTTTGAACACTCCCTCCCACGCAGACCATGGAGTAGGTAGCAGGGCACACAGTTACTACCTCCGGGCGATCGGCTGAATAGCCCATGATGAGGTTGGAGCTTTGCATAAAAAAGAAGACAGAATCAGCGATGAAAATAGGGACGGAATCCGGGAGGAGGCCGGAGCAGATGGCGCTGAGGGCGCCGAAGGTGATTTCCGCTCCATTTTAACGGATTTTCTTGGCAAATGGGGAAAATGGGTTGCCCGTGAGCTGAAGAGCGCTTTCTCTGCGGCTTTCCGACGCCCTCTGCCCATCCTGCCAGGATGGAAAAGGGACTTTACCGGGGGAGATGGTGAAACGCCCCATCCGGCCTTGTCCCTAAAAATAACCGCTGCTTTAAACCTGTTGAATCTCCCACTTTTTTACGGGGGAATTTTTATTCTGATCTGGCTAATCAGCGAACCAGTTTTCGAGGCTGTGCTCGCTCCCGGGGTCTTTGCCCGGATTCGCTCCTACAGTCAACCGTTCGTTGCCGTGCTGGGACCGGCGGTGGTCGGTTATTTCACAAATTGGCTGGCCATTAAGATGTTGTTCCATCCCCGCCAGCCGAACGCGGTATGGTGGGGGTTGATTCCTGCCCGCCGGGAGGATATAATTGAAACAATCTCCACCGAGATATTGAACAGGCTGATCTCTCCCGAAATCATCAGTGATTACCTGCATCAGGAGGGCATAGTCACTGAGACTTTGGGTTCAACCCTCAATGTCCTGGCGGAACTCGTCGACCAGCCGGATTTTCGTCTGGATTACCGGGAGGTGCTCGCCGGATTCCTCTCTGATCTGCTTAGTTCTGCCGCCACCCGTCACAGGATCCGGGAATATCTGGAGGAGCGCATCATCCGGTGGCAGGGGGAGACTTTCTCCGGCAAGATGATTGAGTGGTCCAAAAAGATCTGGGGGCCGAAAGTGATCGGTGAGATCGATCGGATTTTAGCGTCATCACCGCAAGAAGTCGCGGCCTTCCTGCCGGATCTGGAGAAAATTTTCATTGATTTTACATATACCCTGCGGGAAAAGGCAGGAGACGGGCAGCGGCGTGTGGAAGAAACATTAATTACTTGGCTGCCAAAAGTCTTGAGTAAACTGGAGTTCAAAGAGATCATCCACAGACAACTACGGAAGCTTGATGAGGCGGAATTGGAAGCCGCGTTGGTCGGAAATGTCCAGAGAGAATTGGTGTTTATTCAAACTTCCGGTGGGATCTTCGGATTGCTGGTCGGTCTGGCCATCCTCTACCCTTATCTGCGCCTGGTCTTCGCTGGAGCAGCGTTCGGACTGTGGGGGGTGTATAGGCTGACCAGATCTTAACATATTTTTTTATTTGGCTTTGGCAGTTTTGACGCGGGCTGGTTCTGGCGGGAACAGCCTTCCCGCTGTACCCGACGGAATTCTACCAACTTGCCGGAGCAAACAAGAAAGATTGGTGAAAGGAGAATACACATGCCGGAAGAATTGAAACAAGTGGCCGACCGGATCAGGGAATTACGGGAGATATCCGGGATTTCCCAGGAGACTATGGCCCATGAGTTGGGGATTCCAGTAGAGCTATACAGAGAGTATGAAGCAGGCGCCTCCGATATGCCGGTGGGTATTTTATTTAAGATTGCCGGTAAATTTCAGGTTGAATTTTCCACGTTAATCACAGGAGAAGAACCACGTTTGCGTACTTACGCCGTAACCAGAAAGGGCAAGGGAGTTTCCGTAGAAAGAAGGCAGGACTATCAGTATCAGAGCCTGGCTTATAACTTCATCCGCAAGAAGGCGGAACCCTTTTTAGTAACCGTGGAGCCGAAACCGGAGGAGACTCCCGTTCATTTTAACAGCCACCCGGGTCAGGAGTTCAACTACGTGCTCGAAGGGGACCTCTTGATTATCATCAACGGTAAAGAGAAGATTTTATCTGAGGGTGACGCCATTTACTTTGATTCCGCCGCTCCTCATGGCATGAAAGCCCTAAACGGTAAACCTGCGCGCTTTTTAGCGGTTATCCTCTGACGAAAGAAGCTGCTTTCGCACGGGAATTAATAAACTAATCAGGTGAACCAGACACAGCACGGACCGATGCTTCCTTGAACAGAACGAGAAATCATCTTCTGATCTGCGGAGAGAGAGGTAATTAAGATGCTACTTGACAGGTTTTGTAATTATCGTGAGTTTACTTCTTATGAAGATTTTGTAGAGAATTTTGAGGTGAAGATTCCTGAGAACTTCAACTACGCCTTTGACGTGGTTGATGAGATTGCCGCCACTGACCCGGAGCGGTTGGCTATGGTCTGGTGCGACGCCCACGGTAACCATAGAGATTTTACCTTTGGTGACATGAAACGCTACAGTAATCAGGTGGCGAATTACCTAAAATCTTTGGGGATAAAAAAAGGCGACCCTGTGTTGCTCATCTTGAAAAGGCGCTATGAGTTTTGGTTTTCTTTACTGGCCTTACATAAAATCGGCGCCATCGCCGTGCCCGCCACCCATCTTTTAACCGCCAAAGATATCATTTACCGGATAAACGCGGCTGACATCAAAATGGTAATTTCCGTAGGGGAGCCGGAAGTTCTCCAACATATTGAGGCAGCGGAGAAAGAAGCCCCCTCCTTGCAGTGGAAATTAATGATTGCGGGTAAACGTGAAGGTTGGCTGAGCCTGGAAGCGGGGATGAAAAACGCCGCGGATACTTTTACACGGCCAACCGGTGCAGAGGGAACTACCAACGACGATATTTCTTTACTCTATTTTACCTCCGGTACCACGGCCTATCCTAAAATGGTCAGACACAACTTTACCTATCCCCTGGGGCACATTGTCACCGCCAAGTTTTGGCAGAACGTCAAAGAGGGCGGCTTGCATCTAACGGTGGCGGATACGGGATGGGCCAAAGCGGTCTGGGGAAAGATCTACGGGCAATGGTTGGCCGGAAGCGCTGTTTTTGTCTATGATTATGATAAGTTTGTCCCCAAGGATCTTCTGCAGGTAATTGCCGATTACGGGGTGACCACCTTTTGCGCTCCGCCTACAATCTATCGGTTTTTGATCCGGGAAGATTTTAGCCGGTACAATTTGGAAAAACTGGAATACTGTGTGATCGCAGGGGAACCCTTAAATCCTGAAGTGTATGCTCAGTTTTTGAAACAAACCGGGTTAAAGGTGCGGGAGGCTTACGGGCAAACCGAGATGACGGTCGCCATCGGCACCTTTCCCTGGATGGAGCCGAAGCCGGGCGCCATGGGGAAACCTTCTCCCGGATATGATATTGATATCATTGACGAAGACGGTAACTCCTGTGAGGTTGGAGAGACCGGGGAGATTGTGATCAGGACGGACCGCAGAACACCGGTAGGGCTTTTTGCCGGGTACTACCGAGATCAAGAAAAAACCGATGAAGTCTGGCATGACGGTATTTACCATACCGGGGATACGGCCTGGCGGGATGAGGACGGGTACTTTTGGTTCGTTGGGCGTACTGATGACGTGATCAAAAGCTCCGGCTATCGGATCGGCCCCTTTGAAGTGGAAAGCGCCCTCATCGAGCATCCGGCGGTGTTGGAGTGCGCAGTGACCGCAGTTCCCGATCCCATCCGGGGACAGGTGGTGAAAGCCTCCGTTGTTTTAACTGCTGATTACACCCCTTGTGACCAGCTGGTTGTGGAACTACAGGAGCATGTGAAGAGGGTGACGGCTCCTTATAAATATCCACGGATCATCGAGTTTCTGCCGGAACTGCCCAAAACGATCAGTGGGAAGATCCGGAGAGTAGAGATTAGAGATAAGGATCACCAAAAGAAGCAGGAATAATCTGGTGTATCCTGATGAAAATAGGGAGGTCGACAACTACCGGAGCATTAGGAGCAGGAATTAGAAGCTAAAGGCTGCCGGAAGCCAATTGTAGAACAGGACGCCGAGACCAAGGCATGTATTAATATTTGTTGAATTTTCCTTAACACTGCCTATATCATGTTGAAAAAAAATCAATTTAATATAAAATTATGGAGGGGATTGGAATTTGTCATAACTAAAATGACAAATCTCCTGATCCTTACTGGAAATTATTCATTATATGAAGGAGGAAGATACTGTGTCTATTAAGGTTGGAATCAATGGATTTGGACGCATCGGGCGACTGGTTTTCCGGGCGGCGCAGGACAATCCCGAAGTGGAAATCGTGGGGATTAATGATCCTTTTATTGACCTTGAGTATATGGTCTATATGCTGAAATATGATAGCGTTCATGGCAAATTCCAAGGCGAGGTCAGGGTAGAAGGAGATAAACTCGTTGTGAACGGGAAACAGATTAGTGTCTTTGGCTGCATGGATCCGGCCGAGATTCCCTGGAGTTCCTGTGGCGCCGAGTACATAGTAGAATCAACCGGCGTCTTCACCGTGACCGAAAAAGCCTCCGCCCACTTCAAAGGCGGCGCCAAGAAAGTTGTGATCAGTGCCCCGTCTAAAGACGCGCCCATGTTTGTCATGGGAGTAAACCATGATCAATACACCAAAGACATGAAAGTAGTCTCCAACGCCTCTTGTACTACCAACTGCCTTGCTCCGTTAGCCAAGGTTATTCATGATAATTTCGGGATTGTTGAAGGGTTAATGACCACCGTGCACTCTATCACCGCTACCCAGAAGACTGTGGACGGACCCTCTAAGAAAGACTGGAGAGGTGGCCGGGCAGCTTCTTTCAATATCATCCCCTCTTCCACCGGTGCCGCCAAAGCAGTGGGCAAAGTCATCCCCGAGCTCAATGGGAAACTGACCGGTATGTCCTTCCGGGTACCCACCATTGACGTTTCTGTGGTGGACCTGACCTGCCGCTTGGAAAAACCCGCTACCTACGATCAGATTAAGGCTGCGGTGAAGAAGGCGTCTGAGAACGAGATGAAGGGGATCTTAGGATATACTGAAGATGATGTGGTCTCCTCTGATTTCATTCACGACCCCCACACCTCCATCTTTGACGCTAAAGCCGGGATCGCTTTGAATGACAACTTCGTCAAATTAGTGTCTTGGTATGACAATGAGTGGGGTTACTCCAACAAAGTGCTTGACCTCATCTGCCATATGGCGAAAGTGGACGCTCAATAAAAGCTGCGTGCTTTGGAAGATAATTACCTATATAATATAGAAGATTCCATTCTTCCGGAGAAGGTTCTCGTGTTTGCGGGGACCTTCTTCTTTCATCAACAAAGGGTTGCTGTTAACAGACGGGACTCGCTCGCCCATATCCTGGCTGGTCTGGGTGACCAATAATTATTGGAGAGATGTACAAAAAATTCGGGGTCAAATTATTGACATCTTCCTGAAATAATGTTATTATAATTATTGTATTCCTCGATAGCTCAATGGTAGAGCACTCGGCTGTTAACCGAGTGGTTGCTGGTTCGAGCCCAGCTCGGGGAGCCAAAAACGTATTCAAACCTGACCTAACGGTCAGGTTCTTGTTTAATGGAATCAGAGGTGGCTTCAGACCAAAAAACCTGCCAAACCGGCAGGTTTTTTGGTTGTAACAGCTTGACTATAGACTACGGGCCTGAACCCCCACCTGTCTTACTGGTGGGCCTGGAGAAAGGAGGCAGGGTCTATTCTTTCAGTTCCAAATCCAAAGTAGTTTGGGGGTTGATCTCATCTTCTTCCTTTAAATAATACCCGATGGCCGGGATGTTTTTGGTACGGTAATAATCCAAGTCAGTGAAGGTTACCTCCTCTAGTTCTTTTAAGGCCACCAATTTACTGTCTTTCTTGCCTCTCAGCACCTGCACCCCTTGGGAGTCCCTGGTGGTTTTGGGATTGATATTTGCGGTATCAAAGATTAATACCTTATTTATGCTGCTGATCGCCACCAGTTCCCTGTCTTCCTGCAGATTGATGATTTTGACCAGAGGGGAGAGGTTGGAGTAGGCATTGGCCAACTTTTTCCGGTTCGTCTTCGTCGCATAACTCGCCAAATCAATCTTGGCCATTTTACCGTTGGCAAAAGCGAACAGGATATGGCCCTGATAATCCTCTGTGGCGACCAGGTGAATGATGCGTTCATCCTCCTCGAGTTCGAGCAGGTTTGGTAAGTACTCACCTAAGCTGCTGGCTTTGCAATCCGGCAGGTCATAGATTTTCATTTTATAGACTGTATGTTTATTGGAGAAGAGCAGCAGATCAGCTTTGTTTTTGCTCTCTACCTCTTGCACAAAGAAGTCATCGTCCTTCAGTTTATGCTCGGAATTGGACCGGAGAGAGGTTAAGGCCACTTTCTTCAGGTAATTCTCCTTAGTCAAAAAGAGCTTGAGATTAAAGTCGTCAATCAGGTGTTCCATAGTGATTTCTTCCACTTGCTCCTCACTGATTAATTGGGTGCGCCGGGGTTTGCCGTATTTCTTGGCTACTGTGGCCAGTTGTTCTTGGATAATCTCCTTAATCTTGTCTTCACTTTCGTAGGTCGCCTGCAAGGCGGCGATCTCTTCTTTCAAACGTTCCACATCAGCCAGTCGGTTCAGGATATACTCTTTATTTAAGTTCCTGAGTTTGATCTCGGCGATATACTCCGCTTGAGTCCGGTCAATGGTGAACCCCTGCATCAGGCGGGGGATGACCTCTTTCTCCTCTTCGGTTTCTCTGATGATCTTGATTGCCTTGTCGATGTCGAGCAGGATCTCTTTCAAACCTATTAGTAGATGGAGTTGATCCTGTTTTTTGTGTAAATCGAAGAGGGTTTGCCGTTTGATACTGTTTATCCGAAAAGTGATCCAGGCCGCCAGGATCTGCTTAACCCCCATCACCTTGGGTTTCCCATCAACCAAGATATTAAAGTTACAATTAAAGCTATCCTGGAGGGGGGTGAATCTATATAACTTCTTCATTAAGCCGTCAGGATCCACGTTTTTCTTCAAATCCAATGCAATCTTCAAACCGCCCAGGTCGGTTTCATCCCGGACATCAGTGATCTCTTTGGCTTTTCCGTTTTTTACCAAGTTGATAATGGCGTCCATAATCGCTTCCACAGTTGTGGTATAAGGAATTTCGTAAATCTCCACACAGTTGTTGACCTGATTATATCGATATTTAGCACGCAGTTTAAAACTGCCTCTGCCTGTTCTATAGATATTCATGATCTCTCTTTTGTTATAGATCAACTCTCCCCCGGAAGAAAGATCCGGAGCCAGCAGGTATTCTTCGATATTTACATTTTCATCTTTAATATACTGAATCGTGGCTGTACAGACTTCCTTCAGGTTAAAACTACAGATGTTGCTGGCCATGCCCACGGCAATCCCTTGGTTGGCGTTGACCAGTATGTTCGGGAAAGTCGTCGGCAGGAGCGTTGGCTCTTTCATGGTTCCGTCGTAATTGTCCACAAAATCAACGGCGTCTTTCTCCAGATCCCTGAAGATCTCTTCACAGATCTTTTCCAGTTTAACCTCGGTATATCTGGGCGCGGCGAAGCGCATATCCTTGGAGTATTGCTTGCCGAAGTTACCCTTGGAATCGATATAGGGATGGAGCAGAGCGTCATTGCCTCTGGTTAAGCGAACCAGCGTTTCATAGATGGCCATATCACCATGGGGGTTCAGTTTCATGGTTTGACCGACCACATTGGCGGATTTGGTTCTGGCGCCGGTCAAAAGCCCCATCTTGTACATGGTATAGAGTAGCTTGCGGTGCGAGGGTTTGAATCCGTCAATCTCCGGAATGGCTCTGGAGACGATGACACTCATGGCATACGGCATATAATTTTGCTCCAGAGTGTCCACGATCTTTTGGTTAATCAAATTTTCACTGGTCATAGATTATCCTCCTTGACCGTATCTGCGATAAATTTTGAAATAAGCATTGCTCCTTCTTTAATAGGCGACTCTCACCGACTGAGGTCATGATCCGTGATGCGGGCAAGAAAAGAAGAGAGTTCAACTGACATCAATCTGATTCAAATATTTATACCCGTTCTCTTCGATGAATTCTTTTCTTCCGTTCAGGTTGTCTCCGAGTAGAAGGTCAAAATACTCCTCGGTTCTTCTAAGGTCATCAGGAACTACCCGGATCAGCCTTCTGGTGGCTGGATTCATCGTTGTTTTCCACATCATCTCCGGCTCATTTTCGCCAAGACCTTTGGAGCGTTGAATGGTATATTTGGTATCAAGTTTGGCCAGAATCTGATCTTTTTCTCTCTCGTCATAAGCAAAGTAGGTCTGATCTTTAGTGGTAATCTCAAAGAGCGGAGTCTCGGCGATATATACCTTTCCGGCTTGAATCAAGGTGGGAACCAGTCGATAAAGCATGGCCAGGATAAGGGTGCGGATCTGAAACCCGTCCACATCCGCGTCTGTACAGATGATTACTTTATCCCAGCGCAGGTTATTCAGGTCAAAGGTGTTCAAGTCTTTATTGTGTTTGGATTTGATCTCCACTCCACACCCGAGTACTTTTAAAAGGTTGACAATGATTTCGCTCTTAAAAATCCCGTCGTAACTCGCTTTCAGGCAGTTGAGGATCTTTCCGCGGACCGGCATGATCGCTTGAAACTCCGCATCCCGTCCCAATTTACAGGCGCCAAGGGCCGAATCCCCCTCCACAATATAAAGCTCTCGCCGGCGTACATCTTTGGTACGGCAATCCACAAATTTTTTCACCCGGTTGGCGAGATCCACGTTATTACTGAGTTTTTTCTTAATGTTGATCCTGGTTCTCTCCGCCGTCTCCCGGCTCCGTTTGTTGACCAAGATCTGTTCGAGGATCTTCTGGCTTTCCATTTTATTCTCTATAAAGTAGATCTCCAGCTGTTGCCGGAGGAAATCAGTCATCGCCTCCTGAATAAACCGATTGGTGATGGCTTTTTTAGTTTGATTTTCATAACTGGTGATGGTGGAGAAGGAGTTGGTGACGAGGATCAGGCTGTCCTGGATATCCGAGAAATTAATCTTGGCTTCGTCCTTATTGTACATGCCTTGTGCTTTAAGGCACTTATCAATCTCAGAGACGAAGGCGTTCTTCACAGCCCGGTCCGGGGCGCCCCCGTGCTCCAGAAAACTTGAGTTATGATAGTACTCCAAAAGGTTGATCTCATTATTGAAGCAGAAGGCGACTTCCATTTTTACTTTATACTCGGGCTTGTCCGCCCGGTCTCGTCCCCGGGTTTCAGTGGCAAAGAAGTGGATTTCCGTGAATTCTTTATTCTGGCTCACTTCTTTGATGTAATCCACAATCCCGTTTTCATACAGAAATTCAAAGGTCTCGTTGGACTCTTCATCGAATAGTTTGAAGACTATTCCGGCGTTGACTACTGCTTGTTTGCGCAAGACATCTTTATAATATTCCAGGGGGATAGTAATGTCCGTAAAGACCTCAAGGTCAGGCCGCCATTTGATGATGGTGCCGGTATGTTCGTATTGGCATTTCTCTTTGGCCAGTCCGCCCACGTTCTCCCCTTTTTCAAAGTGCAGGTCATATCGGTAGCCATCCCGGTAGACAGTGACATCCATATATTCCGAACTGTATTGCGTGGCGCAGCTGCCCAAACCGTTCAGGCCCAAGCTGAATTCATAGTTGTGGCCGGAGTTATTCTGATACTTACCTCCGGCGTACAGTTCACAGAAGACCAGCTCCCAGTTGTAGCGCTCTTCTTTTTCGTTATAATCCAGTGGAATGCCTCGACCGTAATCCTTTACGCTGATCGAGAGGTCCTGATGGCGGATGACCTCTATGATTTCTCCATATCCTTCCCTGGCCTCATCTATGGAGTTGGACAGGATCTCGAAGAAGGAATGCTGACACCCTTCGAGTCCGTCCGAGCCGAAGATCACCCCCGGGCGCAACCGGACCCGGTCGGCGCCTTTCAACGATGAAATACTATTGTTATCATAGTTTGTACTTCTTTTCTTGCCGGCCACCTTTGATACCACCTTCTGTCACGTGCTTAAACGCAACGTATGATTTTAATTGTTATAATAAACTGCCCTGCTTCAGCTGGTTACAGTAATTGTAATCAATAATTGATTTTATCAGAGTCCTTCTCCCTACGCAAGGAGGGAGTTGTCTTCTTTATGTTCCGGTAAATCCGGATTCTGAATCAGCGGGGAGTAACTCCGGGCGGTAAGGGCAAAGAAAAATGAGATTATCCCAGTACCATCTTGAACGGGAATTCATATGGTAGGATCAGAGAGAAGTTCCATAGTAAAAATCCTGTTGGAAAGGAGAATGACTGTGAGCATTGGCGGAACTGGGAGATCCTTTGGATGCTGGGATGATTTCTTACCTTTCATCCTCTTTTTAATTTTAATCTTGCTAATTTTGGGCAGTTTTGATCATAAAGTCTGTTAGTCGGAAGACTTGGCGCTCGGATCTGGCATCTGAAAAGACCAATCTGATAATAATAAATACTCGTTGATCATAAAAAACTTTCACGGAAGACGCTCTTTTCAAATAAGGTGTCCGTGCCTCCGGAGTCATCATCAGTCATCATCCAAATATCATAGGCTGAAAACAGCATAGGCTGCCCGAAGGGGGACAGCCGGAATTTTGCAAAAAGCGCCCGCCTCAAGGGCGCTTTCACTTGCCATAGTATGTGGGATAAAGAACGCATAAAAGGTGAGACTATTTATATATTCAAGAGTGGCACAGCCCGGTAAAGTATAGTGAAGAAAGCTGGCGATCACATGACTTCGATCACTACCAGAGCACCCAATCGCTTGGCAAACGAGCAGTCTCCCTATTTATTACAACACGCCTATAACCCGGTGGACTGGTATCCCTGGGGGAAGGAGGCCTTTGCTACAGCGCGGAATGAGGAGAAGCCGATCTTCCTCTCCATCGGTTACAGCACCTGCCACTGGTGTCATGTGATGGAAAGGGAATCCTTTGCCGACGAAGAAGTCGCCGCCTTACTCAATGAGGTCTTTGTCTCCATCAAAGTCGACCGGGAGGAACGTCCGGATCTGGACGGAATCTATATGACCGTTTGTCAGATGATGACCGGTACCGGAGGTTGGCCGCTAACGGTGATCATGACCCCGGAGGGGAAACCTTTCTTCGCCGGAACCTATTTCCCCAAAGAGACCAGGTTCGGACGGATTGGCCTGGTGGAGTTGGTGACAAGAATCAAGGAGATCTGGGATAACCGGCGGGAAGAGGTTTTGGCCTCAGCTCAAGAGATTATAGAGCATTTACAGAGCTTAAACCAGGAGCCGGACGACGGGGACGATTTGGATGAGCGAATCCTTACTGCCGGGTATGAGCAGTTGGCCGAGGCCTTTGATGAAAGGTACGGAGGGTTCGGAACGGCGCCGAAGTTCCCAACCCCCCACAACTTGCTTTTTCTGATGAGATACAGTCAAAGAGCACAGGAGGCCAACGCCCTGAGGGTGGTGGAGAAGACTTTACGCGCCATGCGGGAGGGCGGGATCTATGACCAGATTGGTTGCGGTTTCCATCGCTACTCCACGGATGAACGGTGGTTTGCGCCGCATTTTGAGAAGATGTTGTACGATCAAGCCCTGCTGGCCATGGCTTACACCGAGGCCTATCAAGTCAGTACAGAGCGGAAGGCAAAAGAGTTTTACCGAAACACGGCAGCGGAGATCTTTACCTATCTATTGCAGGAGATGAGAAGCGCCGAAGGGGGATTTTATTCAGCGGAGGACGCCGACAGTGAAGGAGTGGAGGGCAAATTCTACCTTTGGTCGGAGGAAGAGATTAAGCAAGTTCTATCACCGAAAGAAGCTGCTTTGGTCTGCGCCTACTTTCAGGTGAGCGCGGAAGGAAATTACCGGTCGGACTTCATTGCGGAGCCAGGCAACGTGCAGGCGGGCCCGAATATCCTTCATATTGGGAAAAGTCTGGACCGGATCGGAGCGGAGCTCGGCCTGAGCGGTGAAGAGTCCGTATCTATTCTGCGAGAGGCCCGTGATAAGATGTACCGGGCCCGGGCGGAAAGAGTGCCTCCGTATAAAGACGATAAAATCTTGACCGACTGGAACGGGTTGGTCTTGGCGGCCTTGGCCAAAGGGGCGCAGGTCTTTGCGGACGCCTCTTATTTACAGGCTGCGGAGGAGGGGATGGAATTCTTCCTGCGCCGGATGCGGGACCGAGACGGACGGCTTTTCCATCGTTACCGTAACGGAGAAGCGGGCATCCAAGGTTTTCTGGACGACTACGCCTTTTTAACCTGGGGTTTGCTTGAATTGTATGAGGCTTCGTGCGCGCCCAAGTATTTGCAAGAGGCGATCTTCCTCACGGACATATTGGTGAAACACTTCTACGATCCGGACCGGGGGGGATTCTTCCAAACCTCCGACCTAAATGACGAGGTCTTGGTCCGTCGGAAAGAGATTTACGACGGAGCGGTTCCGTCCGGCAACTCCGTGGCTATGCTGAACCTGTTACGCTTGGGGAGAATGACCGGAAATCCGGAGTATGAAGCCAAGGCCATGGCCACCGAAAGGGCTTTTGCCCGGGAGATCAGACGTTCGCCAGTCTCCCATACGCATGCCTTAAACGCGCTTGATTTTGGCTTCGGACCGTCCTTTGAAGTAGTGATCGCTGGCCCTCCGGAGGCGGAGGAAACCAGGCGCCTGCTTGATTTGGTTCGCCGGGAATTCATCCCCCGTAAGGTTCTGCTCTTTCATCCCACAACCCCGGAGCAGACAATGATTGAAGAGATTGCACCCTTTACCAAAGGAATGGTGAGCATTAACAGGCAGGCTACTGCTTATGTCTGTCAGAATTTTCAGTGCCGTCTCCCGGTGACGGATCCCGGAGAAATGATGGAACTCTTAGGGTATAAATCCACCTGATCAAGGCTTGAACAGGAACACCTTCTTATCTGGCTTGGGCCGGATTACCGGCTCAGGTGGTTTCGGCCCAACATGAAGTGAACTCTCCCCCGTAGGCAGAGAGAAAAAGTAAACCACCCCGCTGAGGCCTGATTCCTAATACCATTGGAGTCAGGCCTTTTAGTTTTTATATTAAATTTTTACGGATTAAAACTATATTTTACTCATTGAATACAGACGGGCCTTCTATAAAAATATAATTGCATATATGTAATCCAGTAATAAAACGTAAATTATTGTTGAGGAGAAGCTCAGCTTGGAAGAGGTTTTTTAACGGATTGGATTGGGAGTAATGCTTGTTCTGTCGAGCAAGCGGTTTACGTCAAGGAAATAAATCAGGCGTAAAGAGGGAAGCGCAATGAAGACAATGACTGTGAAGACCATTTTATTGAAGCCTTTCTCCGAAGGGAATCGCAAGTATTTCAAAGAATACTGGACGCTTTATCTGATGTTAGCTTTGCCGATCGCTTTTTTTGTGATCTTCCGTTATATCCCTATGACCTATATTCAGATTGCTTTCAAGAAGTACCGTATCGTCCAGAACGTTTGGCAGATGCCGTGGGCTGATCATCATGGTTTTGAGTATTTCATCAAGGCCTTCTCCAACCGGGATTTTCTCCATGCGTTACGTAATACCGTCATGCTCAACCTGTTGGACTTGGTGGTCGGTTTCCCCGCTCCGATTATCCTGGCTCTGCTCCTCAATGAACTGCCCTTCAAACGCTTCAAGCGTTTCACGCAAACCGTCGTTTATCTGCCACACTTTCTCTCGTGGATTATCATCTCCGGCTTGGCCTTGCAGCTCTTCGCGCCCACTACCGGCCTGGTGAATATCGTCCTGAACCGGATGGGTGTTGCCTCCGTTCCGTTCCTTAATGATCCCAAACACTGGGTCTGGACCTATGTCCTCTTAGGTGTCTGGCAGAGCGTTGGGTGGAATACCATTATCTATTTGGCAGCGCTCACCAATATCAATCCTGAGCTTTATGAGGCCGCCGCCATCGACGGGGCCGGCCGGTTCCGAAGCATATGGCATATTACACTACCGGGCTTACGCCCCACCATCGTCGTTCTGCTCATTCTGAGCCTTGGACGCTTCTTAAGCAGTGAGTTTGATCGACCATACGCCCTGGGCAACGCTTTGGTCAGCAGTGTGTCCAATGTGATCGCTACTTTTGTCTATACCTACGGTATTCGTGGTCTCCAATTCTCGCTGACTACGGCAGTAGGGTTGTTCCAGTCGGTCGTGTGTGTTATTTTTCTGGTTATCGCTAATGCCCTGGCCAAAAAATTCGGCGAGCGGGGCCTCTGGTAGGGGGTGAAGGGCATGATTAAAGCAAAAAGATCTAAATTCGGTGATGCAGTCGTTGTTTTCTGCTGCTTCATACTGATCCTCCTTTGTTTGCTGCCGATGGTGAACATTCTGGCGCGTTCTCTCAGTTCCTCGGAGGCGATTATCCGCAACGAGGTTACGCTCTGGCCAAAGGGTCTGAATTTTGAAGCCTACCGCTTTGTGCTCACTGACGCCAAGTACACCTGGTCTCTGATTTGGACCGCTATTTTAACGGTGATTTGCACTATTGTATCCATGGTAATGACTATCCTCTGCGCCTATCCGCTCATCTATGATAAGCTCAAAGGGCGCCGTTTCTTCAATACCTTGATCCTTCTAACCATGTACTTCAACGCGGGAACGATCCCTACATATCTCCTGCTCAAAGACTTGCATATGCTCAACAAACCGGTGGTGCTGATCATTCCCAACTGCATAAGCGTGTTTTACATGATCATTATGCG
Source organism: Bacillota bacterium (assembly GCA_012838955.1). Taxonomy (GTDB): domain Bacteria; phylum Bacillota; class UBA4882; order UBA10575; family UBA10575; genus DUOH01. The sequence continues at coordinate 83,834 of DUOH01000045.1, read as the reverse complement.
GAGTTTCTTCTACAGTATCCCCGAAAGCCTACGCGAATCGGCGGAGATTGACGGAGCGGGGCCTATTCGGATCCTAATCAATATCTATCTACCCCTGTCCAAGCCGGTCCTGGCTACGCTCTCACTTTTTTACGCCGTCGGACGCTGGAATGGGTTTTCCGATGCGTTGATGTTCATGAATGACCGAAGATTCCACCCCATTCAGCTGCTGTTGTACAACATCCTGAAAAGTGTCACCAGCATTGAGGTGGCCACCCAAGAAGGCTTTACTACTCCGGGGTTGACCGACACGATTCAGGCGGCGACTGTCATGTTTGCCACCGTACCGATTCTTCTGGTCTATCCATGGCTGCAAAAGCACTTCATTACCGGCGCCACCTTGGGTGCGGTAAAGGGGTAAGTATATTGCCTTTCAAGACACAATCCGTGTCTATAAGAGAACAAACAAAATAAATATAGGGAGGGAATACTATAAAGAAGAATTCCTTGTTTCTAACCTGTTGTCTCATCCTGAGCATGTTGGCTGCGGTCTGTTTTCCGGGGACAATTTTATCCGCTGCCAAACCTGAAATTGTGAACGGCAGATTCGTTAAGACCAGAACCATCACTGTGGAAGTCTTTGATCGGAGCAACCCCGGAGGTTCCAAGCCGGAAGACAACTTCTACACCGACTTCATCAAAGAGGGAATGCTTCGCGACCACAATGTCAAGGTAAAGTTCGTTCCTGTGCCGCGCTGGACAGAGGTGGAGGTACTCAACAACCTGTTGGCCGCAGGTGATGCGCCTGATATCTGTGTCACCTACAGTTACCCGACGATTCTGGCTTACGCCAACATGGGCGGGGTGCTTGACATGAGCCCCTACTTGGAAAAGTACAAGGAGTTACTTCCTGACCTCTGGGGTTTACTGGGCGAAGAAAACCTTTACTGGAACAGGGACCCGGAGAAGGGGACTATCTGGGCGATTGAAGCCCGGCTCTTCCACAACACCCGGATCAACACTTTTGTTCGTGAGGATTGGTTAAAGAAATTGGGTATCCCCGAACCCACCACCCTTGAAGAATTTGAAAACATGCTGAAAGCCTTTAAGGCTAACGCCTCCAAACTGTTGGGGAAGGACGCGGACAAGATGATCCCCTACTCCACCAGTTATGATGTGGGCTGGCGCTGCAATTATCTGTTGACTTCCTTTGTTCCCAACAACTTGTCAGACAAGGATATGTATATCTATGCTTTTGATGACAGATATCTTTTGTTTCCAGGGTACAAGGAAGGAGTCAAAAAGCTTAACGAGTGGTACAACGCTGGTCTGATCTGGAAGGATTTTCCGCTGTATGGCCCTGGGGACCGGACGGAGGATAACTTGATTAAAGCCGGATATGTCGGCGCCTTCATGCACAATTGGGATTATCCTTACCGAGACGGAGGAGAGGGCATCCACGCCAACCTGAAGAAACTCGTCAGTGAAGACGCAGCCTTTATTGCCGTGGATTGCTTCAAGAATGACGCGGGGTTGTATCGAAAGTACCTCCCCGCTCCCATCGACCGCAAGATCTTCTTCCCTGCCACCAACGATGAGCCGCTGGCCTCCTTACTCTATCTTAACTGGATATCCAAGCTTGAAAACCGCAGATTCCTCCAGATTGGCGAAGAGGGGGTCACCCATGAGGTGCTGACGGACGGCACGATCAAGACCATCGCCGCGACCGGCGCCAAGATTATGAACTCCCCGAATAACATCGACTACACGATCACCATCAACGGTTTGGATCTTGGTGACCCGGACTTGAACGTTAAATCTATTGCTCTCGGCTATGGAGGGGTTGAGAAGAGGTTCATCGAGCGAGCATATGGGATTACCAATAATGATGCCCGCTATGAGCAGAATATAAATGTGGGTGAGGTGAAGAGTGAAGCCGGGATGAGCACGGTTCTCAAAGAAAAACGCGATAATCTGCTGATTCAAGCCATTGTCGCCAAACCTGAAGATTTCGACGTAGTCTGGGACCGCGGTTTTGCGGATTATCTCCGTTCAGGTGGGCAGGCCATTATCAATGAGCGCAGAGAGAAGTATAAGAAATACTACGAATAACGATCACTGGTATACACGTCAGACAAAGAGTACGGGATTTTCCTGACAAATAGATAAAAGAGATCCGGTCAACGGCCCCGGACCGAGGTGGCGCCATCATCAAAGACACGCCGGGGTGAAAATATTGCCAGGCGTCACCCAGATCCTTACCTGGAAGTTAGCCGTCCATTACAGGACGGTTTTTCTTTTTCAGGAAATGAAGCATTACTCCACCCTGTAGTGAGTAAGTATTGATGATGAGAGCAGGCGCCTGCGGGTGGCTTTATAACAGAATCTCACTGCACAGTAATGGTTTTAAGGGCGAGTAGTCTTTGAGACGTAAAGGATTAGTCACGTAGTACAGACCAGGAGGGATACTGTGGAGAAGGCAATTGGGGAGACCAGATTAGGTGTACTACAGGGTGATATTACCCAACAGACGACGGAGGCTATTGTCAATGCGGCCAACTCCAGGCTCCTGGGGGGTGGGGAAGTGAACGGAGCTATTCATCGGGCCGGAGGACCGCGGATGATGGCAGAATGCGCCCGGATTCGCCTGCGTCAAGGAGGCTGTCCTCCAGGGGAAGCAGTACTCACTTCCGGCGGTAATCTGAAAGCAAAATATGTTATTCATATGGTCGGCCCGATCTGGCGGGGAGGTAATTACGGAGAGGAGACTGTCTTGAGGAACGCTTACCTAAACTCTTTGCGGTTGGCTCTAGCCTATAAGATCAAAACCATCTCCTTTCCATCGATCAGCACCGGAGCGTACGGATATCCCATCCAAGAAGCGTCAACCATCGCCATCAGCGTCACCAAAGAGTTTTTACAACAATATGCCGGATTAGCCGAGGTCTGGTTCGTTTTGTTCAGCCCAGAGGATTTCCGGGTGTATAATGAAGCGCTTCGCACCTGTCAGTAAGAGGCTGTTCTGACGGAAAGAACAAAACGTAATAGAATTTAAGGAGGGATGTTCCGGTGTTACGTTTTTTGAAGGTCAGCCGGAAGCAACTGGCCAGATGGTTCCGGTTGGTCAAGATTTCCGTGGACAATCTGAGACCCAACCTTTCTCAGCAACCGTTGGGCGTCTTTAATCCGGAGCAACTGGAGATCTTGAGGGAGCTCAAGACTCTGTCCGTAGAAGGAAATAAAGTAAGACTGGAATTAGCCAACGCCTATGCAGAGTTGGATTTTTATAAGAATGGAATGATCAAGGTCTTTATCAGCGGGCCGGCCGCGCAGTCTCCACCCCTATCCACACCGGCGGTGGTTTCTTCTCCGCCGTCGGCTGCGATTGAAGTAGAACAAGAAGACAGTCACCGGCCGGGAGCAAGCTTAGGAACGAACTTAAAGGAGCGGGGAATCAGTATAAAATATCATCGGTATAGAGCGCACGTGGGTTTTCACCCCTTCCGGATCAGCCTGCTGAAGGGAACCGGAGAGACCCTGTGTGCGGATGAAAAGATAGGCTACACTGCCGATCGAATGGTGGTTTATAAAAAATTGCAGGACGAACACTTTTACGGTGGGGGTGAGCAAACCGGCCCCCTGGATAAAAAAGGCAGGTACCTTGAGTATTGGAACACTGATGCCTCCAGTACCCATCACGACGATACTTTACATATGTACTGTTCCATCCCGTTTATCATCGGATTTTCCGGGCACACCCGGCCGCAAGCCGACAAAGTGTATGGCCTCTTCATTGATTACGGAGGATGCAGTTTTTTTGATTTAGGGCGGAATGATCCCCACACCTATTATCTGGGCGTGACTGGTCAAAGTATAATCTATTACCTAATCCCCGGCGAAACCATAAAAGACGTAGTGGAAAAATTTACCGGGCTGACCGGGAGGATGGCCATGCCCCCTCTGTGGAGCCTGGGTTTTCACTTGAGTAAACGAAGTTACTTCCCCTCTGAGAGGGTTTATAAAATTGCGCGGATTCTGCGTAAAAAGAAGATTCCAGCGGACGCCATCCATTTGGACCTTGATTATATGGACGGAGATCAGGCCTTTACCTTTGACCGGGATTATTTTCCCCACCCCCGCCGTATGATAAATAAGTTGCAAACCATGGGCTTTAAGACCGTAATCGCCCTTGAACCATGGGTCAAGGCGGATCCGGAGTACCCGGTCTTCAAAGCAGGAGTGGATGAAGGATATTTTATCCAAGCGCGAGAAGGCGGCTTCTTCACCGGCGAAGTCTGGGGAAAGGAGAGTGTTTTTCCTGATTTCCTCCAGGAGCGGGTCCGGACTTGGTGGGCTGGGCTGATCCGGGACTTCGTCACCGAACATGGGGTAGCCGGGATTTGGAATGACAGGAACGAACCAACCGAATTTGCCAGTGTCTTCCGGACTTTACCGGATACAGCCGTCCACCGCATCGGGGAGAGGGAGGTCCCCCACTGGACTGTGCATAACTTCTACGGTTTACTGGAGAATCAAGCCACCTGGCAAGGGCTGGTGGCAGCCGCTCCCCATCGCCGGCCGTTCATCCTTTCCCGCTCCGGTTTTGCCGGGATTCAGCGCTACGCCGCGCTCACCACCGGTGATAACCGCAGCCGGTTTTCTCACTTGGCAATGGCCATCCCGCTCAATTCCAATCTGGCCTTGTCCGGAGTGGCCTTTGTCGGCAATGAGGTGGGGGGATTTACCGAACATTGCCACCCCGAGCTCTTTGCCCGTTGGATCGAGATGGGCGTTTTTACTCCGTTCTTCAGGGTGCATAATATCTATAATGCCAGAGCGCAAGAACCGTGGGCCTTCGGACCGGAGATTGAAGAGATCAGCAGAAAATATATTAGTCTGCGTTATCGCTTACTGCCTTATATCTATAACCAATTTTACAAGGCGCATCAGACGGGAATTCCTGTGATGGCGCCGTTGATTATGGAGTATGAGGATGATCCGGAGGTCTTCTCCATGGACGATCAATACCTCTTTGGTTCGGATCTCTTGGTGGCTCCTATTCTCCGGGCCGGTCAGACCGAGCGGCGGGTCTACTTGCCTAAAGGGTGGTGGTTTGATTTTTGGACGGATCAGCTGCATCAAGGAGGAGGTTACCTCAAATACCAAGCCCCCCTCGACACTTTACCCGTCTTCATCAAGGCTGATGCCATCATCCCCAGTTGGGAACCGTTCCAGAGCGCCAGCGCCTGTCCGGCCAAGGAAATAAACTTCGATCTTTACCCGGTGACCGGTGGGTCCTTGTACTATTACGAAGATGACGGCGAGACCACTCAGTATAAGAACGATCAGTATAATATGATTGAGATTAAGCACAGTGTGGATCATGGTCAGATTAAAATCGCGCTGAAATATGTTTATCAAAACTATCAGTCACCACGGGAGCGTTTCAAGGTACGTCTCCATGGGATCGGAAGCAAGCGCCTGGTCCGTTTGGGTGGCGCCTCTGGTCCGGATTCCGGGATTAGTGGAATTTTCCATGATGAGGCCCGGGGGATCTTCGGTTTTAGTCTGCCGGATTCCGGCAGGGACTTGGAAGTCTATGTTAAAGAAGCAGAAACCTGATTGACTTTCCGCCAAGACGATGATATACTTACAAAAAAATAGCCATGCAAATTCGATGATGGGAAGAGTACTTCGGATGCCCCTACGCGGTAAGGGGGCGAGACCTTCTACCAGAGACGGAGGGTTGTGGCGTTTATTTAATATAAGCGCCCCTTGGCTGCGAGCCTTCCGGAAGGAGCCGGAGGAAGACCACCCCGGAGAGGCTGTGAAGCGTAGACACGCCCAAACAGTCCGGTGGCACCGTTATTGCCGAAGGAGAGATCAACCTGATTTTGACCGGGCAGACGTCTAGCTTGTACCCGGTGGCAGGATTGATTAAGAAAGGTGGAACCACGGTCGGACCCGTCCTTTTATGCGGATGGGTTTTTTTATTGACTGACTTATATGCGCTGGACACAAAGATAGTTTTTACTCTGAGCAGCCTGGGCCTCATAGGCTTCATATGTATACTTAATAAAACACGTGCGCACATTGGATGAAAAGTGAGGTGTTTGACATGGCCAAAGAGATTAACCTTGGGATCCTGGGGTTGGGTACCGTCGGGACCGGTGTGGCCAAGGTTTTGCTGGAAGAAGGAGACCTACTGACCAAACGCACAGGAATGCGTTTTCGCCTGAAATCTGCGGCGGATCTTGATTGGAACAGGGATCGGGGAGTGGATTTTGCGGGAGTACATACTACCACCGACGTTAATGAAGTCCTCAATGATCCGGAGATCGAGATCATCGTGGAGACCATCGGTGGCTACGAACCGGCATTTACATATATTATGCAAGCATTGGCCAATCACAAACACGTGGTGACCGCCAATAAAGCATTGATCGCGACCAAGGGCACGGAACTCTTTCTGCAGGCGAAGAAGAATGGAGTAGACTTGTTATTCGAGGCAAGTGTGGGCGGGGGGATTCCGATCATCAAAAGTCTGCGCGAAGGATTGATCGCCAATAAGTTTCTCAGCCTGTATGGGATTATTAACGGAACCTCCAATTATATCCTGACCAAAATGCATCAGGATGAAGTCGATTTCGGTCAGGCTTTACGAGAAGCCCAGATGAAGGGGTTTGCCGAAGCGGATTCCACCTTGGATGTGAGTGGCGGTGACGCCGCCCATAAATTGACCATCCTGGCCTCCCTGGCCGCCGGCGCCATGGTGGACTTTGATTCTATTCCGGTAGAAGGGATTACCTCCATCACCACGTTGGATGTGGATTTTGCCAAAAGGTTCGGGTATGTCATCAAACTCTTGGCGATCTGCCGGTTTTTCGGAACAGAATTGGATCTGAGGGTGCATCCGACCCTGATCCCCAAAGAACACTTGCTGGCAGCGGTGAATAATGAATTGAACGCGGTATTTGTCACCGGTAATTATGTAGGTGATACCATGTTTTATGGACCCGGCGCCGGGCAGTGCCCGACCGCCAGCGCCATCATCAGTGATATAGTGGACCTCTCCAAGGATCTTCTGCTCAAGAACGGGGAGCGCTTCTCCAACAGAACCGTCAATCCGGAGGAAAAAGCGACGCTGTTGCCGTTGGATAAAATCTCGAACCGGTTTTATTTGAGAATGTTTACTCTGGATAAACCGGGTATTCTGTCTTGCATCGCCGGAGTACTAGGTAATCACGGGATCTCCATCTCCTCCGTCATTCAGCTGGAGACCCATGGACAAAAGGATGTTGTTCCCATTGTGCTCTTAACCCATAAAGCGCCGGAAAAGGCCATGGACAACGCCTTAACAGAGATTGCCGCCTTTGATTTTGTCCGTTCTGATATCTTGCGCTTGAGGTTATTCTAAGAATTTTACTCGGCGTATACTTAACTTACCGTGCTCGACCCTATTCAAGGGTATAATAGATCCAGTGGCAAATATAAGGAGGATAACTGATGAAAGAAAAAGTAGAAAAAACCCTCGAACAGATTCGCCCCTCTCTCCAGGCTGACGGGGGAGATGTGGAACTAATTGACGTCACCGCCGACGGTATAGTTCAGGTAAAACTAACCGGGGCTTGCTCCGGCTGTCCCATGTCGACCTTGACTTTGAAAAACGGTATTGAGCGACTGCTTAAACAGGAGATTCCGGAGGTCAAAGAGGTACAGCAGGTTCTCTAGTAGTCCGTGTGCTTCTTGCGTCTGGCCACCGGCGCCGGAGGAATGCCTAACAGTGCTTTGTAGCAGTAATTTGTCCAGAAGCCGCCTGTCTATAGGTGGCTTTTTTCTGCCCGTCAGCAGGTAGGCGGGAATAAATACCCCTAACATAAAGGGGTTTTTTTATTTATCGCGAATACATACCTCATAACTTTTGTCCTCCACCATCGACAGGGCATAGCGGATGTGACACATCTTTATACCCGGTTGATCGGGAGCATTTACATAATGGCAATGAGGTGAAGATGAATGAAAGTAAAAGTCATCCTGAACCCAACCGCCGGAAGGGGAAGAGCAGGCAAGGAAAGACAGGTGATCGCCGAGGCGCTGGCCCGGTATGATGGGGAGTTTAGTCTGGAAGAAACCCGGACCCATAACCATGCCACAGAAATCGCCCGTCAAGCGGTGGCCGCCGGTTACGATCTGATCATCGCCGCCGGTGGAGACGGTACAGTGAATCAAGTGGTCAACGGGATGGCCGGCAGCGGTATTCCCCTGGGGATCCTCGGCTGCGGCACAGGAAATGATTTTGCCTCTATGATCGGAATGCCCAAAGATACTCTTTCCAGCATTAAGCAGATCATGGAAGGGGAAGTAAAATGGGTTGATCTTTGCCGGGTGAACCGGAAATACTTCATCTCCTCGGTGGGCGCGGGTTTTGACGGCGCAGTGGCGCATACAGTCAATCAAAGTTTCCGCTGGATCAGAGGGATGGCTGCTTATCTTCTGGGAGTTTTCAAGACACTTTTTTCTTATAAGCAACACCCCGTGCGGTTGCAGGTGGATGAGGAGACTTACGAGTTTAAAGCCCTTTTGGTCGCGGTCAACAACTCCACTACCTATGGCGGAGGGATCAAGATTAATCCGGAGGCCAAGATTGACGACGGTCTCTTTAATATCTGCGCCGCAAAGAACATGAATATCTTTGAGATCCTCTGTTGCCTGCCCTTAGCGGTGACAGGAGCTCACCAAAGGTTGAAAAAAGTCATGATGCTCCAGGGGAAAGAGGTTACTTTGGAGAGCAGAACCCCTTTATATTACCAATTAGACGGGGAAGTGATCCAAGACCGGATTCTTAAATTCTCGATCTATCCCAGGAGTTTCCCGATTAAGGGGGCGGTCATCGAACCGTCTACCGTCTGTGTCCCGTCTCCACCGGAAAAGGTGCGGGTGGACGCAGTCTGATCCGCCAGGCGCAGGGAGACACCGGCTACGGGAGAGGAACCTTACCTGCTCTTATCAGTCTGCTGGGCGGGTCTCGCCCTTGCTTTCGTTGTTGTCCGGTGTCTTCCGGCCGCGTCTTTTCCGTGCGGGCTACTAATCGGAGGAGAGTGGCTTCATGTTTTGCTTTGTTGTCTTGAGTATCTTTGCCTACTTGGTCGGAGCGATCCCGACCGGGTACATTATTGGTAAAATCGGCTTCGGAGTTAACCTACAGCAGCAGGGGAGTGGCAATACAGGAGCGGCCAATACACAAAGGGTTCTAGGCACTATCCCTGCTCTTCTTGTCTTAATAGGTGATCTTGGTAAAGCCGTGCTTGTTCTCTTAGTGACCAGAAGTCTGGGCTATACGGAGAATGTACAATGGTGGATGGGGGCTATTGCCGTCATTGGCCATATTTATCCGGTTTACCTAAGGTTTAAAGGAGGAAAAGGCCTGGCTACCGGCGCAGGGGTGGCTATTTGTCTGGAACCATTCACCCTAGTGATTTTTTTGGTACTGTGGGGTGTGGCCTATCTCTTCACCAAACATGTGGCCCTCTCCTCGGTGCTGGCTATCTCAGGAGTCCTCCTCTACTTGCTCGCTTTAGGGATTCTCCCCGGGGTAGTCGCCTGCCTGGTAATTATTATTCGGCATACCCCGGAGGCCTGGGCTTTTCTACACAAGCGTTCCTAAAGCACCGCACCGGTAAACAGAGTAACAACTAAATGTTGTCTTCTGTTACTATCTGTTGCCGTGCCCCGGAAAGCCGGACCAGCGACAGCAACCGGATCAGTCTGGTTTAAAAGCAGCTATCAGCGACTATAATTAATTCTATGGACTTAATCTATCGCAAGTCGGAGAACCCGGTTTGCCGTAAGGCCTCGTACAGTACGATCGCTACCGAATTGGACAGGTTTAAAGAGCGGGCTTCATCGCGCATGGGAATCCGCAGATTGTGCTCAGGTTGCCTGGCCAAAACTTCCGGAGGCAGGCCGCGGGTCTCCGGGCCAAAGACCAGATAATCATCTTTTTGGTAGGCGACATCTGTATAAGATTTTTTTGCTTTGGTAGTTAGAAAGAAGAAACGGGCCTGCTCAGTCTGGCGAGCCTGTAAGAACTCATCAAAGTCCAGGTAGCGATAGACCTTGACTAGCGGCCAATAGTCAAGTCCGGCTCGGCGCAGATGCCGGTCGTCAAGGTGAAAGCCCAAAGGTTCAATTAAATGAAGATTACAGAGAGTGGCAGCGCATAGTCTGGCGATATTACCGGTGTTTTGTGGAATTTCCGGTTCATATAAGACGATATTAATCAGAATCATCTCCCCATTTCATGCTGGAAACGTGGGCTAACTGTGTGAAAGAACTGCTAACATTCATATTTTATCGTTTTTTGTCGGGTGTTACAACCCCGGACCCGGTTTGACCGCTCATGAACGGCCCGTATCACCCAGGCTTTCATCTACTACGGAGTGAAACCACCCGTCAACGGGTGGTTCCTTAATCTTCTTCTGGTTGGTGAGGAGTGATAACTTCCGTTTTTTTACAAAATATGTTGATAAATACTTCACCGCGATTTTATTTACCTATCCTGTTTATTATGGTAAAATGTTTTATAAAACTTCTTGGGGGCTAAGGCTTTGACTTATCAAGAAGCTCTCGACTATATTCGCACCCGTACACAGTTCGGAATCAAGCTGGGCCTTGATCGTATACGTTATCTTCTGGAACTATGTGATCATCCGCACCGAAAATATCCGGTGATTCATATAGCGGGCACCAACGGCAAAGGTTCGGTAGTGGCCCTTGTTACTTCGGTCTTAAGCGCCGCCGGTTACAGAGTAGGGCGCTTTATCTCTCCCCATCTTTCTTCATATACCGAACGTTTCTCTATAAATAACAGGAATATATCCGAAGACCGGGTGGGAACACTCGTCTCCCGGCTCCAGCCGGTGTTGGAGCGGACCGCCCGTCATCCTCTGTACAGCCCGCCTACGGAGTTTGAAGTCGCCACGCTCCTTGCTTTTCAATACTTTGCCGAAGAGAAGGTAGACGTAGCAGTGATTGAGGTGGGGATGGGAGGAAGATTCGACTCTACCAATGTGGTTGATCCGTTAGTCTGCGGCATTGCCCATATTGCCCTGGACCACCGAGAGTATCTGGGAGATACCCTCTCCGCCATTGCCGCGGAAAAAGCAGGAATCATTAAGCCGGGGCGCCCGGTGGTGGTGGGAGTTCAGGAGCGAGAGGCTCTTGCGGTGTTGAAGAAGGCCGCAACCAAGGCCAAAGCGCCATTTTATGCGGTAGGCCGGGATTTTCGCTATAAGGTGACAACCGTGGACATGGACGGAGTACACCTGGAAATAGAGGGTGGTCATCAACGATTATCTACCGTACGGGTGGGCTTAACCGGCCGGCACCAAGCAGACAATGCAGCGTTGGCTTATGGACTGCTTTCCGTGGCTAAAGAAGCCGGGCTCAAATGGACAACCACGGATCTGCTACGCGGATTTGCCGAGGTCAAATGGCCCGGCCGTTTAGAGTATTTTCCGGGCACACCACCGGTTCTCATGGACGGTGGTCACAATCCGGACGGATTTACCGCCTTGACTAAAGCCCTCAGTGATCTCTTTGCCGGGTATCAGATCTACTTGGTAATAGGGATCTTAGATAACAGGCCCATCAAGGAGATGGTCTCCATACTCGCCCCTCGGATTAGTAAGGTTTTTGCCACTAAGGCGCCGGATCTCAAATCAACGGACCCCACAGATCTGGCTGAAGAATTTCGAAGACACGGGGTGGAAGCCACTGCGGTGGAAGAACCAAGTATGGCTTTGCAACTTGCCTTGTCTGAAGCCAACGTCAACGGCCGAAGGCGGGCGGGAGAAGGGAAGAACCGCCTTTTATTGGTGGCCGGTTCTTTATATTTGGTTGGGGCCTTGCGACCGGAAGTCACGCGCCTGTATCAAAGTAAATGAGTGGACGTCTACCCGGGAGGTGTCCAAGTCTCCCGGAGGATCGGCCTTAATGGAGGAAGAAAAGTGCACGGACCTCGTTTGAATATTCTGATCGGCGCCTTTGGCAGTGGGAAGACGGAGGTGGCGATAAATTACGCTTTGCAACTAAAGCGTAGAGGGGAAAAGGTCGGCTTGGTTGACTTAGATATCGTCAATCCCTTCTTTCGCTCCCGTGAATTAAAAGCCTTCCTGCGAAGCAAAGGGGTTCAACTCGTATCTGCACAAGACGGCTTGGAAGCGGCTGATCTTCCCGCCCTCTCTCCCCGGATCTTTGCTTTTTTACAGAACACCGCTTACCAAGTTGTTCTGGATGTAGGAGGAGATCCGGTCGGCGCCCGGGCTTTAGGCCGTTTTGAAGAATATTTCTCCCAGGAACCCTACAATTTGTGGTTGGTGATCAATCCATACCGGCCTGGGTGTTCTACTCCAGAGGAGCTTTATGAGTTAGCCCGGAGACTGGAGGAGACTTCTAAATTACAGATTAACGGGGTAATTGACAATACCAACCTCGGGAACGAGACTACCGCGGAGATTCGAACTACAGGGGCCCGCATTGTGGACGAGGCAGCCCGGTTGCTTACGGTACCGGTAGTCATGAGAACTGTCGCGCCGCCGCAGACTTGGTCGGCAGCCGCCGGAGAAGCCATATTAAGCTTGGAGCTTTTTATGACTGCTCCTTGGGAGACTTCTCCAGCGGGCGAGGTTTCCGAGGATGAGTGATTATTGGAGTAAGAGGAGTTTTTGCCCTATTCTTCTGGCGTTTGATTAGGAAGGAGGTATGATTGTGGCAAAGATTGACATCAACGAAGAACGCTGTAAAGGTTGTGAATTATGCGTGCATGCCTGTCCAAAGGGGATACTGGCCTTAGCCGACAAATTTAACAACCAGGGCTATCGTCCTGTAGAGATTCTGGATGCAGAAAAATGTATCGGCTGTGCGTTTTGTGCAAGAATGTGTCCTGATGTTGCCATTGAAGTTTATAAATGATAATGAAAGCAGCGTAACAAGACTGAGACAGCGCACCCCTGTTTGACCCGGAATTATGCGCCGGGCAAACGTTCCGGTGTGCGCAGGTGTTTTCTGATTTGAGATGGGAGGTAAGTCCTTTGGAAAAAATCATGATGAAAGGTAATGAAGCGCTGGCCGAAGGGGCGATCCGGGCTGGGTGCCGTTTCTTCGCCGGTTATCCGATTACACCGCAGAACGAGGTGCCTGAGTATATGTCCAGACGTATGCCAGAGGTCGACGGGGTCTTTTTGCAGGCCGAGAGTGAGGTTAGCGCCATTAATATGGTTTATGGGGCCGGAGGGGCTGGCTGCCGGGCGATGACCTCTTCGTCCAGCCCCGGCATTAGCCTAAAACAGGAAGGAATTTCGTATATCGCCTGTGCTCAGGTGCCTTGTGTCATCGTTAATGTAGCCCGAGGGGGACCGGGCTTGGGTGGTCTTACTTCTTCCCAGGCCGACTACTTTCAGGCCACTAAGGGCGGAGGACACGGAGATTATAGATTAATTGTTTTTTCTCCAGGCACAGTCCAGGAAATGGTGGACTTAATCGGGTTGGCCTTTGATAAGGCGGATGAGTACCGCAATCCCGCCATGATCCTGAGTGATGCCATTATGGGACAGATGATGGAACCGGTTGTGCTTCCAGAGATGAGAGATCTGCAGCAGATCAATAAACCCTGGGCCACTACTGGGATGAAGAACCGCGGGCAGAACCTGATTAACAGCTTGGGCTTGCTGCCGGAGGATTTGGTCCGGATCAACCAGGAATTGCAAGAGAAGTATAAGAGGATCGAGGCCAATGAAGTACGGTATGCAGTAGAGGATGTGGACGATGCCGACCTGGTCTTGGTGGCATACGGGACCAGTTCCCGGATTGCCAGGTCCGCCATGGGCTTGGCACGTAAAGAAGGGAAGAAGGTGGGACTGCTGCGTCCCATCACACTCTGGCCCTTCCCCAAACAGCCCTTGGCTGATCTGGCTGCTGCTGGTAAGCGGTTCTTAGTGGTGGAGATGAGCGTCGGCCAGATGGTGGAAGACGTCATCCTCGCCGTCAACGACCGGAGCAAGGTTGACTTCTTTGGCGTACCGAACGGAGCTGTCCCCACTGTACGGCAAGTTTATAACAGAATAATGGAAATTCTCTAGGAAGGAGGAGACTTTAATGCAGAAGGTATTTGAACGCCCCAAAGCGTTATCAGATAAAAAAATGCACTACTGCCCCGGTTGTACCCATGGCATTGTTCACCGCCTGGTGGCGGAGGCTATTGATCACTTTGGCTTGCAAGAGAAGACCATCGGAGTGGCGCCGGTCGGTTGCGCTGTTCTGGCTTATGAATATTTCAACCTTGATTTTCAGGAGGCCGCTCACGGTAGAGCGCCGGCGGTGGCCACCGGTATTAAGCGGGTTCTCCCCGAATCCGTGGTCTTTACCTATCAAGGTGACGGAGACTTGGCCTCCATTGGTCTGGCCGAGATCGTCCATGCGGCCACCCGCGGAGAAAAGATCACCGTGATCTTTATTAACAACGCCATCTATGGGATGACCGGCGGACAGATGGCGCCGACCACCCTGCCCGGGCAGAAGACCACTACTTCGCCGTATGGCCGGGACACCTCAAGAGTAGGTTTTCCGATCAGAGTATGTGAACTCTTGAATACTTTGGACGGCCCGGCCTATTTGGCCCGGGTCAGCATGCATGATCCCAAAAATGTATTACAGGCGGGAAAGGCCATAAAAAAGGCGTTCCAGGTACAGTTGGAAGGGAAAGGCTTCAGTCTTGTGGAGGTGCTTTCTTCTTGCCCGACGAACTGGGGAATGACGCCCAACCAAGCCCTCAAATGGGTGGAGGAGAAGATGGTTCCATATTATCCTTTAGGGGTCTTCCGTACTCCCGAGGAGGTGTCTTCCTGTGACGCATGAAATAATCTGCGCCGGTTTTGGCGGACAGGGCGTGATGCTCATTGGGCAGCTGATCGCCTACGCCGGAATGGTTGAAGGAAAGAATGTTTCTTGGGTGCCTTCGTACGGTCCGGAGATGAGAGGGGGCACTGCCAACTGTTCAGTGGTGGTCTCCGACGAACCCGTGGGTTCCCCGGTTATCTCCGAACCCAACGGGGTAATCGCCATGAACCAGCCGTCACTGGAGAGGTTTCTACCTGTAGTGAAACCCGGAGGAGTACTGGTCTATAATTCTTCTCTGATTACTATGAAAGAAACCAGGGACGACCTGCACATCATAGCGGTGCCTGCCAATGAGCTCGCCACGGAGCTTGGTAACTCCAAGGTCTCCAACTTAGTGGCGTTGGGCGCTTTTCTCCAAAAGACCAACGTAGTGACGGCCGACGGTATCGAGAAAGCCTTGGAAAAGGTGTTGCCGCCCCATCGTCATAAACTAATTCCTTTGAATCTGGAGGCCTTACGGAAAGGGATGGCTTTAGTCTAGTCCGGAATCTAAACCAAACCCAGGCATAGTTCTCACAGAGGATGGTTTCCGCCCCCAAGCGGACTCCATCTTCTTTTTTTGCTCTCTTCACCTGTCCACCATCCTATAATCTAGGGTGCTGGTGGAAGAGGCCATCCTGGACACCCTCGATCAGATTGAGCTTATCCCTTATATTGACGATCTGGGGCAAGCCGCCTATTACTTAACAGTCAAGACCCTGCAGGATGAGGTGATTGGCCGGACCTATCGTTTTCAAGCTCATCGCTGGCTCTCGGTACCCATTACTATCGTCACGCCGGAACGAACCGGTGAATAACCGGAGCTTGAAGCAGAGGAAAGAGAAGAATGAGCGACAGGAAGATCTGAATAAACACAGAAGTGGAAGAAAGGAAAAGGAAAGTCGGAAGGAAGGTGGTAAGTAATGGATTTTTTCGAAGTGCTTAGGCAGAGAAGGAGTATCAGAAGATACAAGAGACAACCGGTGGAACCGGAGAAGATCGCTTTACTGACGGAAGCGGCTTTACGGGCCCCATCTTCGCGGGCACTCAATCCGTGGGAGTTTATTCTGGTTGATCGTGGCGATCTGCTCGCCAAATTGTCGCAGGCTAAAGCAGACGGTTCTTCCTTTTTGAAAGAAGCCCCCTTGGCGGTAGTGGTGTGTGCTGATCCGGCCAAGTGCGATGTGTGGATCGAGGACACAGCCATCGCCTCGCTTCTGATTCTTTTGGCTGCCGAAGCATTAGGGCTGGGTAGTTGTTGGATTCAGATTCGCGAAAGGAGGCATGGCTCAGGAGGAACAGCTGAAGAGTTTGTCAGGGAGGTCTTGACCATCCCGCAAAATTTGAAGGTCGAGGCGATTATCGCTCTAGGTTATCCTGCGGAGCGAAGACCCGGGCATCCAAAAGAGGAGCTTCAGTTCGAAAAGGTCTTTACCAATATGTACGGTCAGCGTAGCGGGTGACCTGGAAGGGTTCAGGCGCGCGGCCGGTCAGGCGCTCCCTGACGGCTTGATCTCTTTTTTACCTCCACGACTTTGACCTTTCGCGTGCTTGGTGAGTATGGAGTCGTATAAAATATGATAAATCTTGTCAAGATCGATCTTGTCAGGTTTGGCCAGTCATGATATACTCATAAATGGTTCTCATTACACACGCCTTTTGACTGAGGCCATGGTCCTTCCAGACGGAGAGGTTGGCCTCTAGGATGAGAAAGGCGGAGGCCATGCCTGTGCCGAACCGGTACAGGCAGGAGAAACCAGAACAGGAAGGAGGTGACCAGTATGGCAATTATCTCCATGAAACAACTACTGGAAGCAGGAGTGCACTTCGGTCACCAAACCAGACGGTGGAATCCAAAAATGGCTCCTTATATCTTCACCGAACGGAACGGGATCTACATTATTGATCTGCAGAAGACCGTACGCATGGTGGAGGAGGCTTACCTCTTCATCCGCGATATAGCGGCGGAGGGTGGTTCCGTCCTTTTTGTGGGCACCAAGAAACAAGCTCAAGACGCCATTAAAGAAGAAGCCACCCGGTGTGGGATGTATTACGTCTCTCAACGCTGGTTAGGCGGGATGTTGACGAACTTCAAGACCATCCGTTCTCGGGTGGAGCGCTTGAAGAAGATCGAAGGGATGGCTGAGGACGGTTCCTTTGAAGTACTGCCAAAGAAGGAAGTTCTTCAGTTGGAAAAGGAAAGACAGAGACTGGAGAAGTTCTTGAGTGGGGTTAAGGATATGAGTCGGCTACCGGACGCCATTTTCATCGTGGACCCGCGGAAAGAGCGAATTGCGGTGGCGGAAGCAAAGAAACTGGGGATTCCCATTGTGGCCATTGTCGACACCAACTGTGATCCGGATGAAATTGATTACGTGATTCCCGGCAATGATGACGCGATTAGGGCTGTCCGCTTATTAGCGGGTAAAATGGCTGATGCCGTAATTGAAGGGCGTCAAGGTGAGCAACTAACGGAAGAACCCGAGAGTGAAGAGGTTACTGAAGACGAGCCCCTTAATACAGAGGAAGCGGCGGTAGAGGAGATGTCGGAGGCTGCTGCGGAATAGGGGAATCAAACGACAAAGGGGTGAGTGGCGGGGTTTAACAAGTAAGCCCTTCTTTCTCCCCCTTTTTTATACCTTCGCTACAAGAGAACTTCCCTTTAGTGTTGGTGAAGGCATAAGGAAGACTTTCAAGAGGAAGACAAAGCCCATGTGTAACACGGACCCGTGTGTAATACGGGAAGTATACTACATTTTACATATAGAGGAGGAGTACGATGGCGATTTCCGCGTCTACAGTAAAAGAACTGCGGGAAAGAACAGGCGCTGGGATGATGGACTGCAAGAAAGCCCTTACCGAAGCTGACGGCGATATTGAAAAAGCCATAGAGATCTTGAGGGAAAAAGGCTTGGCCGCTGCTGCCAAGAAAGCCAGTCGCATCGCTGCCGAGGGCTTGGTTGGGTCTAATATTAGTAAAGACGGGCGGAGCGGGGCTCTGATCGAGGTGAACTGTGAGACTGACTTCGTGGCCAAGACCGATGACTTCAAAGCATTCGTTACGGATCTGGCCGCGCACATTGTGGCGAGCGCTCCCCAAGGGCTTTCCCCAGAGGAAGCAGGCGCCCAGTCCCCTTATCTACTGGAACAGTCTTTTAAAGATGGAAAAACGGTAAAGGATTACATCACCCAAATGGTGGCCAACATCGGCGAGAACATCTCTGTTCGCCGGTTTACCCGTTTTGAAGTCACCGGCGACGGCTTGGTGCAAGACTATATTCATATGGGTGGAAAGATTGGTGTCCTTCTGGAGCTGGCTTTTGACCGCGCTGACTTAGCCACCAACGAAGAAGTGCATGCTTTGGCGAAAGACCTCACCATGCAAGTGGCGGCCGCCAAACCTGAGTATGTCAGAAGAACTGAAGTCCCTGCCGATGCAGTGGAAAAAGAAAAAGCGATCTACAAAGCGCAAGCCATGAATGAAGGTAAACCCGAAAACATTGCGGAAAAGATCACTCTGGGAAGGATTGAAAAGTTTTTTAGAGAGATCTGCCTGGAAGAACAGGAGTTTATCAAAGACAACGACCTTACTGTGGGCAAAGTCGTTTCCCAACTCGCGCAGAAGCTAGGCGCGGATATCAAAATTGTGCGCTTCGTCCGGTATGAAAAAGGTGAAGGGTTGCAAAAACGGGAAGACGACTTTGTTTCCGAAGTAATGTCCCAGATCAAGTCCTAAAAGGGGACACCATGGGTGTTCCCTTTTTTAACGGATGAAGGATTTTTACGGAAGAAGGCGAAAACATTTAGTAAGTAATTGGGGGTTGATGGGATGGACTCACCCAAATTCCGACGCATCGTCTTGAAGCTAAGCGGTGAGGCTTTGGCCGGGGACAGAGGGTTCGGTATCGATGCCAATGTGGTTAACTGTATTGCTACGCAAACCAAAGAGGTTGTGGATATGGGGGTCGAGGTTGCTGTCGTAGTCGGGGGTGGTAATTTCTGGCGCGGATTGGCCGGAAGCAACCGGGGGATGGACCGGGCTACCGCAGACTATATGGGGATGTTGGCTACGGTCATCAACGCCTTGGCCTTACAGGACGCTTTTGAGAATTTAGGGATGGAGACCCGGGTGCAGACAGCCATTGAAATGCGGGAGATCGCCGAACCGTATATCCGCCGCCGGGCCATTCGTCATCTGGAAAAAGGAAGGGTGGTGATTTTTGCCGCAGGCACCGGAAATCCTTTCTTCTCCACCGATACAGCCGCCGCTTTACGCGCGATTGAACTGGAGGCGGAGATCATCCTCATGGCCAAGAAGGTGGATGGGGTCTATGACGCCGACCCGAGAAAGGACCCGCAGGCAAAGAAGTTCGATGATCTGCATTTCATTGAAATCCTGAACAAACGACTGAGTGTAATGGATTCAACCGCCACCAGCTTATGTATGGACAATCATATTCCTATCGTGGTCTTTAACTTGAATGAGACCGGTAATATAAAGCGTGTGGTGATGGGAGAAAAGATCGGTACCTTTGTGAGGGGGGATGATGAAAATGACGAATGAGTTTAAAAGCATCTACGATCAGGCTGAAGCGGGAATGAAAAAAGTTATTGACGCCACAAAAAAGGATTTTTCCACTTTGCGGACTGGTCGGGCAAATACTTCCATTCTGGATCGGGTAACTGTGGAGTATTATGGTTCTGAGGTCCCCATCAACCAAGTGGCCAACATCTCCGTGCCGGAAGCGAGAATGATCCTGATTCAACCATGGGATAAATCCATCTTGCCTCAGCTGGAGAAGGCCATTCAAAAAGCAGATCTGGGACTCAATCCTTCCAACGACGGTTCGGTAATTCGTTTAGTTATTCCGCAACTAACGGAAGAACGCCGCAAAGAACTGGTGAAGATCGCGAAAAAAGAAGCGGAAGAGAAGCGGGTGGCTGTGAGAAACTTGCGTCGGGACGCCAATGATCAACTAAAAAAACTGGAAAAAGACGGTATAGTATCGGAAGATGAGTATAAAAAGGGTTTGGATGAGATTCAGAAATTAACCGATAAATATATAGAACAGATAGATCGTTTGTTAGAAAACAAAGAGGCTGAAATTTTGGAGGTTTAGTCGTTGGGATTATTCTCGCAGTTCTGGGCGGATCTTTTTTCCAGAGTACCTAGGCCGGGAGCAGAACGGAGCGTATCCGGCCCCGATATTGACGGGACAGTGGGGAAAGAGTCTTTGGATTTATCCAGACTACCCCGGCATATCGGAGTGATTATGGATGGAAACGGACGGTGGGCTACTAACCGTGGACTACCGCGCACAGCAGGTCACCGGGAAGGGCTAGCCCGGGTTCGCGAAATTGTAACAGAATGTGTCAACCTTGGGATAGAAAATCTAACCCTCTACGCATTCTCCACAGAGAATTGGAAAAGGCCTGAGGAAGAAGTCTCATTTTTAATGAACCTTTTCCGGGAGACCTTAAAGACGGAAGTGGACGAAATGCACAAGCAGAGGGTTAGAGTTCGTTTTATCGGGGAAAAGGACAAGCTTGATCCGGATCTGGTTAAGCTCTTTACTAAGCTGGAGAAACAAACCGAGAATAATTACGGTTTGAATTTGAATATCGCGATTAACTACGGGAGCAGAAGAGAGATCCTCTCCGTCGTGCGCAGCTTGGTACGTAAGGCCATCGAAGGAGAGGTTAAAGAGTCCGACATTGATGAGGAATTATTCGCGTCTTATCTTTATACCGCCGGGCAGCCTGATCCGGAATTAATCATTAGAACCAGTGGCGAAGAAAGGTTAAGCAATTTTTTGTTGTGGCAAGCGGCTTACGCGGAGTTTGTTTTTGTCCGTCCTCTCTGGCCGGAGTTTGGGGTCGCCGAGTTTCATCAGGCAATTTATGAGTATCAGAGCAGAAACAGAAGGTTCGGTACGGTGACATAAGAGGAGGAACAGCAGAATGAAGACGAGGATTATTACGGGGGTCCTAGGCGGGTTGGCTTTTGTCTATGCGATCGTGACGGGCGGGATTTTTTTGGAAGTAGTCACCGGGCTGCTTCTGGCCGTAGGAGTATGGGAGTATCACCGGCTAGCCGGATCCGCGGGGATTAAAACCAATTTTCCTTTGCTGCTCTGCGCAAGCCTGCTTTATTTTTTTATCCAGGTATGCTCAGTACGTTTCAATCACAGGTTTGCCGTAGTTGAATATACCGGTTTCGTTCTCTTCTTCATTTTGATCGGTACTTTTTTGTTCAGAGATCAAGACCAAGGCCTGGAGGTTTTTTTGCCTTCGGTTGCCGCAAATCTGTTTGGTCTGGTCTATCCGGGGGTTCTGCTTACATATATCATTTTAATAAGAGGTATCTCTACCCCCTTTGGTTGGCAAGTTTTATTATTTATCTTCATCACCATTTGGGGGAATGACACGGGTGCTTATTTTATCGGCTCTTTTCTAGGGAAGACTCCATTGGCGCCGAAGATCAGTCCCCATAAGACAGTGGAAGGCTCCGTCGGCGGGTTGCTCGTCGGCGCGCTGGCTGGCATCGGTTTTGGCCTTGCCTTTCGGCTTCCCTGGAGCATATTGGCGTTAAGTCCCTTGATTGGGATTGTAGGGCAGATCGGTGATCTCTTCGAGTCGCTTCTGAAGAGGGGAGCGGGGGTAAAGGATTCCGGCTGGATCCTGCCTGGACATGGAGGTGTCCTTGACCGTTTTGACAGCGCGATGCTGAATTTGCCTTTGGTTTATTCCTTCGTTTGTTTATTAAGCGCGATTAGATAATCACGGTTATTACTAATAGAATAGAGGATTACGGCTATTAAATAGTTGTGCAGCTAGTAAATAGTCTATTTATTGGACAGCGCCCCCATGTTAGCGACTGTGCTAATAAGTAAAGGCCTTTCAGATGGGGGTGGTCCTGATCGGTAGTATAAAGCGGAAAGAGAGTACCGGGGTGGTTTAGGTGAGTCTGCCTCAGGGTCTTCGGTCGATCACCATTTTTTTCCTTTTCTTTCTCCTCCTCCTGGCGGGGATTAAGTATTTATCTTCTTTATTTGCTCCGTTGCTGCTGGGATTATTAATCACTTACTTAATTGAGGAACCAGTCGCTTATATGGAAAAAAGGCTGAACCTTCCCAGATGGTTCTCAGTCTCCGCCCTGCTCCTAATGGCCTTGATCCTGATCAGTCTGGCCCTGACTTTAATTTTTTCCTGGGTATATCTTGAGCTCAAGGGTTTATTAGCGGACCTTCCGGAGAAACTAATCCTCTTGTGCAGTGCGGGGGAGAAGTTCCTTTCCCGGACCAAAGAATGGCTGCGGGTTCCGGATGAATTATGGCCGGACCTGGCTGTGCGGTCGGAGAGTGTTTTAACTGGCGCTAGCAGGGCTTTGCAGGAAGTTTTAAACCTGTTAAAGGCCTTCCCCGCCTTTGTCTTCAATCTCTTTCTCAGCGGGGTGGCCGCTTATTTTCTCAGTCGCGACAAGGAAAAGATCCTTCTTTTTTTACTCTCTTTCTTCCCGGAAGACTGGCGGCAACCTACTGTCAGACTGCATCAGGAAATTATCGTGTCCACCTTACGCTTTTTAAAGGCCCAATTTTTGTTGGCCTTGATTACTGCCTTATTGAGCTGCTTTTTTCTGGGGATCTGCGGGTTTCCCCGGGCAGGCCTGATCAGCATCGGTGTAGGCCTTTTGGATTTTCTACCCATGATCGGGCCAGCGGCTTTTTTTCTACCGTGGGCCGGTTGGAAGTTGCTCCATGGTGAAGTGGGCGCCGGAATACTTTTAACCGTTGCCCTCCTGTTTATTTTGGGCGTGCGCGAATTGATCGAGGTCAGACTCATCCGGCAAAACCTGGGGCTACCTCCGTTGGCTGCCCTCTTCTCTGTTTACCTTGGACTCAAATTCTTTGGGATATATGGTTTTTTCACCGGACCTTTGCTCTTTCTGCTCATGCGTTCGTTTTATCATGGGATCCTACCTTTACTGGAGAAGGATGCTACCTAGTCTCTGCGTCCGCTTCGTCTGGCGCGGGCAGGAGAGATGGATCACCGGTGTTAGATGAATTATTTCTTCCCATGCGTTCATACGCTCACCTCCGTCTGAGGCCAGCATTTGCCATTTCCATAAATCGAAGGTGATATATTATGAAAAAAATCGCTGTCCTGGGCGCTACCGGATCAATTGGCCGCCAAACCCTGGAAGTCGTGGATCAACTCCAAGGTGAGGTCGGGGTTTTTGCTCTTTCCGCCCATGGTAATGTAGATCTCCTTGCTGAGCAAGTGGACAAGTATCATCCGCAGGTGGTTGCGATTAGTGATCAGTCGAAATTGCCTCTCCTCCGGCGTAGGCTTTCCGGGTGGCCGGGGAGGGTGCTCAGCGGGGAGCAAGGTTTAGTTGAGATCGCCACCGCCCCCGAAGTGGATCTGATAGTCTCGGCAGTGGTGGGTGTGGCCGGTCTGGTTCCGACTTATGCTGCGCTCCAAGCCGGAAAGCAGGTGGCCTTGGCGAATAAGGAGACCTTGGTGGCGGGCGGCCATTTGATCATGGCGGAGGCAAACAAGAGAAACAGTCCGCTCTTACCTGTGGACAGCGAACACAGCGCCGTCTTTCAAAGCTTGATGGGGCAGGATCCAACGGCACTGAAGAAGATTATTTTGACTGCCTCCGGCGGACCTTTCCTCCGAAGTTCCTTAGCGGAGATGGAGAAAGTAACTCCTGAAGCCGCCTTGGCGCACCCCACCTGGCGGATGGGGGAAAAGATCACCATCGATTCAGCCACCCTGATGAATAAGGGGTTAGAGGTGATCGAGGCTCATTGGCTTTTTGGTCTGGATTACGACCGGATTGAGGTGGTAATTCACCCCCAAAGTGTCGTACACTCCTTAGTCGAACTGGTGGACGGTTCGATTCTGGCTCAATTGGGTCCGGCCGATATGAGACTGCCTATTCAGTTTGCCCTGACCTATCCGGAGCGGCGGGTGAATACCTTCTCCCGTTTAGATTTGACTTCCGTGGGTGAGATCGGTTTTTATCCACCGGATCCTCAGCGCTTTCTCAGCCTGCAACTGGCTTACGCCGCCGGAAGAACCGGTGGAAGTATGCCAACGGTGTTGAACGCCGCCAATGAGGAAGCGGTCCGCTTGTTTTTGGGGCGCCGGATTGGCTTTACGGATATTTGGCGCATTGTTGAGGTGGTCATGGGGGAACATGATAAACAAGGCCTTGATCAAGCGCCCGACTTGGAAGCGATTATCGCCATTGATCAGTGGGCGCGGTCCGCAGTAAAGAGCTGTGTCAGGAAAGTACTGAAATAACCATGGAGGAAAGAGAAGCGTATGAACATCCTTTTAGTACCCCTCTTCATCCTAGTACTCGGTATCATAGTGGTCACTCATGAATTCGGCCATTTTTTAGCGGCCAGACGTTTTGGCGTGACCGTGCACGAGTTTTCCGTGGGATTTGGGCCTGTAATCGGGAAGATGGAGAGAAAAGGAGTGCAATACTCCTTACGCGCGCTTCCTTTGGGCGGGTTTGTCAAGATCGCCGGAATGGACATGGCTTTGGAAGGCGAACCCCCAAAGCAGCCCGGGGAGCGTTTCTTCTGGGAATTGCCTTTGCTCCGGAGAATACTGGTAATCTTGGCCGGTCCCGTGAACAATCTCCTCCTCGCCTTGGTTATATATATTCTGGTTGCGGCGTTGATTGGTATTCCCCATCATTTCAAGTCCGAACCGGTGATTGGTGTGGTCGAGCCCAAGTCTCCCGCTTATGAGGCGGGACTGTCGCCCGGGGATCGCATTGTGGAGCTTAACGGGGCGCCCGTTGACTCCTGGGAGCAGCTGACCCAAGTGATCCATAATTCCCCTCGGCAGACACTGACCTTAAAGATTGAAAGAAACGGGGTCCTTTTTACCAGAGAAGTCAAACCCTTTTACGATCCTGCCTTGAAGGCGGGCCGGATCGGACTCCTGCCCGCCTATACCCTCCGGAGGTTGCCTTGGACAGAGGCGGTGAAGTACGGCTTTTTAACGACTGGAAGTGGTCTGGTAGGGATCCCGGTCAGTTTATATCACATGCTTATTGGCAAGGAAAGAGCCGGGGTCGCCGGTACCCTCGGTCTCTTCGCCTTTTTTGATCAGGCTCTGAAGTCCGGTTTTTATCTGTTTTTTTCCATGATCGCCGGGATTAACCTCTTCTTTGGCCTCTTTAACCTGCTGCCCGTTCCTTTACCCCTCTTGGACGGAGGGTGGATTACTATCTTTATCTTGGAGCGCCTCAGAAAAAAAGAATTCACCGCAGAACAGAAGGGCATAGCGCAAATGATCGGCTTGGCGGTGCTTTTAACCTTGTTTGTGGTTTTGACTTATTCCGATTTGGTCAGTATGATTAGAAGAGGCTTACCTTAATGTAGCGTACCGTGCCTCAGAACGCATGTGGACGCGGCGAAGGCGGAATAGTTTGTCAACTATGCCGGATAAGTTAAGACGGGTGGTGGCTGAAGTGTCCGGAACCAGAATTAAAAGGCCTTGGCTGGACCCGAATAAAGAAGGGAAAAGCCGAGGCCGCCTGGGGAAAAGATATTGTGCGCGTTGTGGAAATACGGTTCAAACGGCGAGAATTTTAAAGGCTTATAATTTATGTGAATTTTGCGTTAAGGATCTGGAAAAGAAGAAGGATGGAGTCTGGACTTGTAAATCCTGCGGCCGGTTAGCCCCGGCTGAGGTAAGAGCTTATAACGGATATTGCCTGGCCTGCGTCTGCCGGATCTGTCGACAGCCGGACCGGGAATATGTCTCCAAGACCGGCCTCTGCCGCAGGTGCGCCACGCAAATTGGTGACTTTTGTCTGGCCTGTGGAAAAGAAGCTCCAGCGCAGACTAGAAAGAACAAAGGCCTTTGTGACCAATGCCTACAGCGCCAGGAGAAACCCGGCTATAGGCGGGCAAGGGTCAGAGAATAGACGTGTACCTATTTACTATGACAACTGGAATCGAGGTTAGGAGTTAGGACCGATGAAAGTAAAAAGAACCAGAAGAATAATGGTGGGGGAGACGCCGATTGGCGGCGGCGCGCCGATTGCCGTCCAATCCATGACCAATACGGATACCAGAAACATCCGGGCTACACTCCAACAGATCCAGGCCTTGAAGGCTAAAGGGTGTGAATTGGTGAGGGTCGCTGTTCCCGATATGGTGGCGGCCAGGGCGTTGAAGGGAATCATCGCCGAGTCTCCGCTCCCGGTCATCGCCGACATTCATTTTGATTATCGCTTAGCCTTGGCGGCCTTGGAGTCTGGTGTGGCCAAATTGCGAATCAACCCGGGGAATATCGGTTCCGCGGAAAAGGTCAGAGCCATTGTGCGCGCAGCTAAAGACCATCAAGCCGCAATCCGGATCGGCGCCAACGCCGGTTCCCTGTCGCCGGAGGCTTTATCCGCCGCTGAAGGGGATATCCCTCAAGCCATGCTGCTCAGTGTGGAAGAACAACTCCGTATTTTATTGGCTGAGGATTTTGAGAATATTATCGTCTCCCTGAAATCCTCCGATGTGCTGGAGACTGTGGAAGCCTGCCGCCTTTTTGCTTCCCGGTGGGATTTTCCGCAACATCTGGGGATCACCGAGGCGGGGACAGGCAGTAGCGGAGTGATCAGATCCGCTGTTGGTCTAGGAATCCTGTTAAGCGAAGGGATTGGTGACACCATCCGGGTTTCTCTGACCGGAGATCCGACGGTAGAGGTTACGGCCGCGTATGAGATCTTAAAAGCGCTGCGGCTCCGGCAACGCGGACCGGTCTTGATCTCCTGTCCGACTTGCGGACGGTGTCAAATCGATCTAGCCAAGATTGCCCAGGCTGTAGAGGAGGAAGTGAAAGACCTCCCGGATCCGTTACATCTGGCAGTAATGGGCTGTGTAGTCAACGGCCCGGGGGAAGCCTCCCGGGCCGATCTGGGACTGGCCGGCGGTAAGGGACAAGGTATTATCTTTCGACATGGAAAAGTCCTGCGCCGCGTAGACGAGGGGGAGTTGCTCCCGGCTTTCTTCTCTGAATTGCAAAAACTGACTGCAGAGAAGAGAGAAGAAGCGGAGGGATCTTAATGAGGGTAGCCACGGTTATTCCGGCCTTTAATGAAGAAAAAAACCTGCCACAAGTGCTCAATGCCATCAAAGACTGCCGGGATTTGACTGAAGTGATTGTGGTTAATGACGGTTCCTCGGATCGCACCTCCGAGGTGGCCAAGGGATTTGGGTGCAAAGTCATTGATTTGCCGTCCAATTTAGGAAAGGGCGCAGCGGTCATGGCCGGGGTCAAGGCCACGGACGCCCCGTACATCATGCTCTTAGACGCGGATTTAATCGGCCTACGTCCCGATCATATCAGGTCTTTACTGGAACCGGTTAAACAGGGCCGGGCAGAGATGACCATCGGCATCTTCAAGTCCGGCCGGGCGCTGACCAATCTCTCACAACGGTTGACCCCGTTTCTAAACGGACAGCGGGTTATAAAGAGAGACATCTTTCAGAAACTACCGGTTCTGGACATTTCCCGGTACGGAGTTGATCTGACCATCAGCCGTTACGCGAAGAAAACCGGGATCAAAGTGGCCCGGGTTGAGCTGGAAGACATAACACAGGTGATGAAAGAAGAAAAGCTGGGTTTCGTTCCTGGATTAATCGCCCGCTTAAAGATGTACTGGGAAGTTTTACTCTCTCTTAATATTAAACTACCACCACATCCTTGATTAACGGAGGTAATCATGGCAGAAGACTATCTGTTGGAACCGGAGGTAAAAAAGTTAAACCAGTTAAGGGGGATGGAACGGATCTCCCTTTCTTTACAGACAAAACAAGTCTTAGCTGACCTTGATATAGAGAGGATCGCCATCAACACCAGGGGAAAAAGGGTCGACCTTTTATTGGCCTCCCGGGCGGAGTTGACAGAGGAGATCACCGCAGAACTGGAAGCAGCCATCGGTCACTTATTGAAAGCTTCTTGCCAAATCAGGTTGGCCGGTCCGTCTCCACGCCGGTATTACCATCCGGTACAAGATTGGGAAGTGATCTTGAAAGAAATAAGAAGGGAATTACCAGGCATCTCCGGCTGGCTCGCGTCCAGTCCTCCTGTTTTAACTGCTGACGGGTGTTTGGTCTTGCCGGTAACCACCGTTCTGGCTGAGGAGTACCTATGCAGACAAGAAGGAAAGTTAGGAAAGTTTCTTCTGGATCTAACCGGTGTAGAGTATCGGCTGCAGTATGAGGTGACCGAAGAGGAGTTGTCGCTACCGGAGAGCGACGCTGTGGCGCAGGAGGAGATTTCCGCACGGGTGCAAGAATTATTGGCGCCCCCGGCAAAACCTGTTGGTGGCCGGAAGAACACGGATGTTTTATACGGTAAAAGAATCAAGGAGGAACCCCGGGCCCTCAAAGAGATTCAGGAGGAAGAGACCGGTGTGGTCATCGAGGGTAAAGTCTTTCGCGTGGAGAGCCGGGACCTGAAGTCCGGCAAAAAGATGTTAATCTTTGACCTGACTGATCAGACCGACTCGATCACCGTAAAGGTCTTCTCCAGGAAGCAGCAGGATTCCTTCGTTGACATTGCGGTCGGCGATTATCTGCGGATCAAGGGCGAGGTCAGAGATGACAGTTACGCCAAAGAACTGGTGCTCATCGCCCAACACATTCAAAGGGCCACCCCGCCTGTGTTGACGGATGAGGCGGAGGTGAAACGGGTTGAACTGCATCTGCACACTAAGATGTCGGCGATGGATAGTACGGTTAACCTGGAAGACGCTATCCGCTTGGCTTCCGCCTGGGGGCACCCGGCGATTGCCGTCACCGACCACGGAGTGGTGCAGGCTTTTCCCGATGCGGCCAAACTCGGTAAGAAGTACGGAATCAAAATCATCTATGGCATGGAAGGATACTTGGTTAACGACGGGAAGCCGATTGTGCTCAACCCACCCGCCGGCGAGCTTTACGACCAGCCCATCGTAGTGGTGGATATCGAGACCACCGGCTTTAATCCCCAGACCGAAGAGTTGTTGGAGATTGGCGCCGTGCGGATCGAAGGGGGAAGGGTGGTCGGCGAGTTTTCAGAGTTTGTGCGGCCGAATAAAAAAATCCCCCCCCGGATCATCGAGCTAACCGGGATTACCGATGCCATGGTGGCGGGCGCCCGCGGGCCCGGCGAAATTCTACCGGAGTTTATGAATTTTGTGGACGAAGCGGTCTTTGTAGCGCATAATGCCCACTTCGATCTGGGGTTTTTAACTAAAAAAATCCGGACGGTTATGGGGGAGGAGTATACACCCCCGGTCTTGGATACGTTGGCGCTCAGCAGGGCATTATGGCCTGATTTAAAGAGTCACCGTTTGAATGTGGTCGCCAAAGAACTGGGGATAAAACAAGAAAATCACCACCGGGCTACTGATGATGCCCGTACTACCTGGCAGATTCTTCAGAAGGCTTTTGCCTCATGTCAAGAAAAAGCCATTACAAAATGGGCCGAGCTTAACAGTTTGTGCGCCTGCATCAAACCGGAACAACTCAAAACTTATCATATATTGCTTTTGGTCCGGAATATGACCGGTCTCAAGAATTTGTATCGCTTAGTATCAGAAGCTCATCTCAGATATTTTCACAGACATCCCCGCCTGCCCCGTACCCTGCTCCAGAAGTACCGGGAAGGCCTGCTCCTGGGTACGGCCTGTGAATCAGGGGAATTGTTCCAGGCCATCTTGGACGGGGTAGAAGAGGAAAAGCTCAGGAAGATCGCAGCGTTCTATGATTTTCTTGAGATTCAGCCTTTGGGTAACAACGAATTTCTACTCAGAGAAGGAAGGGCTACCCAAGAACAGCTTATGGAGTACAACCGGAGGATTTGTCGGTTGGGCCAGGACTTGCAGAAGCCGGTGATTGCTACAGGTGATGTGCATTTTCTCCGGCCGGAAGATGAAGTCTTCCGGCGTATTCTCATGGCCGGACAAGGATATGACGACGCTGATCACCAGCCACCGGTCTTTCTGCGCACCACCACCGAGATGCTGGCGGAATTCTCATATTTGCCTGATGATCTCAGGCGGCAAGTTGTGATCGAAAATCCTTTGGCTTTGGCAGATGCAATCGAAGATATCCAACCGGTGCCCTCCGCCTTTTATCCGCCGAAGATTCCCGGCGCTGATCAGGAGATTAGGAAGATGTCATATAAGCGGGCGGAGGAGCTCTACGGGAATCCTTTGCCCGCTTTAGTGAGAGAACGATTGGAAATGGAATTAAAAAGCATCATTGGCCACGGATACGCGGTCTTATATCTAATCGCACACAAGCTGGTGAAGAAATCCTTGGATGACGGCTACTTGGTGGGATCAAGGGGTTCGGTCGGCTCTTCCTTTGTGGCTACGATGTGTGACATTACAGAAGTTAACCCATTACCCGCCCATTACCGTTGCGCGAACTGCCTGTATTCGGAGTTTAAAGAGACCGGCGCCTACGGGTCCGGTTATGATCTACCCGCCAAAGACTGTCCCAACTGCGGCCAGCCTTTAATCAAAGACGGGCAGGATATTCCGTTCGCCACTTTCATGGGGTTTGAAGGAGACAAGGAACCTGATATTGACTTGAATTTCTCTGGTGAGTATCAGCCCATTGTCCATAAATACACGGAAGAGCTTTTTGGCAAGGGTTACGTTTTCCGGGCTGGAACCATTACCGGATTGGCGGAGAAGACAGCTTTTGGTTTTATCCGCGGTTTTATGGAGGAAAGAGGGATCAGACTACGACAGGCCGAGATCAACCGGTTGGTGCAGGGGTGTTCCGGAGTACGCCGTTCCACCGGTCAGCATCCGGGCGGGTTGATCGTGGTCCCCCAAGACCAGGAGATTTATAACTTCTCTCCCATACAGTATCCGGCCAATGACCGGAATGCGGAGTGGGTTACTACTCACTTTGATTACCACGCCGCTTTGGAAGGACATTTAGTAAAACTTGATATCCTAGGGCATGATGACCCCACGGTCATCAGGATGCTCCATGATCTGACCGGCTTTGACCCGAAGAACGTGCCCATGGATGATCCGGAAACCATGGCCATCTTCTCTTCAGCCGCGCCTTTGGGTATTTCCGGTGAGGATCTCGATTATGATCTGGGTACCTTGGGCATTCCCGAATTCGGTACTGCTTTTGTCCGGCAGATGTTGCAGCAGACGAAGCCCACCACCTTTTCGGAACTTCTTTATATCTCCGGGCTGTCCCATGGCACTAATGTGTGGCTGGGAAACGCCGAGGAGTTGATTAAGGAAGGCAAGGCCACCCTCTCTCAAGTAATCTCCACCCGGGATAATATCATGAATGACCTAATCTTCAGGGGGGTACCTCCCAAGACAGCTTTTAGGATCATGGAGAAGGTGCGCAAGGGACGGGGGCTGGATGAGGAGGATATTAAAGAACTACAGGCCCATGATATTCCCCAGTGGTATATAGATTCCTGTCTGAAGATTAAGTATCTCTTCCCCAAGGCCCATGCGGCCGCCTATGTAATGATGGCGTTCCGTATCGCTTACTTCAAAGTCCATATGCCCGAGGCTTTCTACGCCACTTACTTTACGGTACGGGCTGATGAATTCGATGCTGATCTGGTGCTGAAAGGGGAAGAATACATCCGAAACTATCTCCGGGAGATTCAGGCCAAGGGGAATGAGGCCACTGCCAGGGAGAAGAATATCTGTACCATCCTGGAGGTTGTCTTAGAAGCTATGCTGAGAGGGGTTAAATTTTTGCCGGTGGATCTGTATGAATCCGATGCCCGCAAGTTCTTAATTACCGAGCATGGCCTGCGTCCTCCTTTAGCCGCGCTGCAGGGTTTGGGGGTGAGCGCCGCCCGCAGTCTGGTTCAGGCCAGACAGGAACAGGAGTTCTGCTCGGTTGAAGATCTGAAGACCCGTGCTCGGCTGTCTTCGGCAGTGATTGAAGTGTTGAAGAACCACGGCTGTCTGACAGGGTTGCCTGAGTGTAACCAATTAACCCTCTTTTAGCGTTCAAAACAGGAGGCAATAATCTTCGGGGGTATAGAATACAAGAAAAGAGGCTTTGCTCTAAAAGGGCTTGCTTGACAAATGACCCCGCTTCGGTGATAATTACCATGAAACAGGAGGTTTTGCGGGTGGTAAGTTTTTATGCCCTGATTATCTTCGTCGCCTTGCTTGACCAAGGGGTCAAGCTGGGGATCAGGACCTTTTTGTCCCTAAACCAAAGCATTACGGTGATCCCCGGAGTGCTGTCCTTTACCTATGTGGAAAATCCGGGCGCCGCCTTTGGCATGCTGAAGAGGATGACGCCTCTTCTTCTCTTGCTGACTCTGGCCCTGTTCTATCTGGTATATAGGTATCGTTGGCAAATCAAAAAGCAACCCCCTGTTTTCCGCTGTGGTATGGCTGTAGGATTAGGCGGTGCTTTGGGTAATTTTATCGACCGCATACTGCGCGGCAGGGTCATCGACTTTCTTGATCTGGACTTTTGGCCTTTGCAAAACTGGCCTGTCTTTAACCTGGCCGATATCGCCATTTTCCTTGGCGCAGTCATCATCTTCTTTTTACTTTTTCGTGATCAACCTCTTGCGCACAGCCGGAAAGGAGAGGTTTAAATGAGGGATGTCTTATTTTCCATCGGTGGTATTAACGTATATGCCTATGGCACTGCAGTAGCCGTCGCTCTTCTGTTAGGCGTCATCTGGGTGGGCCGGATGACTACGCAAAAAAAGATCGTGGACTTTGATCACCTTCTGGACTTGGCGCTTCCCATAGTAATCTGGGCGATTATTGGGGCCAGACTACTCTATGTTCTGTTGGAACTCCCAATATACTTACAGGACCCTATCTCCATTCTTTATCTACCGGATGGCGGTTTATCTTTTTACGGGGCAGTGATCGGAGGGTTTTTGGCCGGATACAGGCATTGCAAAAAGTCCGACTTGCCTCTGTGGCGCATCGCTGATCAGGTCGCCCTTTATCTGCCGATTGGTTATGCGATCGCCAGGATCGGTTGTCTCCTGCACGGGTGTTGTTACGGAGTTCCCACCGATCTACCATGGGCGATGAGGTGCGCCGCTGGAGACGATCTACTTCGTCACCCCACGCAGATCTATGCCATCATCGCCAGCCTCTTTATCTTTGCCGTGCTTTGGCTCTACCGCAAGCGCCCTTACTTTAACGGCTTTTTGTTCTGGCTCTACGTGGAGTTATATGTGCTCACCAGATTTGTCATTGAAATCTTCCGGGATAGCCAAATCTTGGCCTTTGGTTGGCTCCGTACCACTCAAGTCGCTTGTCTCTTCATTGCCTTGGCTGTCCTCTTCTACCTGAGATGGGCCATGAAAAACAGAACGGAGAAGGTAAGTAATGCCCCGGTTCACCTGGACAGTTAAGGAAGAAGAGAGCGGCCAACGAATTGACCGGTATTTATCGGGGAAAAGCTCTTTTCCTTCCCGGGCTTATCTGCAAAAACTAATCAAAGGCGAGCGGGTGAGGGTGAACGGCTTACTGGTGAAGGCCAGTTACAAGCTGGAAACCGCCGACGAAATCGAGGTTGATTACGAAGAACCCCAACCTCTGAAAGTCCAAGCCCAACCTATACCCTTGGAAATCCTCTATGAGGATGGGGATCTGATTGTGATCAACAAACCCCGGGGCATGGTGGTTCATCCGGCGGTCGGCAACTACCACGGTACTTTGGTCAATGCCTTGCTTGCGCATTGTCAAGACCTTTCCGGCATCGGAGGCGTAATCCGTCCCGGGATCGTCCACCGCTTGGACAAAGACACCTCCGGAGTTTTGGTGGCGGCCAAGAACGACTTGGCTCACCTCTCCTTGGCCAAGCAGTTGAAAGAACACACCATGACCAGACGTTATCTGGCTTTAGTCCACGGTAAGTTCAGAGAGAAAGCTGGAAAGATCGATGCCCCCATCGGTCGCCACCCGGTACAACGCAAAAAAATGGCGGTAGTGGCCCGGGGTAAACCGGCGGTGACCCACTATCGCGTTTTAGAGGGATTAGGCCCCTATACCTTGGTGGAATTGCAGTTGGAGACCGGAAGGACCCATCAAATCCGCGTGCATATGCGGCATATCGGGCATCCGGTGGCTGGAGATCCTGTATACGGTAGGGGAAGGGAGCCTTTTACCCTGGACGGACAAGCTTTGCACGCGGCTGTCCTAGGCTTTTGCCATCCGCGCACCGGAGAGTATCTGGAGTTCTCTACGGCAATGCCTAAGACTATGGCAGCGGCCGTACAGTACTGTAGAGAACACTGGGGTATGCAGTAGGGTATTTTTTAGGCCCGACCAGCCGGTTAAAAAGAATTTTTTTCTGGTTCTTGACATCAGACCAAGATAATGTTATTATCAATAACGACAATAATTTCAGCAAAGTAGAAGCCTCTTGCTTCTCACCCGGCGACCATAGTCAGCCTGGGTAGTAACAGCCATTATTCGCCCACACAAGCGTGGGACATTTTTGTAACAGGTTTTTATGGCGAGCAGAGGATTCTGTTCGCCTTATTTATTATCTGCTTAATACTGGTCAACCAGTTTGATTAACTTGTCAATGAGTCTTATTTATTAGGTAATTAGCTTAATTAAGTTAATTAATTTGCTTAATTTTAGTGATTAGAAGATCAGGAGGTGTCGGCCGATTAATAACGAGCTGCGAATTAATGAGGAAATCCGGACGAGAGAAGTCAGGGTGGTTAGTGCTGATGGAGAACAGCTGGGGATTTTACCCGTCAAAGAAGCATTGCGCCTAGCTCAAGAGAAGGAGCTGGACCTGGTTGAAGTGGCGCCTACCGCAAAGCCGCCGGTCTGTAAGATCATGGACTACGGCAAATACCGGTATGAGCAGAGTAAAAGAGAGCGGGAAGCACGCAAGAAACAAAAAGTTGTGGAAGTAAAAGAAGTGCGGCTCACGCCGAAGATTGAGACCCACGATTTTCAAGTGAAGGTTAAATCCGCAATTAAATTCCTTAACGCAGGGAATAAAGTCAAGGCTTCCGTCAGGTTTCGGGGACGGGAGATCGTCCATGCGGATCTGGGAAAAACCCTCCTTTTGCAGCTTTACGAGGCCGTTAAAGAATATGCAAATCTGGAGAGAGAGCCCAAAATCGAAGGGAAGCAGATGATTATGATCTTAAGCCCCAAACAAGAGAAAGAAAGGGAGAGTAAGAATGCCTAAGATGAAGACCCATCGGGGAGCTGCCAAAAGATTTTCATTAACCGGAAGCGGTAAAATTAAAAAGAACAGCGCTTATAAGAGCCATATTTTAGAGAAGAAGTCAGCAAAGAGAAAGAGAAATCTCAGGCAACCCGATCTTGTAAGTCCCGCGGACACCAGACGCGTGAAGAGAATGCTGGCTAAGTAAATTAGGAAAAACACGATTTCTAGAATGGGGGAATAATTGTGGCACGTGTAAAAGGTGGAACTGTCACCAGACAGCGTCATAAGAAAATATTGAAATTAGCAAAAGGATACCGCGGTTCCAAAAGCCGGATCTTTCGAGCCGCAAATCAGC
This sequence comes from Bacillota bacterium, assembly GCA_012838955.1. Classification (GTDB taxonomy): domain Bacteria; phylum Bacillota; class UBA4882; order UBA10575; family UBA10575; genus DUOH01. The sequence goes on along the minus strand of DUOH01000045.1, from coordinate 48,368 downwards.
AGGTGTTGAAGTCGCTGGCTTACGCTTACCGGGACCGGCGCGCCAAAAAGCGAGATTTTCGCCGCTTATGGATCACCCGGATTAATGCGGCAGCCAGGATGAACGGCCTTTCATACAGTGCTTTCATCAGCGGACTGAAGCGGGCCGGGGTTAATATTAACCGGAAAGTCCTGGCAGACTTGGCTGTCCACGATAATCAGGCTTTCCAAGAATTAGTTGGGATCGCCAAAGCAAGTAAATAACGATGATGAATTCAAGTCCGGCCCTCATCCGAGGGCCGGCTTTAGTATGTATCAACGGCAATTCCCACTCAACCAGTATATGCGTCTCAGAAATGAGCCCCCTGTTTAACCCGGGCAAATACGTCTCTATCATCTCAGCCGAAAGGAGGTCCCTTCATTCATGATTTCCAGTAAAGAAAACCCGTTAATTAAGACCGTCGCTGCTCTACAGAGGAAAAAAGGCCGACTCAAGCACGGTTTGTTTATAGCGGAGGGGCCACATCTAATCGAGGAGGCTTTAGCCTCTCCTTTTGCCCGGAGGATTAAAGGACTGATTCTGGTAGGGGAAGATCAAGCCGGCCCAGGAGATGACGGCGGTTCCCACTTTACCGTCGGGGTTTTGGCGCAGACCGCGAAAGCCAGAGGGATCCCCCTTTATTACGTGACGAAGAGACTCTTTAGAGAACTGGCGGAGACGGAAAACCCCCAAGGGATCCTGGGTTTACTGGAGCTTCCTCCCGCGGCTGCCGCGCCACCGGGCAGGGAATCATTGGCCAAGGGGTTTTTGGGTCTGCTCCTAAATGAGATTCAAGACCCCGGTAACTTGGGGACAATTCTCCGCACCGCCTGGGGAGCGGGGATTAAGAATCTGTTTGTTACTCCCGGCACCGTTGACCCCTATTCCGGAAAGGCCGTACGCTCTTCTCAAGGCGGTATCTTTAACCTGACTATTCACCGGACACCTTTGACTCAGGTACTTGCCTGGGCGCGGGAGAACGGAGTCACCATTGTTTCCGGGGACCCGCGCGGGGCAAAGGTATATTATGATTATGATTTTACCATGCCCACTCTAATTCTGTTGGGGAACGAAGGCAAAGGCCCGCAGCCAGAGGCGGCCACTGCCGGAGTACCGGTTCAGATCCCACTACCCGGGGGGGCGGAGTCGCTTAATGTGGCTACCGCTGCGGGAATTCTAATTTTTGAAGCCGTTCGCCAACGCGCCTGCACCCACAGGCACGAATGCTCTGGGATGCCGAAAAGGTAGGACTAATTCCCCCTCTTCGCTCATACCTTTAATGTAGGCGTAACTCATATGAGGGGGGAGGCCACAGAGATGACCACCGGCTCCCTGATCCTCCTGGTCTTCTTTTTGTTCTGGGGGATCACGGTTCTGTTGTTGTTCTACATAAACAGCGGTAAAGACCCGGGTGTGGAGCGCCGAGATCGGCTGAGAGCGTTTCTTATCTACGTCATACAGCATTTTCCGGGATGCCCCTACAACTCACGACCGACGGTAAAGGCCGCGGCCCGAGCGGAAGGACAGCAAAACATCCTATTGCTGATGACCTTAAAGATGGGGCGCCTATTATTCGTGGTTACCATCTTCCGACTTGTTTTCGCGCCTGATCTGTTGACTCTGGCCTTAACCGTGCTTTGCCTCTTTGCTTTCCTCGGCGGCCTACTGTTTCTCACCAGGTTTTCGGTATCCGGTATGAACTGGCAACACCTATATGAACTAGACCCCGACTATGGTGTCTTGGAGATTACTCTTACCGCCGACGGTCCGGGAAAAGAATGGATCGGTTCCACCCTGGCTGAGTTGAACTTGAGGAAGCGAGAATTGCTGGTCCTGGCGATTATCAGGAAGAATAAGTTTACGGTCTTTCCAAAAGGGCCGGAGATCCTAGCCGCAGGTGATCGGGTCTTGGTCTTCGGCAAGTATCCTCCTTTTGGTTTTGGCTCAAGCGTGGAATCGTCGGCTGAACGAAGCAGTGCTCTCCAGGAATCGATGGAATAAATCCATCTGGGATCATCCATATGAATAATCCATCCCCGTCTGCCTGCGGTTATCCATACACGCGCTAGTTTTGGGTAGAACTTGATTTTTGGCTGAATTATGCCTATAATAAAAGTGCAGTCTATAATGGATAATTATAGGATAATCAGCTATGGAGGTTACAACATAACGACGATCATAAGGAACCCCGGAGAAAGACGGATCGTCTTCAATAGGGGATTTCGGAGGAAAGGTGAGGCTGATGGAGGATAACTTTTATGAGGACGAGGTTTTTGGAGATTACATTATAGTAAAGGCGCTAGAGGACGGGGTGACTTTAATCGGTTTGACCCGTGGGAAAGAGACCAAGTTTCATCATACGGAAAAATTGGATCAGGGCGAGGTGATGTTGGTGCAGTTCACCAAGACCACTTCCGCCATGAAGATTCGGGGCAGAGCCGAAATTCTCACCAAACACGGGGCCTTAACCAGTGGAAAAGAGTAACTTCTTTGGTGAAGTTGAATTTGCTCAGCAGATCATAGAATGTAAGAAAGAGAGCGTAATCCGGAGACCGGTTGCTCTTTTTTTATAATTGCGGGAGAGAGTGGCGTGGTGGCAAAGGATGGGTCATACTTAGGCTGTTATGATCCAAAGATTAAATTAGAAAAGAGATTTTTTACGAAAGACAATTGCACAGACTGATCCGGTATTACGGATCAATGAAAGAAAAGGCTGTTCCATTAGGAACAGCCCTCTCTCTCTCTGAACGGTCTGTCTTTAACTACTTATTGTTTCTTCTGAAATCGCGCATGAAGGCGGCCAAGGCCTTAGCTCCTTCTAAAGGCATGGCGTTGTATACGGAGGCGCGCAACCCGCCAACCGAACGATGACCTTTCAGTCCAATCAAGCCTTTCTCCGTGGATTCGGCAATAAACTTCTTTTCCAACTCCTCATTGGGCAGACGGAAGGTGATATTCATCAAGGAGCGACTTCCCGCTTCAGCATGTCCCCGGTAATATCCGGCGCTGTCATCTATTTCTTCGTAGATGAGTCCGGCTTTCTCCTGATTCTTTTTAGCCATCTCCTCCAGCCCACCGTTGTTTTCCAACCATTTCAGAACGAGATTCAGCAGATAGATATTGAATGAGGGCGGAGTATTATATAGTGAATCGGATTTCAGATGTGTCTCATACTTCAGCATGGTCGGCAGATCCGCGTTTGCGGTTTCCGCGAAATCTTGGCGAATGATCACTACGGTCACGCCGGCCGGCGCCAGATTCTTTTGAGCGCCTGCATAGATTAACCCAAATTTCTGCGCGTTAAAAGGCCGAGACAGGATATCACTGGACATATCCGCCACAATGGGTATGTCCCCGAAATCAGGAAAACTTTGCCACTGGGTGCCAAAGATCGTATTATTACTGGTGAGATGGACATAAGCTGCGTCTGAGGAGAGCTTTAGTTCTTCCGGGTTGGGAACGCGTTTGAAGTTCTCTTCCTCAGTGGAAGCGGCCATATTGACCTGGCCAAAACGGACCGCTTCTTTCATGGCCTTTTTTGCCCACGCGCCGGTGATGATATAGTCCGCTTTCTTCTCTGAAGTCAGGAAATTCATCGGCACCATAGCAAACTGGGTACTGGCTCCACCCTGGAGAAAAAGCACTCGAAAGTCGGCGCCTATCTTTAAGAGCTTTTTTAGTCTTGCTTCCGTTTCGTGATGTATCTCATCATAGGCTTTAGCCCGGTGACTAATTTCCAGGACCGACATACCGGTGGAGTTAAAGTTTAATAAATCTCTTTGCGCCTCTTCCAGTACGGGAAGGGGAAGAGTAGCCGGACCAGCGTAAAAGTTAAAGACTCTATTCTGCATTTAAACCCGCTCCTATGTATTTTTTCTTGTATTATACTATTATCCGCTGGTATTCTCAAGGGATGACGGTTATTGTTAAACAAAAAGTCTCACTACAGTAGTGAGACATGTATATACTATTAAGATCTTTTATCTTCAGATCTAATGCTCATCAGAATTTTGTTTTCTTCAGATCGAAATGGATTATTTTGGAAACTATTACCCGACCGTCTTCGTCTTTAACCTCAAAAACCACTGTGTCTTTATAAAAGTATTGGGTAGGCAGTTGGTAAAGGCTGATTGATGAGTGTCTGGTTCCACTAATGGTGGCATAATACCCCCGGTATTTTGCGGTGCGAAAATGGAGGCCTCCGGCTAAGATTAACAGTTTATTCCCATGATTGGTGAGAGGGGGAAGATTCAAGGTATATTCCTGGCTGAGCCGGGGCAAGTTATGACCGATCTCGGCGCCGATCAGAATAAAGGGTTCCGTCTTCACCGGTTCTTTATGGTATAAAACCTGTAAGCTAAGGGGAATGTATTGCACGGCAGGGTAAGGATAGATGACGGACCGACGCAAAAGCACCAACCTCCCTCACTTCTTTACGTGGTCATCATATGCGTAAGGTACAGGGTTGGTGCTTTTTTTCATCTTGCGCTCAGGAACTGCCCGTCGCCTTCTTAAATCCGGCGTCGCCTTAAAGCTTCTACTTCGCGTCAGGGATGAAACGATCTTCGGTGACAAGATTGACAGGGCTTCGCGTCTGGGATGAAACCAAGACGCGCCTTTACCTGGAAACCGGAATGCCCATAAGTAATGGGTGCTGCGGACCGGATGGTTTCATCTCTTGCTTTAGGTCTTCAGGAGCGGAATCTTCTTCTTTATCCATATGCCTAACCATGATGACCTGTTCCGAAGTGGGCCTGAGAGTTTGCGGAGTCGCATTGGTCATCATCGGATTAGACTTAGGCGTTGGAAATAACCATAGTGCGGCGCCTAAGAACAGGAAGACACAGGCAGCGGCCATTACAAATCTCTTCCCGAAGGCCCATGGGTTAAACGCTATTCTCGACAGGGCAATGGCTGATGCGGAATCACCCTGAGCCACCAGAATTTTGGAGAGCAGATCTTTTGGTTCCGCTGGAGCCTCCAGACTTCCCAACGAACTCTTGAGTAAGGAAAGGGATTCATATTCCAGACTACAGGTCCGGCAGGTAAAAAGATGTTGTCTGATGATCCGTCGTTCCTCGGTAGTGAGCTCTTGGTCGAGGTAGGCGGAGAGAAGACTTTGTACCTTTTGGCAATTCATTCTTCATCCACCTCTTCTTTCTCCTATAAGATATGGTCTGAGTAACTCTCTAAGCAGTCGACGCCCCCGGTGGATCCGTGAACGGACCGTTCCTAGGGAACATTGGAGAATCTGGCTGATTTCTTCATAAGAAAAACCTTGAACATCACAGAGAATAACAGCGGCACGGAATTCATTCGGTAGTTTTAACAAGGATTTTTGAATGATCGCTCCTAATTCTTGCTTTAGGGCCATCTCTTCGGGCAGGGCGCTATAATCCGGTACTTCCGGTGGTTTTTCCTGTTCAAAATGGGGTGAAGTCTCATTTAAGGATGAGACAAAAGGCCGCCTCTTCTTCTTGCGATAAAGATCGACAAAAGAACGGTAAATGATCTGAAAGACCCAACGGTCAAAGGATGTTCCTTTTTTAAATCTATTATAGGAGCGGTAGGCCTTCAGGAGTCCTTCTTGTAACAGGTCTTGGGCATCTTCCGGGTTTCCGCATAACCGGTAAGCAAAGTGATAAAGGGCTTTTTCATGGTCAGCGACTTCTTTTTCAAACTCTTCCCATCTGGAGGAGGCAGACTGGGTAAGAGTTAGGGGCTGGGTTTGTTCCATTTCAGGTCCTCCTTCCTACAGGGGATTCCTCCTACGCCCCGAATTGAGCGGAATTGCATTCGCCTTCACGAGTAATTTGAGTCAATTCTTATGGCTTTTTACCATAATCATTTTACCGTTTGCATCGATCATTGTCAAAGAGCAGGTTCTACCATTCTTTTCTGCAAGGATCCTACAGATTACTTGTTTTTTCAAAATCAGTCTTCCCGAAGTTATTCTTCCAAAGTACCCAAAGTGGCTTTAATGGTCTTGTAGCCATCTTTTCGCCAGATTAATAAGGTAACTACGTCGCCCACCTTTTTACTGGTGATCATTTCTTTGAGTTTCTCCGGGGATTCCACCGGTTGCCGATCGAGTTCCAGGATGATATCTTGCGGCCTCAAACCTGCTTTTGCCGCCGGGCTGTTTTTATTCACTTGATAGACCAGTACTCCGGAGTCGGTGTTCAAACCGAAGTAGTCGATTACATCTTGGCTGAGGGGAAGCATCAAGATACCTAGCCCCGGAACCGCCGGTCTGGTAATCTTGCCTTTCTCCAACAACTCCTCCAGGTTTTCTTTGACCAGATTGATGGGGATAGCAAAACCGATACCCTGCGCATTGGAGAGGATGGCTTCATTGATCCCGATCACCTTTCCCTCCAGATCAACCAAAGGTCCGCCGCTATTTCCCGGATTAATCGCGGCATCCGTTTGAATCAGGGTGCTCTCGTTTACGCTTTTCAGATTCCGGTTTAAAGCACTGATAATCCCGGTAGTAACCGTCTCATGCAAGCCGTAGGGATTGCCGATGGCCACTACCCATTGACCGATTTGAATAGCGTCGGAGTCCCCCAACTCAAGGTAGGGCAGGTTCTTGGCTTTAATCTTCAAGATGGCCAGATCATATTTTTCGTCTTTCCCGATGACTTCGGCCTGGTATTTTTTGCCGCTTTTTAAATTGACCGTGATTTGATCAGCGCCTTCAATCACATGGTAGTTTGTTAAGACATACCCGTCCGCTCGGAAAATAAAGCCGGATCCCGTTCCTTCCTGTTTATATTCTCTGGGGGTAAACCCTTCAAAAAAGTTGGGCCCGAAGAAATCCCGGAAGATGCCTGGGATCTGCGGTTGATATTTTACTGTCCTGACGGTGTCGATATAGACTACGGCAGGCGCCACTTTTTTATTGACATTAATAATCGCGTCTCTCCAGGAGTCGTTTTTTAGATTAAAGACGGCCTTTTCGAACTTGGGCTCGCCACCGTCTACAGTGGAAGCTGCGGGTGCCGGTACTCCCCGGCCTTCATAAAAAGTCAAGACTACGGCGGAAGAGAGGAGACAAGCAACTGCCGCTACAATTACAAAAGGAAGCACGGATTTAAAATTGAATTTGCGCATCTTAATCCTCCTTTGATTTAAACATTTTCATAAGAACCGAGTAAGTATTTCGTAGGTGCTGACTGGGTCATAAACGCCCACCCTGACCAGGAATACTTATTCTATTTACACTTAAACGAGGAGTTTTCGTGAAAGTTCCTGAAAACACTTTCACCCCCGCGTTTCCGGCGAAGAAGAAGTAAAGAAAGACTCAGTGGTGGATTGGGAAAAGAACGTCTTCCGGGCGTCTGCCTACACAGTCAAACACAGAGCAGATCAAAGAAAAACACCTGATCCAACGGGGAAAGGCCGACTGCATTTCTGCATTGATGAGTTATTTCGCGAAAATTATCCTAAAAAAAGAGGATTTTTCTGGCTGGAGTGGAATATATACCATGATTTACGACACATTATATTATTGAGAATATTATGAATTAGTATGCGGGGCATCTTCATTTTAGTAATAGTAAAATAATAAGGAGAAACTATATGCCATTCAGCATGACCGGGTATGGTAGGTGTCTGGACAAGCAAGGGGACTATGCCGTCACCATCGAACTGCGCAGTGTAAATCATCGGTTTCTGGACATATACTTTCATTTACCCAAGAGCTATTTCTGGTTAGAAGAACACTGCGCTAAGCTACTGAAGAGATTTTTTAATAGAGGAAAGATTGATGTCTATATTCAGCTCAAGAAGCACACTGGAGAAGCGGAATCTTCTGTTACGCTAAATAAGTCGCTGCTCCAAGAGTATCTTTCCGGTCTTGAACAGATAAAAAGAGAATATAAGGTTCCTGGACGAATTCACCTTGAGGATCTTCTGCGTATTCCGGATCTGTTTATCTGCGCAGAACCGGAAGAGAATCGAGAGAACGTTAAAGATGCCGTTTTACGTGGCCTGGAGCAGGCTGCCCGGGAACTACTGGCCATGCGGGAGAAAGAAGGAGAGATTATCTCCGGGGATTTAGCGAAGAGAATTGCTAAACTAGAAAGGGAGATTGAGAAGATCGCCTCCATCGCCCATGAACTACCAGGGTTGTACCGGGATAAAATCATCCAGCGCCTGCAGGAACTATCCCCCGAAGCCACGGAGGTCATTGATGAACATAGACTGGCTGCAGAAATCCTGTTATATGTAGACCGTTCCGCCATTACAGAAGAGATTGTCAGATTTCGGAGCCATCTGCGCCAATTCGCGGACACTTTAAAGATGACGAAACCAATCGGGCGCAAACTTGATTTTTTAACTCAGGAATTGCATAGAGAGGCGAATACCATTGCCTCCAAAGCAACGGAGTTGACTATCTCTCATAATATTGTGGAAATAAAAGCAGAAATTGAAAAAATACGCGAACAGGTTCAAAATATTGAATAGGAGGTGAAAATATGCCGTTACCGCAATTGTCCATTGAAGAGAAGAGAATGGCTTTGAAGAAAGCACAGCGAGTCAGAAGTGAGCGGGCCAAGATTCGTCAAGAACTGAAAGCAGGGAAGAAGAGTATTCGGGATATTTTGGAAAAAGTGGACGATGATGTCATCGCCAAGATGCGCGTGGCCTATCTTCTAGAGTCCCTTCCCCGGATCGGAAAGGTACGCACCAGGAAGATCATGAACGAGATAGGAATCGATGAAACCCGGCGCATCCAAGGGTTGGGTGTTCGCCAAAAACAAGCATTGATTCAGCGACTCGGCGACCATTAGGAAGGAGGCTTCCACTCCGGATGGAGATTAAACTAATCAATATAGGTTTTGGTAATATTGTTGCTGCAAATCGAATTGTAGCCATAGTAAGTCCGGAATCAGCGCCTATCAAACGGATCATCCAGGAAAGTCGTGAGCGCGGGATGCTGATTGACGCTACTTATGGGCGCCGCACCCGTGCTGTAATCATTGCCGACAGCGACCATGTGATTTTGTCCGCTGTGCAACCTGAGACAGTAGCGCATCGACTGACCAGTAAGGAAACGCAGGTGGATTCGGAAGAGTGAAAGCCAAAACGCAGCAAGGATTATTATTTGTCATCTCTGGACCCTCCGGTGTCGGGAAAAACACCATTCTGAACCAAGTCTTGAAGCGTCGACCGGATATTGTCTACTCCATCTCCGCCACTACGCGCGCTCCGCGTGGTAATGAAAGAGATGGGGTTAATTACTTTTTCCTGACTGAAGAGGAGTTTGAAAAGCAGATCGAAGCCGGGGGATTTTTGGAATGGGCGCGGGTTTATGATTGCTATTACGGCACGCCTAGGAAGACCGTAGAGCATCATTTACAGAACGGAACACATGTCCTATTAGATGTGGATATTCAAGGTGCGGCACAGATTCGCAGAAATTATTCGGGTTCAATTCAAATCTTCTTATTCCCTCCATCTTTCCAGGTTTTAAAAGAACGATTATTGGGACGCCGGACCGAAGATCCGACCGCGATTGAGAAACGATTAAGCTACATAAAACAAGAATTATCAGCTGTCGGTAACTACGATTACGTTGTGGTGAATGACGAGATTACAGAAGCCTGCCGTAGGGTGGAGGCCATCATTTCTGCAGAAGAATCAAGAGTGTCACGGGGTTATTGGCAAGATTTATTGAAGGATTTTAAGCTTGACAAAATATGAATATGGTGTTATTACTATAAAAAGCTAGAGTGTTTTCATTCTCCCATCCTTTGCCGTTCATTAGCTTCAGACCAGCAGACCGGTTTCAGCATAAAACCGATTCTATAGGGAAAAATCATAAAATCACTTCACATTGTTTAGGTGTTGTTGGGAAGAGAGCAAAGGAAGATACACTACAGAAAAACCTTGCTTTTGTTTAAGGAGGCCTGTATTTTCATGATAACCCCTTCTCTTGAAGATCTTTTGGACAAAGTTGACAGTAAGTATACTTTGGTAGTGGCGGCCGCCAAACGCGCTCGCCAGATTATCGATGAGCATAAAGAGGACAGCGAGTGTCAAGATCAGGCTCTGAAAGCTGTCTCCTTGGCCCTTGTTGACATTGCCGAAGGAAAAGTTATTGTTGAAAACAAACAATAAAATATGAAAAATATAAATTAGATAGTTCTTGTGCCCGCGCGAGCGGGCGAGAGAGAACCTATTACTTAGAGTATCCCCGTCTCCCGGTACCGTAAGGCGCCGGGAGATTTATTATCTCGAGGCTGGTGGCTCGTAACTCGTCGCTCGTATTGGATGAGGGTCTTTGTTAAGTTGTAGTTCGGAGATTTGTTGCTGATCGCTCGTTGTGTAAGACAGCCGTTCAAGTTTTAGCTGGTGGTTGGTAGGATCATCTGATTTTACTTTGTTTTTTTGTCAAGTGGGAGGTAACGGGCGGTGAAGAAGAGAAGAATATAAAAGATCAACCTACATATTACCTCACAGGCTTTGTACGTGTCTGCCAGTTGCCGGGCAGAGAAATAACCAAAGAATGAGCAAGAAAGAAGAATCATAGTGGTATAGGACACCGTCGAGTCACGCCAAATGCTTCTCTTATTCTGCGCGCACTAAAGCCGGAGTTTGTCACCGAAGGCGCGTATCCACCACGAACGACCAACAACGAGCAGAAAACCATCTCAAAGGCACGCGAACAAAACGAGTAACGAGGCGCGCAATCCATGCGCGTAGGTAATTTTACTACGCAAAAAATTACCGGAGACGAGCAACAAGCATCGAGTAGAAGAACATCAACAGCAAACCTACACAACGAGCGCCGAGCAACGAGAAGAAAGCCATCAACGGCAAACTTACACAACGAGCAACGAGGAGTGTATTCCCATGCCATACTCATACGCAAACAAAACCGTAGTACTGGGAGTGACCGGGGGTATAGCCATCTATAAGGTTCCGGACCTAATCCGCAGATTGAAAAAGCGCGGTCTCAATGTTGAGGTGGTGATGACCAAATCCGCCCAGGAGTTTATTACCCCTCTGACCTTCAAGGAGGTATCGGAGAACCCTGTTCATCTTGAGATGTTTTCTCATCCCAGCCAGTGGAGGGTGGCCCATATCTCTTTGGCGCGGAAAGCGGATCTTTTGGCCATCATCCCGGCTACCGCCAATATCATCGGCAAAATCGCCTCCGGAATCGCGGATGATTTATTGAGTACCACGGTGATGGCGACCGAAGCCCCTGTCCTGCTTGGTCCGGCCATGAATAGCGCCATGTATAACAACCCGGTTGTCCAGAAGAACTTATCCGTCCTGCGGGAACTCGGCTACCGGGTATTACCGAGCGAATCAGGGGAGATGCTCTGCGGTGAAGTGGGCGCCGGACGCCTGCCCGGTTTGGAAGTGATTGAGGAAGAGATCCTTAGACTCTTGACCCCGCAGGACCTGGCCGGGAAGAAAGTATTGATTACAGCCGGCCCAACCAGGGAGTACATAGATCCGGTCCGCTTCATCAGTAACGCCTCCTCCGGCCGGATGGGTTATGCCCTGGCTCAAGACGCCTATCGTCGGGGGGCTGAAGTTACCCTCATCTCCGGACCGACTGAACTGCCGGCCCCGGTCGGGGTAAAGCGGATTTTCATCCGGTCTACTCTGGAACTTTATGAGCAAGTAATGGCTGAGTATGAAAAGTATGATATTTTTATTATGTCAGCTGCTCCGGCTGATTTTCGTCCGGAGACCGTCTTTCCGGAGAAGGTGAAGAAGACCGGAGCCACCGCCGAGAAACTGCAGGCCTTGTCCTTGCTCCCCAACCCTGATATCGCCAAGAAGCTGGGGGAGATCAAGGGCCACCGTTTCTTGGTCATCTTTGCCGCGGAGACTGAGGATTTACTGAAGAACGCCCGGGCTAAACTGGTCAGTAAGCGCGGGGATCTGGTCATCGCCAATAATCTCCGGGACGAAGGCGCCGGTTTTGCCGGGTTGACCAATAAAGTCACCATGTTGACGGCGGAGGAAAGCAGAGAACTCCCCCTTTTATCCAAAGAAGAGGTGGCCAAGGAGATAAACTCCGCTATTCTCCGGAGGTTAAATCATCAATCCTTGCTGGAGGATGAGGATGAACTGCAAAAGTGACGGCACGGCACGGATCGTCAAGGCAGTGGTGAACCTGCCCCAGCTTCCTGACGATCGCCTCTATGATTATCTGATCCCCCCGGAGTGGGACGAAGTTCCCGCTCCCGGTATGCGGATCCTGGCGCCCTTCGGCGGGCAAAGAGCAGAAGCCATTGTCTGGGCGCATGCTTCGACTTCCGCAGCTCCGGCGGCCCTCAAGGAAGTCCATGAGACCCTGGATGAAGAACCGATCTTTAATGATTTGCAACGGCATCTCATCGATTGGATGGCGCGGACCTTCTTCTGTAGGCGCCTGGATCTGCTCCATCTTTTTTTGCCTCCCGGCTTAAAAGTGGCTACAGAAAAATGTTGGCGGGCCGAGGTCGGCCGGGCGGAGATCGAAGAGTATCTGGCAGGACTCTCGCTCTCCCCTGATCTATACCGGCGACTGCAGGCTAAAGTACAGGCAGTTACCGCAGAGTTTACCAAAATCCCCCAAGTGGACCGGGCGGAACAGCAGGTTCTGGCGAAATTGGTCCGGGATAAACTGGTGAGCACCAGGTGGTTGCCGAAGAAGCCGGAGATTACTGCAAAAAAAGTAATGGCTTATACCTTGCGAGATCCTTCGTTGACTGTTTCCGATTTAAAATTAACTCTAAAACAAGCACGGGTCTATACTTACTTGGCGGCGGCAGCAAAGGAAGTGGCCGCCACCGAACTCCTCTCCGCTACCGGAGTCTCCGCCGGTGTTCCGGAGACACTCTGCAAGAAAGGTCTGTTACTCAAGACCTTCCTGACTGTGGAGAGAAATCCTTTACTTCAACATGGTCACTGCGGGCGGCAAGACTCTCATCAGCTCAATACGGAGCAAGAGGAGGCTCTACAGGCGATCACCGTGGCCTTGCGGAAGAATGAGGCGCACACCTTTTTATTACACGGCGTGACCGGTAGCGGGAAGACGGAAGTCTACTTACAGGCCATCGAGGAAACTCTGAGGAAAGGGCGGGAAGCCATCTATCTGGTGCCGGAGATCTCCCTTACTCCCCAGACCGTACAGAGGGTGCGGGCTAGATTCGGAGATGAGGTGGCCATTTTACACAGCAGTCTCTCGGCAGGAGAAAGGTTTGATCAGTGGTGGCGGATTAAACGGGGAGAAGTAAAGGTGGTGGTTGGCGCCAGATCAGCCTTGTTCGCGCCCGTGCCGGATCTAGGTTTAATTATTATGGATGAGGAACACGAATATACTTATAAACAAGAAGAGACCCCCCGCTATCATGCGCGGACAGTAGCGAAAGAGCTCGCGCGGCTGACCGGTTCTCCGTTGATTCTCGGCAGCGCCACTCCGTCTCTGGAGAGCTACTGGGAGGCGGAGAGCGGAGAAATTACACGGCTGGTCTTGAGCAAGCGGATTATGGACCGCCCCTTGCCTGAAATTCGCCTGGTTGATCTGAGAGCGGAGTTTAAGGCCAGACGCTTTACCGTGCTCTCACCGCCGCTGCGCGCGGCGATCGAGGAGACCCTAAGCCGGGGGGAACAGGTGATTCTGTTATTGAACCGCCGCGGGTACGCCACGTTTATTAATTGTCGCGAATGCGGCCAGGTCCTAAAATGTCCGTCCTGTGACGTCACTTTAACTTATCATCAACGCCCTAATGTCTTACGTTGTCATTACTGTGGTTATAAGGAGAAGCCCCCGGACACCTGTCCTCATTGTCGATCCCATTATATCAGATATTTCGGCAAGGGAACCCAGCGCTTGGAAGAAGAGCTGCAGAGCCTCTTCCCTCTGGCCAGAATGGTCAGGATGGACTTGGACACCACCGGGCGCAAAGGAAGTCACGAACGGATCTATCGGCAACTGGTAGAAGGAGAGGTTGATATTCTGATCGGCACCCAAATGGTGGCCAAGGGCCTGGATTTGCCCGGAGTGACTCTGGTCGGGGTAGTGGCGGCCGATTCCGCTTTAGGCCTTCCGGATTTCCGGTCCGCCGAGCGCACCTATCAGATTCTGACCCAGGCCGCGGGGCGGGCGGGTAGAGGAGAAAAACCCGGCCTAGTCTATATCCAAACCTTCAATCCCGGGCATTATAGTATCTCCGCAGTAGTCAACCAGAATGAGGCCGAATTCTACCGGAAGGAATTAATGTACAGGCAAGCTGGGGATTTCCCACCGTTCACCAACCTGATTCGCCTGGTCTTCTCCGGACCGGAGAAAGAAGCGGTGATTCGGGCAGCCGCCGAGGTGACCGCGGAGATAAAAAAAGCTTTTGCTACAGTCGAGACCTCTACCGGCGAAGAAGGGGAGAAGGTCATCGGCCCCACTCCTGCGGCCATCGAAAGGGTGCAAAATCGTTACCGGTGGCAAACCCTGATCAAGACGCAGGATATCTCGAACTTCTACGGATTGCTCCCGGAGACCGTTTCCGCGGTGCGCCGACAAAAATACAACAACGTACGGATCATCATCGACGAAAATCCGTTTTCCATGCTATAATTAGGTTGTGTATCATAATTTATTTCGCAGTTTCTGAAGAACATGACGTCTGCCAGTAAATACTGAATGGAGTGTACTCAGTGATTAGAAAAATTGTGACTCTTCCCGACCCTGTTCTGCGCAGAAAGGCCGTTCCCGTGCGGAAGATTACTAAAAGGGTGCGGAAGCTCATTGATGATATGGCGGAGACGATGTATGAGGCCGAAGGCGCCGGTCTGGCCGCTCCCCAGATCGGCGTCTCCGAACGCATCATCGTCATAGATGTGGGCCAGGGTCTGATCCCTTTGATCAACCCTAAAATAGTCTCAGCCGAGGGCGAAGAGAGGGATGTTGAAGGTTGTCTGAGTATTCCCGGGAAGAATGCCTACGTGACCAGGAGTAAAAAGGTTACGGTGACCGGCTTAGGTCTGGACGGCAAGGAAAAGCGGTATGAAGCCGAAGGCTTGTTGGCCCGCGCCTTTCAACATGAGATTGACCATTTAGACGGCATCCTCTATATTGATTACCTGACAGAGTAGCCCCGGAAGGAGAATGTGGAAGTGAAGATTGTTTTCATGGGCACGCCGGACTTTTCCCGGATTTCTTTGGAGAAATTAGTGGACTCCGCCCCCCGCCACCGGGTGGTTGGGGTCTTAACCCAGCCGGATCGGCCGAAGGGGCGAGGAATGAAGGTGCTTCCCTCTCCTGTAAAGGAAGTGGCGCTCCGCCACGGTTTCCCGGTCTTCCAGCCCCAGCGTCTGCCGGA
This sequence comes from Bacillota bacterium, assembly GCA_012838955.1. GTDB lineage: Bacteria > Bacillota > UBA4882 > UBA10575 > UBA10575 > DUOH01. The sequence goes on along the minus strand of DUOH01000045.1, from coordinate 33,021 downwards.
TCCGGAGGTAATGAGCTTCCTGGAAACAAGCAAACCCGACGTTTTGGTAGTAGTGGCTTACGGACTGAAAATACCTACGGTCATGTTGGAGTTTGCTCCATATGGCTGCATTAACCTGCATTCTTCTTTATTGCCGAAATACCGGGGGGCCTCTCCCATTCAATGGGCTTTGCTCAACGGGGAAGAAACAACCGGGGTCACCACCATGCGGATGGATGAAGGTTGGGATACCGGAGATATGCTGCTTTCCCGGGCTGTGCCGATCAGGGAGGAAGATAACTTCGCCTCTCTGCATGACCGGTTAGCGGAGGTCGGCGCCGCTCTGTTGGTGGAGACTCTTGATCAGTTGGCGGTCGGGAGGATCACCCCGACTCCGCAAAACCACGAGGAAGCTACATATGCCAGAAAGCTGACGGATGAAGACTTGGTGCTTGACTGGTCCTGTCCCAGCCGGGAGCTGTTCAACCGGATCAGAGCCCTTGATCCCTGGCCCGGCGCCAGGACCACCCTCAACGGTGAACAGCTTAAAATCTGGTCCGCCCAGATTTCTACGGAAGACTGGGGATTGGCTCAGGCGCCGCCGGGCGCCATCGGTGATCCAGGCAAAGGGGAGCAGGGCATCCCGGTCAGAACCGGGGACGGAGTCTTGCTCCTTTATGAACTGCAACTCCCGGGCAGGAAAAGATTGAACGCCGCTCAGTTTTTAGCTGGTAAAAAGATCGGCGCAGGCATGCGCTTTATTTCCTGATTATTCTTCAGTGGTCAACTATGGATTGCTCGTTACTCCTATTACCATGTTAATTTGAGATTAAAAAAACCCGGTTTAGGTCGTGTTTCGGAACTTTTTCCTATGAAAGGTCGTTGTTTATGACATAATGATAGTATAGTTCGCTCCGTTCAGGAGCTGGTCAAGTGTGTCGAGGCGGACAAATGTTAAGCGCAACTATGTTTTGAAGGAGGTATGTGCCGTGTTTCCGTTCTTCTACGACCCTACGTATATTCTGATTATCCCTGCTCTAATCCTGGCGTTATACGCTCAATTCAAAGTACAGTCTACTTTTGAAAAGTATCTACGGGTGAGAGCATCCTCTAATCTGACTGGAGCCCAAGTGGCTAGAGAATTATTGGATAAAAATCAACTTTATGATGTTCCGGTGGAGATTACTCCGGGGCGTCTCAGTGACCACTATGATCCCAGACGCCGGATTCTAAGGCTGTCCCCAGATGTTTATCACGGGCGTTCTTTGGCGGCGTTGGGTGTGGCCGCCCATGAGACCGGCCACGCCATTCAGCACGCCAATGAGTATATCCCTTTGAACATCAGAAACGCCGTCTTTCCGGTGGCCAGTTTCGGCTCATCACTGGCTTTCCCCCTCTTCTTCATCGGACTGCTCATGGGTAGGGGCGGAGTCTTCTTGATGGATTTGGGGATTATTCTCTTCTCCGCTGCTGTCTTGTTTCAAGTGTTTACTCTTCCGGTGGAGTTCAACGCCAGTAGCCGGGCTTTGCACATGCTGGAGGGTGGCGGCTATCTCAGCCGCGGAGCGGAGGTTAGCGGAGCGCGGAAAGTGTTGAGCGCCGCTGCTTTGACTTATTTAGCCGCTACCGCCATGGCCGTCTTACAACTCTTGAGGTTACTGCTGCTTCGAGGCTCCCGGCGTGACTGATGAAGCGGAAAGATACGATTTTTACCGGCAGAGAATTAGCCCTGATCGCCCTGACTGCCATCGAGGAGAAAGAGGCTTTTGCCAACCGGATCTTAAATTCGTTGTTCCTTAAATATCGTCCTGACGAGAGGGAAAGGGGTTTTGCCACCGAGCTGGTCTACGGAACCTTGCGCCATCTGGCCTTGGTTGATCACCTCTTGGCTCAGCTCTTGGCGAAGCCCCTTTCTGTTCTGCCCGGAAAAATCCGGAATATCCTCCGTCTCTCCCTGTACCAGCTTCTTGTCTCCCCGGAGATTGCGTACGCCGTGGTGGACGAAGGCGTTAGCCTGGCTAAGCAGGAAGTCGGCGGGAAACTGGCGGGCTTAGTAAATGCCGTGCTCCGCCGGTATTTACGGGAGAAGGAGACCCTCTCCCGACCGCAAATGTCAGCCGATCCATTGGCTCATCTGACTATTGTCCACTCCCATCCGGAATGGTTGATCAAAAGGTGGATACGTAGGTGGGGGATTGAACGCGTGCATGAACTGGCGCGCATCAATAATCTACCCGCGCCCTTTATGATTAGAACAAATACCCTGCGGATCACCAGAGACCGGCTGCAGGAGTTACTCGCTGCTTCCGGTTTGACCGTCATCCCCTCTCCTTTAACGCCGGAGGCGTTATTAATCACCGCTCCCCGGAATTTACAGGATCACTCCTTATTTGCCGCAGGATATTACTTTATCCAAGACGAAGCCTCGATGCTGGTCGCGCACTTAGTCGCTCCGCAACCTGGAGAGACTATCGTCGATCTCTGTGCCGCGCCCGGCGGAAAAACCACTCATCTGGCTCAATTAATGAAAGACGAGGGCCGGATCTTTGCTTTGGACAACCATCCGCACAAGACTCGTCTAATCGAGGAGAACGCCGCCCGGTTGGGGATTACTTCCATTACGGCTGTGACCGCGGATGCCCGGGAGTGGAGAGGGGATAACCTGGAACTGGACGTGGTTTTGCTGGATGCGCCTTGTACGGGAACAGGGGTTTTACGGCGACGGCCGGATATTCGTTGGCGTCGGACAGCCGCGGATCTATCCGACCTTCTTCTGCTCCAGGAAGAGCTCTTGGAGAACGCTGCTGCCCTGCTGAAACCGGGCGGGCGGCTCATCTATAGCACCTGCTCTTTGGAGGCTGAAGAAGATGAGGAACAGATCGAGAGGTTTCTTCAGAAGCATCCGGAGTTTTCTGTAGAGATTGAAGCGGATTTCGCCTCCGGGTTCGATCTGATCCAGTCGTCCACCGGCCTGTTGCTCTTTCCGTCGGAAAACGGCGCAGACGGCTTTTTTATGAGCAGGTTGCGCAAGAGAAGCAAGTAATTCTCCTGGTCGGCTCCGGAGGAGCCTGTCTTGTTCGTTTTGTTGTTTTATGGTAAAATAAAAGCTATTGAATGCTGCACCAGATCAGGTAGGGCGCATTTCCGGGACACACCGTCTTTGGAGTGCGCCATCTTTACGCGAAGCCCTGCTCCTGGTCTGAACCGGTCTGAACCTAGGTTTTGTAATTATCCTTACATAATTGGGGGGATACATTATGAGTATTCAGATTTATGTGGACGGAAAATTCTATAACAAAGAAGAGGCTAAGATCTCCGTGTTTGACCATGGTTTGTTGTACGGAGACGGAGTATTTGAAGGCACCAGAGCCTACCACGGGCGGGTCTTTCAATTCGATGAACACATCAACCGGTTGTATGACTCCGCCAAAGTGATCGCGCTGGAGATTCCTCTGACCAAGGAGGAGATGAAAGAGGCGCACCTGGCCACTTTACGCCGGAACAATTTGAAAGATGCTTATATTAGGACAGTTGTTACGCGCGGCGTCGGCGATCTGGGCCTGGATCCGAGAAAATGCCCCAAAGCTTCTGTAATCATTATCGCCGATGAGATTACCCTCTATCCGCAGGAACTCTACGATAAAGGGCTGAAAGTAATCACTGTACCGACCAGAAGAAACATGCCGGAAACCGTGAACCCCATGATCAAATCTTTGAACTATCTCAACAACATCATGGCCAAGATCGAGGCCAACCTGGCTGGCGTCTCCGAAGCCATTATGCTGAACCAAGAGGGCTATGTGGCGGAGTGCACCGGAGATAACATCTTTGTGATCAAAGACAAGACCATCGTCACCCCGGCCGCCTCATTCGGCGCGTTGAAGGGGATTACTAGGGGAGTAGTGATGAAGCTCGCCGCCGAAATCGGGTTGGAAGTGAAGGAGAGCGCTCTGACCAGATATGACGTGTATGTTGCTGATGAGTGTTTCCTGACCGGGACGGCTGCAGAAGTAATCCCTGTGGTGGAAGTGGACGGGCGGAAGATCGCCGACGGTGTTCCGGGTCCATACTCTAAAAAGTTGAAGGAAGACTTCCATAAATTTGCCATGGAAAACGGCACACCCATTTACTGAACAGGGAGGACATAATGGTAAAAATTCTTGTACCAGCCACCAGCGCCAATCTGGGGCCGGGGTTTGACTTTCTCGGTCTGGCTTTGGAGTTATATAACATCGTTGAATTTGCGCCGGAGCAAGAATGGGTTGTTACAGCCGAGGGATACGCCGCCACCAGGCTGGCCGGCCGCTCGGATCTATTGGTCTGCCAAGCCATCCGGGCGGTCTACTCTCAAGTAGGCCGGGAACTGCCAGGGGCCAGAGTGCATCTACGGAATAACATTCCCGATGTGGGAGGCCTCGGTTCCAGCGCTTCAGCGATCGTGGGCGGCCTGGCTGCAGCCAACACCTACCTGGGTTCTCCCTTGTCCAAACCGGAGCTTCTTCAGTTGGCCGCAGCCTTGGAAGGGCATCCGGACAATGTGGCTCCAGCCATCTTCGGAGGGTTGGTCGCTGTCTACCGGGGAGAGGGGGAGCGCATCTCCACTCTACAAATTCCCTTTCCCGAGGGGATCAAGGTCGTCCTGGCCGTTCCGGAACTGAAGGTCTCTACCGCTGCGGCCAGGAGTATTCTACCGAAGACAGTGCCTCTGGCGGATGCGGTCTTCAATCTCTCCCATACCGGGCTTCTTGTTGGTGCTTGTTTTGCCGGGCGCGCCGATCTGTTACGCGTCGCCATGGAGGATCGCCTCCACCAGGAGAAGCGTGCCACTCTCATCCCGGGCTTTTGGACTGTGGTGGACCGGGCTTATCAGGCCGGAGCTTATGGTGTAGCCTTGAGCGGTTCCGGACCGACGATTATTGCTTTGACGCCCGCAGAAAAAGTATCCCTGGTCGGCGCTGCCATGCAGGAGGCGTTTGCCGGGGTCGGGGTGCAAGCGAAATGGCTGAGCCTTTCCGTAAACACCGGTGGTTACATTCTTGCTTCTGAAACATAGAAACCTGGCAACGTTCATGATGTGTTAATTGACATCAAACCGCTTGCATGATAATATATTTTTTATAAATCAATTAGGATCCATTATACTCTTCTTATCCAGAGAGGTGGAGGGACAGGCCCGAAGATACCTCGGCAACCATTGGCCAAAATCGCTGGTCAAAGGCTAAAAGGTGCCAATTCCTGCAGAGCGTATGCTTTCAGAGCGTATGCTCTGAAAGATGAGAAGGGGTAGCGGTTTTCTGCGAACCCTTTTAGGGTTCATTTTTATATCAATAGATCGCCGCCTTTGCAGCAGGAAGGGTAATGGGTCCGGGAGGTGCATAATGCCGATGACAAAATCCTATGATGAGATCAATGAGAAGATCAAGACCGGGAAAGTAGTTGTTGTCACTGCGGAGGAGATCATTCCCATGGTGGAAGCGGAGGGCCCCGCGAAGGTCCTGGAAAAGGTGGACCTGGTGACCACCGCTACTTTCGGCCCCATGTGTTCCTCCGGAGCTTTCCTGAATTTCGGCCATTCCGATCCGCCGATCAGAATGACGAAGGTTTGGTTGAACGATGTGCCGGCCTATGCCGGAATCGCCGCTGTGGACGCCTATATCGGTGCCACCGAGTGTTCTGAGACTCGTGGCCTTGAGTATGGCGGGGCTCATGTGATTGAGGATTTAATCTCCGGGAAAAAAGTAAAACTAAGAGCGGTTTCCTACGGTACGGATTGCTATCCGAAGAAAGAGATTGAAACCAACGTGGGGTTGGAAGACTTAAACCAGGCCTATCTCTTTAACCCGCGTAACGTCTATCAGAATTATGCCGTGGCTGTAAACTCCTCGGACCGCATCTTCCATACGTACATGGGGACCTTGTTACCACACTACGGAAACGCCACGTACACCACTTCCGGAGAATTGAGTCCACTACTGAACGATCCGCACTACCGCACGATCGGCATTGGCACCAAAATCTTGCTGGCCGGCGGCGAGGGTTATGTGGCCTGGGAGGGCACCCAGCATAACCCGGCTCAGGAACGGAATGAACTGGGCATCCCGGTCAGTAGTGGAGGAACCCTGGCTCTCATCGGCGATCTGCGTGGGATGAAACGGGATTATCTACGCGCGGCCACCTATCATAAGTACGGAATTTCCCTGTTTGTGGGGGTAGGGATTCCCATCCCCTTATTAGATGAAGAAATGGTACGACAAGTGGCGGTCAGTAATAAAGAGATCAGCGCCACAGTCTATGATTACGGTGTACAAAGACGCTCCAGACCCGCTCTGGGCAGAGTGACCTACGCCGAACTGCACAGCGGGGAGATCTGCCTGAACGGCAAGAAGATCCCGACCGCACCCTTATCCAGCCTGTATAAGGCCAGAAAGATCGCGACCGAATTGAAGGAGAAGATCCAAAACGGCCAATTTACTATCACGGCTCCGGTCGCCAAATTGCCGTACCGGGACGGTGTTAAACCGCTCCGGGAGGAGGTGTGACTAGATGGCAAAGAAAAGAGTCGTACTGACCTTTCCTCCCGAATTGACGGAGAAACCCCTCACCTATCATCTGGTGAAAGATTTTGACCTGGCCATCAACATTTTAAAGGCCAAGATTACTCCGGGAGAAGAAGGAACCCTTGTTCTAGAGCTCTCCAATGGTTCTCCACAGAAGATTGATGAAGGTTTGGACTTTCTGGTCCGGCACGGAGTAGCCATTGAACCCCTGAGCAAGCGGATCAGCTTGCAGGAAGAAGAATGCATCCATTGTGGTTCCTGCACTGCGGTCTGCAAGTCCGGGGCTTTAAGCCTGGGGGAGGAGAACCGGTTGGTCTTTGACCGCGACAAGTGCATCGTCTGTGAACTGTGCGTCACCGCTTGTCCGATGCGCGTTATTAAAGTAATTTTTTAGGTGTGAGTTGATGCCGAACGGAACAGGACGTCAGGATGTTTACCGCACCTACCGCCGCTCCAGACCGGGAAGGCATTGCTTCCGGGTGGCAGTGGGTGAAACCGACCTCTGGATCGAAGCCTCCTGGGACTGCCGGGCGGACGTAGAGCAGCTGGTCAAATACTATCGCCGACAGATAAAAAGTTATATCCATACGCATCCGGATCTCTTAACCACCTTGCAGCCCTGGCCGGTCGACCCGCAAGCCCCGGAGGTTGTGGCGCGGATGATTACCGCCGGGCGCCAAGCGGGGGTGGGACCGATGGCCGCCGTGGCTGGCGCCATCAATTACTGTGTGGGTGTGGCCTTGCTGAACGGAGCAGAAGAAAAAGCGGCCGCCGGGGAAAGGGAGTTATTGATTGAAAACGGGGGAGATCTCTTCATCTCCGGCTCCCAACCCAGGGTGGTAGCGGTCTACGCCGGGGACTCTCCCTTTTCGTGGAGAATCGGCGTGCAGATCCAAATGGCGGCTGCGCAACAAGACGGCCACCAGTATATGGGGATGTGCACCTCCGCCGGGCGCGTGGGTCATTCGTTCAGTATGGGTCGGGCCGATGCCGCTGTGATCTTGTCACCCGATCCGGTCCTGGCGGACGCGGTGGCTACAGCGACGGCCAACCGGATCCAAACACCCCGGGATCTGCAGACCGCCACGGAGTTTGCCGCCTCTATTCCTCAAGTAACAGGCGCTTTGTTGATCTGTGGGGAGAAGATGGCGGTCTGGGGTGAATTACAAGTCGTGAATTTGGCGGAAGAAAGAACAGAGGGGGAAGTAGAATGAGTGTGGACAGGTTTTTCCCCGGGGAGAAGATTTACTTATTAGACGGGGGTATGGGCAGCCTTCTGCAGAAGAAGGGTTTACCCTCCGGGCAGGCCCCGGAGTATATGAATATACACCACCCGGAAAAAGTCCGTGAAGTGTACCTGGCTTATATTGAAGCCGGGTCCGATCTGATTGAAACGAATACTTTCGGGGGTAACCCCATTACCTTAGAGAAGAACGGCTTGACCGGGCTGACCACTGAAGTCAATCAGCGGGCTGCCGAATTGGCGCTGGAAGCCGGAGAGTCCGGGCAGGTCAGAGTAGTCGGTTCCATCGGCCCCACCGGAGAACTGCTGGCGCCTTTAGGCGGACTCGATCAGGATCAGGCCGAGGAGGCCTTTTTCCAGCAGTGTCAAGTCTTGAAAGCCGCCGGTATCCAAGTGGTTAATGTGGAAACCATGAGTGACCTACGGGAGTTAAAGGCCGCGGTGACCGCGGCTAAGAAATGCGGTTTGGAGGTAATGGCGGAAGTCTCCTTTATGGCCAACGGCTTTACCCTCTCCGGCGCCAGTCCGCAAGTGGTCGCCGCCACCCTGGCCGGTTTAGGAGTGATGGTCGGCGGGATCAACTGCGGTCTAGGCCCGGGAGAGATCAGACCACTCATCAAAGAGATGGCGGACTCCACGGCTTTACCTTTGATCGTCCAGCCCAACGCCGGATTGCCTCAGGTAGTAGAGGGGCAGACTGTCTATAACCTGACCGCCGACGTTTTTGCCGATCTCATGCGCGAACTCTTCGTTGAGACCAGGCCGCTGATTGCCGGCGGCTGTTGCGGTACCACCCCGGAGCATATCAAGGCCTTACGCCGCATCTTGGATGACCCGGCTTTCTCCCGGAGGGCCGAACCCGGGGAACAGCGGCTGACCGGAGCAAGCGGTGTTTTTCTGGCCGGAAGAGCCAAAGGGTTCTTCTGGAACGGCGACTTTACCCCGGTGAAATTCGTGGAGGCGAAACCCGTGAACGCCGGGGAGGTCCTGGTAGCCGGTGAAATCATGGATCTCTTCGGCCTGGCTCAAACCGGTAAAGAATCGCAAGCGGATATAATCCGTTTGAATTTAGATGAATGGCAGGCCACACCGGCGGAGTTAAAAACATTTGTCATCAATGCCCAGCTTTATTTCGCCGGACCCTTCTCCGTGTTCAGCACGGATCCGGAGTTACTTGAAGTATTCTTCCACTATTATATCGGCTGTCCCCTCTGGGAAAAACCCGGATCATTGCGGGAATGGGATAATTTTTATATTCCGGGTTCCGTAACCGTTTAAAAACAATTTTTGGCGTTCGTAATATCTCCCTGAACAAGGGAGATATTTTTTTGCATTTTTTTCTGCATTTTGGCATATTTCTTTTCGTAAAGGAACAAAATATAAGAGCCGCCCAAGTTTTTTAGGGTGTGAATCATAAACTCCGGAACGAGGTTTCGGAGTACAACCCATTATTATGGAGGGATGATGATGAGAAGAGATAGTGGTCTAGCCAGAAAAGACTATCTTGAAGATGAAAACAATCGAGTCAGTTCCGGGCCGAAGTCGAAACCCCGCTATACTGATGATGAGAATGAGATGATCTATGAGAATTGGTGGAATCCAAAGCTACGCAAGGAGCTTTCCCGCAGGTTCGGGCGGAAAATCTCCGCCTTGCGTAGTCAATTCTGTCGTATTCTCAAGGAAAAAGGGATTTCAAACACAGACTATTACAAGGTGATGAGAGCCAAGTACCAAACACAGACCCCAAAGGAGATCTTGTCTGATGATGAAGACCAGTTAATCCTGCAGATCTTCGCCAAACACCAAGTTTTGGGTGGAACCAGAAACGAGGCCTGTAATGAACTCCAACGTATCCTGCAAAAAAAGATTAGTGAGGCTGCGCTGAAATTACGCTTCTACCGTCTGGTGCAGAAGAAAGGGATCCGTGAAGAACAACTACTCCGGATCGGACAGGATGTCTTGAAACAATCCGGGATAAAAATTCCGGACGCCCCCATTCTCCAGGGAGAACCGGTCTATACTCCTCAGCAACTAAAAGAGAGAAGAGAAGGGGCAGAAGAATGGGGTGAGCGGATTCCGGAGAAGAGCACAGGGGCAAACTTATATGAAGAGGACAGCGTCCCACCTAGAACAGCCGCTGAAAAGCAGGAGCAAAAGCCCTTGTCTACCACAGCTGTGGAGCTACCGGAGCCGGAAGAGAAGAAGTCCGCCTTCCTGTATCAACTGGCGCACCTCCCGGAGGCCATTCAAAAGTTGGAAGAGAGGGTGACAGCCATTGAGGCGGCCCAAAGACACCAGCTGGATCTGCGAGGCTTCATCGAACATCTGCTGGCCGTGGAACGCGACCTAAAGACCGAAGATAAGCTCTTAAAAGAGATCGATCGCTTGGTGGCTGAAAATAACCTGCTCATGGAGAAGTTAGAGAAGGAACGGGGTAGACTCGGCAAACGGGAACAAGAACTAAACGAGATCTATGGGATCCTCAATTCCATGTTGAATGAGTTCATGCACTTGGAGAGCGTGGCCAAACTCGCCTCACTCGGCGACTTCATTCACCGTCTGGAGATTACCGTTGATCAATTCGGTAATGTGCTGAATAGCCGCAGGGTACAGGGGGCATAACCGCTCTCTGTACCTTTTGTTATACCAGTCGATATCTTAAAGTACCGGGTGGGCGAAGAAACACGTCTGGAGCAGATCCCGAGTCTCTTTTAATCTGCCCGTTCCGGTCGATATTTGTCTGCACCGGCATTCAGGATTACCTTTGTTTTACTGCAGTTTCGGATCTGGTATTGACACCTGACAAAAAAGGTGATATAATTTGTTTTGCTTCAGTAACGGGCCGTAGCGCAGCTTGGTAGCGCACTAGACTGGGGGTCTAGGTGTCGCAGGTTCAAATCCTGTCGGCCCGACCATTTACAAAACCAACTCCGACCACTGTCGGAGTTTTCTTTTTTATTCCTATTTGTACTTGGCGATCAAGGTAATGCCGTTGCTATTCATTGATTTTACAGGATGAGCGGTCAGCGCTTTCTTTCAAACCGCTTATACCACTGACATAATGCCTGATGCGGGTTCATATAATTCAAATAAAAAAGCCTTTAAATGCGTTTCCTGATGGAGGCTGGAGGTGACCGTCAATGGCTAAATCGGAACAAAGCCAAGTGGGGTGGAACCAACTCTCTTTATCCGTTTTTTCCGGAATGAAATACTCTCTGGCGTTGGTGCTCATCGCCATAGCTTTACTTGCCATCCTTTATATGGTTGGGTGGGACTGGATGAATAATGACCGGACCGTCTATGAATATATTAATTACGCTGCGGTGGTGCTGGGAGGGTTTATTGCCGGAACCAAGCTGAAAGCCAAAGGTTGGCTCTCCGGATTAATATTGGCCGTAGTTTATTGGGTTTTTATGCTTTTACTCACTAAAATCCTGGGCGTGCAGCCTCTTACCTTCCAAAATACCCTGATCCGGATCGGAATCGCCGCTCTACTGGGCGCTTTGGGCGGGATCATCGGCGTAAATATCTAAAGAAGACTGAGAGAGGAATTGACCATCTCAAACTTGACACGGGGATAATTAGGAGTTATAATAAAAATTGTTGAGAATACAGGGGAGTGGCTCAATTGGTAGAGCGTCGGTCTCCAAAACCGGTGGTTGCGGGTTCGAGTCCTGCCTCCCCTGCCATTTACTGACCAGAGATACCGGGAAAGACCGGTTTTTTTTCTGGGTCAAATTAAAATAATTATTTATGGAAAGGGGTACATATACATGTCTGCAAAGGTCCCAGTAGGTATCTCCAACCGCCACGTTCACCTGTCACAAGAAGATCTGGAGTTGCTCTTCGGCCCCGGTCACCAATTAACACTCAAAAAGGACCTTTCGCAACCCGGACAGTTCGCCGCGGAAGAAACTGTAGATCTAATCGGGCCCAAAGGTTCCATAAAAAAAGTAAGAATTCTCGGTCCGGTTCGTCCCCAGACCCAGGTGGAGATCTCCATCACCGACTGCTTTGCCCTGGGAGTAAAACCGCCTGTGCGCGATTCAGGAGATCTGACCGGAACGCCCGGGATTACAATTGAAGGACCCAAAGGCAAGATCGATATTAAGGAAGGCGTGATCGTCGCCCAGCGCCATCTGCACCTGCACACCACTGAAGCGGAAGAACTGGGTCTGAAGGATAAAGACTACATCAGTGTCAAAACCGAAGGTCCCCGCTCGGTTATTTTTGAAAATGTTCTGGTCCGGGTCGGTCCCAAATACGCCAAGGATTTACACGTTGACACGGACGAAGCCAACGCCGCAGCGCTCAAAAACGGCGATTTGGTGACGGTAATTCGCGCTTGAACCAAGTGTACCCTGTAGAAGGCTGCGAAAAGGCGCTAATAGCCCGCCAAGGTAAAGATGTTCAAGGCGCGGACTGTCAATTATTCATCGGCTTTCTGCATTAGGAAGAAAGAAGGGGGAGACCCCTTCTTTTTTATCTGGTCTTCCTTAATTTCTGTGGATGATCTGATGTATAAAAAGAAAAAACGCCTTCTCTGTCTGCTTCAGGAAGCGCCCGCCGCCACATACTAAGAATTGAGGTGAAGATCATGCCGATCTATGAATTTATTTGCCGGGATTGTGGTCAAAAATTCGAAGAACTCTGCCGGTTAGGCACAGAGCAGATCCCCTGCCCGGCCTGTCACTCCGGAGAAACCACCCGTCTGATTTCCGTCTGCGGCTTCGCCGTGAAGTCCTCTGACGGCTCCACCTGTCGCTCTTCAGCGTCAGGAGGTTCTTGCGCCGACTGTTCCGGCGGCTCCTGCTCCGGATGCCACTGAAGAAATACCAGGGTTTATTTATTATGAAGTAACTGTATATTTCAATGCTAACCAACCCCTAAACAGGGGTTTTTTCTTTGTCTGGAATTAATTACCCTGTTAAAATTAGTTCCCAAATATGAATTGTTGCTAAATAAATTATTAGAATGTAATTCATAAATCAAACAACTTATTATAATTATTGATATATTTTAACCAATTTGATATACTTAATGATAAATATGTAAAATATTAGGAATATATAATGACGGTAGATGCGATTTTATAGATCTAAAAATCTCTACTAACAGTAGATTATGGTGTGTAATTGATTTAATAGGACATAAAAATATTCATGCTTAGTTTCTTTGAACTTAGAAATGGTAATGTTTTGCCTAAATGATCTTACTTGTTGATGTCTGAATTTGTTCATTTCTGAATTACTTTAGTCGGGTAATTCATACTAGGGGGAAGAAGAATGCGGAAGGGTATACTTTTTGCGGTTGTGACGTTACTTTTATTATTAATATTATTTCAGGTAGTTATGGCGGTAGATAGTGAAGAACAAGTGAATGATTTTGCTGATGAATTACAGGCCGCGATCGAAAAGATGGATCCTGAAAATGAATTAGTAGACCAGCGATCCAAATTTCGGCGAAGCTTTAGAGATAACCAAGGTAAAATTGTTACTTTTATTGCTACATGTCCCTTGAATTATTTGGGGGAGGACAATCAATACTATCCGATTGAAACCGATATAGTTGACGAAAAATCCGAGCCGAAGACTATGTTGTTTCGAGCATCTAAAGCTACCGGCAGTGAAGATGCAGGAATATCTGAAAACTATGGGGGAGACCGTTTTCGTTATCATGTCGATAAGAATACGGTGAAAGCCCATTTTGCCGATAAATCCGACGGCGGTATGGTTCTTGAGCACCAAAGCAAGCGGATTTATTTCCAACTTGACCACCAGCATAAGCGTTCTGCCAAGATTAGTAAGAATAAAATAAGATATGACAAGATCTTTGATAACTGTGATCTAGAATATACAGTATTTCCTGGAGGTGTAAAAGACGAATTAATCTTTTATTCTCTTCCGGAAAAACCTGTATTAAGCTTTAAAGTTGATTTTGGCGACTTAAGGCCGGAAGATGGACCTGAAGGCTCCATCAATTTAGTTGACAATTCGGGAAATATTATTTATACGATTCACCCATCATTTATGTTTGAGAAGGAAAACAGAGAGAACTGTATAGAGATTGAAACCAGGTTTCACCGTCAAGGCGATCAGCTCTATTGTGATCTGGTGCTCAATATGGGTTGGCTGAAGGATAAAAACAGAAAATATCCGATTGTGGTGGATCCTCAAGTTTCGGTAGGGGAATTATATAGCTATGGCCAAACTGAGCGGCGTTTTCTATTATATGCCCCAGAAAATAATGGGACAATCAGGTGCGAAATGGAAATTAAAGGTCCTCATATGCACGGGCATCTTAGTAAACATGATTACGCAAGAGGTTATTTTAGAGACTTAACAGCAGGTATAACATACTTGGACTATAGTGGACTTTATGATTATTACGACTCCCGTGAACTGGATCTTGTTGCCGGACATTATTATGAAGTGGTAATTTACGGCGGTCGTACTAAACACAAGGTCGGTGGCGGTACTTTTCATGGCGAAGCCTGGGCATCTATCACATATGGAGATGATAACGGTCGCTTATTTAAAAAAATACCGCCAGGCATTTTGTCTACAAAAGTCCATAAGAATGAAGTGGAGAAGGTTTTTGAGATAAAGAATCCACAGACCATTAGCTATACCAGTAATTCCCATTTATCAACAGGCTTTCGAGTGTATCAAGTTGGGGAAGAGATGCCGATCTTTACCTCCTCATCGGATCACGGAGCACTTCATCTAAATGCTGGAACATATAAAGTTGTAGTCCCCCAAGATACCTGGGCGGAATTGAGATTTCCTCGCTTGACCACTAATTATGAGAGCCGTATTTTCATGCGGGGTAATCCTGGAATCATTGACTCAACTTTCACCATGCCGTCTACGGGTGATTCTGGTGAATTGATGATGCAATTTAAAGCTCAAAAAAACGGGTCTCCAAGTAGTCTGGGTTATCCTTCTGTAAAGATTATATCAGGTACGCAAACTTTACATGAATGGAAATTCGATGTAAATTACTACGATTATTTTGACGGCGGCTATAAATTCAAATTTGAAAAGGAAGTTCCATATCGGCTGGTTGTTAGCCGTGGTTCTGCTCCCAATTCTGGCTGGGGTTCTTTGGAGATTGATCTTTATCATCCAAAGAACAAGATTTGCGAGGTAACAAATTTAGGACTGGTTGATAGCCAGGGTAATCCGGTTAAAAACCGCTACGCCAATGGAAGCCATCGTCTTCGTTTCAACTATACGGATCCGGACGGAAATCCTCTAAAAGAGTATAAATTAACTTTAGAGCAAACAAATTCAACTAATAAATATGAGTATTGGTTGAATCCGCCGGATGACGGGTCTGGTATCATTAATATTCCTTACTTTATTCGGCAGTTTAGTTTTGACCCGGGAAGCGAAATACTTTGTCAGGTGGCAGCTTGGGATGGGTTTGATTTGTATACTACGTCCAATTATAGTTTCACCTTGGACTTATCCCCCCCAGTAGTTGATAAATTTCAAGGAGAGGTTGATAGTAGCGATAATTCGATCAATTTGGAATGTCAAGTACGGGACTTGGAAAGCGGACTACAGAGCAATAAGATATCATGGACGGTTAATGGAAAACCCGGTGGTTCTCATGAGTTTTCCCAGAACGAATCCACATTCTCTATTCCCGATCTGCCGTGGAACGCCAGGGTTGTAGTTACTTTGGAAGCCATTGATAATTCCGGGAATAAATCCATCCGGACCTTATTCTTTTATACTTACCCCGAAAAAGCTGCTTTACTAGCGCCGAAAGAAGCGCGAAGCCAAACAAAAGCGGAACTGAAGATTTCCAAAGCTGAAGCTTCATATTTGCGTGTTGAGAGGTATAAGAAAGGCGCTGACGGTAGTTTGCAGCTGGACTATGATACCGGATACATGGATCCTTCCCAATTGGGGGTAGGGCTTATAGGGTATCCGCAGGTTTCATTGAAGGTGCAATCGGATAGTCTGGACTTTGAACAACCGGCCGACATTATCCTAAGCGCGGATGCCTATGACATAGATGGTAGAATTGTTAAAGTCCTATTTTATAATGGATCAACATATATCGGTTCTGCTACGGGTAGTCCTTATAGTTTTACCTGGAGTAATGTACCGGCAGGAAAATATCAGTTAACCGCCAGGGCCATAGATGATAGTGGTTTAGAGACGGTTTCAGCCCCGGTAAATATTACGGTTAAAAACAGTCACCCAACGGTAATCATTAAGAATATAAGTAATGGTCAGAAGTTTACGTGGCCTATGGATATCACAATCGAAGCTGATGCCTTTGATCACGACGGAAATATCAGTAAAGTTGATTTTTACGTTGGAGAAACGCACCTTGGTACGGTTACCCAGAATCCATACAGAATTGAATGGACTGATGTGCCGGTTGGCATCCACACTCTGGTAGCCAAAGCTACTGATAATGATGGAGCTGTGACTAGTTCCGTGCCAGTTACGATTACTGTCAGCCCGCCGCCTTTGGGATCTTATTATCTTATTTTTGATTGTCACCATGAAAACACGGGTGTCGGAAACACTTTTACAATGTATCTACCAGCAAATCGACCGAGTGGCGGGTACTACATTTGTGGCCCTATAGATAAGAATAAATCTGCTCAGATTAATGAAGTAACTGATGTAAAAAGATTACCATGTAAAGTTCGGGTAAATTATAGTTTGTATATTGAAGATTATATTGATAGATGTTACAGAGATCCATATTTTGAGGTGACTTCAGCCGATGGTCAGCAATTAGTATGGCAAAAGTTCTACAATGGAAGTAGGAGTGATAGCTTCGAAATTCCTGCCAATTCTTATGTGATGATAAAGTACTTTTCCGGCCATCATAGAAATAAACACACTATTGGTGATGATGATGATTATGGGTTTTACTGTCAATGTGCCTTGACTTTTGAATATATTTTCGATGAAGCGAGCATTACTTTAACTTCAAATCAATCCTTTGATTATGAAAAAGAATTGGAAACGGCAGATGTTGCGCAAGAACCTGCTCATCAACGGTTATCATCGGAGAGTACTCAAGAACAAGTCTATTGCTTTCTTGAACCTCTTCCGGCCCGTAGTCATGAAACCTATGTTTACCGGGTTTATACTAGAAACGGGGATAAGGTGGTTTGGGATGAGAGAGAAGTTGCAGTAAGTAATAATCCGCCCAAGATTGTAGCTATGGAGCCCCTTCCAGATTTAACCACTTACAGTTATCATACGCTTAACTTTAAGTTGCTTGAGGTAATTGATGAGGATGGTGACGACCTCACTTATACTTATAAAATTTCCGGTCAGACAAATAATGGAGAAGATTATACATATGGACCGATAAGTCGGAGTGACCAAGAACCGTTAACAGTTACCAATCTTCCTGACGGCAAATATACCTGGACTGTTCAGGTTAAAGATGAGTTCCAAGGTTTCTCTGAAGCTTCAGGGACTCTGATTGTAGATAAGGGACAAGCGGTTGCCACATTTATGATTAATAGTGGTAATCGGTTTACTAATGACCGCTCAGTCACAATTAATATTGATGATGCTTATAACGTCTATCGGGTCAGGTTTTCATATGATGATAAAAATTGGATGGATCCGGTGACTGATTGGCAGAATTCGATTCACCTGACCTTGCCGGCGGGCGAAGGAAAGAAAACCATTTACATGCAGACACAAACTGAGGCGCAAGCCACTGTCGGCGTTTGGGGACCGCCGGTCTCAATACAGCGTAATATTATCCTGGATACTACCCCGCCAGCCCTTGATAACTTTGGTGTTTATAACCAAGGTGGAACCGATTCCGTCTACTTCCGCTGGGGAGGTGGAACTGACAACTTAAGCGGCATTGCCGGTTATCGCATCAAGTACTGGGATGGTTCGGAATTGAAGGATCTTGAAACCGGCGATAACAGGATAACTCTTCCGGTTACAGGCTATAATGTGCCTGTAAAGATAAGTGTGCAACTTCTGGACCAAGCCGGTAATAAGTCCGAATGGATTGAAAACATTGGCTATACGAAAGCCGCTCCCGGTAGTCTTAACCTTACAGAAACCACCAGCGGTTACACGCCGGAAGATGGACATTATATTACCTTAAAGCTTAATCCGGCTGAAGGTGCGACCAAGTATAAGTTAATTTGTGTAGAAAACTCCGGCGGGGGTGACATGGCCGAAATTAGCGTTAATGAACTTTATTATAAAGATACAGGTCTTGTTCCACACGGCACATATAAGTATAAGCTTCAAACCTTTAACTCAAACGGTGAAATTACCGAAGTGGAACTTGAACCACTTCAAGTCGCCAATGTTGCGCCAAAGAGACCCACAGGTGTGGATCCGAAAGGATATATAAATAATATTAGTGGAGTCACACTCAATTTTAGCACTCCTCAGAAACAACTGGATGTTGATGGGGACCCAATTGAGGTTAAGTATTTTTTAAGCACTGATGGTATCTCCTATGTAGAGTTACCTAATGAAATTTTAAACAACCTTATTGAGGGTCAAGACTATTTTTGGAAAGCGCGCCTAGATGACGGTTATGGCGGTGTAGTTGAGACGGATCCGGTTAGCTTCACAGTTGATGTTACTCCGCCCACGATTAACGTAGATAATATTAGTTTTGATTGGGCAGAGGAGCACCGTGTGCTAGTCAGCGCGACTGATGATGGCAGCGGTATCGCTGAACTGTTAGTGAATGGCGTATCAGGCGATTCTCTCCGTGAAGTGCTCATTAATAACCAGGGAACAAACCTTCTTACTGTAACCGCAATCGACCAGGCGGGAAATACCGCCAGTTTTTCCCATATCTATTATATTGATCAAACGCCGCCGATTGCAAATAATGTCCGTTTTGATCTGCCCGAAAAGAACGGTAAGTTTTTGACAGGCTCTAACCTAGTACCGGCTGTTTGGGAGGGAATAGATCCGGAAACAGGGATCAAGCAGTTCAAATATGCCTGGTCTGACCCTAACGGTTGGTATGATCCGAATAAGATGCAAAGCGTTACATTGGTGGATCGACAAGGGACCTATCACTATAATTTTATAGGCGATTTTGAGGACGGCCAGATCTATTATTTATACATCCAAGCTGAAAACAGACTGGGTCTAAAAAGTGAAATCATCCAAAGCACTCCGCTCCTATATGACCATACCGGACCGGTGGTTAACATTAGGGAACTAACCGGAGGAAAGTATTTTAACGGATACTATTATCTTTCGGGCTTTGATGACTTGCGCTTAAAACTTGAGAGCGTTGATCCGCATACCGGGATCAGCGGATTAGAGTATGCCCTAACGGAAGACGTTAATCTTGAATCCATTGATCCAGAAAGCATTCAGTGGTTTGATTCACTTGATGAATTAAAGCATGGAATCACGCCTGTCAGCGGTAAAGCCTATTATTTGGCCGTTCGGGCAACTAATGGAATCGGTTTGACTACCACTGTCTATTCAAATCCTTTAATTATTGATACTTCTGCCCCTGTACTTACTGTAGCGAGTAAATCCACACAAAACGACAAGCAGTTATACTATGCTCAAGTTAATGCCAGAGATGAAGATACAATGGTCACTAGTTTGAAGTATGCTATCGGCAGCGCCCCGGGTGACACCGATCTTTCGACTGGATTACCGGGCGCCGATTCCGAGGGGTGGCTTACAATTGAGTATCCCGCCGAATTTGTGGAGCTACGGCAGTATGCCGACATACCGCTGGGACTAACCTATTATTTTACTGTGAAAGCTGTCAACATTTGTGGAGGAGTGACGACTGTTTCTAGTACCGGCACTAAAGTTATTACCGGTGATAGCCCGGTTGTGCGGGATGATGGCGGCTTTACTTCTGAAAAAGAAACCTTACATTTTGAGTGGTTCTTTCCGGAAAGCACGGAAGTAATTCGGTTTTATGAATACCGGATCCGTTCAGAGGAAGGTGTTGTTAAGGATTGGAGTACGACAACGGATACTTCCTTGATCGTTACCGGACTGGAGCTTCAACATAACCGCTTATACTTCTGTGACGTACGCGCGGTTTTAGAGAGTGGGAGCACCTCTACAATTGGAACCAGTGATGGAATCTGTGTAGACCTGACCTCACCGGAGATTATTGATTTTAGTTATCCTGTATACTCTAACGGTAGTGGATTGCTCTTGAACTGGCTGGCCAATGATCCTGAATCCGGTGTCAAGTGCTACATCGGAGCAGGAACATCACCGGGAGGAACCGATTTGACCAAAGGCTGGCTCAATTTGGGGAATATGAAACAATACCTAATCTGTCAGGATACGGATGGAACAGAGATTGATTTTGTCCATAGGCAACAATGTTACTTAACCTTATTGGTGGAAAACGGCGCCGGCCTGACCGTACAGCGGATCAGCACTCGTATTCCTATTGATCGAACTGCCCCGGAACCTCCGGTAGTTATTGATGAAGGTAACTATACTAATCGAAGTGATCGGCTGAAATTCAGCTGGAAATGGCCTATTGAAGATGAGGAATCCGGGATCCGCGAATATTGGTACGCTCTCACCACCCAGCAGTCACTCAATGGTAGTGAAGAGTGGTACTGTAGTCTCTTGGAGAAAGAAGTATTACTTGATGAATTGGAACTACTACAAGGTGGAACATACTATTTAGCGGTCAAGGCGATTAATAATGCGGGATTGGAGAGTGTCGGCTTCAGCGACGGGATCTTGGTTGATACTACAGCCCCCACCTTGCCTATGGTGATGGATTATGGAGATTTCTCTCTGTCTAATTCAGAGCTAAAAGTAAGTATGGTGGCCAGTGACGCCGAATCGGGTATAGCCGAATACCGTCTTTCCCTGGGGACATTAGAGGATATAAACAGTGTCTTTAGCGATCGAGTAGTGATGTCTTCTGGTGGTGTGGAGCATATCAATTTGACCGGACTTAACTTGGAGGAAGGTCAAGTGTATATCTTTACCGTTTCTGCAGTAAATCAAGCGGGAATTGTCTCTATGGTTAGTACCAGCGATGGGATTATGGTGGATTCCAAGCCTCCGGCGGTGCAATCCGTTAAGGTGCAAGGCCGGTATCTGACGGACGGAACCAGGCTGGTCTTTGACTGGACTTCGGCGCCTACTCCTTCCGGGATCATCGATGCCCAATACGCCATTGGCGAAGACCCGAATGGAAAGGATCTACTGTGGCAGGCGGCTGATCTATCCGGCAGTCAGTCCCTAACCGGTTTGCAGCTGGAAGACGGAAAGACTTACTACGTCTTTGTTCGTGTACAGAACCGGGCGTTGGCGGAGAATACCCCCGCTGTCTGGTCTAATCCTGGACGCTCCAACTCATTCTCCATTGACACCACCCCGCCGGAGATTCTCAATATCCATACCCCGGCCCTAATGCCGCGACGCTTTCTATTGCAATGGGAAGCCCGGGATGACGTCTCCGGAATCGCAGAATACCGCTATGCCGTAGGCAGTTATCGGCGGGGAACCGATGTGACTGATGGGTGGAGGTCGATCAGCACACAGCAGACCATGGTCAGCTTCTACCTTGACGATCTACCGTTACATAATGACCATGACTATTATATCTCCGTAATGGCTAAAAACGGGGCGGGACTGTGGTCGCCTGTATATACCAGTGAGGCCATTAAGACGGAACTCACCCCTCCTGTGGTGACGAAGTTTTCTTATGTCTCACCATATATTAACCGCCAGGATTTAAAAGACGGAATTCATATTGACTGGGCGGCCGATGATCCGGAATCAGGGATTGCCGCCTACCGGTTCTGCTTTGTACCGGATCAGAACAAGCAAGATCTGGAGGACGCGCCGGTGGTGTTGACCAACCGGACTTCCGGCTCCATCCACCTGACCGAATTCGACCTGGTGGACGGAGGAGTTTACTACCTCGCCTTCCAGGCCCAAAACTCCCTTGGCGCTTGGTCGGAAGTGGCTTATTCCGGAGAGATCCTGGTGGATCTGACTCCACCGGTTGTTTCCATAGTCAAAGAGGTGGAGGAGTTTGTGACCAACGACGGCTTGCTTGATCTAACCTGGTTGCTCAGTGAAGCAGGCCATATTGAATACAAACTGACTTATCCCAACGGCTACGAGCCTGAACCGGAAAGAGTTGCTGTTTCCGGCGAATACTTGCATCCCTTTCCTCTACCGGCAGAGCTTGAAGGGGTTTATATCTTGGTACTACAACCGACAGATCTGGCTGGAAATGTGGGAGAGATGGTAACCGAAGCCATTAGGCTCAACGCCAAACCCACGGCCAATCCCGGACCGGACCGGAGAGTATTCAAAGGGGGAACTATTACCTTCACCCCGGAGGTGGCGGATAGCGACGGTACTGTTGTGGAGTATTTCTGGGACTTCGGAAACGGAGAAACCAGCCGGGAAGCGGAGCCGGCCTGTACCTACCAAGAGCTTGGCGAGTATCTGGTCACACTGAGCGTCATGGACAATGACGGTAAATGGTCCGAACCGGTGACCACCAAGGTCATCGTCACCAATACCTCTTACGGTGAATTAACCCTGGATGAGGATTGGGAGGGCGAGGCCGACATTATCGGCGATATCATTGTACCATCGGGCGTCACCTTAAGAATTAAAGCCGGAACCACCATAGACTTTTTAGGTGAATACCGGATTATCGTATTTGGCCGGATCTTGATCGAAGGAACCGCTGAGCAGCCCGTAATCTTCGGCGGGGATACTACGGCTTGGGGCGGAATCAGGCTCATCAGCGCTGATCCGGGTTCGGTCTTGCGCCATGCGCACATTTATACGGCTACCGCCGGGTTGGTAGTGGCGGAGAGCGATCTGACCGCTGAGGATTGCCTCTTTGCCCGTAACCGCATCGGTATTCACCTCTTGAACTCCGCCCCCATGCTGAAAGGGTGTATCCTTCAAGAAAACCTGGTATACGGAGTGAAGGAGGATGACGGCGCTGCGCCTGTGGTCATTAAGTGCCGCTTTATTAAGAACCTAGCCGTCGACTATTATGAGGATCAATTAGGGATTATCGGAATCGAGCAATTGAATGCGTTGGGTCGGAATCAGGAGAACACCGTAGTTAAATAGCCGGTTATTTCTTGCTTCCTCCTTTTTGCCTGAAGTATCTTTAATTAATTACACCAATTTTATTAATTTCACTAATTCTATTGATTAGTTCTATGGGAGATTTCGTACGGCGTCGACCTTAAAACCCTCACCTGTTGATTTGCCAGTTCCAGATCCCATAGAACATTGCTCCGGTCTGAAATTGATTTAACTGGGGGTTAAACCGATGAGGAAAAAGAGTAGAATTTTCCTTGGTTTGTTGGGGTTATTCGTCCTGATCACCTGCTTAAGCGGAGTGGGATTAACACAAGAATACAGTTTTAAGACGATTGCCCAGATTATCTCGTCTCCGAATACGAATTTAAGCAATCCAGCATATAATCTGATCGATCACGATCTCTCCACTTCCTGGCAGCTCCAGCCCGGAGCGGACGCAGGATGGGTAGAATTAGATCTGGGCGGTGAAACGCTCATTCACGGGCTCAAGGTCTCCGGCGAGTTGGCCAATGACGCTGTATTGACCGTAGAGTACCTGCAGGATGAGGAATGGGCGAAGTTTATCGTCGGCGACTACCGATCTCTGCCCCCCGAAGGTGTGCTGGACCTGTCTTATGACCGGATAGTGACCGGGCGGCTTCGTATCCGCCTGACCGGCGCCAACGCGCCCTATTGCGCCCTGCGTGAAGTGAAAGTCATCGGAGAGGATGCCAAGGAACTCTTTTACCGGATCAACCCCCAATCCGTGAAAGCCTCCGCGCATACCTCTTATATTACCCGGGCGGAGTTCTTGACGGACGGGAATACCTATACATATTGGATGGTGAAACCCAGATATCGTTCAGGGAATAATTGGCTCTTCGAAACCTTGGAAACTTATTTGGGTCTGGAAATCGATAATAATCCCGATTTCAACTGGCCGGATTGCCCGTCTTACTACAACCGGGGCGAAGTCGTCTTTGATCTGGGCGCCATACATTCGATCAACAATATTAATATATTCTACTCGGAGGACGCCAGAGGAACGCTCAGAGTGGAAACAGAGGAGAACGGTTCCTGGCGGGAGATTGGGCATCTGCCGGAACAAGACCAACCGGGTTGGCGCCGGCTGGTCTTTGCCCATCCGGTTTTATCCGCCAAAATCCGTTTGGTGATGGAAGGGACCGGATATGAATCCGTCGGCGGCCTCAGCGAAGTGGAGTTCTGGGGAACCGGCCATTATCCGGGAGACCGCCATCTTGCTTTGGGACCGCAGACCGCCCAAGCCTTGACCGCCCCGGTCAATAGAGAGTTCAATCTGAAAAAAGCGGAGGTTACGGAGGAGGCTCTCTCGCGCACCCTGCATTTTGTGGTTTCTCCGGAATCCGGGGCCGGGCAGTCCCTGGCCGTGGAGCTCAACGGCCGGCCCTACTCGACCGCCAAGGCAGTGACCATAAATGGACAGGCCGTTTATAAACTGAAGTTAAGTGCGGAGATGCTCAGTGACGACACCAATTATCTACGCATCAACTCGCAGCCGGGGATTTTAACCGGCCTGAAGCTGACTACTTCAGCAGGGGGAGAGCAACTATCCCCGGGAAGCCCCGGTGTTGACGGGTTGGTCTTAACCGGTGGCGCCGCGCGCTATGACGCCGTCTTTGACCTCGACCGAGAAGTCTTAGTGGAAGAAGTAGCAGTATATGTCAGCGAGGCCGCTTGGTTGAACCTCTATTACAAAGAGCACGGAAACTGGATTACGGTTGACGACGCCATAGTCAGCCCGGGTTGTGTGCGGTTCAGAACCCCTTTTACCGCCCGGCAGCTTAAGATCGTCAACCCGTCTCAGGTTAACATCAATGAAGTGCGGGTTTTGGGTAGCCCCGTCACCGACTGTGCCCCGGTGGTGCAGTTGATTCGCCCCTCCGGTTATGAAGTTTATGATACGGATCGCCTCAGCGACAAATACTTAATCGGCTTTGTCGATCATCCCCGGGCCAAAGTGATGGTCAACGGAAAGGAACCGTTCCAAATCGGTCATTATTTTGGTTTTCACCTGACCGCTGTGGGGATCAACACCTGGGAAGACACTCTAGTGGAAGCGGTGGCTGTCGACCCTCAGGGTAGAGTAGGCCGGGACTCGGCGCATGTGATCATCGATAAATTGCCCTGGCTTTCCCTTGATCAACCGGAAAAGACCGTTTTTACGGCTGACGCCACTTACCGGGTGAGCGGAGAACTGAAGAGATCCCATTGTCAAGTGAAGGTCAATGGGCGGCTCATTACCGAAGAAAAAGGCAGGTTCTCCACGGAAGTATCTTTGGTTGACGGACTTAACCTGGTCAAAGTGGAATGTGTCTATCAAAAACCAGGGAATAACGGGGGAAATGAAACCCCGGAAGACGGATTTACTCAGACTTTTTACAGAAAAGTGGTCCGGTACAGCGCCGCGCCTGAGTTGCTGATCCAAACACCGCTGAACGGTAGCTGGATCGCAGGGGAAGGTGTCCTTGTCACCGGTCAGGCCTACGGTTTGGGTGAGCGAAAAGTCTGGATCAATGATCAACCAGCAGTGGTGGAAGGCGAAAACTTTAGACTCTTTCTTCCGCTGCACGAAGGGGAGAATGAGCTTAAAATCCGCTTACAGGATAGCCGGGGTGAGACTGCCAGCGCCACGCTGACTGTTTGGCGGGATACCATAGCTCCGGTAATCCGCGTCACTCAACCGCCTGACCGCTGGATCTCCAATTCAGCCGTGGTCACCGTCTCCGGAAAGATTACCGATGCCTTCCCGGCTTGTGTAACAGTGAACGGAAAAACAGCTCGTTTGGCGGGGGATGAGTTTGCTGCCGAACTCAACCTGACTGAAGGTTGGAACCTGGTCACGATTAAAGCTTGGGATACTGCAGGAAATGGTGGGGAAACCGCCGTTAATGTCTTAGTCGATACCGAACCCCCCTTGCCCTTTACTGTAAAAGCCATACCGGACGGGTGGACCAGTAATCCCCGACCGGTAATAACCTTTGAAACTACCGATGCCACCAGCGGCCTTGCCCACTATCTGTTGTCCATTGACGGCAGCGCCTACGTAGAGGTGACCAGTCCTTACCAACTTCCGCCCCAGACGGACGGGGAACATTTGATTACAGTTAAGGCTGTGGATCAAGCCGGTTGGGAGACGACCGGTAGTGTGAAAGTATATATTGACACGACACCACCGGAAAAGGTACCCGGTTTTAAAGCCGTGCCTGGAGACGACAAAGTGATTCTCCGCTGGGACCAGGGGGATGAAGATATCATCAAGTATGTGGTGAACAGGGTTCCGCCTTTTGGCGACCAGAGCGTCCGGGAAATTCCGGCAGGGGAATTTATCTACATCGACACGGACGTGCAAACCCTGGAAAACTATACATATTCCATTTATGGAGTTGACCGCGCGGGTAATGTGGGGGCGGTAAGATCAACGCCCCAAGTCAAACCGGGCTTGGCTGAGGTTCCGGCTACGCCGGCAGCCGAGACGGTCGTGGAATATGAAGATGTACTGATCGTGGCGCCCCGTGGCGCTCTGACGGAGAACAAAACGATTACTATTACGAAGATCGATCAAGTAGAGGCCGCATCCTTACTGGAAAAATCATACGCGCTCAATGTCTCGCCGGTGTACTGTTTAAGCGCGCAGACTCCGGAGGGTCCGGTGGATGCGAATGGAGTGGAATTTGCCCAGCCGGTACTGGTCGGCATCAAGTACCACCTGAAGGACGAGTACAGTATCTTAAAAGAGAGTAATCTACGGGCGTATTATTATAATTACAAGGCTAATAACTGGGAGGTGATCCCCGAGAGTTATGTGGACGGGGAGAATGACACCGTCTACTTCTTTACCAAACACTTTTCCCTGTTTTCAGTCCAAGCTTCCCTCGCGCCGCAGCTGGGACCGGAACAAATCAGTAACATGGGGATCTCGCCCGGACAGTCATATTACCAGAATAATCAAGTCAGTATCTCATATGGCGGCGGGACGGCCACCGTCACAGCCAAGGATTTTGTTCTGCCGGGCCGGGGCGGGCTTGATCTGACCATCTCCCGTACTTATGACAGCGGTCTGGCCCAAGCCGACTGGGGGATCGACGAAAAAAACATCTTCCAGGCAGCTTGCGGTTTTATTGATTTCGGTAACGCCTATTTCAACGCCATCGCCAGCTTGATCAGCGCCCGGATCGACCGCTATCTGTCGGAACCTGCCGGAAGTTGCAGTTTTGGCCGGGGTTGGCGGATGAACTTCGTCTGGGTGGAGAAGAATGAGAACGGACAGTTTGTGCATCTGCCGGGCGGGGCGATGAAGAAGATCAATTGGACCATGAATGGTCCCGGCTGGGGCGGGCAAGGCCACGGAGTCTTTGAGTGCCACGCCGGCGAGCACTTTATCCTGGAGCAAACCCAGGAATTTGTGGGGAATATTTATACGAATTCTCGGATTAAGACCGGAGAAGACTGGCGGACAACCGGGTATACCTTGACCACGAAGGACGGGACCAGATATTACATGAACGGTAGCGGGCGCCTGGTTCGGATCGTCAACCGTTTGGGCACCAGTGAGATTAATTTCTATTATGATCGCGATGATAGATTGGACTACATCATTGATTCCGTGGGGCGCCGTATTGAGTTTACTTATGATGGTGATTTCATTGCTTCCATTTCCGGCGCAGGCAAGACCGTACGCTACTACTATGATGACGATCTGCAGGAACTAACGAAAGTGGTGGACGGTGGCTTGCATGAGACCAGGTATACCTATACCCGGGAAGAATTGCGCATGGGGGCAAGGACCGTCAGCTTACTAAGTATCGTCACGAACATTCTCACCAAAAACTGGGTGGGGCTCTTCACCAGTTTACTACCGGTGGAGAGAAGCGATGAAGTCTACTACCTCGATTCCGTGACTACGCCGTTTGGCGGGAAGTATCAGCTTACTTATACTAAATACAATGCTGTTCGTTATGGGGATGTATTTGCCGGGTACAGTATTATGGGATACGAATTCTGCAAGGCCACCCGCCTGCAGGAGCTGGGCTCGGCTTATACAAAAGACGTAACCATTGAGTACAACTTGACTTATAGTGACGACGAGCCGCCGACGGTCTTTACCTGTGATGTGATCGAAGGCCGCTCCCCGTCCCGGCCGGACGGACGCAAGCGCATCCACATGCTTTTTGATCGCTATTCCAACAGTGTGGACCAAGACACTTCCATGCTGAAGATGCAGACGGTCTATGGTGAAGACGGACGGATCATCTCCGTGCACCTGGTGGACGAATTCGATAAAGAACTGGCTGTGCCGACCAGGGTCATTGATCAAACCGGCGGACGTAACACCGTCCAAGAATTCAAGTATGACAACTGGGGTAATGTCATCTGGCAGAAGAACTCCCATACCAAGGTGGAAGCCTTTTATACCTATGCTAATACCAACGCCCCGCCGTTCCGCAGGGAAGAGGTCATCGCCGATCCTTACGGCGCGCAGTCAGTGGCGGAACACATCCATGACGCCAAAACCGGAGAACTGATCCTCAATTACAATGGTGAGCAGTGTATACCACAACAGACCGCTTATCTGTATGATCCCAATGGCAATCTGGTGGAGAAGGCGGTCCGCTCCGGAGATGCTTGGCCTCTTAAAACAAAGTATGAATATGATGAGTTCGGCAATATTGTCTCCATGACCTCTCCGTCCGGGGTGCAGACTTTCTATGAGTACTCCGCCGCTTATCAGCATGCTTTGTTGACCAAGATGATCTTGAGTAAGTTGACGGACGCCGATCAAAAAGTGCAAACTGATGTTGTCCTGAAAGAACTGGGCTATGACCCCATTACCTACAGAAAACGCTGGGAGAAGGATGCCCGGGGATTCGTAACGGAATATCAATACGACACCATCGGGCGGGAGATCATGACCGTCCTGCCTGATGATAACGATGATCCGGCTTACCGGCCAACCGTCTTGAGCGGGGAGATCGACCGCAGCGGCTTCCGCAGTGACAACCCGGTACGCCAGGTTATTTTCAAGGACAGCGCCAGGACCACTACGGTCATTGATCCACTGGCCAACCGGACCGACTATATCTATGATTCCTTTGAACACCTGGTGGAAGTGGTGAAATTCAAAAAGAGCGTGGCCGGGACCTATACCGCTTACTCCCGGGTGAAAGTGGGTTACGATGATGACGGGAACATCAAAGAAATCATCAGCCCGGAAGGGAACGCCCATCCGGAGAAGGCGGAAATGTACACTACGAAATATCAATATGATGAACAAAACCGGCTGATCAAGATCGAGTATCCCAAGACCAACCAGGATGAAGAGTTCAACCCCTGTAAGGTATATTTCTATAACGACCTGACCAATGAAGTGACTGTCCTGGATGAGAATAATAACGAAACCATCATTCGGAAGGATCCGGTGGACAGGGTCATAGAGGAGATTGCCGGTTCCCGTAGTGCCGACCAGGTTTCAATCCAATATACCTACGACTCCTTGGGGAACAAGACCGCGGAGACGATTGACGGGACAATCACCACCAGATTTGAGTATAACGATCTCAACCAACTGGTGTGTAAGATCTTACCTCGGGCAGCAGTCTTGAATGACCCGGACGGGCAGCCGGTGGAGAAGAGCCCGGTCTATCAGTATGAATATGACTTAGAAGGTAACCTGGTCAAAGAGATCTCCCCCCTGGGCACAGTAATCACCCACGTCTATGACGAATTAAACCGGGAGATCGAGACCCACACTGAGTTTACGAAGTTGGATGGCTCCAAGGTTACCTCCTGCACAAAGACCTATTATGACCTGGCGGGAAATAAAGTCAAAGTAGTGGATCCGAACGGAAAGACCACGGAGATGACTTATACGGCCCAGGGCTTATTGGCCACGCAGAAGGATGCCATGGGCGGCTCAATTTCCTATCAGTATGATAAAGCCGGCAACAAGATCAGTGAGACCGACCCCAGGGGAAATGCCCCGGGAGCAGCGCCCAACTCTTACACCGCCTGGTATTACTATGATGAACTCTACCGGCTGGTCAAAGCAGTATTGCCGGACCAGACTCCTCCGGCCGACCCAAACAACCCCGGAGACAACCCGGTGATCACCTTTGCCTATGACCGGAACGGCAACTGTATCCAGGAAACCAAAGCCAACGGACAGGTTGTTAATTATAAATACAACGGACGGAACTGGCTGGAGGAAGAGAGCCAAACTCTGGACGGGAAGACCTACACCACCAGGTATGTATATGACGGCGTGGGCAACCGACGTTATATCTACGATAACAAAGGAAACAAGACCGAATACAGATACGACGCTTTAAACCGCCTGGCCCTTGAGATCTATCCCGAAGGCAATACCGTAGAGTATGAATACGATAACCGGGGGAATAAACACCTCATCCGGGACGGCAGACACAATGCCACCCAATATGTTTACAACCACCTGAACTTGTTATCCCAAGTGATTGACGCCAAGGACAATACCACCACCAACTGGTACAATGAGGAGGGGCAACTGACCAAGACCGTCAGCCCCACCGGGTTGGTGACAAAGTATTACCCCAACGAATTAGGCCTGCCCTGGAAAGTGGAGGATTCCTTGGGCCAGTCACGCTTCTTTGATTACGACGCCGCCGGAAATACCATCTATAAAAAAGACCCGCGGGGCACGGAGACCACCTTTACCTATGACGACCTGTACAGAGTGGTGCGGACCGATCTGCGGAACCAAGCCAGACATCAGTATCTGAGCTACGACTATGACCAGGTGGGCAACGTCAAACAGGCTGATAATGGCAGAGTAAAGCTAACCTATAACAATGCCGATACAAACTATGAGTCCGATCCCTTCAACCGGATCACCAAAGTCACCCAGGTACTGCCGGGTGGCGTCAAATACAGCACGGAATACCAATACGACAAGATGGGGCAGATGACCGGCATTCTGTATCCGAACAGCCGGGAGTGGCTGACCTACGAGTACGACTTGATGGGGCGGGTAGTGGCCGTGCCCGGCTTTGCCGGAACCAAGGCCAGTCCCGGATTGGCCTATGATGAAAACAGCGCCTTGCGCATGGTGAGGACCGATAACGGAATCACCATGGAGATCCCGGAGCTTGGCGGGAGAGACAAGAACGGCCGCCTCCGGGAGATGCTGTATACCGGCGCCAACGGAAATGAAGTCTTGCGCCTTACCTATGACTATGACAAAGCCAACAACATCGTACGGAGGAACGATAACACCTATGTCTATGACGAACTGAACCGTCTGCAAAGAGCCACCATCTACGGGGCCTTTGAAGACAGCTTCACCAAGGACGACATGAACATCGGCCAGGCGGACCAAGACTATCATGGGGAAAAGGAACCGGAGGAAGACGTCACTGATCAGACAGAGATCAAACTGGATTACTCCGCCCGCAGCCTCATTTTTAACCTGCGCACGGAAGCGGAGAACGTCTCCAGGATCGAGTTGGTTCCGGCTCGGGCCCGGCACAGAGTACCGGTGGAACAGATCGAAATCTACTACAAGCGATGGGAGACCGACTTCTTCTACACCAAACTGGAGCGCAGCGCCTGGACGGGAAGTAAGGACGAGCAGGGCCGGATCATTATCAAATTCAACCCTGTGCTCAAGGCCAGTATGCTCAAGGTCCACTGTAACTACGACGATCTGGACCTGTGGCAACTACCCGTCGACCGGGCGGAGTTTTTCAACACCCCGGAGCAACTGGTAACCGTTTATCAAAAGCTGGTTACGAGGACAGAGAGCTATGCCTATGACGCTATGGGGAACAGGACCACGGAGAGGATCCTGTTACGAAAAGAGTACGGATACACCTATACCTACTACCCCAACTCCAACCGGCTAAAGTCCAAGGAGAAAGCAGACGGGACAGAACGGGTGGACTATGAGTATGACCCCAACGGCAACCTTACCGTCAAGGTGGTCACCAAAGAAGAGACCGTGATCAGGTGGGAATATACATACGATCTATTGAACCAACTGGAAGAAGTCAAGAAGAACGGAGAAGTGGTCAGCACTTACACCTACGATCCCAACGGTTTTCGTGTGGAGAAGGTAGGCAGTAAAGGGAAGATCCATTACGTGCCGCTCCTAAACGGAGAAGTGGGGTACAGGAAGGAGTTTTCCAGCAGTTCGGAGTATTCCTTCATATATGTCGGCGGACAACACTTCGCCCGGGTGGACGGGGTGATTGGCGGTAACGGGAAGAAATATTTCTACCACAACGACCACTTGGGTTCGGCCTTGGTCGTGACGGATGAAGATGGTAACATCGTGGTGGAGAGGGACTTCACTCCCTTTGGGGAGAGAATAAATGTTGATCTCTATGATGAGACCAACCGCGACCCGGCCGAGGATGATTCCGGCTTTACGGGCAAGGATTGGGATGCCGATGTTGAACTGTATTACTTTAACGCCCGGTGGTATGATGCGGGGATTGGGAGGTTTATCTCCCAGGATCCGGTGGAGGATGATCCTACGCTATATGTTTATGGGTTTAACAACCCCATGATGTTTGTGGATCCGAGTGGGTATTGGAATGTCAGCGTGAATTGGTCAAATGTCTTATCAACCAGCATAACATATATCTCACCTGAAACTGGTGAGCTTATAGGGACCTTTAGTGTTTTTAGAGTATTTGTTGGCACATATCATAATATCAAATGGAATAAGTTTTTAGAGTCTTATGCTGGAATGAATGAAGAAGCTTTCAAGGCTTATTTAGAAGAAAAAGGAATTAATTATCAATTTAATGAAAATAATACCACTAATTATGTTTTCACAAATACCGAAGGACAACAGGCTCTCAAGCGATCATCGTTTGCTTCTACTATTGTACAAAAAGCGCTCATCGGAGATGAAAAGTTATCATATTTCCATGCCATGGAAGGTAATATTAAAGCCTTCTTGGAAAACAACCCGGGATTAAGTTTAGAACAAGTAAAGGGAATATTTGATTCAGCAGTAATAAGCGCTCATAATGATTGGGGCTTTGGCAAGAATGAGTTTAGATATGAAGGTAGAGGATCGAATTATGCGGGCTTATATAATGCTGAAGCAATTGTCATGAATGAAGGTATGATCTTGGGTGTGTTTACTAGGGCAAGTACTTTGCCAGAT